>NZ_AKIV01000042.1 GCF_000282655.1 Polaromonas sp. CF318
GCCTTTCTTTTGCTTACTTTTCTTTGGCGAAGCAAAGAAAAGTGAGTTGCCGCCGGGCAACCCCGGCCAGCAGCTTCAGAACTCCGCATCAAGTTCATCAATGTCATCGGGCTCCTTCTTGGCCGCAAGCACCCACTCCCTCATCGCCGGCAACTCCATGATCCGCTTGCAATACGCCGTGCAGGCCTTGTCCAGCGCCACGTCGTAGGTCAGGAACCGCGTGACCACAGGCGCATACATGGCATCGGCCACCGACAGCTGCTTGCCGAACAGATAGGGGCCGCCGTAGGAGCCCAGGCATTCCTTCCATATCTCCAGCACCCGGTCTATGTCGGCCTGCGCGCGGGACCAGACCTTGAAGCCGGGAAAGTGGGCCTTGATGTTCATGGGCAGCGCGGCGCGCAGCGAGGCAAAGCCCGAATGCATTTCGCCGCACACCGCGCGGCAGTGCGCCCGCAGCTTGACGTCCGCCGGCAGCAGCTGCGCCTTGGGTTTGATTTCATTGAGGTATTCAGCGATCGCCAGTGTGTCCCAGACCTTGACGCCGTTGTGCTGCAGCGAGGGCACCAGCATGCTGGACGAGAGCAGCAGCATCTCCGCCTTCATGGCAGGGTCGTCGGGCGGGATCACTTTTTCGGTGAAATCCAGCCCGGCAAACTTCGCCAGCAGCCAGCCGCGCAGTGCCCAGGCGCCGTAGTTTTTGCTGCTGATCGTCAGGACTGCCTTGGCCATGAGATTGCTCCTTGAACCGCAAAGTTGGTCCCCACTGCCCGGGGCCGGCAACACTCCGCAAGGCCTGTGCCAGCGCGCGGGCCGGCGGCGGCGACTGGCCCGTAACTTGCCTGCATGCCGGCTACCTGGGCCACAAGCCCGAACCAAGGCAGGAAACCCATGCTTTACCAGGCCTACCAGCTCCAGTCCGACCTGCTGTCCCCGCTTCGCCTGCTGGCGCAGGGCGGCAGCGCGGCCCTCTGGCTGGGCAAAACCGAAGGGAGCCTGCTGCGCAAGCTGTCGGCGTCCATGGAAGTGTTTTCGCGCCTGCGCCTGACGCACTCACGGCCGGCTTACGGAATCAGCTCGGTGAAGGTGGGCGAGCGCGAACTTGCCGTGACCGAGGAGGCCGTGCTCAGCATGCCTTTCGGCACCCTGCTGCGCTTTCAAAAAGAGCTGCCGGCCGATCTGCCTTACCAGCCGCCGGTGCTGCTGGTGGCCCCGCTGTCGGGCCACTTCGCGACGCTGCTGCGCGAGACCGTGCGCACGCTGCTGCAAGACCACGACGTGTACATCACCGACTGGCACAACGCGCGCGACGTCGCCCTGCGCCACGGCCCCTTCGCGCTGGACGACTACATAGACCACATGATCCGCTTCACCCGGGCCATAGGCCCCGGCACCCACGTGGTGGCGGTGTGCCAGCCCTGCGTGGCAGCGCTGGCGGCCGCGGCCGTCATGGCCGAAGACGATGACCCTGCCCAGCCGCGCAGCCTGACCCTGATGGCCGGGCCGGTGGACTGCCGCGTGAACCCGACCGGCGTCAACACGCTGGCCACCAGCAAGCCGATTGAGTGGTTCGAGAAAAATTTGATCAGCCACGTGCCGCTGCCGCATGCGGGCTATATGCGGCGCGTCTACCCGGGCTTTGTGCAGCTCAGCGCCTTCCTGAGCATGAACCTGGACCGGCACAAAAAATCCTTCCAGGACATGTACCAGCACCTGCTGGACGGCGACGTGGAAAAGGCCAACGTCATCCGCGTGTTCTACGACGAGTACCTGGCCGTCAACGACCTGCCCGCCGAGTTCTACCTGGAGACCGTCGAGAAAGTGTTCCAGACCTACGACCTGCCGCTGGGCAAGCTCAGCTACCGAGGCCGCCTCGTCAAACCCGCCGCCATCCGGCGCACGGCGCTGATGACGGTGGAAGGTGAGCGCGACGACATCTGCTCAGTCGGGCAGACGGTGGCCGCGCAAGACCTTTGCACCGGCATACGGCCTTACATGAAGACGCACCATGTGCAGACGGGCGTGGGGCACTACGGCGTGTTCAGCGGACGCAAGTGGAACCAGCAGATCTACCCGCGGGTTCGGGAGATGATTCATGCGAGTTCGGGGTGAGCTTTATGAGGCCATGTGGAGAGCATCAGGGAAGCAGCCCGGCCTTTCTGTACCAGCGGACGCAGGCAATTTCCACCAACATATAGGCCGCGATCGCGGGTATGGCCCACGCGGCGTCCACAAGAATCCCGGAACACATCGGCAGGACAACCAACCAGCACGCAAGCTTGTAGATGAGCGGCAAGGCGCGGTAGCGCGCACCTTTTTCAGGGCACCGCTTGAACTCTCGCCTGTTCATGAACCAAAGCACGAACAGCAATACCGCATACGCCAGCACAAAAAGAACCAGCGACGGCGCCTGCAGCAGTGTGCGGAAATACTCAATCATTCGATGCCCCGGTTGAGCTGCCACGCAGCGTTACCGCTCCACCAGATCCGCCACGGACCAGCGGGCATCGCGTTTCTTCGCGACCACCGTGAAGCATCGTTCCTGCGGAGCGCAGAGTACAAATAACGCTTCACCAGAGAAGGCACCGTCAGCAAACCGGAATGATGCAAGCCGCTTCAATTCGATCCGTTCAGGATCGACATTCAATCCGGAAGCAAGTGCTGCACGCCCCAGTTCGTAGGGCTCTGACTGCAAAATCCAGAAATGGCCAGCGACGCTTATCAGCGCGAACATGGCGACCACAAAGGCCAGTGTCCTGATCAGCTTGGGCCGGGTCATGCCGAACGACGATGCCGGGCGCCGGGGAAGCTTTGCAGTCGGACGCTTGCTCAGCACGGCACCGCCTGCAATGTGGACCCGACAGCGCTGAACATGGCATTGAGCAGCCGGGTCGTGACACGCGCCCTGTTGAAGACAATGTCCGTGAGCAGCGCGACGGCGAGCGCCAGATAGATGAAATACCCAAAGCCGACATAGTCCGAGAAGAGTATGGTGTGCAGCCAGTTTTGATGGAAGAGGTACAGATAGCCAACCAGTCCCGCGGCCCCCAACAGCACAGCCGTTGGCAGCACAAGCTGCAACCCGGCGCGCCTGCGAAGGAGCGCGGCAAACGCGAGCAAGGAGAAAACGAGCGCGTTTGCACCGGTAAAGATGCGGAACTCCCGGGTCAGCGATTCCGCCACGCCCATGTACTGGGTACGGATGAGGAGTTCAAGCCTCTCATTGACACGCGCGAGATCGGCGACCCTGCGTTCCAGAATTCCGGTCATGGACTTCTCGATGGCCTTGCGGCACTCGCAATCGATATTTCCCATTTGCGCCGCGATGGCGGCAACCTTCTGCGGAAGGCCTTCAGCGAGCTTGCGTTTGAGCTCGGCGAGCTCCAGTGAATTCTTGCCGGACAGGCCTTTTGCCATCTCCGCGAGCCTGCCGCCATCCAGCGCATCGATTCGTTCGCTCACCCTGCGCTCGACTTCCGAACGGATCGCATCGCGGGCCAGGGCCTCGACCAGGCCGGGATTGGCATAGGAGGCAATGAAGGCGCAGCCAAACAGCGCAAGCCCTGCGAAGGCAATGATGTTGATAAAGACACGCATTGAGTTGTTCCAGTGTCTAGGGTTTAACGCCTGACGCAAGCCACCAAAACCCCAATCACCCCCATCACCAAAACCAGCCCCAAAATCACCCCCCGACCCTCCATCACCCCGGCAAACACCCCCACCAGCATGCCGGCCAGCGGCTGCGACAGGTTGTTGAACATCACGATCACGCCGGTGGTCTTGCCCAGGTCCTTGGGCGGGATGAGCTTTTGCCGCAGGCTGCGGATGTAGACGTTGAACATCTTGTCGAAGCCGATCACCAGCAAAAACCCGGCGGTGTAGACCCAGAAGTTGCCGGCCAGTCCCGTCAGCAGACCACCGGCCAGCATCACGGTGTAGGACACCAGGCCCAGGGTGCGCAGCGTCAGCACGGTGCGGGCGATAAACAGCAGGATGACGACGGTGGCGATGGCGCCTGCCGTTTGCAGGACGGCATAGTCGCCGGCCGAGCGTTGCAGCAGGCCGGTCACCATGGCGGCCGAGGTGGCCAAGGTGACGCCTATCACCAGGTTGACGCCTGCCGCCAGCGCAATCACCTGCTTCAAGCCCGGCAGGTGCAGCACCTGCGACAGGGCGATGCGTATGGGCGCGGTCCAGTGGCCGGGGGCCGGCTCGGGCGCGGCCAGGGTGACGGCGCCTTGACGCTGCCACCAGGTCACGGCGCCGTCGGCGATGAGGAAAAACACCGCCGTCGCACCGACGACCATGGGCCAGGGCATCCAGCGCAGCAGCAGCGAGGCCAGCAAGGGGCCCAGCACCATGCCGAGCTGGTCGGCGAGCTGCGCATGGGCCAGCACTTTTTCAAAGCGGTGCTGGCGGAAGATTTGCGGCAGCATGACCTCGCGGGCCATCAGGCCCTGGGTGGTCAGCACGCCGCAGACGGCCGACAGCGCGATCAGCCAGCCGACGCCGCCGACCCACTGGAAGGCGATGACGCCGGCCATACACACCAGCGCCCGATACAGCTGGCTGATGCGCAGCAGCTTGAGCGGCGAGACGCGGTCGCACAGCGCACCGCAGACCGGAAAGGCCAGAAAGCGCGGAAGGGTCTCGAGGGTGAAGGCGATGCCCGACCAGGCAACGCTGCCGGTGGTCTCGAACACCACCAGGGGCACGAGGAACAGCAGGATCTGGTCGGCCAGCCGGGAGAAAAACAGCGAGGCATAAAACAGCAGCCCGCCGGCATCACGCTTGTCGCTCACCCCTGCCCTCGCTTGCGCCCTGCGTGCCTTGCGCACCGGGCCGTTGTTGTTTCAGGAATTGGCGGGCCCGGCACGCTGCCGGGCGCCGGCTTTTAATTGTGGTCGGCGGCGTCCTCGGCCGGCCAGTCGCGGATATAGGCCTTGAGCATCTTGTTTTCGAAGTTCTGGCTGTCGACCACGGCTTTGGCGACGTCGTAGAGGCTGATCACGCCCATCAGGACTTTCTGGTTCATCACGGGCATGTAGCGCGCGTGGCGCTCCAGCATCATGCGGCGGACTTCGTCGAGTTCGGTTTCGGAGGTGCAGGTGAGCGGGTGGTCGTCCATGGCGGTGCGCACCAGTGTGCTGCCGATCTCGCCGCCGTTCTTGACGATGTAGACGATGACCTCGCGGAAAGTCAGCATGCCGACCAGGTCGCCGTGCTCCATGACCACCAGCGAGCCTATGTCCTTATCTGCCATGACCTGTGCCGCCTTGGCCAGGGGTTCGTCAGGCTGGACGGTGTAAAGCGTGTTGCCTTTGACACGCAGTATGTCTAGAACCTTCATGGCGATCTCCTCGGTTGTGCTGCCAACATGCCCCCATTGTCCCACCGCAGCACGGCGGGAAGAGGAATTCAGTTTAAATATAGCCCACAATCAAACGGCCGGTTGCAACAATTTCCCCGCGCACCGCCACTTTTTCTGACTGGAGACAAACCATGCCCGGTTATTCCGATCCCGGCTTCGACACCCTCGCGCTGCATGCGGGCGCCGCGCCCGACCCGACCACCGGCGCGCGCGCCGTGCCGATTCACCTGACCACCTCCTTCGTCTTCGAATCCAGCGATCACGCGGCCAGCCTCTTTAACCTGGAGCGCGCGGGCCACGTCTATTCGCGCATCAGCAACCCGACCAACGCGGTGCTGGAGCAGCGCGTGTCGGCGCTGGAAGGCGGCATAGGCGCGATCGCCACCGCCAGCGGCCAGGCCGCGCTGCACCTGTCCATCGCCACGCTGATGGGCGCCGGCTCGCACATCGTGGCCTCGACGGCGCTCTACGGCGGCAGCCAGAACCTGCTGCACTACACGATGCGCCGCTTCGGAATCGACACGACTTTCGTGAAGCCCGGCGACCTGGACGGCTGGCGCGCGGCCGTGCGGCCCAACACCAAGCTGTTTTTCGGCGAAACCGTGGGTAACCCCGGGCTGGACGTGCTGGACATCCCGGCGGTGTCGGCCCTGGCCCACGAGGCAGGCGTGCCGCTGCTGGTGGATTCCACCCTGACCTCGCCCTGGCTGATCAAGCCTTTCGACCACGGCGCCGACCTGGTCTACCACTCGGCCACCAAGTTCCTGAGCGGCCACGGCACCGTCATCGGCGGCATCGTGGTGGACGGCGGCAGCTTCGACTGGGAAAAGTCCGGCAAATTCGCCGAACTGACCGAAGCCTACGACGGCTTTCACAACATGGTGTTCAGCGAGGAAAGCACCGTGGGCGCTTTTTTGTTGCGTGCGCGGCGCGAAGGCCTGCGCGACTTCGGCGCCTGCATGAGCCCGCACACGGCCTGGCTGATCCTGCAGGGCATAGAAACCCTGCCGCTGCGCATGGCGCGGCACATGGGCAATACCGAAAAAGTGGTCGAATTCCTGGCCAGCCACCCGCTGGTCTCGCGCGTGGGCCATCCCCTGCTCGACACCCATCCCAGCCATGCGCTGGCGAAAAAGCTGCTGCCGCGCGGCGCGGGCTCGGTGTTCAGCTTCGACATCAAGGGCAACCGCGCGCAGGGCAAGGCCTTTATCGAGGCGCTCAAGGTCTTCAGCCACCTGGCCAATGTCGGCGACTGCCGCAGCCTGGTCATCCACCCGGCCAGCACCACCCACTTCCGCATGACCGACGAGGCGCTGGCGGCCGGCGGCATCACGCAAGGCACGATACGCCTGTCCATTGGCCTGGAAGACCCGGACGACCTGATCGACGACCTCAAACGCGCGCTGAAAGCAGCTGAGAAGGCCGCCGTGAAAGCGGAGGCCTGAGCATGTACCTCGACGTCAACGGCCATAAAACTTATTGCTACACCGGAGGCAAGCCTTTTGAGGCCGCCAAACCGACCGCCGTCTTTATCCACGGCGTGCTGCACGACCACAGCGTGTGGATTCTGCAGACGCGCTACCTGGCCCACCACGGCTGGAATGTGCTGGCGGTGGACCTGCCGGGCCACTGCAAAAGCGAAGGCGAAGCGCCGGCCTCGGTGGAAGAAGCCGCCGGCTTTGTCGCCGCGCTGCTGGACGCCGCGAGCGTGAAGCGCGCCGCCCTGGTCGGCCACAGCTGGGGTTCGCTGATCGCGCTGGAGGCCGCCGCCCGGCTGAAAGAGCGCGTGAGTCACCTGGTGCTGGTGGGCACGGCCTTCCCGATGAAGGTCTCGCAGGCCCTGCTCGATGCCTCGCTGAACGAACCGATGAGGGCGCTGGCCATGGTCAATGTGTTTTCGCGCAGCACGCTGGCGGCGCCGCCCTCGGCGCTGGGCCCGGGCACCTGGGTCTACGGCGCCAACATGGCGCTGGGCCGGCGCGTGCTGGCCAGCAACACCAAGGTCAATGTCTTCCACCGCGGCTTCAAGGCCTGCGACAGCTATGCCAACGGCGAGACCGCCATGGCCCAGGTCAGCTGCCCGGTGCTGTTTGTGCTGGGCGCGCAGGACCAGATGACCACGCCCAAGGCCGCGCAGGCCCTGGTCAACAAGGCCAGGGACAGCGGCAAGAAGGTCAGCGTCGCCAGCCTGCCGGTGGGCCACCACCAGATGAACGAAACGCCCGAGGCCACGCTGTTCGCGATCCGGGATTTCCTCCAGACCCCTTCGGCCTGACACAGCGGTGGCAAGTTCCCTCCTCATCCCCACACTCGCGCAAGCGGTGGAGCATGTGCTGGCCACGGTGGAAGGCGACATCGTGCTCGGGCTGCCGCTGGGCATAGGCAAGCCCAATCCCTTTGTGAACCTGCTCTACCGCCGCATCAAGGCCATGGGTGGCGACGCGAATCCCCGGCGCCTGAAGATCATTACCGCGCTGTCGCTGGAAAAACCCGAAGGCAAAAGCGAGCTGGAGCAGAATTTTCTCGCGCCGCTGGTCGAGCGCGTTTTCAGGGACTACCCCGATCTCGACTATGTGAAAGACCTGCGCGCGGGCGTGCTGCCGCCGCATATCGAAGTCTCCGAGTTCTTCTTCAAGACCGGCGACTACCTTGGCAACGGGCGCGCGCAGCAGGCCTACATCGCCACCAACTACACCTTTGTCGCCCGCGACATGGGGGTGCTGGGTGTGAACGTGATCGCGCAGGCCGTCGCCGCGCATGACAACAAGGGCGAAGGGGACGGTGAACCCGCGCTGTCCCTGGGCAGCAACCCCGACGTGACCTTTGAGCTCGCCGAACGCCAGGCCGCCCAGGGCAAGCCGCTGCTGAAGGTGGGCGTTATCAACCGCCAGATGCCTTTTATGCCCAACCACGCGGTGGTGCCGCCCGGCTTTTTTGACGTGGTGGTGACGGACGTGCAGGCCACGCACACCCTGTTTGCGCCGCCCAACAACAAGGTCGGAACAGCGGACTACGCGATCGGCCTGCATGCCGCCAGCCTGGTGGTCGACGGCGGCACGCTGCAGATCGGCATAGGCGCGCTGGGCGACGCCATCGCGCAGGCACTGATCGTGCGGGACAGGCACAACGACGGCTACCGCCGCATCATGGCGGCCCTGTGCCCGGGCGACCTGCGGGGCCGCGAGCTGGGCGGTTTTGAGCAAGGCCTGTATGGCTGCTCGGAGATGTTCGTCAACGGGCTGCTCAAGCTCATTGAGGCGGGCATTGTGCGGCGCGAGGTGTTTGACGACGCAGCCTTGCAAAACCTGGTCAACGAAGGCCGGGCGCCGGGCCTGGCGGTCAGTACCGACCTGCTGGCCGCCTTGGTTGATGCAGGGCGAATCGGCTCCATACTGGGTGCGGACGACCTGGCCTTCCTGCAGCGCTTTGGCGTGCTCAGCAGCCAGGTTCGCCTGGCGCCAGACGGCGCGCTCGACGTGGCCGGCACGCGCATCGCCAACCGGCTCGGCGACCCCACTGTGCGCATTGCCTTGCAAGACGCCGGCGGCCTGGGCACGCGCCTGTCGGGCGGCGTGGTCCTGCATGGCGGCTTCTTCCTGGGCCCCACCGATTTTTACGAACGGCTGCGCGCCATGCCGCCCGACGCGCTGGCCAGGATAGACATGACGCGCATAGCCTTCATCAACCAGCTGCAGGGCCAAAGCCGCCTCAAACAGGCGCAGCGCACCCAGGGCCGTTTCATGAACACCACCATGATGGTCACGCTGCTGGGCGCGGCGGTGTCCGATGGACTGGAGTCGGGCCAGGTCGTCTCGGGCGTGGGCGGGCAATACAACTTTGTGGCCATGGCGCACGCCCTGCCCGACGCGCGCTCCATCCTGATGCTGCGCGCCACCTACGAGCACAAGGACGGCGTGCGCAGCACCCTGGTGTGGAACTACGCGTACGAAACCATCCCGCGCCACCTGCGCGACGTGGTCATCACCGAATACGGCGTGGCCGACCTGCGCGCCCAGCCCGACGCTGAAGTCGTCAAACGGCTGATCGCGATTGCCGACTCGCGCTTTCAGGATGGCCTTGTCGCGCAAGCCAAGGCCGCCGGCAAGCTGGACGCCGATTACGAAGTGCCCGGGCAGCATCGCCAGAACCTGCCCGAGGTGCTGCGCGACCGGCTGCAGCCCTGGAGCGGTTCGGCGCTGCTGCCCGACTTCCCCTTCGGCACCGACCTGACGGCCGACGAATTGCGCATCGTCGGCGCGCTCAGGCAAATGCAGCATGCCAGCCAGCACCCGGCGGAGCTGCTGGCCATGCTGGCCAAAAGCCTGTGGACGGACGCCGAAGCGCCACCCGCCTATTTGCAGCGGCTGGGCCTGGACGACGCCACGAGCCTGCGCAAGGTATTGATGCGCAAACTGTTTGCCGGGAATCTTTAAGCAGGCTCCACGAGGATTCACAGGGATTCACCGGACCGCATCATGAGCAACGCTTCGCCCTTTGCCGTCACCCCGGCCATGCCCGCTGCCCGCGCGATGGAGATCGCGGCCGGATTCGACCTGCGCGCCCTGCCCGCGGACTTTTACGCCAACCCTTATCCGGTGTACGCCGCCCTGAGAGAACACGAGCCCATACGCCGCATGCCCGACGGCTCCTTCTTCCTGACGCGCCACGCCGACCTGGTGGCCGTCTACCGGGACGCGCAGACCTTCAGCTCCGACAAAAAAGTGGAGTTCGAGCCCAAGTACGGTGCGGCCTCGGCGCTGTTTGAGCACCACACCACCAGCCTGGTGTTCAACGACCCGCCGTTGCACACCCGCGTGCGCAAGCTCATCATGGGCGCGCTGACGCGGCGCGCGATCGCCGACATGGAGCCCGGCCTGCTCACGCTGGTCGACGGCCTGCTGGACGCAATGGAATCCCGGGGCGGCGGCGACCTGGTCGAGGACTTCGCCTCGGCCATCCCGGTGGAGATCATCGGCAACCTGCTGGGCGTGCCGCACGCCGACCGCGCGCCGCTGCGCGGCTGGTCACTCGCGATACTGGGCGCGCTGGAGCCGAAGTTGACGCCGGAGCAGGAGGCCCTGGGCAACCGCAGCGTGCGCGAGTTCACGGCCTACCTGCAAGACCTGGTGGCCGACAGGCGCCGCCGACCGGGCGACCCCGAGCACGACGTGCTGACGCGGCTGATAGGCGGCGAAACGGCCACGGACACACTCAGCGAAACCGAGCTGCTGCAGAACTGCGTGTTCATCCTCAATGCCGGCCATGAAACCACCACCAACCTGATCGGCAATGCGCTGGTGGCGCTGCAGGAGCGGCCGGCGGCTCTGGCCGCCCTACTGCCCCGCATGCGGGCGCTGGCGCACGATGCGCAAGGGCTTGAGGCGCTGCTGGTGCCGGCCGTCGATGAGTTTTTGCGTTTTGAGTCGTCCAACCAGTTCAGCAACCGGCGTGCGCTGGCCGATGCGGCCATTGGCGGCGTTCAGCTACCCGCCGGCAGCCTGCTGACGCTGTGCATAGGCGCGGCGAATCGCGACCCGGCCCAGTTTGCGCGTCCCGACGAGCTGGACCTGGCGCGCCAGGACAATCGCCACCTGGCCTTTGGCTTCGGCATCCACCAGTGCGCCGGGCTCAGCCTGGCGCGGCTCGAAGGCCGTATCGCCATTGGCCGCTTTCTGCAACGCTTTCCGGGCTACCGGCTGACCGCCAGCCCCACGCGCGGCGGGCGTGCACGCTTCAGGGGCTTTTTGAAGGCGCCGTTTTCCGTCGCCTAAGCGGTCTTGATCCAGTGCTGGGGTGCCGCCGCCAGGCCCCGCAGCAAGGCCTGGGTGGAGGGCAGATGCGGCGTGACGGGCTGGCCTGGCTGCGCCAGTGAATCGAGCAGGCGCGAGAGGGTGTGCGCCTGCGGCATCAGCGGGCCCAGAAAACGCGTGCCGCCCGCACCGGCGACCAGCAGCGTGGGAAAGGTCTCCACTTCGATGTCGCCGACGAGCTCGGCCTCGTCCTCAATGTCCAGCCAGGCAAAGCGGCTGTCCGGATGACGCGCCGCGACCTGCGCAAAAACTTCGGCGTAGTCGCGGCACAGGCCGCACCAGTCGGCGCACAGGCAGACCACCCAGTTCACGGGAAGCTCCGGCGGGCTGGAGGGTGCCGCTGGCGGCGTGATGGGGAGGTGCATGCGGGAGAAAGCGAGGATTGACTATTATGGCCACGCCCGCAAAATGGTGAGCGACACAGGGCTATCACGACGCCAGGAGACACACCACCATGAATGCCACGCCCAGCGACGCCGTGCAAGGCGGCCAGCCCACGACACCCGCCACCCCACCTGTTGACCCGCGCAGCTTCGATTCCTTCGCGAGCTTTTATCCGTTCTACCTGGGCGAGCACCGCAACCCCATTTGCCGCCGCCTGCATTTTGTGGGGTCCAGCCTCACGCTGCTGTGCCTGGCGGCATTAGTCGCCACGCGCAACCCGTGGTGGCTGCTGGCCGGCCTGCTGTGCGGCTACGGCTTCGCCTGGATAGGCCACTTCGGCTTTGAAAAGAACAAGCCCGCGTCGTTCAAGCGGCCGCTTTACAGCTTTATGGGCGACTGGGTGATGTACCGCGATATGTGGGTGCAGGCCTTCAAGCGAGCCACCCACAACACATAAGCCCGCGAGCTAATGCGGGCCCTGGGGCTGGAAGATGCTGGCCTTGAGCGCCTTCAGGCAGGCCGCGCCGGCGTGCAGCGCGGCTTCATGTGTGGGATAGGGATGGTCTGAGCCCTCGATACGGACATCGGCGCCGCGCTCGTCGGTCGACAATTGCGTGACCACCCAGTAAAACAGGCCGGCCGAGGGTTCCTTGACACGGACCGCGAGCGGGCCGGGCTGCACGGGAAGCGTGGGCGGCATGGCACTCATAAAGTCCTCCCCAGCTCATTGCTCACGTCCTTGGCCGCGGGGCCGACCTCGGCCACGGCCACGCGCAATTCCAGTTCGCTGCAGGCCAGTGTGGCGACCCAGTAGTTCAAAGAGGCTTCCTGGGTGATGTCGATGGGCTCGTTTTTCAGGGACGCATCGGCGATCGGATAAGCAGGTGGTGTCACGGTTTTCTCCGGCTGGGGGTTGAGGGATGCGGAGAATCTTGACCCGGGCCGCGTGTGCGCCTTGTAAGAATCCGACCCGCCCGTTTGAAGTCACGGCCGAACAAAAGCAACGAAACGTCGCTGAGGTGACGAAGGCTTAACAACCTTGACAAAAGGTTGACGCTTTTAAAACCCCTGCTTATTAGCTTGTGCCCGAACCAGGGAGCAAAGACACAAGCCTGCCAAGCGTCGCCGGCGTCCGTGCGGCTCAGGCGTCGGGCTCGCCGTCCACGCGGATGCCCAGCTGCTTCATTTTGACGCGCTGCTCCACGGCGTGGCTCCACTGCTCGAAGTCTTCGTTGGTGGGCGCGGGACCGCTGCCGGTCTGGTAGGCCCACATCTTGGCGGTCAGCTTGTCATAAATCTGCTTGGCATCGCGCTGCGCCTGCCGCTCCTCGGCGATGGCACCGTCAAGCTTTTCCCGGGCGTTGGTTTTTGCTGGCATCTTTCCGTGCATTGAAAAAACAAAGGGGTTTGATTTTGTTACAGCGCCTTATCGCCAACAAGAATTCCCCTGGCGGTTTATCGGTTTTTCCGGGATGAGGCGGCGCTTTACAGCGCGTCACGCAGCCGCAGCTCGGGCCAGCGGGCTTTTCCCCACAGGCCCTGCACCGCCTCGGCCTTGTCGAGCAGCAGCTCCTGCATCAGCGGCTCCAGGGGCGTGGCGTCGGGGTCGGCCAGCAGCAGGAAGCGGGCCTCGTCCTCGCCTTCCGATTCGTTGAGCTGGCCCACCCAGTCCAGCGCCACCAGGGTTTCCAGCACCGGCTCGAGCTGCAGGCCATCCACCTGGAGCCGCTCGGCCAGCTGCGAGGCGCTCAAGCCCTTTCGCGGGGTGGACAGCGCCTTGTGCAGTTGCTGCAGCACTTCGATGGCGAGCTGGAAGTACCAGCCGTGCGCGCTGCCGCGGCGCGCCACGCCGGCAAGCAGGCTGGGCAGGTAGGCGGCGATCACCGCGCCCATCAGCACGATGACCCAGGAGACATAAATCCACACCAGCAGGATCGGCAGGGTCGCGAAGGCGCCGTAGACCAGCGAGTAGGTGGGCACCGCGCCCAGGTAAAGGCTGAGCGCGCGCTTGGCCACCTCGATGCCGGCGGCGACGAACAGGCCTCCCGCCCAGGCATGCGACCATTTCACAAAGGTGTTGGGCACATAGCGGTACATCGCCGCCATGCCGCCGGCCACCAGGAAAAACTGCAGGATGCTGAGCAGGAAACGCAGGCTGACCGGCAAGGCGCCCACCAGGCCGCCCGAGGCCGAGAGCACATAGGAGGTGACGGCCAGGCTGGCCGCCAGCAGGAGCGGGCCCAGCGTGATGGCGGCCCAATAGATCAGCACGCGCTGGGCCAGCGAGCGCGCCTTCTTGACGCGCCAGATGCCGTTCAGGGTACGGTCTATGGTAAGGATGAGCGCGATGGCCGTGACCAGCAGCACGGCCAGGCCGGCAATGCCCAGTTTGTTGGCCTGGCGGCTGAACTGCGTGAGGTAGCCCAGCACCTGGCGCGCGATGTTATCGGGGATCAGGCTTTGAACCAGCCAGGCCTGCAGCGCGCCCTGCAGTTTCGAAAACATCGGGAAGGCCGTGAAAATCGCCAGCGCCACGGTGAAAAAAGGCACGAGCGCGATGGAGGTGGTGAAGGTCAGGCTGCTGGCCGTCAGGCCCATGTGGTCTTCGCGGAAACGGTCGCGCAGGGTCAGTGCCGTGCCGCGCCACGGGAAGCGCGACAGGTCGGCCAGGAGGTCCTGCAGGGATTGCTGGAATTTCATCCCCGGTATCATGCCATTGAGATTCTTACGAGTATGAACAAAACAACACAAATCGACCTCACCCGCCGCCTGGCGCTGGCCAGCCTGCTGGGCCTCATCGTGCTGGGCCTGGCCTGGGAAATGTGGCTGGCGCCCATACGGCCGGGCGGCTCGCTGCTGGCGCTCAAGGTGCTGCCGCTGTGCATTCCCCTGGCCGGCATCCTGAAAAACCGCATGTACACCTACCGCTGGCTCAGCCTGCTGGTGTGGCTGTATTTCACCGAGGGCGTGGTGCGCGCCTGGAGCGACCGCGCGCCGGGCAACTACCTGGGCCTCATTGAAGTCGTGCTGTGCCTGACGCTGTTTGCCGCCTGCGCGTTGCATGTGCGCGTGCGCCTGAAAAATACCCCAGCCCCATCAACCCCCTAACCTGAAGCCGAACACCGTGAGCACGCACAACCCCCTGATTGAATCCCTGCGCCAGATCGTCGGCGCCACCAACGTCCTGACCGAGGGCGACCTGACGCCCTGGGTGCAGGACTGGCGCAGGCGCGAAACCGGCAAGGCCCTGGCCGTGGTGCGCCCCGCCTCCACGCAGGAAGTCGCGGCCGTGGTGAAAGCCTGCGTCGCGGCGCGCGTAAGCATCGTGCCGCAAGGCGGCAATACCGGCATGGTGGTGGGGTCGACACCGGACGCCAGCGGCACCCAGGTCGTGCTCAGCCTGACGCGCATGAACAAGGTGCGCACGCTGGACGCCGGCAACCTGACGATCACGGTGGATGCCGGCTGCGTGCTGCAAAACCTGCAGGAAGCCTGCGAAAAAGCCGGCTTCCTGTTTCCCCTGAGCCTGGCCTCGGAGGGAAGCTGCACCATAGGCGGCAACCTCGGAACCAACGCCGGCGGCACCCAGGTCGTGCGCTACGGCAACACCCGCGACCTCTGCCTGGGACTGGAAGTCGTGAACGCGCAGGGTGAGATCTGGGACGGCCTCTCAGGCCTGCGCAAAGACAACACCGGTTACGACCTGCGCCACCTGTTCATCGGCAGTGAAGGCACGCTGGGCGTGATCACCGGCGCCACCATGAAGCTGTATCCCATGCCCAAGGCCCAGCTCACCGCCTTTGCCGCCGTGCCTTCGATGGAGGCCGCCGTGGAGTTGCTGGGCCTGGCGCATCAGCACCTGGGCTCGGGCCTGACCGGTTTTGAGGTCATGGGCCAGTTCGCACTCAGCCTGGTGGCCAAACATTTCCCGCAACAGCGCGTGCCTTTCTGGCAGGAGCACGCCTGGTGTGTGGTGCTGGAAAACTCCGACAACGAATCGGAAGCGCATGCGCGTGAATGCTTCGAGCGACTGCTGGAGGCCGCCATGGAGGCCGGCTGCGTGGCAGACGCCGTGGTCGCCGAAAGCATGGCGCAGGCCCATGCGTTGTGGCACATCCGCGAAAGCATCCCGATGGCGCAAGCCGAAGAGGGGCTGAACATCAAGCACGACATCTCCATCAACGTGTCGCGCATCCCCGAGTTCGTGGCTGAGACCAATGCGCTGCTGCTGGAGCGGTTTCCGGGTGCGCGCATGGTCGTCTACGGCCACCTGGGCGACGGCAACCTGCACTACAACGTGCAGGCGCCGGAGAACGAAGACCAGGCGCGTTTCCTCAACGAGCAGGAAACGCCGATGAACGCGCTGGTCTACGAGGCGGTGGATCGCTACCGGGGCTCGATCTCGGCTGAACACGGTGTCGGCAGCGTCAAGGTCGACACGCTGCCCAAGCACAAATCGCCCGTGGCGCTGGACATGATGCGCGCCATCAAGCAAGGACTGGATCCGTTGAACCTGATGAACCCGGGCCGGGTGCTGCGCATATAATATGCGCATAACCCATGGAGACCCGCCATGCTGAAATTTGACAACGCCCCCAAAAAAGCCACCAACCTGTCGCTCAACGCCAAAGTGCTGGAAATGGCGCGTGAGATGGGCATGAATGTCTCCCAGACTGTAGATACCCTGCTGGCCGCCGAAGTGCGCCGCCGTTACTGGGAACAATGGAACGAGGAAAACCGCGAAGCCGTTGCGGAGTACAACGCACGCATCGCCGGTGAAGGTCTCCCGCTTGCCAAATACAGGACTTTCTAAGCATGGCGCGTTACGACGTTTATGCGCATCCCGATGCCTCGCTGCGCAAGGTCACGCCATTTCTGCTGGATGTGCAAAACGACTACATCAACAGCCTGGATTCGCGGGTTGTCATTCCCCTGCGTTCCGCCGCCAAGTACCCGCATCCCATGCGTGACCTGAACCCCGCGTTTGAGGTCGACGGGACGGCAGTGGTGTTGGACACCGCAGCCCTCGCCGCGTTTCCGGCGCGGGAACTCAAAAAACGCGTCGCTGGCCTGCAGGACCAGCGCGAGCACATCGTTGCAGCCATGGACTGCCTGTTTGGAGCTTATTAAAGTGCCGTCTTATCCCATACGCTCCCAGTACGAAGATTTCATGCGCCATGTGGACAGCCACGGCGTCTTCAAGGCCGACCGCACCGGCACCGGCACCAAAAGCGTGTTCGGCCACCAGATGCGCTTTGACCTGAACGAGGGCTTTCCGCTGGTGACCACCAAGAAGGTGCACCTCAAATCCATCGTCCATGAGCTGCTGTGGTTTCTGCAGGGCTCCAGCGACAACAACTGGCTCAAGGAACGCGGCGTCACCATCTGGGACGAATGGGCGCGTCCCGACGGCGACCTGGGCCCGGTTTATGGCGTGCAGTGGCGCAGCTGGCCCACGCCCGACGGCGGCCACATCGACCAGATCAGCGAAGTCATCAAGACGCTCAAGACCAACCCCGATTCGCGCCGCATCATCGTGAGCGCCTGGAACGTGGCCGACCTCTCCAAGATGGCGCTGATGCCCTGCCACGCGTTTTTCCAGTTCTACGTGGCGCCCTCCGAGGTGCAGGGCCAGCCCGGCAAGCTCAGCTGCCAGCTCTACCAGCGCAGCGCCGACATCTTCCTGGGCGTGCCCTTCAACATCGCGAGCTACGCCCTGCTGACGCATATGGTGGCGCAGCAGTGCGACCTGGGCGTGGGCGACTTCATCTGGACCGGCGGCGACTGCCACATCTACAGCAACCACCATGAGCAGGTCGCGCTGCAACTGAGCCGCCAGCCCTTCCCCTACCCGACGCTGCAAATCAAGCGCAAGCCCGAATCGATCTTCGACTACCAGTTTGAGGATTTCGAGTTCCTGGATTACCAGCACCACGCCGCCATCAAGGCGCCGGTGGCGGTGTGACTCCCGTGCAGGCCAGCGCCTCATCCGCAGCGCCGGCTTCCACGTTCAACTCGCGGCAACGGCTTTCACTCACATTGCTGGCTCTGGCCTCAGAGCTGATTTTTGTGACTGTGGTCATCTTGCCGATCGCTCCCTTCGTGATGCTTCAGGCCGCCATTTGGGGCGCCGGTTTTGCCGCGGTGTTTGGCGTCACGGCTTTTACCTTCCTGTGGTGGCTGGTCCAGCCCTCGCCCGGTACCGTGGGCCGACACGCCGTTCGCCGGGAAGAAGCGCCCGCACTTTTTGAGATGGTGGACGGCTTGTGCACCAACGCCGCGGCGCCGCGCATCCACCGCATCGTGCTGGACAACGAACTGAACGCGGCGGCGTATCAAACCGGCGGCTTCCTGTCGCTGCTTGGCAGCCGTCGGACCCTCATATTGGGCGTTCCTTTGCTGCGGATGCTGAACCTGGACGAAGTCAAAGCCGTCATCGCGCACGAGCTGGGGCACTTCTCCCGCAACCACGGGCGCCTGGGTCACTGGATCTACAGAGTGCGAGCCAAGTGGGACCACTACCTTCACATGCAGGGCAATGACAGCTTCGTCGATGGCGGGCTGAAGGCCATCGCATCCTGGTTTGTCCCCTACTTTGTCTCGCGATCTTCCAGCTGGTCACGCCAATGTGAATTCGAGGCCGATACCGTCGCCGCCCGTGCCTCTTCGGCGCGCCACCTGACTGACGCCCTCGCCCGGTTGGAATTTATTTCTTTTCTTCTGGCCCGGAAACTGCCCACGCAATTGAGCAGCCTGCGCATGCAATCGGCACAGGCACCCGGCAACTTCTGGAGCATCACGGCCGAGCTTGCCGAGACCAACCGCAGCGCCATGCCGCAGGCGCTCGCCGAGGGGGCCAATCGCCCACGGCGCGCGCAGGACACCCACCCGGCGCTGCGCGAACGTGCGACGGCGCTCGGCCTGCTGGTCGAGCCGCCGCCGATTGAAAGTTCGCCCTGCGCCGGAGACATTCTTCTCGGCAAAGAATGGGCCCGGGTTTTAACAGCCTGCAATGAGGATTGGCAGAAAAACACGCAGGTCAGCTGGCGATTCGACCACCTGCGGATGCGATGGCTGGTGACCGGCGGCGTGCATGCGCTCTTCTCGCAGCAAACGGCTGCTCAGACCGAACTGGCGACGGCGATTGTGCAAGAGCAGTTGCAGGGCGACGACGCCAGCCTGGCCTTGCTGTCGGCGGCAGCCACCCGCCACCCCGAAATGGCCATGGCCCACTTCTACCTCGGCCTGGCCCTGCTGGAAAGGGGTGACGACGCCGGCATCCAGGAATTGCGGCAATCCATCCGGCTGGATAAGCGCATTGCGCTGGGGGCACAGAACGTCATTTGCGGCTATCTCGCCTCGCATGGTGACCAGAAGGCCGCGCGTGAAGCCGTCATACGCCGCCGCTACACACACGAAAGGCTGACGCCGCTCTACGAGCAGTTGTGGGAGGCCCTGCTGTGCCGGTCCCTGCGTGCCATCGCGCCAGGTGCGGTGCCGCTTCTGGCGGAGGTGCTGGCAGGCGAACCCCTGACCGACGGCTGCTGGGCGGTGCAGTTGGACCTGCCGGACGCGACTGGCCTTTCCCACACCGTAAATATCCTCGTGATGCGGATCGACCATGAGCAGGCCCACAAAGCCGACCTTGGTGAAGACGATCTTCGCGCGCGCTACCAGAACTACCTTCAGGCCGTCATACCGCCCGACCAGCTGGCGATGGTGCACACTGTGTACACTTCCGAGCCGCTCAATCCACGCCTGCTCAAGCAACTGCAGGCCGTTCCCGGCAGCGAGATCATCGCGCCGGCCAGGCCCCTGAATCTGGATATCATTCGGATCGATTCCATCTGAACACCATGAAAATCCACATGATCTTCGCCCGCGCCGCCAATGGCGTGATCGGCCGCGACAACACCATCCCCTGGCGGCTACCGGAAGACATGGCACGCCTCAAGCGCCTGACCACCGGATGGCCGGTCATCATGGGCCGCAAGACCTGGGATTCGCTGCCGGTGAAATTCCGCCCGCTGCCGGGTCGCGCCAACATCGTCATCACGCGGCAGGCCGGCTGGAAAGAAGCCGGCGCCGAAACCGCCGCCAGCCTGGCCGATGCGCTGGCGCTGTGCGCCTCGTCGGACGAAGCGTGGATCCTGGGCGGTGCGCAAATTTACGCGCAGGCCATGCCGCTGGCCGAGCGCATCGAAGTCACCGAGATTGCCGAAAACATTGAAGGCGACGCCTACGCGCCGACGTTGGGGCCCGAATGGCGGCAAACGGCGCGGGAAGACCATGTGTCGGCGAACGGGATGAAGTTCAGCTTCATCACCTACCAAAAATAAATAAACCATCCACAAGCCACAACAACACGAGAGGGAATTGATATGTCAGGAGGCGGATTTCACGTACACGGGCCCCACGACCATGAGCTCGAACATGCGGCCCAGGGCGGCCACGGCGGCCATGAAAGCGGCGGCGGCATGATCGCGCAGATCGCGGTGATCACGGCCATCATCGCGACCGTGGGCGCCATCTTTGCCTATATGGGCGGCGCCACGCAGGCCAATGCGGGCCTGTACAAAAACAACGCGGCCATCAAGAAGACCGAGGCCTCCAACCAGTGGAACTACTTCCAGGCCAAAAGCACCAAGCAGTCGCTGGCCGAGCTGGCCCGCGACCTGGCGCCTGAAGACAAAAAAGCCGGCTACCAGGCCAAGGTGGACCGCTATGAAAAAGAAAAGAACGAGATCAAGGTGATCGCCGAGAAGCTCGAAGCCGAATCCGTGGTCTGGGACAAATCCTCGGACGAGCAGATCCACCAGCACCACCGCTGGGCCCAGGCCACCACGGTGCTGCAGGTGGCGATTGCCCTGGCGGCCATCGCGCTGCTGACGCGCAAGAAATGGCTGGAATACGGCATGTTCGCCGTGGCCGGTGTGGGCCTGGTGATTGGCGCTCTCGCCGTACTGCACATCTGAGCCTTGGCACTCCCTTCCGGTCCTGGAGCATGACCCCATGAAAATTACCACCTGGAACGTCAATTCCCTGACCGCGCGGCTGGCCCATGTGCTGGACTGGCTGGCCGCCAATCCCGTCGACGTGCTGTGCCTGCAGGAACTGAAGATGACGGACGACAAGTTCCCGCTGGAGGCGCTCAAGGCCGCGGGTTACGAGGCCGCCGCCTTCGGCCAGAAAACCTATAACGGCGTGGCCATCCTGTCGCGCACGCCGCTGCGCGAGGTGGTGAAAAACATCGTCGGTTTTGAAGACGAACATTCGCGCGTCATCGCCGCCACGGTGGACGGCCCCGCGGGGCCCATTCGCGTGCTGAATGGCTATTTCGTCAACGGCCAGGAACCCGGCAGCGAAAAGTTCGCCTACAAGATGCGCTGGCTGGACGGCCTGCAAGCCTATGTGCGCGCCGAGATGGCGGCCCACCCGCAGCTGGTGCTGCTGGGCGACTTCAACATCGCGCCGGAAGACCAGGATTCATACGATCCCGAAGGCCTGCGCGACACGATTCACCACACCAAGGAAGAGCGCGAGCATTTCCGCCAGTTGCTGGCGCTGGGCCTGACCGACAGCTTTCGCCTGTTCGAGCAGGCGCCCAAAAGCTATTCATGGTGGGACTACCGCATGCTGGGCTACCAGAAGAACCGGGGCCTGCGCATAGACCACATCCTGGTCAGTGAAGCGCTCAAGCCGCAGGTCCTGGGCTGCAGCATAGACCGCGTGCCGCGCAAATGGGAAAAGCCCAGCGACCATGCGCCGGTGACGGTGGAACTAGGTTAACCCCCGTCCAGGCTCACTTCGTGTAGCCTGTTCCCCCCTTCCAGGGGGCGGCGCCTGCGGTCTGGCAAAGCCAGTCCCGCGGCCCCTACTGGTTGGATACCGACTCTCTTCAACCCAGCATGAGCCGCGGAACCGGCTTCGCCGGGCCGCAGGCGGG
>NZ_AKIV01000043.1 GCF_000282655.1 Polaromonas sp. CF318
GCCGGGGTCAAAAACAACTCGCTTCGCTCAAACAAGTTTTTGCCCTGATCCGTCTGGCCCTGCGCTCCTCGGCGCATCCACAAGGGGGTGGGACAGGAATACCAGATACCCGAAAGCCATTGTTATGCAAAAAGCAAGATAAATTAAGAGCGATATATTCTTTTGCGTTTTAACGCTTGCTCCCCACAATGCTTTGATCAAGCAACCTCAAGGAGCAAACCATGGCCACCCTCAGACTCGGCGACACCGCCCCCGACTTCACCCAGGACTCCACCGCGGGCAAAATTTCCTTTCATGAATGGGCCGGCGATTCCTGGGTGGTGCTGTTTTCGCACCCCGCTGATTTCACCCCCGTTTGCACCACCGAACTCGGCAAAACCGCCGCCCTGGGCGGTGAATTCGCCAAGCGCAATGTCAAGCCGATCGCGGTCAGCGTCGATCCGCTGGACTCCCACAGCAAGTGGGTCAACGACATCAACGAAACGCAGAACACCACGGTGAATTTCCCCATCCTGGCCGATGCGGACCGCAAGGTGGCCGGGCTCTACGACATGATCCACCCGAATGCCCTGAGCACCGGCCCCACTGCCACGGTCCGCAGCGTGTTCATCATCGACCCGAAGAAGGCGATACGCACCACCTTCACCTATCCCGCCAGCACGGGCCGCAATTTCGATGAAATCCTGCGCGTCATCGATTCGCTGCAGCTGACCGACGGCTATAAGGTCGCCACACCGGTGAACTGGAAGGACGGCGACGACGTGATCATCGTGCCCAGCCTGCAGGACCCTGCCGAAATCGCCCAGCGTTTCCCCAAGGGCTTCAAGGCCATCAAGCCGTATTTGCGCGTCACGCCGCAGCCCAATAAATAAGACAGACGGGTTTACGCAGCGTGCGCTTCATCATCGTTCCCGGCTGGCGCGACTCCGGCCCCGGCCACTGGCAAAGCCTGTGGGCCGAGCGCCTGAGCAATGCGGTGCGTGTGCGGCAGGACGACTGGATCACGCCTTCGCGCAAAGCCTGGGTGGCGTCGCTGGCCAACACCATCCTGCTGCAGAACGAGCCTGTGGTGGTCGTGGCGCACAGCCTGGGCTGCATCGCGACAACGCACCTGCCGCCCGAGGCGGCCGGGCGTATACAGGGCGCCTTGCTGGTGGCGCCGGCCGACCCGGAGCGCCGCGCCGTGCTGAGCGATTTCGCGCCCGTGCCTTACCAGAAGCTGCCTTACCGCAGCGTGCTGGTGGCCAGCAGCAACGACCCTTTCTGTCCGGTGCGCCTGGCCGGCGCCTATGCCCGTGCCTGGGGCAGCGAGTTTGTGCGCCTGCAGGATGCAGGCCACATCAACGTCGAATCGGGCCACGGCGAATGGCCGCTGGGCATCGCGCTGCTGCAGTCGCTGGCGGGCGATGCCTCCCTCACGGCCGGCCGCCTTGATTTTTCCTCTTCACAGACTTCTTCCTCTTCTTCTTTCGGATCCCTGGAAACGGCATGACTTCCCCACAATTCAAAATCGCTCTTGCCGCCCTGGCCCTGGCAACGAGCGGTATCGTCCCGGCGCAGGCGCAAACGCTGCTCAACGGCTCTTACGACGTGGCGCGCGAGTTCTACAAGGACTACAACGCGGCCTTTATCGCCCACTACAAAAAGACCACCGGCAAGGACGTGAAGGTGGACCAGTCGCACGGCGGTTCCAGTGCCATTGCGCGTTCGGTGGCCGACGGCCTGGACGCCGATGTGGTCACCATGAACACCTCGACGGACGTGGACTTCCTGGCCAGTGCCGGTGTGGTCGCCAGGGACTGGGCAAAAAAGTTTCCGGACAACGCCTCGCCCACCACCTCGACCATGCTGTTCCTGGTGCGCAACGGCAATCCCAAGGGCATCAAGGACTGGGATGACCTGGTCAAGCCCGGCATACAGGTCGTCCTGGTGAATCCCAAGACCGGCGGCAACGGCCGCTACGCCTACCTGGCTGCCTGGGGTTACGCCAAGAAGAAAGGCGGCACCGACGCGCAAGCCGCTGAGTTCGTCGGCAAGCTCTACAAAAACGTGCCGGTGCTGGGCAAGGGCGGGCGCGATGCGACCACCGTCTTCCTGCAGCGCAATATCGGCGACGTGCTGATCACCTTTGAATCCGAAGTGCTGTCGGTGAACCGGGAGTTCGGCGAAGGCAAGGTGGACGCGGTGTACCCGTCCATCAGCATCCTCGCGGAGAACCCGGTGGCGGTGGTGGAGCGCACCGTGGCCAAGAAGGGCACGGCCGACCTGGCCAAGGCCTACCTTAATTACCTCTACTCGGACGAGGGCCAGGAAATCGCCGCGCGCCATGCGCTCCGCCCGCGCTCGCAGGCCATGCTCAGGAAATACGCGAGCACCTTCAAGCCGCTGCAGCTGTTCACGGTGCAGGACGTCTTCGGCAGCCTCGGTGAAGCGCAAAAAGTGCACTTCAACGACGGCGGGCAGTTCGACAAGCTGTACACGATTAAATAAGTCAAGCCATGACTGCCTTGTCTTCTGTGGCGCCGCCTTCCGCGGTGGTGCCGGGCATCCCTGCGGGTGGCAAAAGGGCTGCCAGGCGCGTGCTGCCCGGCTTCCGGCTGACGCTGGGCTACACGGTGCTGTACCTGAGCCTGATCGTGCTGATCCCGATCTCGGCGCTGTTCTTCAAGACCTTCACGATGAGCTGGGAGCAGTTCGTCACCGCGGTGACCTCGCCGCGCGTGCTGGCCTCTTACCGGCTCACCTTCGGCGCTTCGCTGATTGCGGCGCTGGTCAACCTGGTCTTCGGCCTGCTGCTGGCCTGGGTGCTGGTGCGCTACAAGTTTGCAGGCAAAAAGATCGTCGACGCGCTGGTCGATTTGCCTTTTGCGCTGCCCACGGCCGTGGCCGGTATTTCGCTCACGGCCTTGCTGGCCGGCAACGGCTGGATAGGCCAGTACCTGGAGCCCATGGGCATCAAGCTGGCCTTTACGCCGGCCGGCGTGGTGATCGCGCTGATTTTTATCGGCCTGCCGTTTGTGGTGCGCACGGTGCAGCCGGTGCTGGAAGACGCCGAAAAAGAGCTTGAGGAAGCCGCGACCTCGCTGGGCGCCACGCGCCTGCAGATTTTCACCAAGGTGATCTTGCCGCACATCACGCCGGCCTTGCTGACCGGCTTTGCCATGGCCTTCGCACGCGCGATCGGCGAGTACGGCTCGGTCATCTTTATCGCCGGCAACATGCCCATGATTTCCGAGATCACACCGCTCATCATCATCGGCAAGCTCGAGCAGTACGACTACGCCGGCGCCACTGCCGTGGCCGTGGTGATGCTGCTGGTGTCCTTTGTGCTGCTGCTGGTGATCAACGGCCTGCAGGCCTGGCAGCGTCGTAACGCGGGGGCGCCGGCATGAAACAGGCCCCCACGCTTGTCGCTTCGCGAGCCTCCGGCGGTACGCTGCCCCTCGATGCGAAAGAAGGGGCTGAGCTTGCTCGGGGCGGCCCTTCGCGGCGCTCGACGGCTTCCTCCCGCGCCGCACCGAGATCCGGAACGACCGAAGCCCCCTGGGTCCGCTACACGCTGACCACCGTGGCGCTGCTGTTTGTGCTGCTCTTCCTGGTGCTGCCGTTGGCGGCCGTGTTCACCGAGGCCTTGCGAAAAGGCTTTGGCGCCTACCTCGCCGCGCTACGCGAGCCCGACGCCTGGTCGGCCATTCAGCTGACCTTGATCGCCGCCGTGATCGCCGTGCCGCTGAACCTGGTGTTCGGTGTGGCTGCCGCCTGGGCGATTGCCAAGTACGAGTTCCGCGGCAAGTCGGTGTTGACGACGCTGGTGGACCTGCCGTTTTCGGTCTCTCCCGTGGTGGCCGGCCTGATCTATGTGCTGATCTTCGGCGCGCAGGGCTGGTTCGGGCCCTGGCTGCTGGCGCATGACATCAAGATCATTTTTGCCGTGCCCGGCATCGTGCTGGCGACGGTGTTCGTGACCTTTCCCTTTATCGCGCGCGAGCTGATCCCGCTGATGCAGGCGCAGGGCAACGACGAGGAGCAGGCCGCCATCGTGCTCGGCGCGACCGGCTGGCAGACTTTCTGGCACGTGACCTTGCCCAACATCAAGTGGGGCCTGATCTACGGCGTCATCCTGTGCAATGCGCGGGCCATGGGTGAGTTTGGGGCGGTCTCGGTGGTCTCGGGCCACATACGCGGGCAGACCAACACGCTGCCGCTGCACGTCGAAATCCTCTACAACGAATACCAGTCGGTGGCTGCCTTCGCCGTGGCCTCGCTGCTGGCCATCCTGGCGCTGGTCACGCTGGCCATCAAGTCGGTGGCCGAATGGCGCCACGAAGCCGACATGAAAGCCGCGGCGGACCTGCCACCAGAACGCCCGCGGGCTGTCGCAGGCGTGGCCGCCCCTTAAAGGAACACACCATGAGCATAGAAATCCGCAACGTCAGCAAACATTTTGGCGACTTCCAGGCCCTGGGCGACGTGAGCCTGGACATTGAATCGGGCGAGCTTGTCGCCTTGCTGGGCCCCTCGGGCTGCGGCAAGACCACGCTGCTGCGTATCATCGCCGGCCTGGAAACCGCCGACCGCGGCAGCATCCTCTTTAGCGGCGAAGACACCACCGACGTGCATGTGCGCGAGCGCCAGGTCGGCTTTGTGTTCCAGCACTACGCGCTGTTCCGTCACATGACGGTGTTCGAGAACGTGGCCTTCGGCCTGCGCGTCAAGCCGCGAGGCCTCAGACCCAGCGAGGCGCAGATCAAGGAAAAAGTGCATTCGCTGCTCAACCTGGTGCAGCTCGACTGGCTGGCCGACCGCTTTCCCTCGCAGCTGTCGGGCGGCCAGCGCCAGCGTATCGCCCTGGCGCGCGCGCTGGCGGTGGAGCCCAAGGTGCTGCTGCTTGATGAACCCTTTGGCGCGCTCGACGCCAAGGTGCGCAAGGAACTGCGCCGCTGGCTGCGCCGCCTGCATGACGACCTGCACGTCACCAGCATTTTTGTGACGCACGACCAGGAAGAAGCGCTGGAAGTGGCCGACCGCGTGGTGCTGATGAACGCCGGCAAGGTCGAGCAGATAGGCTCGCCGCAGCAGGTCTGGGACCACCCGGCCAGCCCTTTCGTCTACGGTTTCCTGGGCGACGTCAATTTATTCCACGGCCGCGCCCACGAGGGCGAGGTGCAGCTCGAAGGCCTGCGCCTCAATTCTCCCGAGCACGCCGGCGCGCAGGACGCCAAAGCCTTTGCCTATGTGCGCCCGCACGACCTGGACGTGCAGCGCTACGCGCCGGGCGCCGAAGGCATCGTCGCCCACCTGGAGCGTGCCATCGTCATAGGCCCCATCGCGCGGCTGGAACTGATTCCCGCTGAAGGCTTTGAGCAAAAAGGCAATGTTTCCGGCGATTCAATCATCGAAGCCCAGATGACTTCACAGCAATTTTCCGATATGGGCTTGCGCGAAGGCGACATGCTGGTGGTGACGCCGCGCAAGGCGAGGGTGTTTGTGGAGGGGTGAGTGTGCTGTGCTCTGAAACCGGCTCACTCGATCCCAAGTATGCTGGGCACGCACTGCTCCAGCATTTCTATCAGTTCCTTGTCCATGAATTTGTAGTCGTCAGGGATATCAAGAACATGCACAGTCTTGCCATCAAGCAGCCTGGTGAACTCTGCAGTCAACCTCGACTTGTGTTTTTCCTCCATGACAAGGATCACGTCGGACCACCGGATGTCTTCTACGGAAACGGTGTGACGCGCATTGGGGCTGGTACCGCCGGAGCGGGTTAGCAGTTGCGGGTGCTTGCGCCAGAGTTGTTCGGCTGTCGGACTCCGCCATTGATTACGGCTGCACACGAACAGAACTTTGAGGCGCTCAGTGCTGCGGGCGGTTTCTTCTTTCTGCACAAGTTGCTTTGCTGTCGTGCGGGGGTAATCGAGGCCCAGCTGCTCTGCACGCGCAACTTTTGTTGACCGGATGTACAGGTCTTTCCAGCGTTTCTCCCTGGGCCAATCGTCTTTGGTCGTCATATGAGCTTCATGCTTTTGTGAACCTGATTTATATCAGTCTTTAAGTGAAGCGAAGCCTTGAATAATCCCAAGGCAAGCCCGAACCGGATCCCCGCCGTGCTGGCAGGTATTTATTCCAGTATCGAAGTCCGGGAGATGGAATGACGCTTGTTACGGATTTGCGCCAAACCTGATTGCCGACCTGGCGCGCGCCCGTTCCGCCTCGACCTCGCGGTTGCGCGGCTCGGCATGGGTGACCAGCGAGCGGATCAAATCTCGCGCAGAGGCCGCCACTTCTTCCACGGCACGCTCGAACGCGGCTTCATTGGCCTTGGACGGGACGTTGAAGCCGCTGAGTTTTCTCACGAACTGCAGCGAGGCATCACGGATTTCCAGCTCGGTGGCGGGCGGCTCGAAGTTGAACAGGGTCTTGATGTTGCGGCACATGCCGGCTCCTTGAGGCGAAGGCTTCGCGTTGAAATCCCTGGCTCTGCCTAGCCGGCGGGCTTGATCACCACCGACTCGGCCGAAGCCACAAAAGGCCCATGGTAGACCGCCTCGATGTTGTTGCCGTCCGGGTCCAGCACAAAGGCGCCGTAGTAGCCCGGGTGGTATTTCCGCTCGCCCGGCGCGCCGTTGTCGGTGCCGCCCGCGGCCAGGGCCGCTTCGTAAAAGGCTTTGACGGCCGCCTGGTCCTTGGCCTGGAAAGCCAGGTGGACGTGGGATGTGGCGCCGTCGGCCTGGTCTATCCAGAGTTCGTCGGCCGAGAAATGGCTGTCGGCTTCCTGGATGGCGCCGGCCTTGCCCAGCGACTGCAGCACGGCGCGGTAAAAGCGCTTGCTGGCCGCGAGGTCATGGGCGCGCAGGTGGATGTGGTCGACGAGGCGGCCGCGGTGGAATTCCATGGTTCTATCCTTCCTGTTTTCTCAGGTTTTCAGCGTATCACGCCGGGCATCAGGGCTTCGGCGATCGCGATGTGGTTGCCGTCGGGGTCGGTGATCATCACCGTGCGGACCTTGTCACTGGAGGTTTTATGGCTGGTGTCTATGCCCAGCTTTTCCAGGTGCTCGATTTCCGGCTCAAGGTCGTTGACGGCCAGGGTGACCGAGCCTTCGCCGGCGCGCTCAGGCAGTTCATAAAGCTGCAGGCCGCCGCCGCGCTGGAACTGCCATTCGCCGACTTCGGGCATGGGGCGGCTGGCTTTGGCGTCCAATAATTTTTCATACCAGGGCAGGGCGGTGGCCAGCTTGCGCACGGCGACACTGGCGAGGGCGTTTTGCACCATCATGATGAGTCTCCAAAAAGGTTGCAGTCCTGAAAATTTACGCCCGCCGGGGAACTCACCCTGTAGGACAAGTACCGGCAAATTGTGCTGAAAGCGCGGCGCGGGACGACCAGGATTGGCCCTGAATGAATCGCGGAAGGGAACTTATCCCGGTCCAAACGCCCGAACCCCTGGACCATTCATAATCCACCCAGAAAAAAAGAGGGCTCCCTGATGTTTTTGACGTATTTCGATGCCATGCCGCGCCGCGTGCTGGTGCTGGTGGCCGCGGCCTGCGTGGCCATGCTGGCTTTTGGCCTTTACCTGCAGCATGTGGTCGGGCTGGAGCCTTGCCCCATGTGCATCGTGCAGCGTTACGCGCTGGTGCTGGTGGCGCTGGTGGCGGGCGTCACGGCCATTGCCAGAAGCCGCAGCCTCCTGATGGCCGGCTCGGGCGTAATGGTGCTGCTGGCCGGGTTCGGTGCATTCGTGGCGGCGCGCCAGAGCTTTTTGCAGTGGTACCCGCCGGAGATCGCCTCCTGCGGCCGCGATTTTTACGGAATGATCGAGACCTTCCCGCTCAAGCGCGCCATTCCCATGATCTTCAAGGGCAGCGGCGACTGCACCAAGATCGACTGGACCTTTCTGGGCGGCTCGATTGCCAACTGGTCGTTTGTCTGCTTCGTGGTGATCGCGCTGGTGGGCCTGCTGCTGGTGGCCCGGCTGGCGCGCAAGTCCTGAGCGCCTTGTTCAGACTTCGGCCACGCTGATGGTGTTGAGGTTCACCGTCACATTGAGCGTGTGGTCACCGGGGTAGTCGGGGCGCACCTCCAGCGTGATGGAGATGCTCGGCGGTTGTGTCGTCTTGAAAACAGTCAGGGGCTGGAATCCCGCCGGGACCTGCTGGACGGTGCCGTAGGCCTGGCCGTTCTGTCCCCATCGCTGCGGCCCCACGGTCACCGCCGTGGTATTTTCCTGTTCTGTTCCACCCACAACATATACGCGTATACCGGCCATATTTCCTCCTTGGGGTGTTGGCAAAAAATTGCCCTCGTGTTGCTCAAGAGGGTGAAGCCAATTTACGGCGGCGGTCCTGGCAAAGCCATTACGGGGGATTACACCCCGCTCTGGGAAACCGTCATGTCGTTCTGGTTCACCTGCACGTTCAAGGTGAAGTCGCCGTTGTCGGTCACGTCCACGGCGATGGACAGCTGGCGAGGTGCCGTTGTCTTGTAGATCGTGAGGGTGGTGCCGCCGGCGTTGACTTGCTGGGCCTGGCCAAACCGCGCCGTGCCGTTTTCCCCCCATCGCTTGTTGGCCAATGTGGCGGCCGTGACGTTTTCCTTGTCCGATCCGCCCGAAATGTTCACGGTGATGTTGGTGGCCATGTTTCTTCTCCTTCAGGGTTGAAAAATCTTTCCCGGCCTGCTTGCAGGCGGGGGAGGCGCCAATGTACGGGCGCCGTGGAGGAGGCGCCATTACAGGGCATTACGCATTCCTCCGTTTTTTGGGCCCCGGCCGCCTCGGGGATGGCAAGAGCGCGCTGATGGCGCTTCTTGCATAGGTGACGCTTTTAAAGGGCCAAGGGATTGCGGCCAAGGGCGGCATCGATATACTGTACATAAATACAGTATTTATCCGAATTTGACCTCCCGCCATGCTTTCGCCAACCTCCGCAGCCCGCGCCTTGCCGGACTTCGCCAATGCCCATATCTGGCGCGCCGGCGAGTTGGGCGGCGCGAGTGTGCAGACCGTCGCCACGGGCTATGCGGGGCTGGACGCCGTGCTGCCCGGCGGCGGCTGGCCGCGGGGGGCCTTGATCGAGCTTTTGCAGCCCCAGGCCGGCGTGCATGAATGGGGCCTGGTGGCGCCGGCCCTGGCGGCCTTGCAGGCGCAGGCCCGCGAATTGACGGTGCTGGTGGGCGCGCCCTGGCTGCCATTCGGCCCGGCGCTGGGCGCGCGATCCCTGGACATGCGGCGCCTGCTCAGCATCGAAGGGCAGCCCGGCGATGCGCCCTCGCTGCTGTGGGCGACGCGCGAGGCCCTGCAATGCGCCGACGTGCACAGCGTGCTGGCCTGGTTGCCCGATGCGCGCAGTGCGCACCTGCGCCGCCTGCAGATCGCCGCCCATGCGCACCACAAGCTGCTGTTTGTGTTCCGGCCGCTGCGGGCGCAGCAGGAATCCTCGCCCGCGCCGCTGCGTTTGCGGCTGGAGGGCGCGGCCCAGGAGGCGGGCACGCTGCGGGTCGATGTCTTCAAGCGGCGCGGCCCGCCGCTGGCCGCGCCGCTGCTGCTGGACACCCGGCCGGCCCGTCTGGCCGCGCTGCTGGCGGCCAGCCGTGAAAGGGTGTGGCGCCAGCGCGAAGAAGCCGGTATCCCGGTGCCGCTGCTGCTGCCGTCGCGGGTGGCGCTTCCCCTCAACTCACCCGAGAGCCCCATCCATGCGTTGCTGGATCGCATTGCGCATCTCGACCACCACTGAGGCGGGCCAGCCGGCCTGCGCCATGGATGCCGCCGCGCTGCAACAGGCGGCGGCCAGCCTGGCGCTGGGCCTGACGCCGCGCGTAGCGCTGGTCGATGAGGCGGTGCTGATGGACGTGACGGCCAGCCTGCGCCTCTTCGGCGGGCTGGCGCGGCTGATGCAACTGCTGGCGCAGCGCCTGGCGGCCTTTTTCGGCGAGAACGGGCTGCGGGCCGAAGTTCAACGCGCGCAGGGCGCGACTTCCCTGATCGCGCTGGGCCGCTTGCGTGTGCTGGGCGAGGGCGGGGCCGCCGTCAAAAAACGCGTGGCCGAGCTGCCCATGCACACGCTGACGGCCGCCCGCCCGCACCTGGGTGTGCTCGAGCGCATAGGTTGCCGTACCTGGGACGACCTGCTGCGCCTGCCGCGTGACGGCGTGGCGCGGCGCTTCGGCGCGGAACTGCTGGAAGCGCTGGACCGCGCGCGCGGTAGCGCACCCGACGACTATGAGTGGCTGCTGCTGCCCGAGCACTTTGAGGAAAAACTCGAGCTCAACGCGCTGGTGACCCACGCCCCCGCGCTGATGGCCGGCGTGGAGCGCTTGCTGGTGCAACTGCATGCCTGGCTGCTCGGGCGCCAGAGCGGCTTGTGCGCCCTGAAAATCACCTGGCACCTGGACAAGCGCCGCGACGTGCCGCCCACCGGCGAGCTCGACGTGCGCACGGCCCAGCCCGCGCAAGACCTGCGCCATGTGGCGCGCCTGATATCGGAGCACCTGGCGCAGCAAAAGCTGCCGGCACCGGTGCACAGCCTGAGCTTGCGCTCGCTGGCTACCGAGCTGCTGGCCGACGCGGCCGCCGCCACCGGCAGCCTGCTGATGGAGGCGCGCCAGCAGGGCGACGGCGTGGTGGAACTGGTCGAGCGCCTGAGCGCCCGCCTGGGTGATGCGCGGGTGCGGGCCTGGCAGCCTTGCGCCGACCACCGGCCGGAACTGATGCAGCGCTGGGTGCCGGCCCGGGGCGTGATCTCATCGATACGCGCGCAGCTCAATCCTGAGCGGCCCGGTCGCAAGCGCTCAAAGGGTTCGAAAGCGGCTTCCAGCAGCCCACTCCCGGAGACCAAAACCGATGCCCTGTACCCGGCCTGGCTGCTGCCCGAGCCGCTCAAGCTGGCCGCCGCCGGCAACAACCCGGTTTACCAGGGCCCGCTGCGCCGCCTGGCCGGGCCGCAGCGGCTGGAGGCCGCCGAGTGGCTGCTGGCGGACAGCGAGGCCGCGCGCGGTGCCGGCCTGTCTGAAAAACCGTGGGCGCTGCGCGACTACTTCATTTACCGCAGCCAGCAGGGCGGCCTGCTCTGGATTTACAGCGAGCGCCTGGGTGCGACGCCCGAGGGCGCGCGGCAGCGCGCCTGGTATTTGCACGGTTTTTTTGCCTGAGACCCGCCGCCATGTCCGCCCACGCGCTGCCCGATTACGCCGAGCTGCATGCCCTGAGCAACTTCAGCTTCCAGCGCGGCGCCTCGCATGCCGACGAGCTGGCCGAGCGGGCGGCCGAGCTGGGCTACAAGGCGCTGGCCGTCACCGACGAATGTTCGGTCGCCGGTGTCGTGAAGGCGCATGAGGCGGCCCGGGCGCACGGGCTCAAGCTGCTGCCGGGGGCCGAATTCCTGGTGCAGGCCGCTGATGCCTTCAGGCTGGTGGTGCTGCCCCACAATGCGGCGGGCTGGGGCAACCTGTGCGAGTTCATCACCGAGGCACGCCGGGCCGGCGACGAGGTCGAGAAGGGCAGCTACCGCGTCGCGCTGGACGAGACCGATTTTTCGCGGCTGGCCGATTGTGAAATCCTGCTCTCGCCCCTGCCCGAGGCCATCAATGCGCAGGCGCTGGGCGCGCACGCCGCTTGGGCGCTGCGGCTGTTCGGGACGGCCGCCTGGCTGGCCGTCGAGCTGCAGCAGGGCCTGGACGACGCGCTGCGCCTGCAGCAGCTGCAGGAGGTGGCGGCGCGCACCGGCATAGGCCTGGTGGCGGCCGGCAATGTGCTGATGCACAAGCGCTCGCGCAAGCCGCTGCACGACGTGATGACGGCCATCAAGCTGGGCCGGCCGGTGCATGAGTGCGGCTTTGCGCTGCAGGCCAATGCCGAGGCGCACCTGCGTCCGCGCATGCGGCTGGCCGGCATCTACCCGGCCGCGCTGCTGCGCGCCACGCTGGTGGTGGCGGCACGCTGCAATTTCAGCCTTGACGAGATCCGCGACCTCTACCGCTACCCCCGGGATGACATGGTGCCGCCGGCCGAAACGCCGGCGCGCTGGCTCAGGCGGCTGAGCTGGCAAGGCGCCCACACACGCTATCCGCAGGGCATTCCGCGCAAGGTCAGGAAGCAGCTGGGCTTCGAGCTGGCCCTGATCGAAGAGCTGGAATACGAGATGTTCTTCATCACCGTGCACGACATCGTGCGCTTTGCGAGGCAGGAAGGCATCCTGTGCCAGGGGCGCGGCTCGGCGGCCAACTCGGTGGTGTGTTTCTGCCTGGGCGTCACGGCCGTCAACCCGGCGGAAAGCAAGCTGCTGTTCGAGCGCTTCATCAGCCGCGAGCGCCGCGAGCCGCCCGACATCGACGTGGACTTCGAGCATGAGCGGCGCGAGGAGGTCATCCAGTACATCTACCGCAAATACGGCCACGACCGCGCCGCGATTGCCGCCACCATCATCAGCTACCGCCCGCGCAGCGCGATCCGCGACGTCGGCAAGGCGCTGGCCATGGAGCCGGAACTGATAGACCAGTTCGCCAAGGAGCATTTTTGGTTTGACGGCAGCGAGGTGCTGCGGGAAAAAATCCGCCAGGCCGGCCTGGCGGGCAGGGAAGGGCCGGTGCTGCAGTGGCTGGACCTGTCGGCGCAGCTGATCGGTTTTCCGCGCCACCTGAGCCAGCATGTGGGCGGCTTTGTGCTCACGCAGGGCAAGCTCACGCGGCTGGTGCCGGTACAGCCGGCCTCCATGGAGGAGCGTCGCATCATCCAGTGGGACAAGGACGACCTCGAAGCCATGGGCCTGCTCAAGGTCGACGTGCTGGCGCTGGGCATGCTGTCGGCCATACGGCGCTGCCTGGCGCTGGTGAACCAGGTGCGCGGCACCACGCTGCAAATGCACGAGGTCAAGCCCGACGAGAAAACCTACGACATGATCTGCGCGGCCGACACGGTGGGCGTGTTCCAGATCGAGAGCCGCGCCCAGATGTCCATGCTGCCGCGGCTGCAGCCGCGCAGCTACTACGACCTGGTGGTCGAGGTCGCCATCGTGCGGCCCGGGCCCATCCAGGGCGGCATGGTCCATCCCTACCTGAAGAACCGCGAAGCCCAGAGGCGCGGGGAAACCATCACCCCCGAATACCCGGCGCTCAACCCGGCCCTGGAGCGCACGCTGGGCATCCCCATCTTCCAGGAGCAGGTGATGCAGATCGCGATGATCGCCGCCGACTTCACGCCCGGCGAGGCCGACGACCTGCGCCGCTCCATGGCGGCCTGGAAGCGCAAGGGCGGGGTGGAGCGTTTTCACGGCCGCCTGGTCCAGGCCATGGTCAGGAACGGCTATAGCGCTGAATTCGCCGAACGCATCTTCAGCCAGATCCTGGGCTTCGGCGACTACGGTTTTCCCGAAAGCCATGCCGCCAGCTTTGCCAAGCTGGTGTATGTGAGCTGCTGGTTCAAGTGCCATGAGCCGGCCTGTTTCCTGGCGGCCATGGTCAACTCGCAACCCATGGGGTTTTACACGCCCTCGCAGCTGGTGCAGGACGCCGTGCGCCACGGCGTGGAGGTGCGCGCCGTGGACGTGATGCACAGCCACTGGGACTGCATGCTGGAGCCGGACGGCGTGCTGCCGGCCGGCACGCAGCCGGCGGTGCGCCTGGGCCTGCGCCTGGTGGCCGGCCTGCGCGAGGACGCGGCCCTGCGCCTGGTGGCGGCGCGGGCGCAAACCCCTTTCAACTCGACCGAAGACCTGGTGTCACGGGCGCAACTGGGCACGCTCGAAATCAACGCGCTGGCCGCCGCCGATGCCTTGCTGCCGCTGTCGGGCCACAGGCGCCAGCAGGTATGGGAGGCCTCGGCCATCAAGCCGGCGCCGCGCCTGCTCAAGTCCGTGCCCACGCATGAAACGCCGCTGGTGCTGCCCGATACGCCCGAAGGCGAAAACATCCTGTTCGACTACCGGGCCACCGGCCTCACGCTGCGGCGCCACCCGGTCGCGCTGCTGCGCGAGCGGCTGGCGCGCAAGGGCCTGCTGAGCGCCAGCGAACTCAATGCCTTGCCCGACGGCGAGGAAGCGGCGGGCTGCGGCATCGTCACCGTGCGCCAGCAGCCGCAAACCGCCAAGGGCACCATCTTCGTCACGCTGGAGGACGAAACCGGGCCGGTCAATGTGATCGTCTGGAAGTCGCTGCGCGAAGCGCAGCGCGCCGAGCTGCTGCATTCACGTTTGCTGGCGGTCTACGGGGTGTGGCAGCGCAGCGAGGAAAGCGGCACCGCCAAGGGCTATGGCGCGGTGCGCAACCTGGTGGCGCGGCGGCTGGAAGACTTGACGCCGCTGCTGGGGCGGCTGGGAACCTCCAGCCGCGACTTTCATTGAGGCCGGCCGGCTTGCCGCGCGTGCTCCCGGTGCGCATCGTCCAGCAACTGCCGCACCTCTTCGTCCGTGGCCTGGGGAAAGTCCACATACCACTGGCTCACGGCGCCGAAATAGTCCAGGCGGGCCGGGCAGACGACTTCCGTGCCCTGGTCTTCCAGTTCGCTGCACCCTTGCCCGGAACCGACCGGCACGGCCACCACCAGCTGCGCCGGCTGCTGCTGCCGTATCGCCAGCACGGCCGCGCGCAGGGTGGCGCCTGTGGCCAGGCCGTCGTCCACCACGATGACGCTGCGGCCCGCGATGGCGGGCGCCGGGCGCTGCTGGCGGTAGAGCTGCTCACGGCGCAGCAATTCGGCTTCTTCCCGGGCCAGAACGGCGGCCACGGCCTGCGGCTGTGGCGCCGCGCCGGGCGGCGGGTTCATCATCACCCGCACACCGCCGCTGGCGATGGCGCCCATGGCGTATTCCTCATGCCCCGGATAACCGAGCTTGCGCACCACAAAGACGTCCAGCGGCGCTTCGAGTTCCCGGGCCACCTCGCGCCCCACGGCCACGCCGCCGCGCGGCAGGGCCAGCACCAGCAGGCCGGGGCGGCCGCGGTAAGCCGCCAGGGCGCCGGCCAGCAGGCGCCCGGCATGGACGCGGTCACGGTAGGGCAGTACCGGGTCCGTCACGCGTATGCTCCCGCCGGCGCTGCAAACCTAGCTGTTGGCGCGCCGGTAAAACGCCAGAGAACCCGCCAGCGCCAGCAGCGCGCCGCCGCAGGCGCGGTCTATCCAGCGCGTGGCCGAGGCCTTGAGCAGGCGTATCGCCCGCGCGCCCACAAAGGCGTAGCCCAACATCACGGAAAAATCGATGCCCGCGAACACCAGCGCAATCGCGAGGTACTGGGGCGCCTGGGCGGCCGCCGGGTCGATGAACTGCGGCAGCAGGGCCGAGCAGAACAGGTAGCCCTTGGGATTGGTCACCGCCACCAGGAAGGATTTCATGAAAATCGCCCGGCCGCCGTGCTGCGTGCCGGCGGCGCCTTCGGTGGGAATCTCAAACCCACCGCGCGAGCGCAGCAGGCGCAGGCCCAGCCAGGCCAGGTAGGCCGCGCCGGCCCACTTGAGCACCGAAAACCAGAACTCGGAGGCGGCCAGCAGCGCGCCCAGGCCCAGGGCCACCGCGCCCACCAGCACAAAATCGGAAACCACCGCGCCCAGCATGCCGGGCACAGAGCGGCGCACGCCGTAGCGCGAGCCGTTGGCCAGCGCCAGCAGCACCGTGGGGCCGGGCGTGGCGATGGCCACCAGCGCGACGACGGAAAACAGCAGCAGGGTGGTGGTGTTCATGCGGCTGCCGCTCCGCAGCCTTCTGGCTTGTAGACGCGCTCGGTCGAAGGCGGGTATTTCGCGAGAAGGCGCTCGGGGCGGCTGGGCCGCACGGTGAAGCCGCCGCCGCAGTTGGGGCAGACGCCCTTGAGCCGGGTGTCGGCGCAGTCGGCGCAAAACGTGCATTCAAAGGTGCAGATGCGCGCCTCGGCCGACTCGTTGGGCAAGTCCTTGTTGCAGCATTCGCAGTTGGGTCGCATTTGGAGCATGGAGAAGTCCTGTGTGAAGGGGGGATTGACCCGATGCTAAAGAAAAATCCCTGCGAGGGAAACCCCGGCCGGGTCAGGACAGCTTCTTGACCAGCACCTGGCTCTTGCGGTCCCAGTTGTATTTGCGCTTGCGGCCTTCGGGCAGCCAGTCCGGGTCCACCTGCACAAAACCGCGCTTGATGAACCAGTGCATGGTGCGGGTGGTCAGCACAAAAATGCTTTGCAGGCCGGCGGCGCGGGCGCGCTGCTCTATGCGTTTCAGGATTTTTTCGCCGTCGCCCTGGCCCTGGCTTTGCGGCGAGACGGTGAGCGCCGCCATTTCCGCCGTTTTGGCTTCCGGGTAGGGGTAGAGCGCCGCGCAGGCGAAGATCACGCCGTCGTGCTCGATGATGCTGTAGTTGGCGGCGTCGCGCTCGATCTCGGTGCGGCTGCGCTTGACCAGGGTGCCGTCGTTTTCAAAAGGCTCTATCAGCTGCAGGATGCCGCCCACGTCGTCCCCGGTGGCTTCGCGCAGCTCTTCGAGTTTCTCATCGACCACCATGGTGCCTATGCCGTCGTGCACATAGATTTCCAGCAGCAGCGAGCCGTCCACCGCAAAGGGCAGGATGTGGCTGCGCTCCACGCCGGCTTTGCAGGCCTTGACGCAGTGCTGCAGGTAAAAGCCGGTGTCGGTGGGGCGCTCGCCGTTGGGCAGGGTGGCCAGCAGCTTTTCGGCGGCGGCCAGCGGCAGCTCGGTGTCTATGGGGTTGTCTTCGCTTTCGGGCTGGTCGTGGTGTATGCGTATGCCCGGGATTTCGGTCAGGAAGATCAGCTTGTCGGCCTGCATGGCGATGGCCACCGAGGTGGCGACCTCTTCCATGGTCAGGTTGAAGGCCTCGCCGGTGGGTGAGAAGCCGAAGGGCGAGAGCAGCACCATGGCGCCGAAATCCAGCACCCGGCCTATGGCGGCGGTGTCCACCTTGCGCACCAGGCCCGAGTGCTTGAAGTCCACGCCGTCCAGGATGCCGACCGGGCGCGCGGTGATGAAGTTGCCCGAAATCACCCGTACCGTGGAGCCGGCCATGGGGGTGTTGGGCAGGCCCTGGCTGAAAGCCGCCTCGATTTCATAACGCAGCTGGCCGGCGGCCTCCTGGGCGCTGTCCAGGGCGACCTCATCGGTGATGCGCATGCCGTGTGAGTACTTGGCCGTATGGCCCTTGGCCTTGAGCTGTTCGTTGACCTGCGGGCGAAATCCGTGCACCAGCACGATCTTCACGCCCATGCTCTGGATCAGCGCCAGGTCCTGGGCGATGTGCTGCAGCTTGCCGGCGGCGATGGCTTCACCGGCCAGGCCCACCACAAAGGTCTTGCCGCGGTGCGTGTGGATGTAGGGTGCGACCGAGCGGAACCAGGGCACAAAGGTGAAATTGAAGACGGCGGACATGGGCGCGCTTTCGGGTCGTAAAGGGCAGGGCGGGAGCAGCCGGGGGCGGGGCGGCCGCAGGGCAAGGCACTGCTTCCCGGCGCTGCTTCTCCCCGCAATTTCCCGGCAAACGAAAAAGTCCAGTGAGTGTAAGGGAGACGCGGCCGGCCCGGGGAGGTCCATGGTGGCCGGCGTTGCGTCTTTTAGTGCTTGGCGAAGAAGGTGCGGCAGGTTATGGTCAGGGGGTCATGGATAAATATGCGATCGGGTTCTGGGGCTGCTACTTCGGGTCGGCCGGCCTGATGCTGGCCGGTTCGGTGTTTGCCTACATCCGGTCCCTGCGGCGCATTGCCGTCAATGCCGCCGCCTCGGCCCTGGCCTCGACCTTTTTTGTGGTGGCCTTTCTGGGCGTCCTGCCGATAGGCGACGCCGACACGCAGGACCGTTTCCTGGCCCATGTGGCCAGCCTGGTGTCGGTTTTGCTGGCCTACCTGCTGTTCTCCATCCTGGGCATTTTGCGCAGCCCCTCGTCCCAGCGGCGCGCCTTGCTGCTGCTGGCGGGCGTTGCCGTGCTGGTCATCGGGCTGGGCTGGGCCGTGAGTCCGCAGCAGTCCCTGATGCTGAGCCTGGCCGCAGCCGCGCTGATGGGTTTTGTGGCCCTGGCCCTGAGCCTGCGCAGCGCCCTGCGCGGTGACCGCCTGGCCTGGGTGGCGGTGGCGGGCGTGGTTTTCATGCTGGTGGCCATCGTGGGCCTGAGTTGGGCGGCGCTGGACCGTGCCCATGTGCCCTGGCAGGCCCACGCCGTCGCCGCGCTGGCGGGCACGGCCTACCTGGCCACCATGGCGTCGGTGCTGTGGATACGCTATTCCTACCTGATCGAGCTGAACCAGGCCATGGCCTACGGCCCCAGCTATGACCCCGTCACCCGCATGCGCTCCAACAGCGAAACCAACAATATGTTGAACGGGGCTTTCAGGGATTACCGCGACAAGCCGGTGCCGATGGGCGTGATCGTGGTTTCCCTCGCCAACCTCTATGTGCTGGAAAAGCTCTATGGCCTGGCTGCCGTCAACCATGCGCTGTTTGTCTGCGCCGGGCGGCTGCGGCGCACCGTGCCGGCCCATGTGGAGATGGGGCGCCTGGGCGAGGACGGCTTTTTGCTGCTGATGCGCAACTGCCACGACAGCGGCGACCTGATCCACCTGGCGCGCCGCGTGCAGGCCGCGCTGACGCGCACCGTGACGCTCAACACCAGCCTGGACGTCGGCACGGTAGCCGGCCAGCAGACGCCCTGGGCGGCGGAGGTCGGCCTGGGCGTGCTGCGGGTGTCCAAAACCGATGCGCGCGCCTCCTCGGCGGTGGGACTGGGGCGCGGCATGTCGCGCGCGGCGCTGGGTTATCCCAGCCGCATTGCCTGGTTTGACGAGGGCAGCGGGGAAATCGTCGACATGCCGGTGCTGGCGGCCTGAGCCGGCACAGCCTCGGCACGCGGGGCTTTGCGGAAGCGCCGATAATTGGCGGCTTTGGCCGTCCCGGCCCCGCGCATTCCTTACGGCTCTTCCCTTTGTCCCCTGCTTTGACTCCCCTGACCATCACCTTTCCCGAATCGCTGCCCGTCTCCGGCAAGCGCGATGAGATCACCGCCGCGATGGCGGCCCACCAGGTCGTCATCGTCTGCGGCGAGACCGGCTCGGGCAAGACCACTCAGCTGCCCAAGATCGCGCTGGCCATGGGCCGCGGCAAGCTCAACTACCCGCCGGGGCAGGGCCGGCTCATAGGCCACACCCAGCCGCGCCGCATCGCCGCCTCCAGCGTGGCCAAGCGCATCGCCGAAGAACTCAAGACACCGCTGGGCGAGGTGGTGGGCTACAAGGTGCGCTTCCAGGACCGGCTCTCGCGCGATGCCTCGGTCAAGCTGATGACCGATGGCATTTTGCTGGCCGAGACGCAGACGGACCCGCTGCTGAAGGCCTACGACACCATCATCATCGACGAGGCCCACGAACGCAGCCTGAATATCGACTTCCTGCTGGGCTATTTGCGCCAACTGCTGCCGCGCCGGCCCGACCTCAAGGTGGTCATCACGTCGGCGACGATTGATGCCCAGCGCTTTGCCGATTACTTTGCCTCGGCCAAAGGCCCTGCGCCGGTCATCATGGTTTCCGGCCGCATGTTTCCGGTCGAACAGCGCTACCGCCCGTTTGAAGAGTCGCGCGAGCACGACCTCAACGACGCGATCGCCGACGCGGTCGACGAGCTCTGGCTGAGCCCGCACAGCGCGGGCGACATCCTGGTGTTCCTGCCGGGCGAGCGCGAAATCCGCGAGGCGGCCGACCATTTGCGCAAGCACCTGGCGCACCAGCCGCTGACGCGCAATGCCGAGGTGCTGCCGCTGTTCGCGCGCCTGAGCCAGGCCGAGCAGGACCGGATTTTTGACGGCCACAGCGGCCGGCGCATCGTGCTGGCGACCAACGTGGCCGAAACCTCGCTGACCGTGCCCGGCATCCGCTATGTGATCGATGCCGGCACCGCGCGCGTCAAGCGCTACAGCTTTCGCAACAAGGTCGAGCAACTGATGGTGGAGCCGGTGTCGCAAGCGGCGGCCAACCAGCGCGCCGGCCGCTGCGGCCGCGTGGCCGACGGCATCTGCATACGCCTTTACGACGAGAAGGACTTTCAGGGCCGCCAGCCCTTTACCGACCCGGAAATCCTGCGCAGCTCGCTGGCTTCGGTGATTCTGCGCATGAAGGCGCTGCACCTGGGCAATGTCGAGGAATTCGCTTTCATTGAGCCGCCGCAGCGCCGCGCCATTGCCGACGGCTACCAGCTGCTGGCCGAGCTCGGCGCCGTGGACGAGGACAACGAACTCACGCCCGTGGGCCGCACGCTGGCCAAGCTGCCGCTGGACCCGCGTGTGGGCCGCATGATCCTCGAAGCCAGGGACCGCAATGCGCTGGACGAGGTGCTGGTGATCGCCAGTGCGCTCAGCGTGCAGGACGTGCGCGACCGGCCCATGGACAAGCAGGCCCAGGCCGACCAGCAGCACGCCAAGTTCGACGACGAAAAAAGCGAGTTCAGCGGCTACCTCAAGCTCTGGAAATGGCTGGGCGATGCGCGCGGCGGCCATGGCGCGTCGCGCGGTCGCGTGACGCCTCCTGAAACAGCACCCGTGCTGCGGGCCGAAGGCCCCCAGCACAAGCTCTCGAATCGCCAGTATGAAAACCTGCTGCGCGAGAACTACGTCAACGTGCGCCGTGTGCGTGAATGGCGCGACATCCATTCGCAGCTGCATACAGTGGTGGGTGAACAGAAATGGGTGCTCAATGACAAGCCCGCCAGCTATGAGCAATTGCACCTGTCCATGCTGTGCGGCCTGCTGGGCAATATAGGCTGCAAGAGCGACGAGGAAGACTGGTACCTGGGTGCGCGTGGCATCAAGTTTTACCGCCATCCCGGTGCGCGCCTGAGCAAAAAACCGGGCCGCTGGATCGTGGCGGCCGAACTGGTGGAAACCACGCGCCTATTCGGCCGCGGCATCGCCAATATAGACCCGGCCTGGATAGAGCAGGTGGCCGGCCATCTTTTGTCCAGACAGCTGCTGGACCCGCACTGGGAGAAAAAGGCCGCCCAGGTCACGGCGCTGGAGCGCGCCACGCTGTACGGCCTGGTGGTTTACAACGGGCGGCGCGTCAACTTCGGCCGGGTCGACCCGGTCACGGCGCGAGAGATCTTTATCCGCGAGGCACTGGTCGCCGGTAACTGGGACACCAGGCTGCCTTTTTTGGCGGCCAACCAGAAGCTGATCCAGCAGGTGCAGGACCTGGAACACAAGGCCAGGCGCCAGGATGTGCTGGTCGATGAGGAACTGATCTACGCCTTTTACGACCAGCAATTGCCGGCCGACGTGCACAGCGGCGCGGGCTGCGAGCACTGGTACAAGGAAGAGTCGAAAAAGCAGCCGCAGCTCCTGCTGCTGACCCGCGAAGAACTGATGCGCCACGAAGCGGCCGGCATCACCACCCAGTCTTTCCCCAAAACCTTGCGCATGGGTGGGGTGGATTGCTTGGTGACCTACCTGCACGAGCCCGGCGACGCGCGCGACGGCGTGACCGTGGACGTGCCGCTGTTCGCGCTCAACCAGGTCAATGAGGAGCGCTGCGAGTGGCTGGTGCCGGGCATGCTCAAGGACAAGGTCCAGGCGCTGATCAAGACACTGCACCAGCGCCCGCGCTCGCGCCTAGTGCCGCTGCCCGAGACCGCGGCGCGCATGACGGAGCAGCTGCTGCAGCCCGAAGTCTTCGGCAGCGGTTCGCTCACGGACGCGGTGCTCAAGCTGGTGCGCGACGCGACCTCGCTGGACATCAAGCGCAACGACATGAAGCTGGACATGCTGCCGCCGCATCTGTTCATGAACTTCCGCGTGGTCGACGAGCACGGCCGCCAGCTGGGCGCGGGCCGCAACCTGGGCGCGCTCAAGGGCGAACTGGGCTCGCAGGCGCGCGGCGCCTTCCAGGCGCTGGCGGGGCTCAAGAACCTCGCGAAAGCACCCGAGCCGGCCGCCCATCCAGGCAAGACTCCCCCTGCCGGCAAGCCCGGCGCTCCGGCAGCGGCGGAAAAACCGGCGGTCAAGGTGGCGGAGCGCTACACAGGCTGGAGTTTTGGCGAATTGCCCGAGCTCATGGAAATCCGCAAGGGCTCGCAGACCTTGATAGGCTTTCCGGCGCTGATTGACCTGGGCGACGCGGTCACCATAGAGGTGTTCGACGAACCCGATGCGGCGGCCGCAAAACACCGTGCCGGCCTGCGCCGGCTGTTTGCGCTGCAGATCAAGGACGCGCTCAAATACCTCGAGAAGAACCTGCCCGAGCTGCAGAAGATGGCCACGGCCTACATGCTGGTGGGCCGTGCGGCCGATAACTCCGGCGGCGGCACGCTCGAGGAACTGCGTGAGCAGATCATCGAGGTCGCGCTGGACCGTGCCTTCCTGCTCGATCCGTTGCCCACCAGCGAGGGCGAATTCAAGAAGCGCATCGAAGACGGCCGGGGCCGCCTGACCCTGATTGCCAGCGAGGTCGCCCGGCTGGCCGCGGGCATTCTCACCGAATTCGCCGCGGCCCAGCGCAAGATCAAGGACAGCAAAAACGCCGCCGAAGCCGCGGCCGACGCCGCCCAGCAACTGCAGCGCCTGGTGCCCAAGCGTTTTCTGGCGGTCACGCCTTATGCGCAACTGCAGCATTTCGCGCGCTACCTCAAAGCCATCACCTTGCGGCTGGAAAAATGGCGCGCCGACCCGGCACGCGACGCCGCGCGCCTGGCTGAACTGCGGCCGCAGGAACAGCGCTACTGGCGCCTGGTGGCCGAACGCAAGGGCGCGGTCGACGCGCGCATGCAGGAGTTCCGCTGGCTGCTGGAGGAATTGCGCGTGAGCTTTTTTGCGCAGGAGCTGCGCACGCCGCAACCGGTCAGCATCAAGAGGTTGGAAAAGGCCTGGGCTCAACTGAATAGTTGAGGCCAGGCTTTCCAGGCGCATAAAAAATGGCCTTGCATTGCAAGGCCATTTTTCCTGGTGAAACCGCGTGGCTAGATACGACCCATCAGCAGCAGGATGATGAGGATCAGCACGACCAAGCCAAGGCCGCCGCTGGGCCCGTAGCCCCAGCTGCGGCTGTGGCCCCAGGTGGGCAGGGCGCCGACCAGGATCAGGATCAGGACAATCAGCAGGATGAGCGATAGGGACATTTGGAGGCACTCCTAGTTATGTGTGTGCCTTGATTCTTGCCCGGGCCCCGGCCTGATCAAGCAGGAGGGGGGCCTGTCCAACCGTCGGTCAATGCTGACAGCCTTGGCCTACAGCCTGGCGAGTCGCTGCAGCGCAGTGTTCAGGGTTTCGTCCTTTTTGGCGAAGCAAAAGCGCACCACACGCTGGTCGAAGCCGTTGCCGTAAAAAGCCGACAGCGGAATGGCCGCGACGCCGATCTCGGTGGTCAGCCACTTGCAGAATTCGGCTTCATCGAGGTCGCTGACCTCGGAGATGTCCACGCACTGGAAGTAACTGCCTTCGCTGGGCAGCAGCTTGAAGCGGGTTTTGGCCAGGCCCTCACGGAACAGGTCGCGCTTGCGCTGGTAGAAGGCCGGCAGGCCCAGGTAGGGCTGCTCGTCGGCCATGTAGGCGGCCAGGCCATGCTGGACCGGCGTGTTGACCGTGAAGACATTGAACTGGTGCACCTTGCGGAATTCGGCCGTCAGCGCGGCGGGCGCGGCCACGTAGCCGACCTTCCAGCCGGTGACGTGATAGGTCTTGCCGAAGCTGCTCACGATAAAGGCGCGCGCGGCCAGGCCCGGGAAGCGCGCCGCGCTCTGGTGGATGCGGCCCTGGGCCGCGTCGAACACCATGTGCTCGTAGACCTCGTCGCTGATCAGCAGCACCTCGGTGGGCGCCAGCAGCTCCTGCAGCGCGAGCATGTCGGCTTCGCTCCAGACCGTGGCGCTGGGGTTGTGCGGCGAGTTGACGATGATGGCGCGCGTGCGCGGCGTGATGGCCGCGGCGATCTTGCCGAAGTCGGGGCGGAAGGTGCCGGGTGTCAGCGGCACTCGCACGACCTTGCCGCCGGCCAGCTCGATATTGGGCACGTAACTGTCGTAGCAGGGCTCCAGCACGATGACCTCATCGCCGGGATGGACCACCGCCAGGATGATGGTGATGATGGCCTGCGTCGCGCCGGCGGTGATGGTGATCTCGCTATTGGCGTCGTAACGATGGCCGTAGAGCCTGGCCACCTTGGCCGAGATGGCCTCGCGCAGCACCGGCACGCCCGTCATGGGCGGGTACTGGTTCAGGCCTTTAGTCATGGCGTCGGTGACGGCATTGACCAGCTGCGGGTCGCATTCAAAGTCAGGGAAACCCTGGCCCAGGTTGACGGCGCCTTTTTCGGCGGCCAAGGTGGACATGACCGTGAATATCGTGGTGCCTACGGCGGGCAATTTGGTTTGTAGCGTGGGGGTGCGTTCGAGGGTGGTGGTCATAGCTGCGGGGGCGCTTCGAGGGTGGATCAAATCTCGTAATCGTTGACGCGGCCGGCCATTGCCTTGGTGATCAGGGCGCGGTCCAGCTTGTCGCTGAGCAATTCGGCGAATTTGTAGACAAAGTTGCGCAGGTAGGCGCTGCGCTTGAACGCCACGCGGGCCACGTTGATGCCGAACAGCGGGCCGGCCGGGATGGCGATCAGGTCGCTGTTGGTGCCGTCTTCCTTGATCGCCATTTCGGCCACGATGCCCACGCCCAGGCCCAGGCGCACATAGGTCTTGATGACGTCGGAGTCGATGGCCTCCAGCGCGATGCGCGGCTGCAGGCGCTTGGCGGCAAAAGCCAGGTCTATCTTGGTGCGGCCGGTGAAGGACGGGTGGTAGGTGATCAGCGGTTCTTCGGCCAGGTCTTCCAGCGAAATGTTTTCTTTTTTCGCCAGCGGATGGTCCACGGGGATCACCAGCATGTGCTGCCATTCGTAGCAGGGCAGGGTGACGAGGTCGTCGTACTGCGTCAGTGACTCGGTGGCGATGCCGATTTCGGCGACCTCGTCGAGCACCATGCGCGCCACCTGGTCGGGCGAGCCCTGGTGCAGGCTGACGTTGACTTTGGGAAAGGCCTCGCGCAGTTTGGCCACCGGCTGCGGCAGCACATAGCGGGCCTGGGTGTGCGTGGTGGCGATGGACAGCGTGCCGCTGTCCTGGGCCGAGAACTGCTCGCCGATGCGGCGCAGGTTGCCGACCTCGCGCATGATGAGCTCTATGCTTTTGAGCACATGCTCGCCGGGCTCAGTGACGCGCTTGAGGCGCTTGCCGTGCCGCGCGAAGATTTCCACGCCCAGTTCTTCCTCGAGTTCGATGATGGCCTTGGAAACGCCGGGCTGCGAGGTATGCAGGGCCTTGGCGGTCTCGGTGAGGTTCAGGTTGCGCCGTACGGCCTCCTGGACAAATCGGAATTGGTGAAGGTTCATATCGAATTCAGGCTAATTATTGACTTTATTATGCCCGTATACCGCTATAGAGACGGCTGGCAGCCTGTTTGCCGCCGCGCCGGCCAAGCCTTAGCCCAGCGCGATGCTGGCCATCAGGGCTGTGAGTTCGGGGTATTCGCCGGCGGTGGGCAGCAGTTCCACGGCGATGCCGGGATGGCTGGCCTGGACTTGCGCGACCAGCCTCGGCAAGTCCTCCCGGGCATGTTTGCCCACGCCGAAGAACAGCGGAAACACCCTGATGGCGCGTGCGCCGCCGGCGGCGAGTTCCGCCGCGGCCTCAGGCAGGGTGGGTGGGCAAAGCTCCAGGTAGGCGCAGAGCACGGACGTGCCGGGCGCGCTGACGCGCACCTGCGCGGCCACAGCCTCTATGGGCGCGCGCCACAGCGGGTCGCGCGAGCCGTGGGCCAGCAGGATGATGCCGCGGGGCTGTGCTGCCGTGGTCGCCATCGCCATTCGTGTCTGTGCCTAGCGCCGCAGCACCAGCCAGCCGAAAGCGCCCAGCGAGACAGCCATGTAGAGCAGGCCGGGCGTGGCGGCCGCCAGCCAGGGCATCCAGTTGCGCAGGTTGCCGATGTAGCCGAACACGTTGTTGAGCAGGAAGAAGCTGATACCTATCATGACCCCGGCAAACACATAACCCGCGATGCCGCCGGAGCGAAAGTGCAGGTAGGCAAAGGGCAGGGCCAGGATCACCATCACCAGGCAGCTGAGCGGGTAGAACACCTTTTTCCAGAACTCGATTTCATAGCGCTGGGCCGTCTGGCCGTTGGCGTCCAGGTGGCGCACGTAGTTGAAGAGGTCTATGGTGCCCATGCGCTCGGGCTTGAGCAGCGCCACCGAGACCATTTCGGCGCTGATTTCAGTGGGCCAGCGGAAGGTCTCCAGCACCACCCGGTTGACCTTGGCGCTCTCCTGCGGCCTGGCGGCGCTGGGTGCGCCGCTGACCTCGAATTCCGCGCGCGTGGCCTGCTGCAGCTGCCAGGCATCGCCGGCGGCAAAGGTCGCCAGCGGCGCCTGGGTGGTGGAGACGATCAGCCCCTTGTTATTGAACTCAAACACCTGCACGCCCTGCATTTCGTTGTCGGGGGTGAGGGCTTTCACATTGACCACGTAGGTGTTGTAGGCCTGCTTTTCCTTGAGCCAGGCGCCGGTCTGGCCTATGGTGATCTTGCTCTGGTAGCGCGCCTTGAGCAGTTGCGCGGCTCGCTCGCTGGCGGGCGCCACGTAGTCGCCCACCACGAAGCTGAACACCACAAACAGCGCGCCCAGGACCAGCAGCAGCTTGAGCGCGCGCCAGGGGCCCAGGCCGCTGGTTCGCAAAATGGTGTATTCCGAACTTTGGGCCAGCCGCGCCATGACAAAAATCGTGCCTATCAGCACCGAAATGGGCAGCAGCTCGTAAAGGTGGTTGGGCACCAGCAGGCCCACATACAGCAGCGCATGGCGGATCTGGTAGATCTCGCCGGCGTTGATGCCGTTGCTTTTGCCGAGGTACTGCAGTTCATCGACCAGGTCGAAAAAGAAGAACAGGGCCAGAAAGCCCAGGGCCACCAGGGCGATGGCCGCCAGCACTTCCCCGTAAATCAGGCGGCGTATGGTTTTCATGCTTGCTGGCTTTCGGAGTTGCGCACGGCCATCGGCTGGCGCCGGATGCGCCGGGCGGGCCTGAGCACCCAGTTGAACTGCCGCTTGGACAGCCAGGCCAGGCCCAGCAGCAGCACGCCGCCGTGCAGGGCCAGCAGGAAGTTGCTGAAGCTGATGAGGCCCACAAAAATCCAGCTTTGCCCGAGGTTGACGAGGTTGTTGTAGACCACGAAGGTCAGCAGCACAAAAATCATGTTGCCGCTGCGCCCGCCGCGCGGGTTCACGCTGGCCAGGGCCACGGCCAGCACGACGAAGTTGATGGCTGCCAGCGCCAGCCCGATGCGCCAGGCCAGTTCGCTGAGGTTGCCGCGCGTGGGCGCCTTGATGAGCGAGCGGGTGGACAGCAGCTTGGCTTCGGGTGCGTTTTCAGCGAGTGGATTCGAGTCGCCGGTCTTGGTGCCGTATTCCTCGAAGTCGCTGATCTTGAGCGCCGGCTGGCCGATCACGTTTTCCAGGCGTTGCCCGTTCTCGAGCATGAGGAACTGGGCGTCGTTCAGCACCTCGATGCGGCCGGAACGCGCGGTGGTGATGGAGCTTTTGCCTTTTTCGGTGGCGGCGATGAACACATTGTTGCTGGCCCGCGCGCCCGCCAGTTCGCGGTCTATGAAGAACACCCGGTTGCCGCTGGAGGACTCCTGGAACTGGCCGGGGGCGATGCGGTCGATGTCGCCGCGTTGCTCGTAGCGGCTTTGCATGTCCTTGGTCTGCTGGTTGGTCCAGGGCCAGACAAACAGCGCCATCAGCGTGATCACCAGCAGCACCGGCCAGGAAAAACGGAAAAGCGGCCGCAGAAAACCGGCCAGCCCCTGGCCGCTGGTGAACCACACCACCATCTCGCTGTCGCGGTACATGCGCGAGAGGGTGCTGACCATGGCGATGAAGAGCGACAGCGTGAGGATGGTCGGCAGGCGGCCCAGCGCGGAGTAGGCCATGAAGAGCATCACGTCCTGCGGATTGATGAAACCGCGCGAGGCCTGGCCCAGCGTGCGGATCAGCACAATGGTCATCACGATGGTGACCAACACCACCAGCGTGGCCCCGAAACTGCGCGCCAGCTCTTTGCGAATCGAAGATTGGAATAACATTGACTGAAATATCTGCGTTTGTTTTATTTTTTGTTTTACTTTGGTTTAACCACCAGACCCTGAATTATGGACTTTGAACTCAAAACACTGACCCGCGCCCGCATTTGCAGTGAAAAAACCGACGCACTGCTTGTGCTGGTCCCCCAGGGCGGGGGCGTCGGCAGCGACCCGCTTTCGGCGCTCACGGCGCTGGCCATCAAGTCCGGCGACTTCGAGGCCAAGCCGGGCAAGCTGCTGGCCGCCTACCGGGCACCCGGCATCGCCGCCACGCGCCTGGTGCTGGCGGGGGTGGGTGATGCCAGCCCCAAAAATATCCGCACGGCCGTGGGCGCGGCCCTGGGTGCCGTGAAGAACGGCAACACGCAGCGCCTGGTGCTGTGCCTGGACCTGCTGGACGGGCTGCAGGCCGAGGCCGTTCGCGCCGCCGTGACGGCCTGTAGCGAAGTGGCTTACGTGTACACCACGACCAAATCCAAGGCCAGCCCTTCGAAGCTGCAGCGCGTGCTGCTGGCCGTGGGCGACGCCGCGAACGCCAAGGCGGCCAAGGCCGGCCTGGACAAGGGCGTGGCGCTGGTCAAAGGCCTGGAATTCGCCAAGGAATGGGCCAACCGGCCGTCCAACCACGCCACGCCGACCCTGCTGGCCGGCGCCGCCAGGGAGCTGGGCAAGCTGCGCAACATCAAGGTCGAGGTGCTGGGTCCCAAAGAGGTCGCCAAACTGGGCATGGGCTCCTTCATGGCCGTGGCCCAGGGCACGGCCGAGCCGCTGCGCTTCATCGTGCTGCGCTACGACGGCGCGGCCAGGTCTGCGGCGCCCGTGGTGCTGGTCGGCAAAGGCATCACTTTTGACACGGGCGGCATTTCCATCAAGCCCGCCGCCGAGATGGACGAGATGAAGTTCGACATGTGCGGCGCCGCGAGCGTGCTGGGCACCTTCCGGGCCCTGGCCGAACTGCAGCCCGCGCTCAATGTGGTGGGCCTGATCCCGGCCTGTGAAAACATGCCGGGCGGCCGCGCCATCAAGCCGGGCGACGTGGTCACCAGCATGAGCGGCCAGACCATAGAGATTCTGAATACCGACGCCGAGGGCCGCCTGGTGCTTTGCGATGCCTTGACCTACGCCGAGCGCTTCAAACCCAGGGCGGTGGTCGACATCGCCACGCTGACCGGCGCCTGCGTGATCGCGCTGGGCGGTGTGCGCAGCGGGATGTTCTCCACCGACGATGCCCTGGCCGAGGCGCTGGCGCAAGCCGGCGAATCGTCCATGGACCTGTGCTGGCGGATGCCGCTGGACGAGGACTACGCCGAAGGCCTGAAGACCAACTTTGCCGACGTCGCCAATGTGGCCGGCAGGGCCGGCGGCGCGATTACGGCCGCCAAGTTCCTCCAGCGCTTTGCGGCCAGCTTCCCCTGGGCGCACCTGGACATCGCCGGCACCGCCTGGAAAGGCGGCGCCGCCAAGGGGGCCACCGGCCGGCCCGTGCCGCTGCTGCTTGACTACCTGCTCGGCCAGGCGGCTGCGGCCAAGCCCAAGGCACCCGCCAAACCCAAGGCATCGGGCAAACCCAAGGCATCGGGCAAACCCAAGGCCGCCGCCAGAACACGGGCATGACCGAAATCGCTTTTCACTTCAACGTGCCCGACAAGCTGGCCTACAGCTGCCGGTTGCTACGAAAGGCTTACCTCAGCGGCGCGAGTGTGGTGGTGACGGGCGAGCCGGTGGTGTTGGCTGAGCTGGACCAGTTGATGTGGAGTTTTTCGCCGGCCGAGTTTGTGCCGCACTGCCGGGCCGGTTCGGCGCAAAGCACCTTGGCGGCCTCGCCCGTGGTGCTGGCCGAATCGCTGCAGGACTGCCCGCATTACGGCGTGCTGGTCAATCTGGGGCAGGGCATTCCGCCCGAGTTCGAGCGCTTTGAACGATTTATCGAAGTGGTGGCGCGTGAGGATGAAGACCGCCTCGCCGCGCGCAGCCGCTGGAAGCATTACACCGACAGGGGCTATGCGATGAAGCGGCATGACCTGGCCACGGCCGGGGAGGGCGCATGAACCGTCCGCCGCCCGCGCCGCCGCGCTTTGTGCCGACACTGACGGAAGTCGTGCGGCCCGTCGCCGCGCCCCTGCCGGCTTCGGGACCGGCCATCGCGGCACCCGCCTCGCCAGCGCAGCCGGCTGCGCTGGCGGCTTCACCGGACCTGCAGGAACAGATGGTGCAGCGCGTGCTGCAGCGTGTGGACCTGATGCTGGACCGGCGTCTGCGCGAGGTGGTGGGCCAGCTCATTCTTGAACAAACGCAAAGCCTGGCGCCGCGCCTTCGCGAGGAAATCGAGGACGTCGTTCGCCAGTCCGTGAGCCAGGCTTTCGCGAATGAAACCACGCCGCCTCCGGCCGGCGGATAGGTCGCCCAGGTGACTGTTTGTGCCCGCGTATTTTGCACTCGCGGCGCTATCGCGGGCGCTGCTGAAACACCCTCTCACATAAGCCGGGCTGCTCCCCGGGTAAACCCCCTTATCAGAAATTAACCTAGGGACGTTGCTATGGTGCGGGCCCGGAAATTGCGTTATGTTCGGCCCCGTTGAGTAAAAAAATTCGTTCTCAACCTTTAACGGTAATTTCCTAATCGGAGTGTTTTTTATGCAAATGAAATTAAAACTGACAGTAGTGGCCGCCCTCGCTGCGGTGGCAGGTTTTTCTTCTGCCCAAGACGCAGTCGTCAAAATCGGTCACGTGGCGCCGCTGTCCGGCTCGCAGGCCCATTACGGCAAAGACAATGAGAACGGCGTGCGCATGGCCATCGAAGACCTGAACGCGCAAAACGTGGTCATCGGCGGCAAGAAGGTCAAGTTTGAAATTGTTGCTGAAGATGATGCTGCTGATCCAAAACAGGGCACGGCAGCCGCACAAAAACTGTGCGACTCCAAAGTCGCTGGCGTAGTCGGTCACCTGAATTCCGGTACGACGATTCCCGCTTCCAAGGTCTACAACGACTGCGGCATTCCCCACGTCACGGGCGCTGCAACCAACCCCAACCTGACCAAGCCAGGCTACAAAACCACCTACCGCATCATCGCCAACGACAACGCCCTGGGCGCTGGCCTGGCTTTCTATGCCGCCGACGCACTGAAGCTCAAGAAGGTCGCCATCATCGACGACCGTACCGCTTACGGCCAAGGCGTTGCTGAAGTGTTCAAGAAGACGGCCCTGGCCAAAGGCATGACCGTCGTTGACGAACAGTTCACGACCGACAAAGCCACCGACTTCATGGCCATCCTGACCGCGGTCAAGGCCAAGGCTCCTGACGCCATCTTCTTCGGCGGCATGGACCCACAAGGCGGCCCCATGCTGCGCCAGATGGAACAGCTCGGCATGAGCAACGTCAAGTACTTCGGCGGTGACGGCATCTGCACGGCCGAACTGGCCAAGCTGGCAGCCGGCGCCAAGACCATCGGCAACGTGGTTTGCGCTGAAGGCGGCGCTTCCCTGGCAAAAATGCCCGGCGGCGAAGCCTGGAAAAAGCGTTACGACGCCAAGTACCCCAACCAGTTCCAGGTTTACAGCCCGTACACCTATGACGCGACTTTTGTCCTGGTTGACGCCATGAAGCGCGCCGGTTCCTGGGATCCAAAGGTTTACACCCCTGAACTGATCAAGACCAACTTCAAGGGCGTGACCACCACGATCTCTTTTGAACCCAATGGCGAACTGAAGAACCCCGCCATCACCCTGTACGTCTACAAGGACGGCAAGAAGTCCGCTCTGAACTGATCGTTCACCGCGAACCAAAAAAGCCACCGCAAGGTGGCTTTTTTTTGCCCGTTTTCCCGTGCGCCTTGCTGCTGCAGGCGGAGCAGGAAATCATGGAAACATTGTTCGCCAAAAGACAATGTCCTCCAACTCGTTGCGTTTGCCCGCCCAGAATGTTCCCAGGCAGGTTGTTGAACTTCCGGCAGGAAAAAGCCGGCGATGACCCGCCTGAAACGCACTCATTGGGTCAACCTTCTTCCTGGAGACATAAAAATGGCTAAACCGCAAACACGCCTGGAAAGTCAGGCTGCACCCGGCGTCATGAGCGCCGCGGCCGACGAGGTCGTGGTACTCACCGACATCCTGGGACGTAAACTGAAAATCAAGCCCATCGACATCCTTTACGAGAGCCAGCTCACCCGGATGTTCGGCACCGAGGCGGCAGCCAACCTGCCTTACATGATGGGTTTTGTGTATCCCGCCGCCTCCGTGTGCGAAATCGATGGGGTGGCTTATCCGCGCCCCACCAGCCAGCAGGAGGTCGACGAGGCGATCCAGCGTCTTGGCCGTGAGGGTTTTGCCGCGTTCCTGCAGCACATGCAATCGGAAATGGAAAAGCTCAAGCAGGTGGCCGAAAGCGGCGCGGAGCCAAAACCGGAATAGACCCAGGGCTTTGCAGTTGAGCCGGTATTCGGCGAAGCCAAATGAAAAACGGGGCGCGAGGCCCCGTTTTTACTGACTCATTGGCGGAAGAGGCGGGATTCGAACCCGCGGTAGGTTTAACCCTACGCACGCTTTCCAGGCGTGTGACTTAAACCACTCATCCACCCTTCCGCGAAGCCTTTGATTATAGCAGTGCCTCGGCCTGCCGGCTGAAAACGCGCCACAAATGCGCGTGCTAATGCACGGCGCCCTGGAAACGATGTTTTTCCAGCTGGGCCATGGTGACGAATTCCAGTGCTTTGCTGTGGGTGGATTCCAGCACGACGGGCGGCGCCAGGCCGGCCTCCAGCGCCTCCCGCCAACGATTGGCGCACAGGCACCAGCGATCGCCCGGCTTGAGCCCGGCAAAACGGTGAGCCGGCCGCGGTGTGCTCAGGTCATTGCCGCGCAAGGCGGAAAATGCCAGGAATTCGGTGGTCACCCGCACGCAGACCAGGTGGGAGCCGAGGTCCGAGGCGTCCGTGTTGCAGCAGCCGTCCCGGAAATAGCCGGTGAGCGGGTCGTAGGAGCAGGGCACAAGGTCCGTGCCCAGGACATTTTTTGCGGTCATGGCGTGTGTTCCCGGCAGGCCCGTGTCACGCCTTGTTGGCCTGCACCATTTTCATGGCCGAACCGATCAGGGCGCCGACTTCGGTCATGTTGCTGGGCACGATCAGGGTGGTGGTGGCGTCCTTGGCCACCTTGGAATAGGCGTCCACCGCCTGCTGGGCGACCTTGAGCTGCACGGCTTGCTCGCCGCCGGGCTGGCGGATGGCGGCCGCCACCATTTCGATGGCTTTCGCATTGGCATCGGCAACGGCCATGATGGCCGCCGCTTCGCCCTGGGCGTTGTTGATGGCGGCCAGTTTTTCGCCTTCGGAGCGGGCGATGAAGGCCTCGCGTTCACCGGTGGCGATGTTGATCTGTTCCTGGCGGCGGCCTTCCGATGCCGCGATCAGCGCGCGCTTTTCACGTTCGGCGGTGATCTGCGACTGCATGGCGTGCAGGATTTCCTTGGGCGGCGTCAAGTCCTTGATTTCATAGCGCAGGACTTTCACGCCCCAGTTCAGCGCCGCTTCGTCGATGGCGGCCACGACCTGCGCATTGATGATGTCGCGCTCTTCAAAGGTTTTGTCGAGCTCCAGCTTGCCGATGACGGAGCGCAGCGAGGTCTGGGCCAGCTGCGTGACGGCCACGATGTAGTTGGACGAGCCGTAGCTGGCGCGCATCGGGTCGGTCACCTGGAAGTACAGGATGCCGTCCACCTGCAGCTGGGTGTTGTCGCGCGTGATGCAAACCTGGCTGGGCACGTCCAGCGGGATTTCCTTGAGGCTGTGCTTGTAGGCGACGCGGTCGACAAAGGGAATCAGCCAGTTCAGGCCGGGAGTCAGGGTTCCCGCATATTTTCCCAGGCGTTCCTTGACCCAGGCGTTCTGCTGCGGTACGACCTTGATGGCGCGGATGACAAAGATCATCGCGACGATAAAAACGATAAGTGCTACATAAGACGACATGGTGATTCCCTCAGATTTTTTCTACGACCAGTTTGCTGCCAATGACTTCCCGGATACGGTGCAGGCCCGCGGATGGCGCTGCGCCGCCCGCCTGCACGACCGCCCACTGCGCGCCGCGGTAGCGCACCAGCGCCGTGCCGTCGGCTTGCCAGTCGTCGACCTGCACGGTTTCGCCGACATCCATGTTGACGTCCGGATTGGTTCCGGGCGGCAGGGCTTCGGGCCCCCGGCTCCGGACAAAATGGGCAATGCCGACGGTGGCCGAGCCCACCACGGCCGCGGTAACGAGCTGCACGGACGTTGAGGCGCCCAGGTGGGCGGCAATGGCCGCAGCCGCCAGCCCTATGGCCACCATCAGCAGGTAAAACGTTCCCGTCGCCAGCTCCACCGCGACCGCCACGCCGGCCAGCAGCCACCAGATCGTCGATTCACTCATGCTTCCTCCTTTTGTCGGTCATCCGCTACATTTTGGGGCAATTAGACCCCAAGACAAGCGTAGCGCAACAATATGTCCTTACACTTCGCTGCTTGGAAAAAGCTTCACTCCCGCCGCTCGGGCTCAACCTGTCTATGCCTTTTGAGCGTTCCCCATGCCCTCCGACAGGTTCAGGGCGCCCTTGAACTGCTCTCCCCGCCATGAAATTCCGCTTTCCCATCGTCATCATTGACGAAGATTTCCGTTCCGAAAACACCTCCGGCCTGGGTATTCGCGCGCTGGCGCAGGCCATCGAGAGCGAAGGCTTCGAGGTGCTGGGCGTCACCAGTTACGGCGACCTCTCGCAGTTCGCCCAGCAGCAAAGCCGGGCCAGCGCCTTTATCCTGTCGATCGACGATGAGGAGTTCTCACCGGGCCCCGACCTCGATCCCGCCGTGCTGAACCTGCGCACCTTCATCGAGGAGGTGCGCCGCAAGAACCTGGACGTGCCGATTTACGTCTATGGCGAGACCAAGACCTCGCGCCACATCCCCAACGACATCCTGCGCGAGCTGCACGGCTTCATCCACATGTTCGAGGACACGCCCGAGTTCGTCGCGCGCCACATCCTGCGCGAGGCCAAGAGCTACCTGGAAGGCGTGCAGCCGCCGTTTTTCAAGGCTTTGCTGGACTACGCCGAGGACGGCTCCTATTCCTGGCACTGTCCCGGCCATTCCGGCGGCGTGGCTTTTCTCAAAAGCCCGGTCGGGCAGATGTTCCACCAGTTTTTCGGCGAGAACATGCTGCGCGCCGACGTCTGCAACGCGGTGGAGGAACTCGGCCAGTTGCTGGACCACGACGGCGCGATAGGCGCCAGCGAGCGCAATGCGGCGCGCATTTTCAACGCCGACCACTGCTTCTTCGTGACCAACGGCACTTCCACCAGCAACAAGATGGTCTGGCACCACACGGTGGCGCCCGGCGACGTGGTGGTGGTCGACCGCAACTGCCACAAGTCCATCCTGCACTCCATCATCATGACCGGGGCAATCCCGGTGTTCCTGAAGCCGACGCGCAACCATTTCGGCATCATCGGCCCGATTCCGCAGAGCGAATTCGAGCCGGACGCCATCCGCGCCAAGATAGACGCCAACCCGTTGCTCAAGGGCGTGGACAGCAGCAAGGTCAGGCCGCGTGTGCTGACGCTGACGCAGTCGACCTATGACGGCGTGCTCTACAACACCGAAACCATCAAGGGCATGCTGGACGGCTACATCGACAACCTGCACTTTGACGAAGCCTGGCTGCCGCACGCCGCCTTCCACCCCTTCTACGGCGCTTACCACGCCATGGGCAAAAACCGCGTCCGGCCGAAAAATGCCGTGGTGTACGCCACGCAGTCCATCCACAAGCTGCTCGCCGGCATCAGCCAGGCCAGCCACGTGCTGGTGCAGGACTCGCAGGACGTGAAGCTCGACAGGCACCTCTTCAATGAGGCCTACCTGATGCACACCTCCACCTCGCCGCAGTACAGCATCATCGCCAGCTGCGATGTGGCCGCGGCCATGATGGAGCCACCCGGCGGCACCGCGCTGGTCGAGGAGAGCATCGCCGAATCACTGGACTTTCGCCGCGCCATGCGCAAGATCGACGAAGAGTACGGCGACGACTGGTGGTTCAAGGTCTGGGGGCCGGACAAGCTGGTCGAAGAGGGCATAGGCGAGGCCCAGGACTGGATCATCAAGGGCGAATCCCGCAGCGCCAAGATGGCGAAAAACGGCGCCAACAACTGGCACGGCTTCGGCCAGATGGCCACCGGCTTCAACATGCTGGACCCGATCAAGTCCACCATCGTCACGCCCGGCCTGGACCTGAACGGCAAGTTCGCCAAAACCGGCATCCCGGCCAGCATCGTGACCAAGTTCCTGGCCGAACACGGCGTGATCGTCGAAAAAACCGGCCTCTACAGCTTCTTCATCATGTTCACCATCGGCATCACCAAGGGCCGCTGGAACACGCTGCTGACGGCGCTGCAGCAGTTCAAGGACGACTACGACAAGAACCAGCCGATGTGGCGCATCCTGCCCGAGTTCTGCCAGAAGTACCCCAAGTACGAGCGCATGGGCCTGGCCGACCTGTGCCAGCACATCCACACCTTGTACGCCAAGTACGACATCGCGCGGCTGACGACCGAGGTCTACCTGAGTGACCTGGCACCCGCCATGAAGCCCAGCGACGCCTATGCCCACATCGCCCACCGTACGACGGAGCGCGTCGAGATCGACCAGCTGGAAGGCCGCATCACCGTGGGCCTGGTGACGCCTTACCCGCCAGGTATCCCGCTCTTGATTCCGGGTGAGGTGTTCAACAAGCGCATCGTGGACTACCTGAAGTTCTCGCGCGAATTCAACGCGCAGTGCCCGGGTTTCGAGACCGACATCCACGGCCTGGTGGAAGAGGTTGATGCCAAGGGCAAGACCCGTTATTACGCCGACTGCGTCAAGAAGTAGGCCCAAGCCGGCCCGGGCGCGCGGACGACGCCTGCCCCGGCTGCCTTAAACGGCGGCGTCCCGCACCCGCATGAAACTGGCAAAGCGCGGAATGCCGCTGTCGTTCAGGCCGCGGAAACGGTAGCTCACGGTGCTGCCCACGGGCGGCGGGTTCTGGCGCAGCTCGTCGCTCAGGCCGCTGCCCAGCTTGAAGCGACGGCCGGGCTTGCCGTCGGCGGCCGGCATCTCCACCAGCAGCGCGCCCACCATGCCCGCATATTTGCCCTGGCCTGGAATGTGCGCCACCACGCGGGCTTCGTCGTCTTCGTGCGGCTTGGCCTTGAGCAGGTCGTCGCTGCGCTGGCCCCTGTAAAGCGAGGCCCCGCGGTGCAGCATCAGGCCTTCGCCGCCGTGCTTGACGGTGGTGGCCAACAAAGCCTGCAGGGCCGCATGGCTGGCGACCTTGGATTGGGCCACGGCCTGTACCCAGGGCTGGTCGATGCGGCTCACCACGCCGTTCAGGGCCGGGATGCGCTCGTTGAAGCGGCCGCCCTGCGTGGGCAGGTCGAACACCATGAAGCGCATGGCCCGCCAGGCCGCCGGATCGGGGCTTTGCTGGCGCACCGTGGACATCGCGCGGGCGAACTGCCCGTGGCCCGCCCACAATTCGCCGTCCAGCGGCACCTTGGGCCAGCCCGCCGTGAACCAGGCCGGCGCCGCGATGCGTTCCCCGTTGCGCGTCAGCAGCTTTTCGCCGTCCCAGTAGCCGCGTATGCCGTCGTATTTTTCGCTGACCCAGTAGTCGGCCAGGGGGATGCCCGGGCGGTAGGCTTTGGCCAGCATGAGCTGCGGCGCCTCGGGAGCAGTCGCGGCGGCAAAGGCCGGGCCGGACAGGGTGGGCGTGAGCAGGCCTGCGACGACCAGCAGCAACTGGAGGGCTTTAAGGCGAAAAACCGCCGTGGAGGTTGAAATGTGGGAGGTGGGTGTTTGTGCTGGGTGCGGTGCCATGTTTCTTTGACTTTTGGCTGTATGAATGTACAGTCTATAGTCCCGTGCCGGGCGCGGCAAGCGTTGCTCCAGGAAACTGTCGAGGGCGCGCCACATGCGCCTGGTTCCCCCGCAAATCATTGAGAAAAAAGGATGCAAAAACATGACCCACCAAGGAAGCTGCCACTGCGGAAGGATTGCCTTTGAGGTCGAGGGCGAGCCCGCCAGCGCGCTGGCCTGCAACTGCTCCATGTGCTCGCGCAAGGGCTCGCTGCTCTGGTTTGTTCCGCGCGAGCAGTTGCGCCTGCTCACGCCCGACGAGAACGCCAGTACCTATCTGTTCAACAAGCACCTCATCCAGCACCGGTTTTGCCCCACCTGCGGCATCCACCCCTATGGCGAAGGCACGGGCCCGGACGGCAAGCGCATGGCCGCCATCAACCTGCGCTGCGTGCAGGATCTGGACCTCGCCGCCATCCCCGTCCAGCATTTCAACGGGCGGGCTGCATGACCCCCAGCGATATCGAATCCATAGAGCGGGCCACCCTGGCCGCGGTGTCTCCCGAAGCCGTCGAGGAATTCCAGGGCTGGCTGCTGCCTTTTGACGGTGGCACGGTCAGCCGGGCCCACAGCGCCGTGCCGCTGCGCCATGTGCCGGCGGGCGTGGGCATGGTCGAGCAGATAGAAGCGCGCTACCGGGCGCGCGGCCTGCGCACGGTGTTCCGTCTGGCCAATGAGGGCTGCTTCGACGGCCTGCGGCAGGAACTGGCGCGGCGCGGCTACCAATCGGGAAAGCCGGTGCTGGTTCAGGTGGCGCCGGTGCAGGCCATGCGCGCGGCCAGTGCGGCAGCGCCGGCCGAAACCGCCGATGTGCCCGATGCGGCCTGGGCCGCGCTGTTCCTGGCCGAAGGTTTTGACCCGGTAGACGGCGCGAGCCGCGTCAAGGCCTTGAGCCGCGCCCGCGGTTCGGTCTATGCCAGCGTGCGCGAAAACGGCAAAACCGTGGCGGCGGGCGCCGGCGCCTTCAGCCATGGCTGGTCCAGCGTGCACGGCATGCGCACCGACCAGGCCTGCAGGGGCAGGGGACTGGCCGGGCGCGTGCTGGCCGGCATCGCCGCCGTGGCCGAACAGCGCGGCATCGCGCGGGCTTTTTTGCAGGTGGAAGACGTCAATGCCCCGGCGCTGGCGCTGTACCGGCGCGCGGGTTTTGAGACCGTCTGGAGTTACGACTACTGGCGGCAACCGTAGGTGGCTGCCCAGGCTCAGGCCGCTTCGGCCGGCTCGGCGATGCCGCCCACGACGTGGCTGAAACCGCCGTCGACATAAGTGATCTCGGCGCTCACGCCGCCGGCCAGGTCGCTCAGCAGGAAAGCCGCCACATTGCCCACGTCCTCGATCGTCACGTTGCGGCGAATCGGGGAGGCTTCGGCGACCACGCTCAGAATCTTGCCGAAGCCCTTGATGCCGCTGGCGGCCAGGGTCTTGATGGGGCCGGCGCTGATGCCGTTAACGCGCATGCCCTTGGGGCCCAGCGATTCGGCCAGGTAGCGTACCGAGGCTTCCAGGCTGGCCTTGGCCAGGCCCATGGTGTTGTAGTTGGGCACGGTGCGCACTGCGCCCAGGTAGGTCAGCGTGAGCAGCGCCGATTTCGGGTTCAGGTAGGGCAGGGCCGCCTTGGCCATGGCCGGAAAGCTGTAGGCGCTGATGTCGTGGGCGATCTTGAAGCCCTCGCGCGACAGGCCGTCGAGGAAGTCGCCGGCAATCGCCTCGCGCGGCGCATAGCCTATGCTGTGCACAAAGCCGTCAAACGTCGGCCATGTCTGGGACAGGTCGGAAAACAGCTTGGCAATCTGCGCGTCGTCGCCCACGTCGCAGTCAAAAATCAGTTTCGAATCGAAATCGGCGGCGAATTCCGTGATGCGGTCCTTGAAACGCTCCCCGACGTAGCTGAAGGCCAGTTCGGCGCCCTGGGCGTGGCAGGCCTTGGCGATGCCGTAGGCGATGGAGCGGTTGGACAGCACGCCCGTGATCAACAGTTTTTTGCCAGTGAGGAATCCGGTGTGTGTCGCCATGCAGGTGCTCCAGTAAATGTGCGGAAGATATGCCGGCAAGGGGCGCGAGATTCGCGCGCCGGAAATTTGCCGACCTAAGTAGGGCAGAATTGTCGCATGCGAAGTTTGCTGGTCTGGCTCCTGCTGGTAGTTTCTGCGCCGTCATGGGCCGCGCACGGTTACGCGCTCTGGGGCGATCTCAAGTACCCCGCGGGTTTTACCCATTTCGACTACGTCAATCCCGTGGCGCCCAAAGGCGGCGAGCTGCGACTGGTCAGCAACCTGCGTTATTCGACCTTCGACAAATACAACCCTTTCACGATCAAGGGCTCGGCACCCGCCTATCTGTCGGTACTGATGTTCGATTCGCTGCTGGCCGGCTCCATGGACGAAACCGCCGCGGGCTATGGCCTGCTGGCAGAGGACGTGCAGGTGGCACCCGACCGGCTGAGCGTGGTGTTCCGCCTGCGCCCGCAGGCGAAGTTCCACAATGGGATGCCGGTGGAGGCCGCGGACGTCAAGCATAGCTACGACACGCTGATGGGCCCCTACACCTCACCCGGCTACAAGACCGCGTTGGAGGATGTGGCGGGCTGCGACGTGATCGACGCGCGCACCGTGCGTTTCCGGTTCAAGAAGCCCAACCGCGAATTGCCCCTGACCGTGGGTGGCCTGCCGGTGTTCAGCCGTGTCTGGGGCATGGTGGGCGGCAAGCCCAAGCGCTTCGACGAAGTTGTGATGGACATACCCATAGGCAGCGGGCCCTACAAGATCGGCCCGGTGCGTTTCGGCAAGGACATCACTTATGTGCGCGACCCCGACTACTGGGCCCGTGATTTGAACGTGCGGCGCGGCGGCTATAACTTCGATCGCATCACCGTGAAGATCTACAAGGACAACACGGCGCGGCTGGAGGCCCTGAAGGCGGCCGAGTTCGACATGATGAGCTTCTACTCGGCCGGCGACTGGGCGCGCCGCGTGACGGGCAAGCGCTTTGATTCGGGTGAGCTGGTCAAGCAGGATTTCCCGCACCGCCAGCCGGCCGGGTTCCAGAGCTATGTGCTCAACAGCCGCAAGCCCATGCTGTCCGACCCGCGTGTACGCGAGGCTCTCGGCCTGGCGCTGGACTATGAGTGGATGAACCGGCAGATGTTCTACAACGGCTATCCGCGCGTGATGGATCTGTTCGGCAACACGGACTGCGCCGCAACCGGCCAGCCGTCTCCGGAGGAACTGGCCCTGCTGGAGCCCTTGCGCGCCAAGGTGCCCGCCGCGGTCTTCGGGCCCATGTACCAGCCGCCCAGGACGACCGGTGAAGGCCAGTCGCTGCGCAACAACCTGCGCAAGGCGCAGGCCCTGCTCAAGGATGCCGGCTGGACCTACCGCGACGGCGCGCTGCGCAACGCCAAGGGCGACGCCATGGTGCTCGACTATCTGGACAGCCGCGACACGGGCGTGCGCACGATCGCGCCCTGGATGCGCAACCTGGAAAAGCTGGGTATCACGCTGCGCTTCTCGCCGGTGGACTTTGCGCTCTACCAGCAGCGACTGGACAAATTCGAGTTCGACATCACGACCATCAACTTCCCGGGCACGCACGACCCGGGCCAGCAACTGAGCGACATTTTCGGCAGCAAGGCGGCCGACACCGAAAGCTCGGGCAATTACTTTGGCGTCAAGAGCCCGGCCGTGGACGCGCTGGTCACCGCGGCGGTCGGCGCCAGGACCAAGGCTGAGCTGATCCCGGCCTGCCGGGCGCTGGACCGCGTGATCATGCACAGCCACTACCTGATCCCCCAGTGGACGCTGACCTCGCACCGCGTCGCCTACAACGCCTGGCGGCTGGGCTTCAAACCGCCGATGCCGCCTTATGCCGGGGCGGAAGACTGGGTCATGCTGGCCTGGTGGGCCAAACCCGTGCCCCAAGGAAAGTAGCCAGATGTTCGCCTACGCCCTCAAACGCCTGCTGCTGATGATTCCCACCTTGCTGGGCGTGCTGCTGATCACCTTTGCCGTGATCCAGTTCGTGCCCGGCGGGCCGGTGGAGCAATACTTGTCGGACGCCAAAGGCGGCTTCGGCGGTGTGGAGTCGGGCGGCTCCAGCTACCGGGGCAACCAGGGCGTGGACCCCAAGCGCCTGGAGGCGATCAAGGCCTTATACGGTTTCGACAAGCCGGCCCATGAGCGGCTGGTGCAGATGCTGGGCCAGTTCGCGCGCTTCGACCTGGGCAAGAGCTTTTTCCAGAACAAGGACGTGTGGACGCTGATCCTGGAGAAGCTGCCGGTGTCCATCAGCCTGGGGCTGTGGACTTTTTTCATCAGTTACGGCGTCGCCGTGCCCTTGGGCGTGGCCAAGGCAGTCAGGGCGGGGAGCAAGTTCGACCTGATCACCACCTTGCTGATCCTGGTGGGCTATGCCATTCCGGGTTTTGTGCTGGGCGTTGTGTTGCTTGTGATCTTTGGCGGCCAGCTGCAGTGGTTTCCCTTGCGCGGGCTGACCTCGCCGAACTGGGACGAACTGAGCGTGGGCGCGAAGATCGTGGACTACCTCTGGCACATCACCCTGCCGGTGACCGCCATGGTATTCGGCAGCTTCGCGGTGACGGCCATGCTGACCAAGAACTCGTTCCTGGAAGAGATTCGCAAGCAATATGTGCTGACCGCGCGCGCCAAGGGTCTGGCCGAAAACCGTGTGCTCTGGAAACACGTGTTCCGCAATGCGCTGATTCCCATCATCACCGGTTTTCCGGGCGCGTTCATCGGCGCGTTCTTCACGGGGTCGCTGCTGATCGAGACGCTGTTCTCCCTGGACGGCCTGGGCCTGCTCAGCTACGAGAGCGTGATCCGGCGCGACTATCCCGTGGTGCTCGGAACGCTCTACCTGTTCACATTGATCGGGCTTTTAACCAAACTGGTCAGCGACCTCTCTTACGTACTGGTGGATCCACGTGTCAAATTCGACTAGCAATGGCGCCCCTGCGCCGGCGGCCGACGCCGCGTCGGCGCTCCACATCAGCCCCGCCCGCCGCGCCTGGCGGCGATTTCGCCGCAATCCGCTGGGTTTCTGGAGCTTGGTGATCTTCTGTGTGATGGTGGTGCTCAGCCTGTTCGCCGAAGTCATCTCCAACGACCGTCCGCTGGTCGTGCGCTACGAGGGCACCCTTTATTTCCCCATCGTCAAGGATTACTCCGAGCAGACCTTCGGTGGCGATTTCCCCACGCCCGCGGACTACCTGGACCCTTTCATCCGCGACCGCATCACTGCCGGCGCCAACTGGGCGATATATGCACCCAATCCTTACGGCCCCAAAACCCTGAACTACTTCGCCAAGTCCCCCAGTCCGGCCGCGCCCACGCGCGACAACTGGTTCGGCACCGACGACCGGGGGCGCGACCTGCTGGCGCAACTGATCTACGGATTTCGCGTCAGTGTCCTTTTCGGTCTGGCGCTGACCGTGATCGGCACGGCGTTGGGCATCCTGGCGGGTGCGGTACAAGGGTATTTCGCGGGTAAAACCGACCTGGTGATGCAGCGCCTGATCGAGATCTGGACTGCGATGCCCGAACTTTATTTGCTCATCATCTTCAGTGCCATTTTCGCGCCCAGCATCGCGCTGCTGCTAATCCTGTTGTCGGTGTTCGGCTGGATGGGTCTGGCCGATTACGTGCGCGCGGAGTTCCTGCGCAACCGCCAGATGGACTATGTGCGGGCGGCCAGGGCCCTGGGCGTCAGCAATTTGCAGATCATGTGGCGGCACATCCTGCCCAACAGCATGACGCCAGTCGTGACCTTCCTGCCGTTTCGCATGAGCGGTTCCATCCTGGCGTTGACCTCGCTGGACTTCCTGGGCCTGGGTGTGCCGCCCGGTACGCCTTCGCTCGGCGAACTGCTGTCGCAGGGCAAGAACAACATAGACGCCTGGTGGATTTCACTGTCCACCTTCTTGGTGCTGGTCATGACATTGCTGCTGCTCACCTTCATGGGCGATGCTTTGCGCGACGCCATGGACCCCAGGAAGGCCGACTGATGGGCGCGCCGCTGCTTGACGTCCAGAACCTGCGGATCTCGTTTGCGGGCAAATCCGTGGTCCATGGCATTGATTTCTCCATCGCCCCCGGCGAAAAGCTGGCGCTGGTGGGCGAGTCCGGCTCGGGCAAGACCGTGACCGCGCTCAGCCTGTTGAGGCTGGCGCAGAATGCCGCGGTGAGCGGGAAAGCCGTTTTCGCCGGTGTGGATGCGGCCGAACGCACGGCCAGCGGGGCGCCGCCCAAGGCTCCCGTCGATTTGCTGTCCCTGCCGGAGTCCTCCCTGCGTGGGATTCGCGGCCGCGACATCGCCATGATCTTCCAGGAGCCCATGACGGCGCTCAACCCGCTCTACAGCGTGGGCGACCAGATTGCCGAAGTGCTGGAACTCCACAAAAGCCTGTCCCGCGCCGAAGCCATGCAAGGCGCCATCCAGCTGCTGGCCGACACCGGCATTCCCGAGCCCGCGCGCCGCGCCATGGCTTTTCCGCACCAGCTCTCGGGCGGGCAGCGGCAGCGGGCCATGATCGCCATGGCGCTCGCCTGCCAACCCGGGCTGCTGCTGGCCGACGAGCCCACCACGGCGCTGGACGTCACCCTGCGCGGCCAGATCCTGGACCTGCTGGGCGATCTGCAGCAGCGCAACGGCATGGCCGTGCTGCTGATCACCCACGACCTCAATCTGGTGCGCAGGTTCGCCGACCGGGTCGCGGTGATGGAAAACGGCCGCATCGTGGAGCAGGGTGTCGTGGCCGAGGTCTTCGCCCGGCCGCAGCACCCCTATACCCGCAAGCTGATCGACAGCAAGCCGCGGCGCGACGGGCTGGCGGCGGCCAGTGCCGCGGCGGATGCCGCCATCACGATGAAGGCCCAAGGGCTGCGCGTGAGCTATCCGGTGCCGCTTCCCGGCATACGAGGTTGGTTCCGACGCGGTGAGTTTGTGGCGGTGAAAGAAGCCAGCTTCCAGATTCCGGCCGGCAGAACCTTGGGCGTGATTGGCGAGTCGGGCTCCGGCAAGTCCACCCTGGCGCTGGCCAGCTTGGGGCTGCTGCCCTTCTCAGGGCAGTTGCAGGCGGCCGGCCAGGTATGGGGCCGCGAGGCCGCGCGTGACAAAACCATGCGCCGCGCGGTCCAGGTGGTGTTCCAGGATCCGTTTTCCTCGCTGTCGCCGCGCATGAGCGTCGAAGCCATCGTGGAGGAGGGCCTGCGTGTGCACGAGCCCGATCTGGCGCCTTCCGTCCGGCGCGAGCGGGCCATACAGGCGCTGGCCGATGTCGGCATGACCGAAGCCCAGTTTCCGGGCCTGCTGCAGCGTTACCCGCACGAGTTTTCGGGCGGACAGCGCCAGCGCCTGGCGATTGCCCGGGCGCTCATCATCAACCCCAGCCTGCTGGTGCTGGACGAACCGACCAGCGCACTGGACGTGACCATCCAGAAGCAGGTGCTGGGCCTGCTGCAAAAACTCCAGCGCGAGCGCAGCCTCAGCTATTTGCTGATCACGCACGACGTGGACGTGATACGCGCCATGGCGCATGAGGTCATGGTGATGAAGGACGGCGATGTGCTGGAATCCGGCTCGCTCAGCGAGGTGCTGGATTCGCCGCGTCATCCCTATACGCGTGTACTTGTGACGGCCGCATAAGACCGTCAGTCTTCAAGTCTTACTTCAAATTATCAAAAAATCCCTATGATTTCATTGGAGATTTTGATGTTGACCTGTGGGCGTCGTTGAAAAACAATGTGCGGCGCCCATCTTTGTTGCTACCGGTCCCGCCACAAGCTGGCGATCAATGAATGACGGTGTGATGGCTTGACAAAAAGGGTTAGGGCGGGCTGCTCCCGCCGGAGTTTTTAGCGGCGACTCTCGTTTCAGGCACGGAAATTGTTTGCATCGAGGGGCGCAGCGCGTTACAATAAGAGCTTCACGACCAAATGGGCGGGTTTTCACCGCCCATTTTTTTTGGGCGTTTGTTTTTGAACTATTGAACTAATAGAGCGGGTTTTAGAGACTGAATGGCATTGCAAGAGACGATTGAGCAAACTGTGACGGGGCTGGGCTACGAACTGGTCGAGATCGAGCGCACCGGCGGCGGTTTGCTGCGTGTCACGATCGACATGCCTTACGTCCAGGGCGCCGAGCAGTTCATCAATGCCGAAGACTGCGAAAAAGTCACCCGCCAGCTGCAGTTTGTGCTGGAAGTCGAGGGCGTCGAGTACGCCCGGCTGGAGGTCAGCTCCCCCGGCATCGACAGGCTTTTGCGCAGCGAAAAGGATTTTGAGCGTTTTGCCGGCGAGTTGGTCGACATCACGCTGAAGGCGCCTATTGGCGTGGCGGCCAGCGCCGGCTCGACGGTGACGGCCAGCCGCAAGAAATTCCGCGGCACGCTGGAGCGTGCCGAGGCCGGCTGGCAGGTCGTCTGGAGTGACGAGCCTCCCGCCAAACCCGGCCAGAAGATTAGCAAGAAGAGGATTCCCGCGCCGCTGCAGGCGCTGGGTTTCACGCTCGACGAGCTTCACCAGGCGCGGCTTGCGCCCGTGGTGGACTTCAAGGGCCGCAAACCCAGGCCGGCCCCCGGTGCCGCCTCCTCCACAGAGAATTAAATTTCAAGAAATGAAGAAAGGCAGGCTTGTGAAATGAATCGCGAACTGTTGATGTTGGTTGACGCCATCTCGCGTGAAAAAAATGTGGAGCGCGACGTCGTGTTCGGCGCTGTTGAGCTCGCGCTCGCCTCGGCCACCAAAAAAGTGTACGAAGGCGAAGTGGACATCCGCGTGGTGATCGACCGTGACAGCGGCAACTACGAAACCTTCCGCCGCTGGCTGGTGGTGCCGGACGAAGCCGGCCTGCAAAACCCCGAAGCCGAAGAACTGGTGAGCGATGCGCGCGACGAAATCCCCGACATCGAAGAGGGCGACTACATCGAGAAGCCGGTTGAAAGCCTGCCCATAGGCCGTATCGGCGCGCAAGCGGCCAAACAGGTCATCCTGCAGAAAATCCGCGACGCCGAGCGCGAAATGCTGCTTAACGACTTCATGTCGCGCGGCGACAAGATTTTTGTCGGTACCGTCAAGCGCATGGACAAGGGCGACATCATCGTCGAGTCCGGCCGCGTCGAGGGCCGCCTGCGCCGTGGGGACATGATCCCCAAGGAAAACCTGCGCTCCGGCGACCGCGTCCGCGCCATGATCATGGAAGTCGACACCACCCTGCGCGGCGCGCCCATCATCCTCTCGCGCACCGCGCCCGAGTACATGATCGAGCTGTTCCGCCAGGAAGTGCCTGAGATCGAGCAGGGCCTGCTGGAGATCAAGTCCTGCGCCCGTGACCCCGGCTCGCGCGCCAAGATCGCCGTGCTCTCGCACGACAAGCGCGTCGACCCCATAGGCACCTGCGTCGGCGTGCGCGGCACCCGCGTCAACGGCGTGACCAACGAGCTCGCCGGCGAACGCGTCGACATCGTGCTCTGGAGCGAAGACCCGGCCCAGTTCGTCATCGGCGCGCTGGCCCCGGCCAATGTGTCGTCCATCGTGGTCGACGAAGAACGCCATGCCATGGACGTCGTCGTCGACGAGGAAAACCTGGCCATCTCCATCGGCCGCGGCGGCCAGAACGTGCGCCTTGCCGCCGAGCTGACCGGCTGGAAGATCAACATCATGACGGCCGACGAGTCCGCCCAGAAGCAGGCCAGCGAAACCGACACCAGCCGCAAGCTCTTCATGGAAAAGCTCGACGTGGACGAGGAAATCGCCGACATCCTGATCTCCGAAGGCTTCACCAGCCTCGAAGAAGTGGCTTATGTGCCGCTGCAGGAAATGCTGGAGATCGAATCCTTTGACGAAGACACCGTCAATGAGCTGCGCACGCGCGCCAAAGACGCGCTGCTGACGATGGAAATCGCCAAGGAAGAAAATGCCGAAGGCGTTTCGCAGAACCTGCGCGACGTCCAAGGCCTCACGCCAGAGCTGATCGCCAAACTCACGGAAGCGGGCATCACCACCCGCGACGACCTGGCCGACCTGGCTGTGGACGAACTCACCGATATCACCGGCCAGTCTGCGGACGAGGCCAAAGCCCTGATCATGACCGCTCGCGCGCATTGGTTTACCGATGAGCCCGCTGCCGCTGACACCCCTGCACCCGCAGCGGCCCAAGAGCAATGATCATGAAAGGCCTGCAGGAAAAAAACATATGTCCAGTACCACCACCGTCGCTGAATTCGCAGCTGAACTCAATAAATCCCCCGCCACGCTGATCGAGCAATTGACCAGCGCGGGCGTCGCCAAGGCGCAGCCCAGCGACCCCCTGTCCGAGGCGGACAAGCAAAAGCTCCTGGGCTATTTGCAGGCCAGCCATGGCACCGTCACGGCCGAGCGCAAAAAAATCACGCTGGTGAAAAAATCCACTAGCGAAATCAAGCAGGCCGACGCCACCGGCAAGGCCCGCACCATCCAGGTGGAAGTCCGCAAAAAGCGCACCTTCATCAAACGCGACGAAGGCTCTGACCAGCCCGCCGAAGAAGTGCAGCCCGAAGTGGCCGCACCGCCGCCGGCGCCCGTCGTCGATGACGCCGAGTTGATCCGCCGCGAGGAAGAAGCCCGCCGCCACGCCGAACTGTTGCGCCGCCAGGAGCAGGAGCTCGCCGAAAAACGCCGCCTGCGTGAAGAGCAGGATGCGAAGGACGCCGCGCGCGAACAGGAGCGCCTGGCCGCCGAGCAGACTGCCCAGGCCGCCGCCGCTGCTGCCGCCGCCGCCGACGCCAAGAAGGCCAAGCCCGCCGCCGGCAAGGCCAAGGAAGCCGCCGCGCCGACGGCCGCCGCCTCCAAGGCTGCTGAAACCGCCGCCGCCGAACAGGCCACGAAATCCGCTGATGCCGCTGCCGCCGCCGCCGCCGCCAAGGCCAAGGCCACCGCTGAATTCCAGGCCGACGCCGCCAAGGCGCAGGAGCTGCAGGAACGCCGCCGCAAGGCCGAGGCCGAAGCCGCGGGCATTCGCGCCATGATGTCCGCGCCCAAGCGCGTGCTGGTGCCGCACGTCGACCCCAAGGCCGCCATCAAGGGCACGCTGCACAAGCCGGCCGGTGCGCCGGGCGCCGCGCCCAAGCCGGGCGCTCCCGCAGCTGCCGGTGCCCCGGGCGCCGCCGGCAAGAAGGAGGTCAAGTCGGAGAACCTGTCCTCGACCTGGAAGGACGACGCCGCAAAGAAGAAGGGCATCCCGAGCCGTGGCGCGCCCGTCGTGCCCGGACGCGGCAATTTCCGCAGCGGCCCGCGCGGCCGCCGCAGCAATGACCGCGAAGCACGCCCCGAGTCCACCTTTGTGGCACCGACCGAGTTCAAGGTCATCGAGGTGCATGTGCCTGAGACCATCACCGTGGCCGAACTGGCCCACAAGATGAGCGTCAAGTCCTCCGAGGTGATCAAGCACCTGATGAAGCTCGGCCAGATGGTCACCATCAACCAGCCGCTGGACCAGGACACCGCCATGATCGTGGTGGAAGAAATGGGCCACAAGGCGGTCACCGCCGCGCTGGACGATCCGGAAGCCTTCACCGACGACGACGTGCAGGGCCAGCAGGCTGAACTGCTGCCGCGCGCGCCCGTGGTCACCGTCATGGGCCACGTCGACCACGGCAAGACCTCGCTGCTCGATTACATCCGCCGTGCCAAAGTGGCCGCGGGCGAAGCCGGCGGCATTACCCAGCACATAGGCGCCTATCACGTGGAAACCCCGCGCGGCATGGTGTCCTTCCTGGACACCCCGGGCCACGAGGCCTTCACCGCCATGCGCGCCCGCGGCGCCCAGGCCACCGACATCGTCATTCTGGTGGTGGCGGCCGATGACGGCGTGATGCCTCAGACCAAGGAAGCCATCAAGCATGCCAAGGCGGCAGGCGTTCCCATCGTGGTGGCCATCAACAAGATCGACAAGCCCGATGCCAACCTGGATCGCGTCAAGGGTGAGCTGGTCACCGAGGAAGTCGTACCCGAAGAATTCGGCGGCGATTCTCCCTTCGTGCCGGTTTCCGCCCGCACGGGCGCCGGTATCGACCAGCTGCTCGAGCAGGTGCTGCTGCAGGCCGAGGTGCTGGAACTGCGCGCGCCGGTCGACGCCCTGGCCAAGGGCCTGGTCATTGAAGCCCAGCTCGACAAGGGCCGCGGCCCGGTCGCGACCGTGCTGATCCAGTCCGGCACGCTCAAAGCCGGCGACGTGGTGCTGGCCGGATCGACCTACGGCCGCGTGCGCGCCATGCTGGACGAAAACGGCAAGCCCATCAAATCGGCGGGCCCCTCGATTCCCGTGGAAATCCAGGGCCTGACCGACGTGCCACAGGCGGGCGACGAGTTCATGGTGATGACCGACGAGCGCCGCGCCCGTGAAATCGCCACCTACCGCGCCGGCAAGTTCCGCAATACCAAGCTGGCCAAACAGCAGGCTGCCAAGCTGGAGAACATGTTCTCCGACATCTCGGCGGGCGAGGTCAAGATGCTGCCCATCATCATCAAGGCCGACGTGCAGGGCTCGCAGGAAGCGTTGGCCCAGTCGCTGCTCAAGCTCTCGACCGACGAGGTCAAGGTGCAACTGGTGTACTCCGGCGTCGGCGGCATTTCCGAGTCCGACGTCAACCTGGCGATCGCCTCCAAGGCCGTGCTGATCGGGTTCAATACCCGCGCGGACGCCCAGGCGCGCAAGCAGGCCGAGAACAACGGCATCGACATTCGTTACTACAACATCATTTATGACGCTGTGGACGAACTCAAGGCCGCCATGTCCGGCATGCTCACGCCCGACAAGAAGGAAGAAGTCATCGGCAATGCCGAGATTCGCCAGGTGTTCAAGGTCAGCAAGATCGGCTCCATCGCCGGCTGTATGGTCACCGCCGGTGTGGTTCGCCGCACCGCACGCCTGCGTCTGCTGCGCGACAACGTGGTCATCTTCACGGGTGAACTCGACTCGCTCAAGCGCTTCAAGGACGATGTGCGGGAAGTCAAGGAAGGTTTCGAGTGCGGCTTGAATATCAAGAACTACAACGATATTCAAGAAGGCGACATCCTCGAGTTCTTCGAAATCAAGGAAGTGGCGCGTACCTTGTAAAACGGACCGGCCTGCCGCATTCCCGCGGCGGGCTTTCCAGACAAGACAAGATTCCGCTCCATTCACTCCATGCGTAAAAAGTCATCCACCCCCAACCGCGGCTTTCGTGTCGCCGATCAGATCCAGCGCGACCTGACGGAGCTGATCGCGCGCGAGCTGAAGGACCCGCGGGTCGGGATGGTGACCATCCAGGCCGTCGAGGTGACGGCCGACTACGCGCACGCCAAGGTGTTCTTCAGCGTGCTCGTCGGCGACCCGAAGGAGTGCGAGGAAGCGCTCAACCAGGCCGCCGGCTTCCTGCGCAACGGCCTGTTCAAGCGCCTGATGACGCACACGGTGCCGACCCTGCATTTCCACTTCGACCGCACCACCGAGCGTGCGGCCGACATGAACGCCTTGATTGCCAAGGCGGTCTCTTCCCGCGCGCACGACGACTGAGTTCGCGCCGTTCCCCTTGATGACAGGTTCAGGGACAACGGCGCCAACGAAGCGCCGGGCTTGTCCCGTGCGCCGAGCCTGTCGGAACTTATGACGCAAACTTCTTCTCATCGCCAGAAAATCCAGCGACGTCCCGTGCACGGCGTGCTGCTGCTCGACAAGCCGCTGGGCCTGTCGAGCAACCAGGCCTTGCAGAAGGCCAAATGGCTGCTGCGCGCGGACAAGGCCGGCCACACCGGCACGCTGGATCCGCTGGCCACCGGCGTGCTGCCGCTGTGCTTTGGCGCGGCCACCAAGTTCAGCCAGATCCAGCTCGATGCCGACAAGACCTACGAGGCCGTCCTGCTGCTGGGCAAAAAAACCAGTACGGCCGACGCCGAAGGCGAGGTCATCGAAACCCGGCCCGTGCCCGAGATCACGCCGGCCCTGCTGCAAGGCCTGACGGCGCGCTTCACCGGCCCTCTGGCGCAGGTGCCGCCCATGTATTCGGCGCTCAAGAAAGACGGCAAGGCCCTCTATGAGTACGCCCGCAAGGGCCAGGAAGTCGAGCGCGAAGCCCGCCACATCACCATTTTCAAACTGGAAATGGCGCAGGTCCACGACGAACGCGCGCCGGCCGCCATCAAAATCACCGTGACCTGCAGCAAGGGCACTTACATCCGCACGCTGGGCGAAGACATCGGCGAGGCCATAGGCTGCGGTGCCCACCTGGGCTCGCTCCGGCGGCTGGAGACCGGCGGCTACACCACGCAGCAGTGCGTGAGCCTGCCGGCGCTGGAAGCCATGACCGAGCCCGAGCGCGAAGCCTGCCTGCTGCCGGCCCAGTCCCTGGTCTCAGCGTATCCGTCTGTCACATTGGACGCCGACAATGCGGGGCGGTTTTTAAGCGGGCTGCGCCGCCGGGGCGAGCCTGGCCAATGGGGTGCCGACGCGCCGCTGGTGCAGGTCTACGGTCCCGCGGCGGGGCAGGGCGGCGACGCCCCGGCCTTTCTGGGCTCGGCCCACATCACGGCGGACGAGTTGATTCCGCAGCGCCTGCTGAGCCCGATCGAGATCCAGGACATCCTGGCAGCCGCACAGAGTTCCGGCCATGCCGCACCCGCGAGTGCGGCGGCCCTTGTTCACCATTAAAAGTTTTGACAGTTTTTGCCAGTTTTTGACGTTTTAAAGTTCCCAGAAAGCCAACCATGAGCCACAAACAGATCCGCAATATCGCCATCATCGCCCACGTTGACCATGGCAAAACCACCATGGTCGACCAGTTGCTGCGCCAGTCCGGCACCTTCGCCGAACACGAAAAAGTGGTCGACACCGTGATGGACAACAATGCCATCGAAAAAGAACGCGGTATCACCATCCTGGCCAAGAACTGCGCCGTGACCTGGGAAGGCACGCACATCAACATCGTCGACACTCCGGGCCACGCCGACTTCGGCGGTGAAGTCGAGCGCGCGCTGTCCATGGTCGACGGCGTGGTGCTGCTGATCGACGCGCAGGAAGGCCCCATGCCGCAGACGCGCTTCGTGACCAAGAAGGCGCTGGCCCTGGGCTTGAAGCCCATCGTCGTGGTCAACAAGGTCGACAAGCCGGGCGCCAACCCCGACAAGGTGGTCAACGCCGCCTTCGACCTGTTCGACAAGCTGGGCGCGACCGACGAGCAACTGGACTTCCCCGTGGTTTACGCCTCCGGCATCAACGGCTGGTCCTCGCTCGAGGAAGGCCCTCCCAACGAGCAGTGGGGCCCCGACATGTCGGCCCTGTTCAACACCATCCTCAAGCACGTGCCGTCACAGAAGGGCGACCCGGCGGCGCCGCTGCAGCTGCAGATTTCCGCGCTCGACTTCTCGACCTTCGTCGGCCGCATCGGCGTGGGCCGCATCAGCCAGGGCACCATCAAGCCCATGATGGACGTGGTCGTCACGGAAGGCCCGGACGGCAAGGCCATCAAGGGCCGCATCAACCAGGTCCTGACCTTCCAGGGCCTGGAGCGCGTGCAGGCCACCGAAGCCGGCCCCGGCGAGATCGTGCTGATCAACGGTATTGCCGACATCGGCATCGGCGTGACCATCACCGACCCGGTCAACCCCGCGCCGCTGCCCATGCTCAAGGTCGACGAACCGACCCTGACCATGAACTTCTGCGTCAACACCAGCCCGCTGGCCGGCCGCGAAGGGAAGTACGTCACCAGCCGCCAGATCTGGGACCGCCTGCAGAAAGAGCTGCAACACAACGTGGCCCTGCGCGTCAAGGAAACCGACGAAGAAGGCATTTTTGAAGTCATGGGCCGCGGCGAGCTGCACCTGACCATCCTGCTGGAAAACATGCGCCGCGAGGGCTATGAACTGGCCGTCTCCAAGCCGCGCGTGGTGTTCAAGGACGTCAACGGCGAGAAACACGAGCCTATCGAGCTGGTCACCGCCGACATCGAAGACCAGCACCAGGGCGGCGTGATGCAGGCCCTGGGCGAGCGCAAGGGCGAACTGGTGAACATGGAACCGGACGGCCGCGGCCGTGTGCGCCTCGAGTACCGCATCCCGGCACGCGGCCTGATCGGTTTCACCAACGAGTTCCTGAACCTGACGCGCGGCTCGGGCCTGATCTCCAACATCTTCGACAGCTACGAGCCGCACAAGGGCGACATCGGCGGCCGCAAGAACGGCGTGCTGATTTCCATGGACGACGGTGAAATCTTCACCTACGCCCTGGGCAAGCTGGACGACCGCGGCCGCATGTTCGTGCGCGCCAACGACCCGGTGTACGAAGGCATGATCGTCGGCATCCACAGCCGCGACAACGACCTGGTGGTCAACGCCACGCGCACCAAGCAGCTGACCAACTTCCGCGTCAGCGGCAAGGAAGACGCGATCAAGATCACGCCGCCGATTGAATGCACGCTGGAATACGGCGTGGAATTCATCGAGGACGACGAGCTGGTTGAAATCACGCCCAAGTCCATCCGCCTGCGCAAGCGCCACCTGAAAGAAAGCGACCGCAAGCGCGCCGGCAGGTCTTGATGCCCCCACGGTGAGCAGAGCCTCCACGTTCGCTCACTGCGTGTAGCTCTCTGCCCCCGAGGGGGCCGCTGCGCCTGCGGCCCGGCAAAGCCGGTTCCGCGGCCCCTGCTGGTAACGGAGGAGCGCGCTTGAAAACCAGGCCGCTGTGTGTGCAAGCTCCAGCGGCCTTTTATGTTTGCCTAGCAGCCTGAAATGATTGCAAGCCCATGAAACTCACGCATTCCCGCGCCGTTTTCCTGATGATCCTGGTGACCATGATGTGGTCCATCGCCGGTGTGGTGACCCGCCACCTGGAGTCGGCCCGCAGCTTTGAAGTCACCTTCTGGCGCAGCTTTTTCACGGTGGTGTCGCTGCTGGTCATCCTGCCGTTTTTCCAGGGCAGGGCGGTGTTTAGCAAGATCCGCAACGGCGGCTTGGCCTTCTGGCTGTCGGGTGTCTGCTGGAGCATGATGTTCACCGCCTTCATGGTCGCGCTCACGCTGACCACCGTGGCCAACGTGCTGGTGACCATGGCGGTCAGCCCCTTCATCACGGCCTTGCTGGCCCGCGCCTTCATCGGCCACAAGATTCCGGCACGCACCTGGCTGGCGATTGCCATGGCTGGCGCCGGCATTGCCTGGATGTACGGCGGCCAGATGGACCTTTCCAGCCACATCGGCGGAACCCTGGTGGCTCTGATGGTGCCGCTGGCCAGCGCCAGCAACTGGACGGTGGTGCAGCACAGCCGCGCCCACGGCAAGAATGTCGACCTGGTGCCCGCGGTACTGCTGGGCGCGGTGATTTCTACGCTGGCGACCTTGCCGCTGTCGCTGCCGTTTTCCGCCACGGCGCATGACGTCGGCCTGCTGGCGCTGCTGGGCCTGGTGCAACTGGCCATTCCCTGCGTGCTGTCGGTGATGTGCGCCGGCGTGCTCAAGGCGCCGGAAGTCGCCTTGCTGGCGCTGCTGGAAGTGATTTTCGGGATCCTGCTGGCCTGGTTCGGCGCGGGCGAGGTGCCCGGCGCCAGCGTGCTGACGGGCGGTGCGCTGGTCATAGGCGCGCTGGTGGTCAATGAACTGATTGGATGGAGGCAGCGGGCATGAGCGGCATGAACACGGAGACGAGGACCGAGGTGCTGCTCGAGCGCCGCGGCGGCGCCGGGCTCATCACCCTGAACCGCCCCAAGGCGCTCAATGCGCTGTCCCTGGGCATGATTCGGGCCTTATCCGCCGCCTTGCTGGCCTGGCGCGACGACCCGGCGGTCCATGTCGTGGCCATACGCGGCAGCAACAAAAAAGGCCAGCCCGGCACACCGCAGAGCCTGTTCGGCGGCTTTTGCGCGGGTGGTGACATTCGCTTTTTCCACCAGGCGGTGTTCGCGGGGGATTCCGCGCTGGAGGATTTCTTCACCGAGGAGTACGCCCTCAACCACCTGATCCATACCTACCCCAAGCCTTACGTCGCCTTCATGGACGGTGTGGTCATGGGCGGCGGGATGGGAATCAGCCAAGGGGCTCGCGTGCGCATCGTGACCGAGCACACCAAGATGGCCATGCCGGAAACCAATATCGGCCTGTTTCCCGATGTGGGCGGCGGTTATTTCCTGGGCCGCTGCCCCGGCCACGCCGGCGAATACCTCGCGCTGACGGGTGATGTCATTGGCGCGGAGGAGGCGATGGACTACGGCCTGGCCGACATCCAGGTCGAGGCGGCCCGCCTGCCTGAACTGTGGGAAGCGCTGGGCGACCAGGCCTTTGCTTCGGCCGCGGACGCCCAGGCATGGATAGCGGCGCAGTGGACAGTGGGCCGTACCCGCCAGCCCAAGGCCGACAGCCGGATCGACGGCTATTTTTCCCTGCAGCGGGTGAAACATATCGTCGACGCGCTGGAAGCCTCGCCGGATCCATGGGCGGCTAAAACCGCCGCGACCTTGCGCAAACGCTCGCCGTTGATGCTGCACGTCACGCTGGAGCAGATCCGCCGCGCGCGCGGCATGGGCCTGGCCGACGACCTGCGCATGGAGCGCGACATGGTGCACCACTGCTTTCACCTGCGCCCAGGCGCAGCCGGCGAGACCGTCGAAGGCATACGCGCGCTGGCGATTGACAAGGACTACAAGCCGCAATGGAACCCGGCGCGCATCGAAGACGTCAAGCCTGGCATGGCGGATGCGTTTTTTGCCAGCCCCTGGATGCCTGAAACGCATCCCCTGCGCGGGCTGAAGTAAGAGAGCCCGCAGGCTCAGAGCTGCTGGTACACCCGCTGCGCCAGCTTCATCAATTCATCGCGCGAGACGGCCCCGCTCAGCGCATAACCGAAACCCTGGTCCACCCAGTAAAACGAGGGAACCGGACCGTCGCCGCTGTAGCGGAAGGCGGTTTCCTGCGTGGCCTGGGAGGGCGGCTGGGGCGCCGACGCGGCGGCTGAAACCGCATCCACGGCGCCCAGGTACAGCGTCAGGCGCAGCCCGGCCGCGTTCTGGAACATGAATTGCGCGCGGGCGCCGCCGTCACCGGACAGCAACCTGCCGCCGACCAGCTCATAACCTTCGGCCGCCAGCACCGGTACTTTCAGCGGCCGGCCCACACGCTTTGACAGCCACTGCACCAGGTGCTCCTGCTGCGCGGCGGTGACTTCGACGGGATGGCGCACCTCGGGTGAAAACACCGCATGCGCCAGCGAAGCCTGGCGCACAAAGGATTGCGCCGAACGCGCGGAGGCCAGCTGCTGCGGTGCCGGGCTGCCGGGCTGCCCATGCGACAGCCAGCCCATGCTAAAGGCCAGCACCACGGCGGCCGCCATGCCGCCCCAGCGCCGCCATTGGTCGATGTGCTGCTTGGCCGCCTGGCCGCGGCGCGCGGCGGCCAGCAAGGCGTCAGGGATGGCCTCGTCCAGCAAGGGACGGTGCAGGGCGCGCAAGGCCTCGCGCTGCGCCGTCCAGGCTTGCAAGGTCTCGCGGGCGGCGGTGTCTTCGCCCAGTTGCGCCTCGAGTTCAGCCTGCCGGGCCGTCGGCAAGCGGCCGTCGACCAGGGCGTTGATCCGGTCGTGCAGGACTTCGCCTTGGGGGGCATGCGATGCGTCGTGGGGTTTTTCCATGGGGTCCTGCCTTTACTTCAGGCGCCTGAGCTGGGCCGGTGCGACGGCCACCGGGGCCGGGCCGTCCATCAATTCGCGCAATCGGCTGCGCGCGCGCGACAGCCGGGACATCACCGTTCCGACCGGCACGCCGGTGATTTTTGCGACTTCCTCATAGCTGAGGTCTTCGAGGCTGACCAGCAGCAGCACGGCCCGCTGGTCTTCGGGCAGGCGCAGCAGGCAGCGCTGCAGGTCCAGCGACTGGGCGGTGCCGGCCTCCGGCGCCGCAAGCTCGTTCTCGACCTCATCGACATTGACCGTCGCGCCCGCAGCCGCCTGCCGCAGGGAGCGGCGAACCTGGTTGACGAAGATGTTGTGCATCAGCGTGAACAGCCAGGCACGCAGGTCGCTGCCCACCACCCACAGCCGCCATTTGGCGCAGGCGCGTTCCAGCGTGTCCTGCACCAGGTCGTCGGCCGTCCAGGCGTCGCCCGTCAGCGCACGCGCATAGCGCCGCAGGCTGGGGATATGGTCGGTCAGCGGGAAATTTGTCATGCAAGTCTTCCCGCTTCAGCCGATCGCTCAGGGTTTCGCGACGCGCCAGACGTTCTGCACGCCGTCGCCGGTCTTGTCCCCGGGCTTGCTGTCCTTGATCCAGTAGTACAGCGGCTTGCCCTTCATGGCCCACTGGCGGCTACCGTCATCCCGGGTTATGAGGGTGTATTCACCCAGCGGCTGGGCCGTGGGCGTGGCAATCAGGGGCGGCCAGTTGGTCGCGCAGGGGCCGTTGCAAACGGACTTGCCGCTACCTGCCGTATCGCGGTCAAAGGTGTAAAGCGTCATTCCACTGGGGCCGACCAGCACGCCGTCGGCGACGGTGGCAGGATGTTTGGACGTCATGCTGGCACAGCCGCCGAGCAGGACGGCGGTCAGGAAGGCAATGGACAGGAATTTCATGGAAGTCTCCGGGTGAGGGTTGAGGCAGAAGCTGTCTGCACCGGGATAAACACCGGCAAGGCGGCCTTTATTCCATCCAGCCCGAAAAATACCCGAATCCGCTAGCGGTTGCGGGATTTCATTGCGCGTTCGACCTCGCGCTTGCCTTCGCGGTCCTTGATGGTGTCGCGCTTGTCGTGTTCGCCCTTGCCCTTGGCCAGGCCGATCTCGCACTTCACCTTGCCGGCCTTCCAGTGCATGTTCAGCGGCACCAGGGTGAAGCCTTTTTGCTCGACCTTGCCGACCAGCCTGCGGATTTCTTCCTTGTGCATCAGCAGCTTTTTGGTCCGCACCGAGTCGGGCCGCACATGGGTGGAGGCCGTGCCCAGCGGATTGATCTGGCAGCCGATGATGAACAGCTCGCCGCCGCGCACCACGACATAACCGTCGGTGAGCTGCACCTTGCCTTCGCGCAGGGACTTCACTTCCCAGCCTTCGAGCACCATGCCCGCCTCAAAGCGCTCCTCGATGTGGTAATTGAAGAGGGCTTTTTTGTTGTCGGCAATGCGCACGGCGGCAGCAGCGGCCTTGGGGGACAGCTTGGCGGAAGGCGTTGCGGCCGTTTTTTTGGAGGAGGATGCTTCTTTGGTGGCCATGGATAAAGAATGGGGGCGAAAACCGGAAAGTACAGTGCCAATACAATTGCGCCCAGCCTTCCATTGTATGAAAACCGTTCACAAGTCCGTTTTAATCTGGTACAGCGCCGCCGAGATGTATGCCCTGGTCACCGACGTCGCGCGCTATCCCGAGTTTTTGCCGTGGTGCGATCAGGCCTCGGTGCTGGAAGAAAACGCGCAGGGCATGACGGCCAAGGTCGGCATTTCCATCGCCGGCCTTTCACAAAGCTTCACCACACGCAACATCCACGAAAAGGACCGCAAGGTCAGCCTCAAGCTGGTCGACGGCCCGTTTTCAAAGCTGGACGGCCACTGGGACTTCACGCCCGTGGGCAAGGGCGGCGAACGCGCCTGCAAGGTGGAGTTCAGCCTGCGCTACGACTTCGACAATGCCGCGCTGGCGGCGCTGGTCGGTCCCGTGTTCGACAAGATCGCGGGCAGCCTGGTCGATGCTTTTGTCAAAAGAGCCTCGGACGTCTATGGCGAGCCCTGAGGGCGGTACGCCGCTGGCAATCACCCTGGTTTATTCCCCCGCGCCGCGGCAGGTGCGTGAATGGACGCTGGAGCTGGCAGCCGGCGCAACGGTCGCCCAGTCCCTGGCGGTCAGCGGAATATTGGACGAATTTCCCGAACTGCGGACCGTCCGCCTGGTGCTGGGCATCTGGGGCCGCAAAACCACGCCGGGACATGTGCTGCACAACCAGGACAGGGTGGAAATCTACCGCGGCCTGCGCGTGGACCCCAAGGTGGCGCGCCGGGAGAGGTTCAACCGCCAGGGCGCCAAGCGGGCCGGGCTGTTTGCCAAAACCCGGGCCGGCGCCAAGGCCGGCTATTGAAATGAAGAGCAGGGGCGAGGCCCGCGGGCTCAACGCCTCCTGCCTATTTACAGTCGCTGCTCACAATACCTTGGGTACGCTTGATTTCCGCGGCCCTGGCGTTGTCATCCATGTAGTCGCGTTCGCCCTTGGCATTGGTGATGGGGACCCGCTGGCCTGATTGCAGGCCTGCCAGCGATTTTTTCGCCCGTTCGCAGTTCTCCGCCTTGGCTTTGGAGACTTGCTCCTCCTGCGCCTGCTTTTTCGCGGCCGCCTCGTCTTCCGCCTGCTTTTTCTTGGCTTCGAGCTGCGCGTCCTTGCCGGTCAGCTTGGGTGCGTTCGGATCACTTTTCGGTGCCGAGGCGGCTGCGGCGGAAGCCGTCGCCGTCTCCTCTGGGACCGAAACCATTCCGGACTTCCCCTTGCCGCCGCGCGGCATTTTGAGGATGTTTTTTTCCGGGATGTCGGACGGTGGGGATCGGTCGCTATAGACCTTGCGGCCGTCCTTGTCTATCCATTGCCATTGCGCCAGGGCGGTCAGTGAAAATGCGCCGCCGGCGACGGCCAGTATGAGTGTTCTTGAGACGAGTTTGAGGTCCATTTCGCCAGTGTAGCGCTGTGTGGCGCGGTTTTTTGCCCGTTCGGACGCAAACGGGGCGCAAAGAGGAGGCAAAGCAGCCTTTTTACAACCTGGGCGCAACAACGGTGAGAGCGGTGCCAGGGCGGCGGCGGAAGGGCTAGGGGTTAGTACCGACGGGTTTTTGCGACAAGGGTACAATCGTGTTTTTGGAGCCATCCCTATGCGCCTACTCGGCAAAGCGCTCACCTTCGACGACGTATTGTTGGTGCCAGCGTTCTCCCAGGTCCTGCCCAAGGACACTTCACTTTCCACCCAATTTTCCCGAAACATCCGCCTGAACCTGCCGCTCGTGTCGGCGGCCATGGACACGGTCACCGAAGCCCGGTTGGCCATCGCCATCGCCCAGGAAGGCGGCATAGGCATCGTCCACAAAAACCTCACGGCCCAGCAGCAGGCCGCTGAAGTCGCCAAGGTCAAGCGCTACGAAAGCGGCGTCCTGCGCGACCCGGTCGTCATCACCCCCACCCACACCGTGCGCCAGGTCATGGCGCTCAGCGAGCAGCTCGGCATTTCCGGCTTCCCCGTCATTGACGGCGGCCGGGTGGTCGGCATCGTGACGGGACGTGACATGCGCTTCGAATCGCGCATGGACGTGCCAGTCAGCACCATCATGACGCCGCGCGAGCGCCTGATCACCATCTCCGAAACCGCCTCGCTGTCCGACGCCAAGGCGCTGCTCAACAAGCACCGCCTGGAGCGCGTGCTGCTGGTCAACGACAACTTCGAGCTCAAGGGCCTGATCACCGTCAAGGACATCACCAAGCAGACCACCTTCCCGAACGCCGCGCGTGACTCGCACGGCCAGCTGCGTGTGGGCGCCGCCGTCGGCGTGGGCGAGGGCACCGAAGAGCGCGTCGAGGCCCTGGTCAAGGCCGGCGTCGACGCCATCGTGGTCGATACCGCCCACGGCCACAGCAAGGGCGTGCTCGACCGGGTGCGCTGGGTCAAGCAGAACTATCCCCAGGTCGACGTCATTGGCGGCAATATCGCCACCGGCGCAGCGGCGCTGGCGCTGGTCGAAGCCGGCGCCGACGGCGTCAAGGTCGGCATAGGCCCCGGCAGCATCTGTACCACCCGCATCGTCGCCGGCGTCGGCGTGCCGCAGATCATGGCCATCGACAACGTCGCCACCGCGCTGCGCGGCACCGGCGTCCCCCTGATCGGTGACGGCGGCATCCGCTACAGCGGTGACATCGCCAAGGCCATCGCGGCCGGCGCCAACACGGTCATGATGGGCGGCATGTTCGCCGGCACCGAGGAAGCCCCGGGCGAAGTCATCCTGTTCCAGGGCCGCAGCTACAAGAGCTACCGCGGCATGGGCAGCATAGGCGCCATGCAGCAGGGCAGCGCCGACCGCTACTTCCAGGAATCGAGCACCGGCAACCCGAACGCCGACAAGCTGGTGCCCGAGGGCATCGAAGGCCGGGTTCCCTACAAGGGTTCCATGGTCGCCATCGTGTTCCAGATGGCCGGCGGCCTGCGGGCCAGCATGGGTTACTGCGGTTGCCCCACCATCGAGGACATGCGCGAGAAGGCCGAATTCGTCGAAATCACCTCGGCAGGCATTCGTGAAAGCCACGTACACGACGTGCAGATCACGAAAGAAGCGCCAAACTACCGCGCCGATTGAGTTTGACCCAGCCGGCCAGGGCGTCTTGAAAGACGCCCTTTCTTTTTTTGCCTTGAAGAAGCCCCTCATGCAACACCAGAAAATCCTCATCCTCGATTTCGGCTCCCAGGTCACCCAGCTGATTGCCCGCCGCGTGCGCGACGCCCACGTCTTCTGCGAAGTCCACCCCTGCGACGTCAGCGACGAATGGGTCCGCGAATACGCCAAGGACGGCACGCTCAAAGGCGTGATCCTCTCCGGCAGCCACGCCAGTATTTACGAGGAAACCACCGACAAGGCGCCGCAATCCGTCTTCGAGCTCGGCATTCCGGTACTGGGCATTTGCTATGGCATGCAGGCCATGGCGCACCAGCTGGGCGGCAAGGTCGAAGGCGGCCACAAGCGCGAATTCGGCTCCGCCGACGTGCGCGCCCGCGGCCACACGGCGCTGCTCAAGGACATCGCCGACTACACCACGCCCGAAGGCCAGGGCATGCTCGACGTCTGGATGAGCCACGGCGACAAGGTCACCGAAATGCCGCCCGGCTTCAAGCTCATGGCTTCCACCGATTCCTGCCCCATCGCCGGCATGGCCGATGAGGAGCGCCGCTTCTACGCGGTGCAGTTCCACCCCGAGGTCACGCACACCAAGCAGGGCAACGCCATCCTCAAGCGTTTTGTGCTCGATATTTGCGGGACGCGCCAGGACTGGGTCATGGGGGACTACATCAGCGAAGCCGTCGAAAAAATCCGCCAGCAGGTCGGCGACGAGGAAGTCATCCTGGGCCTGTCGGGCGGCGTCGATTCCTCGGTGGCCGCGGCCCTGATCCACCGCGCCATCGGCGACCAGCTGACCTGCGTTTTCGTCGACCACGGCCTGCTGCGCCTGAACGAGGGCGACATGGTGATGGACATGTTTGTCGGCAAGCTGCACGCCAAGGTGATCCGCGTCGACGCGAGCGACCAGTTCCTCGGCCACCTGGCCGGTGTGAGCGAGCCCGAGGCCAAGCGCAAGATCATAGGCCGCGAGTTCGTCGAGGTGTTCAAGGCCGAGGCTGCACGCCTCAAGGCCGGCGACGGCGGCCACAAGGGCGCCAAGTGGCTGGCTCAGGGCACGATTTACCCCGACGTCATCGAATCCGGCGGCGCCAAGAGCAAAAAAGCCGTCACCATCAAAAGCCACCACAACGTCGGCGGCCTGCCCGAGCAGCTGGGCCTGAAGCTGCTGGAACCGCTGCGCGAACTGTTCAAGGACGAGGTCCGCGAACTCGGTGTGGCACTGGGCCTGCCGCACGACATGGTCTACCGCCACCCGTTCCCGGGTCCCGGCCTGGGCGTGCGCATCCTGGGCGAAGTCAAAAAGGAATACGCCGACCTGCTGCGCCGCGCCGATGCGATCTTCATCGAGGAACTGCGCAACTTCAAGGACGCGGCCAGCGGCAAGACCTGGTATGAACTCACCAGCCAGGCCTTCACCGTCTTCCTGCCGGTCAAAAGCGTGGGCGTGATGGGGGACGGCCGGACCTACGACTATGTGGTGGCATTGCGCGCGGTGCAGACCAGCGACTTCATGACCGCCGACTGGGCCGAGTTGCCTTATGCTTTGCTCAAAAAGGTCTCCGGCCGCATCATCAACGAGGTGCGCGGCATCAACCGCGTGACCTACGACGTCAGCAGCAAGCCGCCGGCCACCATCGAGTGGGAGTGACTGGAGTGGAGGCCTGAACCATGCCTGGGCAATCCTCCCTATTCGACTTTGAACAAGACGCCAAGCCGACGGACAGGCTGTTTTTCGCGCTCTTCCCCGACGCCGAGGCCGCGGCACGCATTGCCGAGTGCGCCCGCCAACTGCGCGCGCAGCACGGCCTGCACGGTACGCCGCTGAAAACCGAGCGCTTTCACGTCACGCTGCACCACCTGGGTGACTATGCCGGCCTGGACCAGGGCATTGTTGACATGGCGAGCAGGGCCGCCGCCGCGGTCAGGGCGGCGCCGTTTTCGGTCACCTTCGACCGGGCCGTGAGCTTTTCGAGTTCCCCGCGCAACCGGCCTTTTGTGTTGCGCGGCGATGCCGGCCTTGCCGAACTGATGGTGTTCCAGCGGGCATTGGGTGTTGAGATGGCCAAGGCCGGGCTGGGGCGTTGGGCGAAACCGGCTTACACCCCCCACGTCACCCTGCTCTACGACGATCGCGCGGTGGCCGAACAGGCGATTGAACCCATCCGCTGGACGGCCGGCGAGTTTATCCTGGTGCGCAGCCTGATCGGCCAGACCCTGCATATCCCGCTGGCGCGCTGGCCGTTGCGGCCCTGAGTCTTTGGCCGGCCGCGCTGGCAGGCCCGGGAAATCTGCCCGGTTTTGGCCTATGCTTCAGCCCATGTACCTGCCACCCCAATTCAAAGGCGACAGCGCCCAGGCCACGGCGCTGATCAATGAGCACCCCTTCGCCAGCCTGATCAGCGTCGACGACGCGGGCCTGCCTTATGTGACGCACCTGCCGCTGCACCTGGAAATGCAGGGCGAGCAGATGGTGTTGCTGGGCCATGTGGCCAAGCCCAATCCGCACTGGCGCTACCTGCAGGCAAGGCCCCAGGCCGTCGTGACATTTCTCGGTCCCCATGCCTACCTGTCGCCCAAGGTCTATCCCGACCTGGCGCGGGTGCCGACCTGGAACTACCTGGCGGTGCACTGCACCGTGCGGGCCACGCTGATTGAAGACCCGGCGGCCAAGGACCGTTTGCTCAAGAAACTCATAGGCGACCACGAGCCGCCTTTTGCTCAGCAGTGGCGTGACCAGGGCGAGGAGTTCGCCCACAAGATGCTGGCCGGTATCGTGGGTTTTGAACTGCTGGTGACTGAGCTGCAGTGCAAGCTCAAAATCAACCAGCACAGGCGCGAGGCCCATGCCGCGATGAAGACCATTTACGCCGCCGGCAATGAAAACGAACAGGCGCTGGCCGGCTGGATGGACCGCCTGGGCATGGCCGCCGGCAACGACACCCCAAAGGAGGCTTGATATGCGCGGTATTTTCAGCATCGTGGGCCTGCTGGTCGTTGTGGCCATCATCGGCCTGCTGGTCAAAAAGCAGCTGGGCGGCACGCAGGCGGCTGTTCCCGCGACGCCCGGGATGCCCGCCATTTCCGCTGACGCGCCGCCGCAGGTGCGCAGCCAGCAAACCCAGCAGCAGGTCAAGCAGGCCGTGGAGGGCGCCCTGCAGCAGGCCCGCCCCATGCCGGAAGAGAAATAAGGCCGACGGCAGCCGCTGCCATTCCATGAGCGACGAGAACTTCATGCAACAGGCGCTGGCCCAGGCACGCCAGGCCGCTGCCGCGGGCGAAGTGCCCGTGGGCGCGGTGGTGGTGCGGCGCGGCGAGGTCATTGCGACCGGCCGCAATGCACCAGTCGACGGGCACGACCCGACGGCGCATGCCGAGATCGTGGCCTTGCGCGCTGCGGCGCAGGCGCTGGGCAACTACCGGCTCGACGACTGCGAACTCTTTGTCACGCTCGAGCCTTGCGCCATGTGCAGCGGCGCCATGCTGCATGCGCGGCTCAAACGCGTGGTGTTCGGCGCGGGCGACCCCAAGACCGGCGCAGCCGGTTCGGTCCTCAACCTGTTTGCCGAAGCCCGGCTGAACCACCAGACGGTCTTGCAGGGCGGCGTGCTGGCGGGGGAGTGCGGTGAACTGCTGCAGGGTTTCTTCCGCCAACGCCGGGCCGACAAGCGCGAAGAGGCCCGCTTGGCCCATCCGCTGCGCGACGACGCGCTGCGCACGCCCGAAGCGGCTTTCGATGATTTACCAGGCTACCCCTGGCAGCCCCGCTACGTCAGTGAGCTGCCGGCACTGGGCGGGCTGCGCTTGCATTACCTCGATGAAGGCGGAGAAGGTGAAGCAGGCGAGGGCGGCGTGACTTACCTGTGCCTGCACGGCAACCCGGCCTGGAGCTATCTGTACCGCAAGATGATTCCCGTGCTGCTGGAGGCCGGGCATCGCGTGGTCGCGCCCGACCTGATCGGCTTCGGCAAAAGCGACAAGCCCAAGAAGGACAGCTTCCACAGCTTCAGCACCCATCGCCAGATCCTCCTGGAGCTGGTCGAAAGCCTGGACCTGCGGAATGTGGTGCTGGTGGTGCAGGACTGGGGTGGCCTGCTGGGCCTCACGCTGCCCATGGCGGCGCCGCAGCGCTACAAGGGGCTGCTGGTCATGAACACCACACTGGGCACCGGCGATGCGCCGCTGCCCGCGGGCTTTGTGGCCTGGCGCGAGATGTGCGCAAAAAATCCCGAGTTCGATGTGGCGCGCCTGTTCGCCCGCGGCAACCCGCAGATGAGTGCCGCCGAGTGCGCGGCCTACAGCGCGCCTTTCCCGGATAAAGGCCACCGGGCGGCCTTGCGCGCCTTCCCGCCCATGGTGCCCGGTAGCCCCGATGCCGACGGCGCCGCCATCTCACGGCAGGCGCGCGATTTCTGGCAAAACGACTGGACGGGCCGCAGCCTGATGGTGGTGGGCGCGCAGGATCCGGTGCTGGGCCCGCCCGTCATGCGTGGGCTGCGGGCCCTGATCCGCGGCTGCGGTGAACCCGTGGTGCTCGAACAGGCCGGGCATTTTGTGCAGGAGCACGGCGAGCCGGTCGCGCGCCGGGCCCTGGCGTTTTTCAGCCCGGCAGCCTGAAGACCGGCAAATGCCAGCCCATGAAGATGGCGCCGATCCGCAGCGCCGCCACGGCCGCCAGGCCCGCGCCGAATGCCCATGAAGGCTTGAGTCCCAAGGCCTTCAGCAGCAGGTAAAGCGTGATCCCGGCGATCGCGGCGCTGGCATATATGTCCTGGCGCAGCAGCAGCGGCACCTGGTTGCTGCAGAGGTCGCGCATCAAGCCACCCGCCACGCCCGTCATGGTGCCCATCACCACCACGATGATGGGCGACAGCCGCGCGGCTTCGGCCAATTGCGCGCCCGACAGCGCGAACAGCGCCAGTCCGAGCGCGTCGGCCACCCGCAGGGCCTGCGTCGGGATCGGCAACAGCTGCACATACAGCACGGTGCCCAACGCCGCCGCAGCGATCACCAGCAGGTAGGCGGGCCTGGCCATCCAGAACACCGGGTGGCGGTTCATCAACAGGTCGCGCAGGGTGCCGCCGCCTATGGCGGTCAGCGCCGCCAGCACCAGCACGCCCAGCAGGTCCAGTTGCAGCCGCCCGGCCGCCAGTGCGCCGCTCACGGCAAAGACGGCAACGCCCAGCAGGTCCAGCGCATACAGCATCATGGTGGTCCCGTTTATACCCGCTGCCGTGCCGCCGGGGAAAGTTGCGGCGGCAGTGGGATACTTGCAGCCGTGAAAAAACATATCTACATCTACTCCCCCTCCAGCGCCGTGCGCGACAAAGCCGCTTTCAAGCGCGGCGTGCGGCGTCTCACCGCCCTGGGCCATGAAGTTGAGGTCGACACCGACGCGCTCGCGCGCCACCAGCGTTTTGCCGGCGACGACGACACCCGGCTAGCGGCCATCCACCGCGCGGCCGCCAGCGGCGCCGACGTGGCCCTGATCTCACGCGGCGGCTACGGCCTGTCGCGCATCCTGCCGGGCATCCAGTACAAGGCCGTCGCCAAGGCCATCGCCGGCGGCACCCGCTTCGTGGGCCTGAGCGATTTCACGGCCTTCCAGATGGCGGTGATGGCCAAGACCGGCGCGGTGACCTGGGCCGGCCCGGCGCTGGGCGAGGATTTCGGCGCCCAGGCGCCGGACGAGATCACCGAAGCCTGTTTCGACGACCTGGTCACGGGGCAAGGCGAGGGCACGGGCTGGCAACTGCCCAAACCCGCGGCCGACGCCAAGCCGGTGGCCGATTTCATGGTCAAGGATGCGGTACTTTGGGGCGGCAACCTGGCCATGCTGTCCTCGCTGGTGGGCACGCCCTACCTGCCGGCCGTCAAGGGCGGCATCCTGTTCATCGAAGACGTCGCCGAGCATCCCTACCGCGTGGAACGCATGCTCACGCAGCTGCTGCATGCCGGCGTGTTGGCGCAGCAAAAAGCCATCATCTTCGGCCAATTCACGAATTACGCGCTGGTGCCGCATGACAAGGGCTTCAAGCTGGCGACGGTGATTGCCTGGCTGCAAAGCAAGGTCAAGGCGCGCGTGCTGACGGGATTGCCTTTCGGCCACGTGCCGACCAAGGTGATGCTGCCGGTGGGCCTGAAAACCACCCTGGCGGTGGAGGGACGCGACGCCTTTGTGCTCTGGGGCCATTTGCACGGAGCGCATGGAGCACACTGAGCCGGCGCGCAGGGGGCCGGCTGCAAGCGGACAAAAATAAACCAGCTAGAAGCTGGTTTAAAAAGTTGCCTTGGAGGCCAGGAAGAAACTGAAGAAACTCTGGAGACTGAAAAAGAGAAGAAGAAACTCAACTAACGAATCAACTAACGAAGGAAAAGGGTTCAGGTGGTGAGCGGGCTGGACCGCGAACTCAGTCCGCGAGGCAGCATGCCCTTGAATTTGTCGCTGATGCGGCTGACTTTCTCACGGGCGATGGTCTCACCGTGCATGGCCGCCAGCACCGCCATCACGTCGCCGCGGGTGTACCACAGGCTCTGCACGTCCTGGGCGTAGCGCACGCGGCGGGTAATCTTGGGATAGTGTTTTTCGCCGAATTCGCCGAGTTCGTCGAGGATGAACTGGCGGATGTCCTCGGTGCGGTCTTCCAGCACCGACGGAGTAACCTCTCCAGAGCCCAGCAAAGCCATGAAGCTGCTTTTCAGATTCGGTTTTAACCAGCGCATGTGTTTCACAACTTTCTACCGGAACATCCGTGGGATATTTGTCCGCGTCCCCGTGGAACGACGTCTTCTGTTAGATTAAGACGACATCTAAGGATATGCAAGGTGTTTTGTGTGAAATGGTTAACGCAAAACAACAATTGAATCAAGGAGTTAGTAACCAGATGTCAAGTTGATTCTGGTTTTGAACACTGTTTAATTCTTTAGGCCTACAGGGAGATTTCCCCTGTGAGTCGAAAGTCACCCACCATTTTTTCGGCATTATTCACCATTTTTCGGGCCTTCTCCAGGCCCTTTCCGGACCGCCATGAGCACACAAATGACCGTATATCCCGCGCATTACATCAATGGCCAATGGGTCAAGGCCCAGTCTTCCGAAACCCTGCCCGTCCATGATTCCAGCACCGAGGCCCTGATGGCGACGGTGCCCGCCGGCACTGCGGCGGAGGCCGAAGCCGCCGTGCTGGCGGCCCGTGCGGCCTTTGAGGGCTGGGCGGCCCTGCCGGTCGAGACGCGTGCGGCCTACCTCGACAAGGTGGCGGCCGGCGTCAAGGCCCGCACCGAGGACCTCGCCGTGGCCATTGCCCGCGAGGTCGGCATGCCCCTGAAGATGGCCCGCGCCGTCCAGGTGGGCGGCCCGGCCTGGCACTGGGGCAATTTCGCCAAGGTGGCGCGGCAGTTTCAATGGGAAAAGACCGTCGGCAACTCGCTGGTGGTGCGCGAGGCGATAGGCGTGGTGGGCTGCATCACGCCCTGGAACTTCCCGCTGAGCCAGATCACGCTCAAGATCGCCCCGGCCATGGTGGCGGGTTGCACCGTGGTGCTCAAGCCCAGCGAGATCGCGCCGGTCAACGCCATGATCCTGGCCGAGATCATCCACGAGGCGGGCCTGCCGCCCGGCGTGTTCAACCTGGTCAACGGCATGGGCCCGGTGGTGGGCGAAGTGCTGGCCACGCACCCGGAAGTCGACATGGTGAGCTTTACCGGCTCCACCCGCGCCGGCAAGCGGGTGGGTGAACTCGCCAGCCAGACCATCAAGCGCGTGGCGCTGGAGCTGGGCGGCAAGTCGGCCAGCGTGGTGCTCGACGACGCCAATTTCGAGGCCGCCATCAAGGGGACGGTTTCGGCCTGCATGCTCAACAGCGGGCAGACCTGCTCGGCCCACACCCGCCTGCTGGTGCCGGCCGGGCGTTATGAAGAGGTCAAGGCCCTGGCCCAGGCCGCCGTCGCCAAGTTCAGCATAGGCCCCAGCCTGGAGGAGGGCAGCAAGCTCGGCCCCCTGGTCAGCGCCGGCCAGCGCGACCGTGTGCTGGGATTCATCCGCACCGGCATTGAAGAGGGCGCGGACGTGATCGCCGGCGGCGCCGAGGCGCCCGCCTTCGACAAGGGCTATTTTGTCCAGCCCACCATCCTGGGCATCAAGGCAACGGATACGCTGGCCCAGGAGGAAATCTTCGGCCCGGTGCTGGTGGTCATTCCTTACAAGGACGAAGAGGATGCCGTGGCGATTGCCAACAGCACGATTTACGGCCTGGGCGGCGCCGTCTGGAGCGGCACCGACGAGCACGCCATGAAGGTCGCGCGCCGCCTGCGCACCGGCCAGGTCGACATCAACGGCGGGCCCTTCAACGGCCAGGCGCCCTTCGGCGGTTACAAACAGTCAGGAAACGGCCGTGAAAACGGCATCTATGGCTTTGAGGAATTCCTGGAGTTCAAAGCCATGCAGCTCAAGCCCAGCACGAGCTGAGTTTTCGCACCCCACCCTGGCCGGGCAAGCGGCCAGGGCAGCGCGCCGGTACGCATTTTTGTCATAAGTCCCATGTGCTACTTATGTTTTAATGGCGTCAAAACTACAAGCAGTTACATCGATTTATGGCAGAAGTTACCGTCGTTTTTGCCGATCTCACAGGAAGCACCGGGGTTTTTGAATCGCTGGGCAATGCCAAGGCCACACAGGCCATCACGCGACTGACCCAGTGGATAGGCAAGGTCTGCCAGGCCTACCGCGGCCACGTCGTGAAATACCTCGGCGACGGCGTGCTGGTGGTGTTTCCCGACAATGCCGACGCCGTCGACGCGGTGACCGAACTGCAGCGGGTTCACCGCGAACGCATCCGCAACTGGCCCGAACAACTCAAGATGCGCCTGCAAACGGGCGTGGCGCGCGGTGAAATCGTTGAGCAGGACGGCGACTGCTTCGGCGACGCCGTCAACCTGGCCTCGCGCCTGAGCGACCTGTCGGGCCCCGACCAGATCCTGGCCACCGACGCCGTCATCCGGCACTTACCATCTGACACACTTGTGCGCTCCCGAAGCCTGGGCGCGCTGGAAATCCGCGGCCGCACCGAGGCCTGCCTGGTGCACCGCATCGAATGGCAGGCCGAGGTCATGTCGGAGTCCTTCACCGTGCCCGCCAGCCTGACGGTGCCGTCGGCGACGCCGCCGGCCGCCGCCCTGGCGCTGATCGAGCTTTGCTGGCTGGACATCAACACCGCCTTCGCCTCGACCGAGCTGCCCATCTTCCTGGGCCGCGACCAGGATGCGCATTTTGTGGTGCAGGATCCGCGCGTGTCCCGCCGGCATGCCCGGATTGAATACCGCGCGGGCAAGTTTTTCCTCGAAGACGTCAGCAGCTACGGCACCTGGGTGCGCTTTTCCGACAATGCGGCGGTGGTGGCGTTGCGCCGGCAGGAATGCGTGCTGCTGCTCGAAGGCGAGATCGCGCTGGGCGCCCCCTTTGAAGATTTCACCGTGCCCACCGTCAGTTTCAAGTTTGCCGACGGCAAAATGCACTTGCAGAAAAAATAGGCCGGGGCCATCCTGCCGGATGCGGGATGCCAAAAAAGGCCCGCCACTTGCCGTGGCACTGCCGCCGCTGATCCCCAGCCGGCGAACTTACAGGGAACACGATCTTGGTCTGGTTCAAACGGATTTCCGCCGCCTTGGCCGCCTTGCTGCTGATTGCCGCGGCGGCCGCGGGCATTTATGTGTACCGGGCCAGTCCCATGCTGGACGGCGAGCTGCGGGCCGCCGGCCTGCGCGATCGCGTGATCCTGGCGCGCGACCCGTCCGACGTCACCCACATCAAGGCCCAATCGCCGCGCGACGCCTGGTTTGCCCTCGGCTATGTGCACGCCCAGGAACGCGGCTGGCAGCTGGAGTTCAACCGGCGCGCGATGCACGGTGAACTCTCAGAGGTGTTCGGGCCGGCCACGCTGGACACCGACAAGCTGCTGCGCACCCTGGGCGTGGTGCGCGCCGCCGAGCGCCAGTGGCAGGGCCTGCCCGCCGAGGGGCGCGAGGCCATGCAGGCCTACAGCGAGGGCATCAACGCCTTTTACGCCGGCTCGCCGCAGGCCTTGTCCCCCGAGTTCCACATCCTGGGTGTCAAGCCCGGCGGCAATTCCGGCACCGCCTGGTCGCCCACCGACAGCCTGGCCTGGTCGCTGATGATGGCGCTGGACCTGGGCGGCAACTGGGGCACCGAATTCGCGCGCCTGTCGGCCGCCCGCGTGCTCAAGACGCCTGAACTTTGGCAGCTGTTCCCGCCTTATCCGGGCGAGCAGCCGGCGTCCAAGGTGGACTTCAGCAAGCTCTACGCCGAGCTCGGCGTGTACCGGGCGGAGTTGCCCGCCCCCCAAAAGGTCTCAGCCGGCCGGCCCGACCCCGGGGCGGTCGCCATGGCGCAAGGCATCAACCGCTGGGCCGAGGCACTGGGCGAGGTCGACGGCAAGGGCTCCAACAACTGGGTGGTGGCGGGCGCGCGCAGCACGAGCGGCAAACCCCTGCTGGCCAACGACCCGCACCTGGGCCTGTCGGCGCCGGCCATCTGGTACTTCGCGCGCCTGCAGGCACCCGCCGGCGGGGGCGGTGATGCAGGCACCGGGCTGGACGTCATCGGCGCGACCTTGCCCGGCCTGCCTTTTGTGGTCCTGGGCCGCACCCAAAAAATGGCCTGGGGATTCACCAACACCGCGCCCGACGTGCAGGACCTGTACCTGGAGCAGATCAATCCCGCCAAGCCCGGGCAATACCGCATCCCGGCCGCCGCAGGCACCGCCTGGGCCGACTTCCAGACCCGCCGCGAAACCATCAAGGTCAAGGGCCAGCCCGACGTGTTGCTGGACGTGCGCGAAACCCGCCACGGCCCGGTGCTCAGCGACGTGCAGAAATCGCACGCCGAACTGCTGGACACCCGCAAGTACGTCATCGCGCTGCGCTGGAGCGCGCTGGACGCCGACAACCAGACCGTGCTCGCGGGCCTGCGCATCAACCGCGCCCAGTCCGTGCAGGAACTGGTGGACGCCTTCGCGGCGCACCACTCGCCCATGCAAAACGTCGTGGCGGCGGACGTCGCGGGCGGCCTGGCCTTCAAGGCCGCCGGCAAGGTACCGCTGCGCAAGCCCGACAACGACATCCGCGGCATCGCGCCGTCGCCCGGATGGGACGCCCGCTACGACTGGGCCGGCTGGCTGCCGTATGCGCAAACGCCCGAGGCCGGCCGCGCCGCCATCGAGGCCAAAGGCTGGTGGGCCACGGCCAACCAGCGCATCACGCCGCCGGCTTATCCCTTCTTCATGGGCCAGGACTGGACCGTGCCTTACCGCTACGACCGCATCGAGCAGCTGCTGGCGGCCGCGCCAAAGCACGACGTGGCCTCCATGCAAAAAATCCAGGCCGACCTGCTGTCGCCCGCGACGCTCAAGCTGCTGCCTTTCCTGCAGAAAACGCTGGCGCAGCCGGTCAAGCACCCGCTGGCCGAAGCCGCGCGCAAAGCCCTGGCCGGTTTTGACGGCACCATGCGCGCCGACCAGGCTGCGCCGCTGGTGTTTGCCGCCTGGGCCGACGAGCTCACGCGCGGCATCCTCGGCGGCAAGCTGGGCGAGGCGACGTTCAGGCCGCTTTATGGCAAGCGCCATTTCAGGAGTGCGCTGGAGGACATCCTGGAGCGCCAGGACGGCAACTGGTGCGGCGCGGCAGGTTGCCAGGCGCAGTCCGCGGCGGCGCTGGCCCGCGCGCTGGACCGCCTGCAGGCGGCTTACGGCGCCGACGTCGCCGGCTGGACCTGGGGCAGGGCGCATCCGGCCCTGTCGGCGCACAAACCTTTCGGCAACGTCGCCTGGCTTGCACCCTGGTTTGACGTGCGTGTGCCCACGGGCGGCGACCCGTTCACCGTCAACGTGGGCCAGTACTGGGCCACGGGCGACGCCACGCCCTTTGCCAACCGGCAAGCCGCGTCCCTGCGCGCGGTGTACGACATGGGCGACCCCGAGAAATCCCTCTTTATCTACCAGACCGGGCAGAGCGGCCTGGTGTTTTCCGGCCGCTACCGCGACATGAGGGGCAGCTGGGCCGCCGTGCAGTACCGGCCCCTGCAGATGAACCCGCCGGCCTTCGCGCACCAGCTCACGCTGACACCCTGAAGGCCCTGGCGGCCCCGAAGCTCACGCCGGGATCGCATCCACATTGAGCCGGTCCCAGTGGCGGTGCTGCGCGATCGCCGCCAGCAAATCCTGCGACACCTGGCCGTCCGTGACCTTGCGCGCATCGGCAATGATGACGCCTGGCGTAGGCTCGCTGACGGCTTCCGGGTCTTTGCCCAGGCTGAAACCCAGGGTGGACAGCAGCTGCGCGCCGTCGTTCAGCGCGCAAATCGTCTTGCAGTGCTTGTAGGTCTCCAGCACAAAGTGCACCGCCTCGCCCATGGCGCCCAGCGTGGCGGCGCTCTCGCTGCCGCCGGGTATCAGCACCGCGTCGAACATCACCGAGGGCATGTTGGTGAAAGTGTGGTCCACCGCCAGTTGCCGGCCCGACGAGGTGCTCACGGTACCCAGGTGCGGCGCCACCAGCTTGCACTGGGCGCCGGCATCCAGCAGGTCCTGCTGCAGGCGCTTGAGCGCCGCGGCCTCCACGCCGTCGGCCACCAGGATGGCCACCTTGCGCGTCCTGGCGCTGCCGCCCGGGCGGCCCACCATGCGCAGGGCCGGGTCTTCCTCCACCTTGCTGGTGATGCGGTGTTCGCGAAAACCCAGCCTGCCGGCCGCGGCCTTGGGGTCGGGCGGCTTGATGCCCAGGGGCGCGGCCACGCGCGTGGCCAGCTTCAGGTCCACATGGGCCAGGTTGTCCACCATGCGCTGGCGGATCTCGGGCACCTCCACTTTGGAAAGCTCAAAGCGAAAGCCCGCCACGATATGGTCTTTCTCCGGCGGGCTCTGGCTGTTCCAGAACAGCGCGGCCTGGGAAAAATGGTCGTCAAAAGAAGGGCTGCGGCGCCGGATTTTCGGCGGCTCCAAGGGCTCCGGATACGACTGGAAGCCCTGCGCGCCGCCGTCCACCCTGAACTCGGTGCCGTTGCCCAGCGTGTTGGGCTCGTAGGCGACCCTGCCCTTGGCGATGGCCTGGCGGTGCATGCCGTCGCGCTGGAAGTTGTGCATGGGGCAGACCGCGCGGTTGATCGGGATTTCATGGAAGTTGGCGCCGCCCAGGCGCGACAGCTGGGTGTCGGTGTACGAGAACAGCCGGCCCTGCAGCAGCGGGTCGTTGGAAAAATCAATGCCCGGCACCAGGTGGCCCGGGTGGAAAGCCACCTGCTCGGTTTCGGCGAAAAAATTGTCCGGGTTTCGGTTCAGCACCATCTTGCCGATGAGCTGCACCGGCACCTGCGCCTCGGGAATCAGCTTGGTCGGGTCGAGGATGTCAAAGCCCAGTTCAGCTTCCTTGCCTTCGTCGACGATCTGCACGCCCAGCTCCCACTCGGGGAAGTTGCCGCTTTCAATCGCCTCCCACAGGTCGCGCCTGTGGAAGTCGGGGTCCTTGCCGGCGATCTTCTGCGCCTCGTCCCAGGCCAGGCCGTGCACGCCCAGCTTGGGTTTCCAGTGGAATTTCACAAAAAAGGCGCCGCCCCGGGCATTGATGAAACGAAAGGCGTGCACCCCGAAGCCCTCCATCATGCGAAAGCTGCGCGGCAGGGCGCGGTCCGACATGGCCCACATCAGCATGTGCGTGGACTCGGGCATCAGCGAGGCGAAGTCCCAGAAGGTGTCGTGGGCGCTGGCCGCCTGCGGCATTTCGTTGTGGGGTTCGGGCTTGACCGCGTGGATCAGGTCCGGGAATTTGATCGCATCCTGGATGAAGAACACGGGAATGTTGTTGCCCACCAGGTCGTAATTGCCCTCGGCGGTGTAGAACTTCACCGCGAAGCCGCGCACGTCGCGCACCGTGTCGGCCGAACCCCGGGAGCCGGCCACGGTGGAAAAACGCACGAAAACCGGTGTTTCCACATCCGGGTCCTGCAGGAAGCCGGCGCTGGTGTACTGCACCATGGACTTGTAGGGCTTGAAATAGCCGTGCGCGCCCGCGCCCCGGGCATGCACCGCGCGCTCCGGAATGCGCTCGTGGTCGAAGTGGGTGATTTTTTCGCGGAGGATGAAATCCTCCAGCAGGGTCGGGCCTCGCACGCCGGCCTTCAGCGAGTTGTGGTTGTCCGGGATCTGCAAGCCCTGGTTGGTCGTCAGCACCGGCGTACTGCCGGCGGTGAAGCTTTCCAGCTGGGTCTTCTTGTCTTTGGCGCCGTCCGTGTTCCGGTGAGGGCTGGCAGTGTTGCGCTTGGAGGGCGGCATGAACATCCTTGTGTCAAAAAAGGGACTCCGCCCGGGGCTGGTGGCCTACAGGCGGATGCGGGAGGGAAGGTGCGCAAACATCGGCCAGGCACCGGCGCCGTGTGGCAGTCAGTTGTCGAGCAGGCCTTCCAGCACTTTGACCGTGGCCAGCAGGCCCAGCGCGGCAATCGTGCCCGCCAGGCACCAGGCCATGAATTCCTGCAGGACTTGCGCGATGCTGTCCGGCAGGGCCATGGAGACCAGGAACAGGCCCGCCGCGCAGACCAGCACCGTCAGGAAGGCGTGGAGCAGGTCGATATTGCGAGGGTCGGCATGGACCCGCCAGGCGGTCAGCAGCCCCGCGGCCATGCCTGTCAAAAGTCCGGCCATCAGCTTCATGGTGGTGATTTCCTGTGCTTGGGTGATCGTCACTGGGTGGTGCATGGACATTACGGGCTCGCGGCCGGCCGGGTGGTAGCCCGACGTCGGCGTGCCATGTAAGGGCTTTCTGCTCCTCGCGTAAGACACCGCTTACCGGCCCAACAGGGATGAGCGGAGGCGGGCGTCCTTCCCCGGCCGGGTGGGCGTTGAAAAGGGGGCATGGCACCGCGTGGCCTTTTCTCCTACAAGGCCATGCTCGCCCCTCCGGCACAAAGCCGCGGGCAGCGCACGTAAATTCAGGGGCATGAAAACCGGCATGAGCCCACCCCACCTCCCTTGTTTGCCTTTGCTGCGGATCGGCACCCCATCATGAAAATGCGAACCTACCTCGTGGAAGACAATCCGACCATCCGCGACAACCTGATCAGCACGCTGGAAGAGCTGGCGCCCGTGCAGTCGGTCGGCAGCTGCGAAACCGAAGACGAGGGCACCGAATGGCTGACGCACCATGAAGGCCAGTGGGACCTTGCCATCGTCGACCTGTTCCTCAAACAGGGCAGCGGCCTCAGAATCCTGCAAGCCTGCCGCGCGCGCAGCCCCTTGCAGAAGATCGTGGTCTTCAGCAACTACGCCACGCGCGAAATGCGCATGCGCTGCGCCGAGCTGGGCGTGGACGCGGTGTTCGACAAGTCCACCGAAATCGATTGCCTGCTGGCCTACTGTGTCACCCAGAGCCGCAAGCTGGAAACCGCCGCTAATGACGAGTCCAGGAACTCGCTGAATTCAAGGCTGCAGTCCGCCTGAACCCGAACCCGCAGCACATCCAGGGCCTGACCATGAGCACACCTGCGGCTTCACTCGCCGACATGCCCATCGAGCTGCCGCCCTATACCGGGCCCAGGCGGCTGGACGACGATGTGTTCCAGACGGCCGAAGAAGCCGTGCTGGTTGAAGGGCAGGGCAGTGCCGCCGCGCTGCAGCTGCCGTCATCCGGTACTGCCGCCACCGGCAGCCGCCGTGGTTTGCCGTTCATGCAGGCTATTCGCGCGCATGTCGCGGCCCGGCCCGGCCAGTCAGCCCTGCTGGCCGCCGCGGCGGGCGCACTGGCCATGCTGGCCTTGCGTTCGCAATTGCGCGGCCGCTTGCAGCTACCGCGCCGGCCCCATTTGCGATGACGCCGGGCGGGCGGGCCCCTGAATCAAGGAAAATTTCAATGCCCCTGCATCTTCATGTTCCCCAGCCGCCGCCCGGTACACCGGGCATCCATATCCCCGAGGAAGTCCCGCCGCTGATCGTGCCGCCCGAACCGGGCATGCCGCCCGAGGTGACTGATCCACCGCCGCCCGAGCCCACGCTGCCGATTCGCGAGCCGGGCACCCATGTCCCGCCCCAGGCCAGGCCGGCCAGGACTTCCGACTTCTAGCCTTTGGCCTTTCGCTTCCGGTTTAGGAGGCCTGCTGGCGCTGGTATTCGGCCCGCTTCATGGTGAGGTAGCTTTCCTTGTCCACCTCATGCAGCTGGCGGGCGTACTGCTCGGTCGCGTCGAACCAATGCTGCAGGCGCGCCTCCAACTGCTGGGCCGGCGGCTTGTCCAGGGAGGCCAGGTAGGCCTCTATCGCCAGGTAGTAGCGCATGGTGTTGCGCTCCACCGTGCCGCGCATGCCGTCCACAAAGGCGGTGGTGTTGCCGCGTTGCACCCGTGTGAAGCCGACCTTGCCGCTGCCGGCCGTGGCCAGGTAGCCCTGCATGGCCAGGCGGCCGGCGACGCCGTAGCCGTAGGAATAGCGCAGGTGCATAAAAGTCTTGCCGCCGGGAAGCGGCACCGCCTGCAGCTCGATACGGTAGTTGTTCGTGCCCAGGGGGCCTTTGTCAGACCTCAGGTTCGCCGCCAGGTAGTCGGGCAAGCTGGCGGCCAGCCGGTAGCTGAATTGCAGCGCAAAAGCATCTTCCAGTTGCTGCTCGGTCTTTTTGCCGATGTGCATGTTCAGCAGGCTCGGGCTTTCGTCCGTGCTCGCATGGCAGTACTTGGTGTTGATGTGCAGGATCAGCATCTCGCACCAGCGCCTGGGGCTTTTGAAGGCGCCGCTGACGGTGGCGAACGGCGAATTCAGCACCGCATACGCGCTGCCGGTCACGACATTGGGATTCTCGGTTGACTCCAGAAACAGCGGCCTGCGGTAGGCATTCTGCGCAAGCTGTCCGGCCAGTTCCGCGTGCTTTTCGAGCAGGGCCGGTGCGCCGGATTCCGCGTTCGCGGCGCTTGCCTGCGGCGCTTGCGCGTTAGCCGGGAAATGGGCGGCGCAAAGCAGCCAGCCGCACAGCAGGACATGGCGCCCCAGGCGTCGAAGAGGACTCATGGCTTCAGTGTGCCAGCGCGAGCGGGGCCTGTTGTGCATACGCTCCCTCGTCCTACATGGAGTCGCCGCGAGCGTGAAGGCCGCGGCCGTTCAGGCTTGCGCCGTCTCCGCCAGCGCCGGTGAATCCACCGCGGCGGCGGGTTCGAACTGCAGCGTGAGTCGGCTCTTCCCGTGATGAACCAGTTGCGCGGATTCCTGCTCGGCCAGTACCTGCACATCGAGCCACTCCAGCAGGCGGTAGGGCGGCTTGTCCGCCGCGCGCATGGGCTCGGCGCCATCGTGCGGCTTGAGTTCGATGTGAAGGGAAAAAATGTCCTGGGCAAACTCCGCCTCTATGAGCACCTTGCCGGGCGCGGCGGCCGCATCGGTCAGTGCGATGAGGGCGGCGGTCAGCACTGTGCGAAGCGCGGACTGGGGCAGTTGCACAACGGGGCCGCCGGTGTTGTCGACCACCGAAAAGCCCCTGAACGAAAGCTGCGTCGTCACCATGCCCAGGCATTCCGCGATGCCGGCGCCGGCGGTGATCAAACGCTTTTCCTTGGGTGCCAGCCAGCTCATCAGGTCCACGCAGGATGCGGCCGCTTCCTTGGTCAGCGCCACGATGTCGCGCGCGTTTCTCAGCAGCGCTTCCGGGTCCGTGTCGGCTTTTTGCAAGCGCCGCTCCAGCATCGCCGCCACCATGGCAATCGGCTGCAGCGTTCCCGCCATGTTGTGGCGTATCACCGGGGCCAGCCGGCGCAGCAGTGCGTAGTGCGCCGCTTCTGCCTCGCAGCTCTGCAATCCGCTTGCCAGTGTTGCCGTGCTGCTGGATGGAACGCTCATGGTGCTGCCGCCGATGGTAGTTTCACAAAAACTGCAGGCGAATCTGCAGGGCCCACGCCGTGCAGCAACACACATCCGGCTGCGATATTTTTCAAGGCGTAACTACAAAATGTACAGCGGTCAAATGGAAGTTCATGTAAGCCAAAGCCTACAGTTTGGCCGCTGTGACAGGCTCGCCGCACATTGTTTTCGCCCTTAGGAAAATAGTGTGCGATTTGGTTGTCATTCTGTATCTTCGCGAGTAATCTCGGCACCCGTTTCTACAAAAAGTTACCCTCAATACAGGATGAACGATATGGAAGCTTTAACCAAGCTTTCGGTGGTAGAGCGCGACACCGAATTGAAGTCCATTCTCAAATCTTTGAGCGCGCTCAGGCGCGGCGAATCCGGCGTCACACTTCCAACCGAGTGGGATGGCGTCTATGGAAAGATCGCCGCCGAATTCAACCAGCTCTCGGCCATGACGACCGCGACCACCAGCCGCTGCAAAGGCCTGGCGTCCAAGTCCCGCCTGGCAACACGTGCCAGCCGGCGCCTGCCCGAGGAAAAGCTCTCGGGCTTTTGGCTGCAGAACGCGATGGCCATCAACACTGTGCTCGATGAAGCCGAGACAGTGACGGAGCAGACCAAGGTGGTACTGACCGCATTGACCGACCTCAAAAAAGGCGATGCGCGCGCCAGCTTGCCGCAAGACTGGACCGGCGTGCCAGGCAAGGTCGCCGATGCTTTTAACGATGTGGTCTCTGAAAACGTGCGCATGGCCCGAGAACTCGAACGCCTGAGCCGCGTGGTCGGCAAGCAGGGACGCCTCAAGGAGCGGGCCTTTGTGCCCGACGCTTCGGGTTTCTGGCGCGACTCCGCCGAGTCCATCAACTCGCTGATCGCCGACCTGGTGCACCCGACCAGCGAAGTGGCGCGCGTGATAGGCGCCGTGGCGCAAGGCGACCTGTCCAAGAGCATGGCCCTGGAGGCCGAGGGCAAGGCGCTCGAAGGCGAGTTCCTGCGCACCGCCATGATCATCAACAAGATGGTGGAGCAACTGGGCACCTTCTCGGCCGAGGTGACACGGGTGGCGCGCGAGGTGGGCACCGAAGGCAAGCTGGGCGGCCAGGCCGACGTGCAGGGCGTGGCCGGCACCTGGAAGGACTTGACCGACTCGGTCAACTCCATGGGCTCCAACCTGACCGCGCAGGTGCGCAACATTGCCGAGGTGACGACGGCCGTGGCCGCCGGTGACCTTTCCAAGAAGATCACGGTGGACGTCAAGGGCGAGATCCTCGAACTCAAGAACACCATCAACACCATGGTGGACCAGCTGCGCTCCTTCGCTTCCGAAGTGACGCGGGTGGCGCGTGAAGTGGGTACCGAGGGCAAGCTGGGCGGCCAGGCCGATGTGCAGGGCGTGGCCGGCACCTGGAAGGACTTGACCGACAACGTGAACTTCATGGCCGGCAACCTGACCAGCCAGGTGCGCAACATCGCCGACGTGACCAAGGCCGTGGCGGCCGGTGACCTTTCGAAGAAGATCACGGTGGACGTGAAGGGCGAGATTCTTGAACTCAAGAACACCATCAACACCATGGTGGACCAGTTGTCGTCGTTTGCCTCCGAGGTGACGCGTGTGGCGCGCGAGGTGGGCACCGAGGGCAAGCTGGGCGGCCAGGCCGATGTGCAAGGCGTGGCCGGCACCTGGAAGGACTTGACCGACTCGGTCAACTCCATGGGCTCCAACCTGACCGGCCAGGTGCGGAACATTGCCGAGGTGACGACCGCCGTGGCGGCCGGTGACCTTTCGAAGAAGATCACCGTGGACGTGAAGGGCGAAATCCTGGAACTCAAGAACACCATCAACACCATGGTGGACCAGCTTTCTTCGTTTGCCTCCGAAGTGACGCGTGTGGCGCGTGAAGTGGGTACCGAGGGCAAGCTGGGCGGCCAGGCCGATGTGCAGGGCGTGGCCGG
>NZ_AKIV01000044.1 GCF_000282655.1 Polaromonas sp. CF318
CCACAGGCGGCCGGCCACCGCCGTGAACAGGAACAGCGACAAGGCGCTGGCCACCAGCAGGCCGGTCAGGTAGATGAAGTCCTGCGGATACAGCACATAGCCGAAGAGGTAAAAGCGCCTGGCCTCCAGGTCGAAGAGCACGGCCTGGCGCTGCCCCCACTGCAGCCACGGCAGGCCGTAGAAGAACAGCTGGGTCAGGATGACAAAAGCCCAGCGCCAGCGCGCGAACAGCCCGCTGACCGAGCGCGGGTAGATCTTTTTTTGCGCCTCGTACAGCGACTCACCGGCCGGCTGCGCCGCCGGCACGATGGGAATGATTTTGCGCAGGGCTGGCTGGGTCACTGTCGCCTCAAAGCTTGGCCGCGGGGGCCTTGTTGGACAGCCCCCAGATGTAGGCCGTCAGCACGTGAATCTGCGCTTCCGTGAGCTTGCCGGCCTGCGCGGGCATCTCGTTGGTCTTGCCCTTGTTGACGATGTCGACGATCGCCTGCTCGCCCCAGCCGTGCAGCCAGATGTCGTCCGCCAGGTTGGGCGCGCCCAGGGTCGTGTTGCCCTTGCCGTCCACGCCGTGGCAGGCCGCGCAGGCGCTGAACTTCGATTTGCCGAGCTGGGCGCGCACCGAATCATGCGGGCCGCCCGACAGGCTCAGCACGTACTGCGCCACGTTCTTGACGTCCTCGGGCGTTCCCACGGCCGCGGCCATGGGCGGCATCTGCCCCTTGCGGCCGCCGGTCAGGGTTTCCTTGATCTTCTCGGCCGAACCGCCGTGCAGCCAGTCGCTGTCGGCCAGGTTGGGAAAGCCCTTGCTGCCGCGCGCGTCCGAGCCGTGGCACTGGGCGCAGTTGTTCATGAAGAGGCGCTCGCCCACCGCCATCGCATGGGCGTCGCCTGCCAGCTGCTCGGCGCTTTGGGCGCTGAAGCCGGCATACAGCGGTGCCAGTTCCTTGTCCGCCTTGACCATCGCGCTGTCGTATTCGCCGCGCGTGCTCCAGCCCATCTCGCCCGGGTAAGCGCCCAGGCCCGGATAGGCGATGAGGTACAGCAGCGAATAGATCACGGACAAGACGAACAGCCACATCCACCAGCGCGGCATGGGGTTGTTGGCCTCGCGCAGGTCCTCGTCCCAGACATGGCCCGTGGTGTTGTCGCTGCGCTCGGGCATTTTTTTGCGGGCCGTGGCCCACAGCAGCACCAGCGCGCCGATGATGCCGACCAGGGTCAGCGCGGCCACATACCAGGACCAGAAGTTGTTTGTGAAATCGCTCATAGCTCACACCCGATGTGTTGTGCGGTGAAGAAAAAAACCTTGAAGATGCCCGGCATGGCGCTAGTCCTGCAGGAAGGGGATCTTTGCGTCCTCTTCAAAGCGCTTGCGGTTGCGGCCTGAATAGGCCCACACCAGCAGGCCGATGAAGGTGGCAAAGCACAGCAGGGTGGCGATGATGCGCAGCGTATTGACGTCCATGGTGTCCTCCTTTATTTCAGGGCCTTGCCCATGACTTGCAGATAGGCCACCAGGGCGTCCATTTCCGTCTTGTCCTTCACCACACCAGCGGCCTCGGCGATTTCGGCATCGCTGTACGGCACCCCTACCCTGCGCAGCGCCTTCATGCGCGGCGCCATGTCGGCCGGGTTGACGCTGGCCTTCTCCAGCCAGCTGTAGGCCGGCATATTGGATTCAGGGACCACGTCGCGCGGGTTGTTCAGGTGGATGCGATGCCACTCGTCGGTGTACTTGCCGCCCACACGCTGCAGGTCGGGGCCGGTGCGCTTGCTGCCCCACTGGAAGGGATGGTCGTAGACAAACTCGCCGGCGACCGAGTAGTGGCCGTAGCGCAACGTCTCGGCGCGGAAAGGCCGGATCATCTGCGAGTGGCAGTTGTAGCAACCCTCACGAAGGTAGATGTCGCGGCCGGCCAGCTGCAGCGCGCCGTAGGGCTTGACGCCTTCTATGGGCGCGGTGGTCGACTTCTGGAAGAACAGCGGCACGATCTCCACCAGGCCGCCCACGGCGATCACCAGCAGGATCAGGATGATCATCAGGAAGTTGTTGGTCTCAATCTTCTCGTGCGAGAAGCCGGCGGCCGTTGTGTTGTCGTCTTTCATGGGGTATTCCTTCTTCTCTTGTGTCTTGTCATGCGTGTGCCAGCGCCGGCACCGGCACCCGGATGGGCCGGCCCCGGGCCGCCGTCATGCAGACGTTCCAGGCCATCAGCACCATGCCGCCCAGGTAGAGCACCCCGCCGAAGAAGCGCACCACGTAGAAGGGATAGGTGGCCTTGACCGATTCAACGAAGGTGTAGGTCAGGGTTCCGTCGGCGTTCAGGGCGCGCCACATCAGGCCCTGCATCACGCCGGCGATCCACATGGCCGCGATGTAGAGCACGATGCCCACGGTGGCCACCCAGAAATGCACCTCGATGGCGCGCACCGAGTACATCCGCTTTTGCCCGAAGAGGCGCGGGATCATGTAGTACAGCGTGCCCATGGAAATCAGGCCCACCCAGCCCAGCGCGCCCGAATGCACGTGGCCGACGGTCCAGTCCGTGTAGTGCGACAGCGCGTTGACGGTCTTGATGGACATCAGCGGCCCCTCGAAGGTGCTCATGCCGTAGAAGGACAGCGAGACGATCAGGAAGCGCAGGATGGGATCGTCGCGCAGCTTGTGCCAGGCGCCCGACAGCGTCATCACGCCGTTGATCATCCCGCCCCAGCTGGGCGCCAGCAGGATCAGCGAGAACACCATGCCCACCGATTGCGTCCAGTCGGGCAAGGCCGTGTAGTGCAGGTGGTGCGGGCCCGCCCACATGTAGGTGAAGATCAGCGCCCAGAAGTGGACGATGGACAGGCGGTAGCTGTAGACCGGCCGCTCGGCCTGCTTGGGGATGAAGTAATACATCATGCCCAGGAAGCCCGCGGTCAGGAAAAAGCCGACGGCGTTGTGGCCGTACCACCACTGCACCATGGCGTCCTGCACACCGGCATAGGCCGAATAGGACTTCATCCAGCCGGCAGGGATCTCGGCGCTGTTGACCACGTGCAGCACCGCCACCGCCAGGATGAAGGCGCCGTAAAACCAGTTGGCCACGTAGATGTGCCTGACCTTGCGCACACCCAGGGTGCCGAAGAACACCACCGCGTAAGCCACCCAGACCAGGGTGATCAGGATGTCGATGGGCCATTCGAGCTCGGCGTATTCCTTGCCGGTGGTGTAACCCAGAGGCAGGCTGATCGCCGCGGCCACGATGACCAGCTGCCAGCCCCAGAATGTGAAAGCCGCCAGGCGCGGCGCGAACAGCGGCACGCCGCCGGTGCGCTGCACCACGTAGTAGCTGCTGCCTATGAGCGCGCAGCCGCCGAAGGCGAAGATCACCGCGTTGGTGTGCAGCGGCCTGAGCCGGCCGTAGCTGAGCCAGGGGATGCCGAAGTTCAGTTCAGGCCAGGCCAGCTGGGCCGCGATGAACAGGCCCACCGCCATGCCCACCACCCCCCAGAGCACCGCCGCCAGCGAGAACTGGCGAACCACCGTGTCGTGATAGGCGATCCCTTGCGTCGTTTCTTGGTTCATGAAGCACCTTTTGTCTAGATGTTTCAAAGTGTCGATGCGGCGGGCGGCGCGGCACTTGACGCAGGTCAATCACCGTGAAGAATGCGCTCGCCTTCCTGCTCCAGTGCCTCGAATTGCCCACGCCACACGGCCCAGCCCAGCGCGCCAATGATGAGCAGCGCCAGCACGACCGACAGCGGGATCAGTAAAAACAGGATGTCCATTCAGAGCTCCGGAATGCTTCGCGCCAATCTTGCGGAATTGGCCACCACCAGCAGCGAACTGGCCGCCATGCCGAAACCCGCCAGCCAGGTCGGCATCAGGCCTGCGATCGCCAGCGGCACGCAGGCCGCGTTGTACAGCGCGGCCCAGAGCAGGTTCTGGCGCACCACCCTCCGGGTTCGGCGCGCCTGCGCCAGCAGCGCCGCCACGCTGGCAAGCCGGTTGCCGGTCATGATGAAATCCGCCCTGGCCTGGGCCAGCGGCACGGCCTGGCCCATGGCCATGGACACATCGGCCGCGGCCAGCACCGGCCCGTCGTTCATGCCGTCGCCCACCATCATGACGCGGTGGCCTTCGCGCTGGAGCCTGCGCACATGTGCCAGTTTCATCTCCGGCGTGCATTCGCCGAAGCACCACTCGATGCCGACGCGGCGCGCCAGGTGGGCCACGGCCCGGCCGGTGTCGCCCGACAGCAGTTGCACGCGGACACCGAGCTTGAGCAAGGCCGCCACCGCCTGCGCCGCGTCGGGACGGATGGCCTCGTCCAGCTCGAAGCCCGCCAGGTAGTGTTCGCCATCGGACAGATGCGCCTGCAGCACCGGCACATCGCGGCCCGGCACAGGCGCACGGCAAAAAGAGGCCGAGCCCAGGTAAAGGTAGCGCGCATCGCTGCCGTCCAGCCTGGCGACCTTACCGCGCAGGCCCCGGCCGGCCACCTCCTCCACCTCGCTGGCCACCCAGTCCGGCGCGGGGTAACGCGCGGCGATGGCGCGGGAAACCGGATGCAGCGAATGCCTGGCCAGCGCGCCCGCCCTGTCACAGGCCTGATCCCGATCCACCTTGTCCACGCCTTGGGGGGTGTGGGCCAGGACCACTTCCATGCGGTCCTGCGTCAGCGTGCCGGTCTTGTCGAACACCACGGTGTCCACGGCCGCGCAGCTTTCAAGTGCCTGCAGCCTGCGCACCAGCAGGCCGCGCCGCGCCAGCGCGCCCGCGCCGGCCAGCATGGCCGCCGGCGTGGCCAGCGACAGGGCGCAGGGGCAGGTCACGATGAGCACCGAGACCGCGACCGCCATCGCATGCGCCTGCCCGAAAGGCCACCACCACCAGGCCGCGCCGGCGGCCGCCAGCAGCACGGCCGCCAGGAAAGGACTCGCGATGCGGTCCACCAGCTGCACCAGGCCGGGCTTTTCCAGCGAGGCCTGCTCCATCAGCGCGACGATTTCGGCGTAACGGGTTTGCGCGCCGACCCGCTGCACACGAACCAGCAGCAGGCTGGTGAGGTTGTGGCTGCCGGCAATGACGCCGTCGCCGGCGCGCCGCAACAAGGGCTTGGATTCACCGGTCAGCAGGGACTGGTCGACCCTGCTCTCGCCGGTTTCCACCTCCCCATCGGCCGGAAAGGCCTGGCCCGGCAGCACGCGGATCAAATCGCCCGGGGCAAGCCGGCGCACGGCCACCGCGCGGAAACTGCCGTCGGCCTCCTGCCGCTCCACGCTGTCCGGCAGGCGGCGCATCAGCGCCTCCAGCGCGCCGGCGGTGCGCTCGCGCAGGCGCTGCTCCAGCAGCCGGCCCGACAGCAGGAAAAACACAAACATGGGCACCGAGTCGTAGGAGGCATGCTCACCCCAGGGACCGGCCGGGTCAAAGGTCGCGGCCGTGCTGGCCCCGAAGGCGATCAGCACGCCCAGCGCCACCGGCACGTCCATGCCGATGCGCATATTGCGCACGTCGCGCAGCGCCGCCGCAAAAAACGGCCAGCAGGAAAACAGCAGCACCGGCAGCGTCAGCACCCAGGAGGCCCAGCCCAGCAGCGCCCGGATGTCGGGCGTGATCTCGCCGGCCGGCGCCAGGTAGGCCGGCGCCGCGTACATCATGACCTGCATCATGCAAAAGCCGGCCACCAGCCAGCGCCACAGCATCAGGCGTTGGGCCCGTTGCCGGTTACCGGCCAGCAGCAGGTCGCCGGCCGGCAAGGCGCCGTAGCCGGCCTGGCGCAGTGCGGCCATCCAGAGCGACGGCCGCGTGGCTTGTGGATTCCATTGCAGCCGCGCCGTGGCGGTCACGCCGTTGACCTGGACCGTGTCCACGCCGGGCAGCTTGCGCAACACCGCCTCGACGGTGAGCGCGCAGGCCGCGCAATGCATGCCTTCGATCGCCAGGCAGGACTCCCACCAGCCCTCGCGCCCCGCCACCGGCCGGCTGAAGCCTTCCCACTCGGCCGGCTCGTCCAGCGCGGCCCACGGCGTGGCGCTGCCTGCGGCCGGCGGCGCGGGGCCGGCGGAAAGCAGCGGCAAGGAGGGGGCGGTTTGCATGGCGAAAGCTTAGCCAGCGCAGAGTGCCCCGCCCTTGACATGGATCAAGCCCCGGGCTGGCGCGACGCGGCATTGTTTTGATCCAGGGCTAGCAGGCCATCCCCGGACATCCCAGGCTGGGGGCCTGAACAAGCGCCTCACTTCAATGACAGCGACAAAACACCATGATTTCAGAAACCCCTACGGAAAAACGTTACGGCCCGCTTTCCATCGGCTTGCATTGGTTCATGCTGGTCCTGCTGGCGGCGGTCTATATCTGCATGGAGCTCAGCGGAACTTTCCCCAAAGGCAGCGACATGCGCAGCGGGCTGAGGACCTGGCACTACATGCTGGGCCTGTCCGTGTTTGTACTGGCCTGGCTGCGCCTGGCGGTCAATCTTTGCCATCGCGCCCCACCCGTAGCCCCGGCGCCGCCGCTCTGGCAAAGCCGCCTGGCCCGGCTGGTGCATGCGGGGCTTTATGTGCTGATGATCGGGTTGCCCCTGGCCGGGTGGCTGGTACTCAGCGCTCGCGGCCAGCCGATTCCTTTTTTCGGGCTGCAACTGCCCGCGCTGATGGCCGAGAGCAAAAATGCGGCGGGCTGGATCAAGGAGATCCACGAAGCGGGAGCGACAGTGGGCTATTTCCTGGTGGGCCTGCACGCATTGGCGGCCCTGTACCATCACTATCTGTTGCGTGACAACACACTGACCCGCATGCTTGCGGGCCGCCGTTGATGCGCCCCTGGCCCTGGAGCGAAGGATGGATGCATGAGACACCTTGAATGGCACAGAACCTCGCGCATCGGCTGGCTTCGCGCCGCCGTGCTGGGGGCCAATGACGGCATCGTATCGACCGCCAGCCTGATCGTCGGCGTCGCCGCAGCCAGCGCGACACACGGCAACGTGCTGATGACAGGCGTGGCCGCCCTGGTGGCGGGGGCGATGTCCATGGCCGCGGGCGAATACGTGTCGGTCCACTCGCAGTCCGATACCGAGAAGGCCGACCTGGCCCGGGAGCGCGCCGAACTCGACAAGGACCCCGCGTCCGAACACCGCGAACTGACTGCCATCTATGTCGCGCGCGGGCTGGACCACGCGCTGGCCGGGCAGGTTGCGCAGCAGCTCATGGCCCATGACGCCCTGGGTTCGCACGCGCGCGATGAGCTGGGCATTTCCGACACCATGACGGCCCGGCCGCTGCAGGCTGCGCTCGCGTCGGCGGCCAGCTTTGCGGCCGGCGCCCTGCTGCCGCTGGCCGTCACCGCGGTGGCGCCCGGCGACACGCTGATCTGGTGGGTATCGGTAAGCTCCCTGGTATTTCTGGCGTTTCTGGGTGCGACGGCCGCCCGGGCCGGCGGCGCGGCAGTTCTGCCCGGCGCCTGGCGCGTGACTTTCTGGGGCGCGCTGGCCATGGGCGTGACCGCGGGTGTGGGCGCGCTGTTTGGCGCAGCCGTATAAGTTCGCTGGCGAACAGACACATGCCGATGCCACGCGCAGAGTAAGGCCATGTCATCACTGTCCGCAACAGGTTTGCCGGCCGGCGCTGCCCAAAGCCGGGTCACCTGTTCAGCGGTGGATTGAAGGAATTCAATGGGTTTTCCCTGCGCACGGACAGTCCCCTGCCACAGCGGAAAGCCTGGAGCCTTGAGCCAGATCAAAAGCCGTGCGACTGGAAGAGGAATCTTTCCTCTTATTGTCCTATCGCACATGCGGATGAATCAGCCGGTGCGTGCGCCTGAGGCAGGCCTAAGATTTGAACGATCCGCGTGCCTGGTGGGGCGACAGCCCGCCAGCCTCCTTTGACCTGGCGGTTCCCAGGCGAGGCCTCATGCGAGCCACGCAACCAGGAAGTACTCAAATGGCCACTGAAATTGGAATGAAACCTTCCGGGGGATCTCCCGGCGCGGTTTCGTTGCCATTGCCCTTCTGTCGAAGCTGCCAGGAACAGGTTCGCGTCCAGGAGCGCGAGCATCTCGCGCGGGAGCTGCACGACGCTCTTGGCAGCCTTCTGATGAGTGCCAAGCTTGATGTTGCCTGCATAGAGCCGGAGCTGGCCAGGATTTCGCCGGCGGCCTCCGGGCATCTCCACCATCTGATGGACATCCTGAATCAAGCCATGGCGCTCAAGCGCCGGATCATCGATGGCCTGGAGCCGCCGCTGCTTCTGACACAAGGACTGGCCAAAGCCGTCGCGCGGCTGGCGCAGGATTTCTCATCGGCGTCCGGGATCGGTGTGACGACCAGCCTGGCCGATGTCGCCCTGCCCGCTTCCGCACAGCTCGCTGTCTACCGGCTTGCAGAGGAGGCGCTGACGAACATCGGCAAATATGCAGGCGCCTCCCGTTGCTCCATTACCCTGCTTGAAGCCGGTGACGGCGTGCAGGTTGACGTGAAGGACGACGGCGTCGGCTTCAATGCCGATACCGACCAGAATTTCGGGCATGGCCTTATCGGCATGAGACATCGGATTGAAGCGTGCGGCGGCACGCTGATCGTGGAGTCGGGGCCGGGTAGCGGAACACACTTGCGGGCCCACCTCCCCGCGGGCAGCGACGCGGCGCATTGATGGATTCCATGGCATCGCCATCACCATCGCCAGCAAGGTTTGCGGGCCGCTGTCTTGTGCCGGCCGCCATAGCGCTCGCCGGCCTGGCGGCGCATGCCCAGACAACGCCCGTGCCCGGCCGCGGGGAGTTGCTGTACACGACACATTGCATCGCCTGCCACACCTCGGAGATGCACTGGCGCAACAACCGCCGCGCGCGCGACTGGGAGAGCCTGAAGGCGCAGGTTCGCTTCTGGCAAGGCAACACCGGGCTGCAATGGGGCGAGGCGGATATCACGGAAGTGGCCGGGTATCTGAACGACACGATTTACCGGTATCCGCGCACCGCCCCCGCCGGACTCGGCCTGTCCGGGCCGGCGCAGAGGATTTCCGCCGCGCGCTGAGCCGCTCCGGAAATCTTCCCGGGCCGCCGCGGTCTCGTACACAGCAAAAGGTCTCACCGCAAGCGCTGCGGCAGAGAGCCGGCATCATGTGCCGCGCCCTTGACATGGATCAAGACCGGGCCGCCGCGGCGCTCCTAGACTGCGGCACATCAACACACAGGAGAACCACCATGTACCAACGCATTCTTGTTGCCACCGACGGCTCCACACTGTCCAAAAAAGCGGTCAAGGACGCCATCGCCCTCGCGGCATCCCTGGAGGCCGGACTGGTGGCGCTCAACGTCGTGCCGCGCTATCCCGTGAGCTACTTCGAGGGCGGTGCCAGCATTTCGCCTCAGGAAGTCGGGCGCATCGAAAAGGATTGGGCCGACCGGGGCCAGGCCATCGTCGACGCGGTCTGCAAGTCCGCCGAAGCCGCGGGCGTCAAGTCCAAGGCCGTGGTCGTCAAGTCCGACCTCGTCGCGGCCTCCATCCTGGCTACGGCCAAAAAGAACAAAAGCGATCTCATCGTGATGGCCTCGCACGGCCGCAAGGGCATCTCGCGCATCCTGCTCGGCAGCGAGACCCAGCAGGTGCTCACGCACAGCGGCATTCCCGTCCTGGTCCTGCGCTGAACGCGCGCCGTTTCAACCCTCTTCCCGGAGAACAACATGAGAGTCCTTCTGGCCGTTGACGGCAGCAAGTTCACCAAAAAGGCCCTGGCCTTCCTGGTCACCCATGAAACCCTGATGGGCCCCGATGCGGAGTTGGTCGTGCTGAACGTGCAGATGGCCGTCTCCCCGCGCGTCAAGACCATGCTGGGCGCGGCCACGGTCTACGCCTACCACCGCGACGAAGCCCAGAAAGTGCTTGAGCCCATAGAACGCTTCCTCAAGCGCCACGACATCCCTTTTCGCGCCTCCTGGGTCGCCGGCATACCGGCCACGCAGATCGTGCAGGCGGCCAAACGCGAGAAGGTCCACATGGTGGTCATGGGCACGCACGGCCACGGCCTGCTGGGCCGCGCCCTGCTGGGTAGCGTCGCCCAGCGTGTGGTGGCCGACGTCGACGTGCCCGTGCTGCTGGTCCAGTAAGCGCTCATCACCTGAAAGCATTCCATGAACACACTGTCAACAACGCCCGCCTCGTCACCGGTGCCGCGGGCCATTCCCACCACCCGGCCGTCCCAGGGCAGCCTGGGCCTGGGCCTGCTGGTCGCGCTGGTGACGGGTTCCATCATCGGCAGCGGCATCTTCGGCCTGCCGCAAAACATGGCGGCGGGCGCCGGTGCCGGCGCCATCCTGATCGGCTGGCTGGTCACCGGCGTGGGCATGCTGGTGCTGGCGCGCGTCTACCAGATGCTGGCGCTGCGCAAGCCCGAACTCGACAACGGCGTCTACGCCTACGCCCGCGCGCTCTCAGGCGACTACATAGGATTTAACTCCGCCTGGGGTTACTGGATCAGCGCCTGGATAGGCAACGTCGGCTACCTGGTGGCCGCGTTCGGCGCACTCGGCTATTTCTTCCCGGCTTTCGGCGAAGGCAACACCCCCGCGGCCGTCGCCGGCGCGTCGGTGGTGCTATGGGTGGTGCATGCGCTGGTGCTGCGCGGCATCAATACCGCGGCCTGGGTCAATGCCGTGGTCACGGTGGCCAAGGTCATTCCGCTGCTGCTGTTCATCGTGCTGGCCGCGGCCGCTTTCCAGGCGCCCACCTTCAGCCTGGATTTCTGGGGCGGCGCCAAGCTGGGCTCGGTGCTGGACCAGGTCAAGAGCACCATGCTGGTGACGGTATGGGTTTTTATCGGCATCGAGGGCGCCAGCGTCTATTCGGCGCGCGCGCGCCAGCGCAAGGACGTCGGCAAGGCCACGGTCATAGGCTTTCTGATCTGCCTGGCCCTGCTGATGGCCGTCTCGCTGCTCTCCCTGGGCATCTTCACGCAGCCGGAACTGGCCGGGCTGAAAAACCCCTCGATGGCCGGCGTGCTGGAAAAAGCCGTGGGGACCTGGGGCGCCGTGCTCATCTATGTAGGCCTGATCGTTTCCGTGGGCGGCGGCTTCCTGGCCTGGACATTGCTGGCCGCCGAGTCACTGTTCACGCCGGCCAACAGCGGTGTCATGCCCGAATGGCTGGGCCGCCAGAGCGGCAAGGGCGTGCCGGCCAATGCCCTGTGGCTGAGCAGCGCCATGGTGCAGGTTTTTCTCATCGTCACGCTGGTGTCCAAGGCGTCCTACCTGGCGTTGATTTCGCTGTCGACGGCCATGATCCTGCTGCCCTACCTGTTCAGCGCGCTCTACGGCCTCAAGCTGGCCGCGCGCGGTGAGGGTGCAGGCCCGGCCCGGGGCGGGCTGGACTTGCCGGTGGCCGCGCTCGCCTCGGTGTACTGCCTGTGGCTGCTGTACGCCGCCGGCGCCAAATACCTGCTGCTGAGCGCCCTGCTCTATGCGCCCGGCGCGGCCCTGTATTTCATCGCCAAACGGCAGGCCCGCCGTGAGCCCTTCACCGCGGGCGAAAAAGCCATGCTCGCCGCGGTGCTGGCACTCGCGGTGGTGGCGGGCTGGATGCTGGCCGCCGGAAAGTTGAGCCTGTGATGGCCGGCGTTCATTCAGAGACGGGCCGGCTGCGCAAGGTGCTGGTCTGCAGGCCCGGCCTGGCGCACACGCGCCTGACGCCCGCGAACTGCCGGGACATGCTGTTCGACGACGTGATGTGGGTCGCGCAGGCCAAAAACGACCACTATGCCTTTACCAGCGCCATGACGGAGCACGGCGTGGAAGTGCTGGAACTGCACGACCTTCTCGCGGTCACGGTCGGCAACCCGATGACACGCGACCGGCTGCTGGACCGCGAACTGGCCGGCACCGACTTTGAAGCCGCGGGTGTGCTGCGGCCCTGGCTGCAGGAGCTGCCGCCGGCCCGGCTGGCTGAATTCCTGATCGGCGGGCTGACACCGGCGGACCTGCCCTTCAAGCTGCCCGGCCTCACGGCCGCCTGCGCAAGCCCGTCGGACCTGCTGCTGCCCGCCCTGCCCAACACCCTGTTCACGCGCGACAGCAGTTGCTGGATAGGCGACGGCGTGGCGCTGGGGGCCATGTACTGGCCCGCGCGGCGGCGGGAAAGCCTGCTCATGGCGACCATTTACCGCTCCCATCCGGCGTTCGCGGGCAAGGTCACCGAATGGTGGGGCGACCCGGGACAGCCGCACGCGCAGGCCTCGCTCGAAGGCGGCGACGTCATGCCGCTGGGCAAGGGCCTGGTGCTGGTCGGCATGGGCGAGCGGACCTCGCCGCAGGCCGTGACCCAACTCGCGCGCAGCCTGTTTACCCGCGGCGCCGCGACCCGGGTGCTGGCCGCCCAGTTGCCCAAATCGCGCGGCGCCATGCACCTGGACACGGTGCTGACCTTTTGCGACCGCGACCTGGTGACGGTGTTCCCGGACATCGTGCAGGCGATCCGCGTGTTCAGCCTTCGGCCCGGCACGAAGCCGGGCGAGCTGGACGTCAGGGCCGAAACCGAGCCCCTGCTGGAGGTGCTTGCGCAGGCACTGGGATTGCCCAGGCTGCGCGTCGTCGCCACCGGCGGCAATGCCTACGAAGCCGAGCGCGAGCAGTGGGACGACGGCAACAACGTGCTGGCGCTGTCGCCCGGCGTCGTCATGGCCTACAACCGCAACACCCACACCAACACCCTGCTGCGCAAGGCCGGCGTCGAAGTCATCACCATTCCCAGCGGCGAACTGGGGCGCGGCCGCGGCGGCAGCCACTGCATGTCCTGTCCGATTGAGCGCGACGCCGCCTGATCCGCCCCACCATCGAGGCATCCACGAAAGACGGTTACCCATGAGCTTCAACCTACACAACCGCAGCCTGCTGGACCTCAAGGACTTTTCCCCGCGGGACATCCGTTTCCTGCTGGACCTGGCCGCCGAACTCAAGCGCTCCAAATACGCGGGCAATGAACTGGCGCGCCTGAAGGGGAAAAACATCGCGCTGATTTTCGAGAAAGCCTCCACCCGCACGCGCTGCGCGTTTGAAGTCGCGGTGCATGACCAGGGCGGCCACGTGACCTACATCGACCCGGTCAGCTCGCAGCTGGGCCACAAGGAGTCCCTGAAAGACACGGCCCGGGTATTGGGCCGGCTGTACGACGGCATCGAGTACCGCGGCTTTCACCAGACGGTGGTGGAGGAGATCGCGCGCTTCTCGCACGTGCCGGTGTGGAACGGGCTCACGGATGAATCGCACCCGACCCAGGTGCTGGCGGACCTGCTGACCATGCAGGAGTTCGGCGAAAAGCCGCTGCACGAACTGTCTTTTTGCTACCTGGGCGACGCCCGCTTCAACATGGGCTGCTCGCTGCTGGTGGGCGGCACGCAGATGGGCATGGACGTGCGCATCGCTGCTCCCGCCGCGCTGATGCCGCCGCCGGCCCTGGTCGCTGAAATGCGCGAGCTGGCGAAAACGACAGGCGCGCGCATCACCCTCAGCAACGATCCGGCCGAAGCCGTCAAGGGCGCGGACTTTCTTTACACCGACGTCTGGGTCTCCATGGGCGAGCCCGACGAAACCTGGAAACTCAGGATTGAGCAGCTGCTGCCCTTTCAGGTCAACAGCGCCTTGATGAAGGCCACCGGCAAGCCGCGCACCCGCTTCATGCATTGCCTGCCGGCTTTCCACAACCTGGACACCGAAGTCGGCCGCCAGATCCACGAGCGCTACGGCCTCAGCGAGATCGAGGTGACCGACGAAGTTTTTGAATCCGACGCATCCATCGTGTTCACGCAGGCGGAAAACCGCATGCACACCATCAAGGCCGTGCTCGTGGCCACGCTGTCATGAGGCTGGTCGTGGCGCTGGGCGGCAATGCCTTGCTGCGCCGGGGCCAGTCGCTCAGCGCGCAGCACCTGCTGGAAAACATCCGGGGCGTGGCGGCCCAGCTGGCCCGCGTCGCGCTGCACCATGAGCTGGTGGTGACGCACGGCAACGGGCCGCAGATTGGCCTGCTGGCGCTGCAGAACTCGGCCTACACGGCGGTGGCGCCCTACCCGCTCGACATGCTGGGCGCACAGACCGAGGGCATGATCGGCTACCTGCTGGAGCAGGAACTCGCCAACCAGCTTGCGCCCAACCGCCCAGTGGTCACCCTGCTCACGCGCGTGGAAGTCGATCTCGCCGACCCGGCTTTCGGTCGGCCCACCAAACCCATAGGGCCTGTCTACACCCAGGAGGAAGCCGAGCGGCTTGCGCAAGCCATGCACTGGCATGTCGCGCCCGACGGCGCAAGCTTCAGGCGCGTCGTGGCTTCGCCCCTGCCCCTGCGCGTGCTGAGCGCGGACCCGCTGCGCTGGCTGCTGCAGCACAAGGCCGTGGTCATCGCGGCGGGCGGCGGCGGCATCCCGGTGGCGCGCACGGCCGGCGGGTGGGCCCTGGAGGGCGTGGACGCCGTGATTGACAAGGACCTGACCAGCGCCCTGCTCGCGCTGGAGCTGGGTGCCGACTGCCTGGTGATCGCCACCGACGTGGACGCCGTCTACCTCGACTGGGGACTGCCGTCGCAGCGCGCTCTCGGCAAGGTCAGGCCGCAGGAATTGCTGGAGCACAGCTTCCCCGCGGGCTCCATGGGCCCCAAGGTGCAGGCCGCCGCCGGCTTCGTCTTGAAGACGGGAAAGAAGGCCTTGATAGGTTCGCTGGCCCAGATCGAGGAGATGCTGGCGGGCCGCGCCGGCACCGAGGTCAGTCCCGGCGGCGGCGCGGCGGTTTGAGGCGGAACGTCCCGGCTGCATTTTTTCGTCGGGCTTGCGTTGGCGCAAGTGGATGGATACCGGTGCCGTGTTCAATGGCCGCATGAAGTTCCATCGTCTTTTGCTCGCTGCCCTGGTGGCATGCGCCGCCCTGTATCTGGAAAGCGCCCATGCGGAGCCGAAGGGCCGCCGGACTTCCCTGTCAGCCGGTGCCATTGTGGCCAGCCGCGGCGCCGGCGTCGTGGAAATCAGCACCATCAGCGCATGGGTGCGCGGCGGCAGCGACGGCCCGGAACCGGAATTCGCCCCACAGGACAGCTTTGGTGACCAGTTGGCCCGGCCGCAACCCATAGGCCTGGCGCGCGGTGAGGCACGCGACCTGGCCTCCGGTTTTGTGCTCACGGCCGACGGTTATATCGTCAGCAGCGCGCACGTGCTGTGGGACGCGGAAGAGGCCCAGGTACGGCTTTTTT
>NZ_AKIV01000045.1 GCF_000282655.1 Polaromonas sp. CF318
TTGCCGCGGCTGGCGTACAGCAAGTCATTGCCGCCTTCGCCGTACAGCATGTCGTTGCCGTCACCGCCATTGAGCGTGTCGTTGCCAAAGCCGCCTGCCAGCACATTGGCAGCCGCATTGCCAGTTAGAACGTTGTTCGAGGTGTTACCGGCCCCATCGATGGCGGCCGTTCCGGTGAGTGTGAGATTTTCGACATTCTCGGCCAAGGTATGGCTGAGAGTGCTCTGCACGGTATCCGTCCCTTCATCGGCCTCCTCAACCACCATGACGCTGGCATGACCCACGATGTAAGCGTCGTTGCCGGGTCCTCCCGCCAGTCGAACGCGTGCGTGCCCGGCTGCCAGGATGTCGTTGCCCGATCCACCGCTTATGCTTTGGTCGTCGCCGTTCGACTCCACAGAAATGGCCTCATTCAGATGGTCCTTGAGCCAGTCGCCCATTCGAATGCCGTCGATGAACTCGATACTTCCCCGCAACGCATCCACAATGCGCAGAGTGCCCCGGTTGCCGTAGCCCAGCAACAAGTCGGCATTGTCAGTTGCCACGGAAGCGGGTGAGCCATCCGCCAGCACCAGGACGTCAACGCCTTCGCTGTCGACCACTGTATCGCCCGCGCCTGCCGAGAAACTGTCGTTGCCGCTCCCGCCATCCAGCGTGTCCACCCCGGAGCCGCCGATCAGGACATCGCCCCCTCCGGCACCTGTCAGCGTATCGTCGCCGTCCCCGCCATCCAGGAAGTCGTCACCCTGCTGGCCTGCAGAAACAAGGTCATTGCTGTAGTTGCCATCAAGGAAAAGACCGGAAGAGCCGTCTCCGGACAACAGATCGTTACCGGCTCCTCCGTACAGTGCGTCACCGGCACCGCCTCCCAGCAAAACGTCATTGCCATCGCCGCCATCCAGGAAATCCTTGCCGTAGATGACCGGAGGAACGTCACTACCCAGGGACCGGCTCAGGGCATAGTCAATACCGTCAACGTCGCCGACCAGGATGTCACCACCACCGCCGCCCGCCATGATGTCGTTGCCCTCCATCCCCCACAACAAGTCCGCGCCTCCGTCACCGGCAACGACGTCGTCGTAGCCTGAGCCAAAAACAATGTCATCACCATCGCCCGCACCGATGACGTCGGGATCGGGGCCCGTGAGATCAACCCAGGTTTGTGCACCATTGACCCACTGATTCATGCCGGACGGGTCAAACTGAACCTGTGCAAGGGCATTAACGCCAAACACGGGATTCCATGCCTGGACCGACGAATAGGAATACGGGTTGTAGTCGAGGTGATAAAAGGTTCCGGCGCCCATGATGACGTCGTCACCGGCACCGCCATGGATGAGGTCGCGACCGGGGCCACCGGCAATCAGGTCGTCACCCTCTCCGCCATTGATCTCGTCATCTCCCAGCCATCCTTGCAGCACGTCCTTGCCGCCCAGGCCATTGATCAGGTCGCCCGCAAAGCTGCCCGAAATCACATCAAAGAAGTTTTGCTCCTCCACGCCGCCTATCAAGGTACCATCAGCGCCCCAGTGGGTGGACAGCCAGTCGTAACTGTCACCTACCAACGGGCCATGCTGGTCGCCGTTGAAGATGTGCTGGGTGACGGGCGGTGGCGCGGTAGCGCCATCCATCGTCAGGCCGAGTTGCCCGTCTTGCCAGTCTTTGACACGGATGGCATCAAGGCTGCCGTCTTTCGTGATCAAAAGGTCGCGGTCAGCAGCGCCACTGCCTGCCAGCGTGAAGGTGTAACCCTGCTCTTTGTTCTGCCAGACGTTGTCCAGCCCCTCCACCTTCTTGCCGCCTTGCAGCACGCTGCCGTCCACCTGGATGCCGCCCCGGCCATCGCTGTCCACGATGGTGTCAGACCCGAATGCGCCCGTGAATTGGTAGGTGTCAGAACCTCCACCGCCCGCTAGCAGGTCGGTGCCGGCGCCGCCGTTCAGGGTGTCGTCGCCTTCGCCCGCATAAAAAGTGTCGGCCCTGTTGCCGCCGGTCAGCGTGTCGCCACCGGCGCCACCAATGAATATCTGCCTCTTGTTGCCATCCATGGCTGTCACCGTAACGCCTTCAGTGCCGCTGACAACATTCCACTGGTCGTAGTTGACCATCTCGGCAAAAGTGTCATGCGCGCTGGCAACGGGGTTCAGCCAGGAGGTCACATAACGCAGGGCTTTGTTTTCCGCACCGGCCAGGCCCGCGCCCTGGGCAGAGGTGTATTGCAGCAGGTTGCCGGTCTGGGTGAAGAATTCCTGGCCCGCATAGTTGCTGTCTTGCCAGAAATACCACTCGATGCCCTGGGCCGCCAGGGCGTCTTGCGCGGCACGGTTCAAGTCGGCCATTCTGGTGCCAATCTTTTGCAGGTCGTTGGCAAAGTGGCTGAGCATGGCATTGGGGGCAATGTCCGCCACCCCAATTTGATTGCGGTTGAGCCAGACCAGAAAATCCTGCTCTTTGCCCGTAATCAGATCCACCGCATAGAAAGTCCTGTCAAATATCAGCGACAAGGCGCCTGTCAAGGTGGCGGCCCATTTGTTGAAGGTCGGGCTCATCAAGCCCGCGGCATGCAAATCAATGCTGTGCTTGGAGGTCATGCCCAGTTCGGTTTCGCCGGCGGTGAACAGCGAGGTACGTGTGCCCGGGGTTTCGATAAAGGGCAGGAGAAAGAGCGTTTTTTCGAGTATCTCGCCCTTGACGGCCCAGGCCTGGACTTTGGCCGAGCGCGCGGTGTAGTCGCCGCCCGGGCTGAAGTCGGCCAGCGCTTCCGGAATACCGCCTAAATGAGGATCGACCAGTGCATTGGCAAAAAGCTTCGCCCTGATGGCGGCCAGTGGCCCCAAGGCGCCCAAGGCGTATTGCGTGGGATCGGCGGACTTGCCGAACGGCGCGGGCGCAAACACCTTGGCGGGCCGATCAAAATACACAGCCATCATGGCGGCCAAGCCGCCGCCCAGACTATGTCCGGTAAAGGTGATGTTGCCGTTGCCAAGATCGGCAGCAACCCTTTGGTACAGCTCCGCAGCGGCAACCGCTTGCGGGCCCAGCAGGCCGACAGCCAAGGGCATATTGCCTGCAAACCAGTCACCGGCTTGCCCCGCACCGGATCCGCCAAACTGCGTTCCCGCGTAGGCGATCACAATTTCGCCTGTCACGTCCCGATACACCCGAGCGCTAAAACCGGTACCGGGAAAACTGGCATTGGGGCCAGACCCTGAGATTGCGTATTGAGTTAACTCAGTCCAGCTCGGCGGGATAGGAGCATAGTTACCTTTAAATTGCCTGGTGTCCCGATAGGCGTCGCCTGACAGCAATGCATACTCGAATGGTTGGGTCACTTTGAACCTCCTGCTTCTTTGTTTGATGTAGAAAGTCCGGTTGGACTTGTGGCCTCCTCCCGTGGGCGGCAAGTGTTGATATGACCGGAGCTAAGAGGATGTTTGACCAACCAGTCCTCCTTGTTTTTTAGCGATATGCGTCGCTCATGAAATTGGGCGTGCTCAGCGGCTGTGCCGTATAGCAGCATGTTCGGCATGCGCAATGCACGCGGCAAATCTTGGATTCGGATGGGAACAAATTCAGTACCCACAAGCTTCGCTACCTCATCGCAATTGAGCGAGGGATAGCGCCCCCAGTTTTGTCCCGGCATTTCCTCGGAGCGGTAATAAGGTCCCCCTCTCAGCGTCACGTACCATGCGCCTTCATGCTGATCAAGAAGCGAAGGGCTATATCCCTTGAATAGCTGCGTGACCTTGCCGCTGGTTCCGCCGGTATCGAAGGTCAGCGTCGTATCCCTGGACATGATGGTTCCGCCGTACCGCGTGAACCCTTGATGGATGCGTTCGTAGGTATTCTTCAAATGCACAACAATCACGCGCCCATCGTGCAGCCGCACCTCTTCATCCCAGTCAAGATCAAACCGCCGGTCATACAGACAAGCGCTCAGCAATGGAGTGGATGCCGCAGCAAGCAGCAAGTTACGGCGGTTCATGCCGGGGTTCCTGCAGCTCCTGTCGCCATACTGAGCAGCGGCGAAAAAGCAAAAATCACAAACAACAGAAACTTGGTCAGCAAGCGCATGGACCGGTCCGGGATCAGGTTGCCGGCCTTCTCAACGCCCCATCCGCACACGGTGATCCATACGGCAATCACGACGAAAAGAAGGAGCTCTTTCATCGAATGCTTCTGCTTTTAAAACAGCCAGGCATGTCTTGCCATGCCGCCGCCTGCGATCTGAAACTCATCACACACCTCCCTTTCCAACGCACCAGGGGACGGACTGTAAAGACATGCAGGGAAACGCGCCAATAGTGTTTAAACATCCGCGCATACGCTTCCCTCATAGAGAGAATGGACACAAACTTCGGCGTGGACACAGACCCGCACGCGCGTGTGCCCGCCTGCGCTGGTCACGCATGCGGATCGAAAAACGGGATTGAATGCGGAGGGCGCGGATGTCCCTCGGAGATTTTTTCGTTACCGACAATCAGGTGAAGCGAAAGCTCGCACCAGGGGCGCAGCAGGTTGCCGGCATTCAAACTGGCTCAAGATGGAAGGCGCGTCACCCGAGGGCAGCAAGCGCCCCAGCCCTTAATCTTCCAGCAAGCGCACCTTCACGCTCTTGCCCTTGACCCGGCCTGTGGAGAGTTTTTGCAGCGCTTCGTTCGCAATGCGTCGGTCCACCGCAACATAGGTCGAGAACTCATTGACATTGATCTTGCCGACCTGTTCGCGCGTGAAGCCGGCCTCGCCGGTCAGCGCGCCCAGCACGTCGCCGGCGCGGATTTTTTCCTTGCGGCCGCCGACGATCTGCAGGGTCACCATGGGCGGCAGCAGCGGCTCATTGCTGGCGGGCGTCAGTTCCGTCAGTTTGTGCCACTCGGACTCGGCTTTCTGCAGCACTTCGATTTTTCCGACGTGGCCCATCTCGTCCATGCTGGCCAGGCTGATGGCCCAGCCTTCTTCGTCGGCGCGGCCGGTGCGGCCTATGCGGTGGATGTGCACCTCGGCGTCGGGTGTGACGTCAACGTTGATGACCATCGCGAGTTGCGCAATGTCCAGGCCGCGCGCGGCGACGTCGGTGGCCACCAGTACCGAACAGCTGCGGTTGGCGAACTGCACCAGCACCTGGTCGCGCTCACGCTGCTCGAGCTCACCGAACAGGGCCAGCGCACTGAAGCCCTGGTCTCTCAAATAGGCCACCAGGGCGCGGCACTGCGATTTGGTGTTGCAGAACGCCAGCGTGCTGGCCGGGCGGAAGTGCCGCAACACCTGCGCGACGGCGCCCAGGCGGGCTTCGTCATGGTCGCTGTCGGGAACCTGGTACCAGCGCTGCTGTATCTTGGTTTTTTCATGCTGGGCCTGCACCGTGATGGTTTGGGGCGCCTTCATGAACTGCTGGCTGAGCTTGGCGATGCCTTCGGGGTAGGTCGCCGAGAACAGCAGAGTCTGCCGCTCTTTGGGGCACTGCTTGGCGACGGTGACGATGTCCTCAAAAAATCCCATGTCCAGCATGCGGTCGGCTTCGTCGAGCACCAGGGTGTTGAGCGCTTCGAGCGTGAGGTTGCCGCGCGCCAGGTGGTCCATGATGCGGCCGGGCGTGCCGACCACGATATGTGCGCCGTTTTCCAGGCTGGCGCTCTGGTTACGCAGCGGCACACCGCCGCACAGCACCACGACTTTGGTGTTCTCTTCGGCGCGCGCCAGGCGCCGGATTTCGGTGGCCACCTGGTCGGCCAGTTCGCGCGTGGGGCACAGCACCATGGCCTGCACCGCGAAGCGACGTGGATTGAGGTTGGCCAGCAGCGGAATGGCAAAGGCCGCTGTCTTGCCGCTGCCGGTCTTGGCCTGGGCGATCAGGTCCTTGCCGAGCAGCGCCACGGGCAGGCTCGCGGCCTGGATGGGCGTCATGTTCAGGTAGCCAAGCTGCTGCAGGTTGGCCAGCGTGGCGGGGGTCAGCGGCAGGGTGGCGAAGTCGGTGTTGGATGCGCCGGGTGCGGCTGTCTTGGAAGAGGTGGTCATGCACCGATTATCGGCGCATGGTGTTCACAAGCCCTCAGCCGCTCGCGGCGCGATGGGAAGCACCAGCCGCGAGGGCCTGTCGGCCGACAGGTGCACCCGGTTGACGGCTGCCTGCCTGCGCTGTGATCGTCCCTCGGGTTCACCCGTGTTGGGGTTCACATCGAAGCGCGGGAAGTTGCTGCTGGAGATGTCAAGCCGGATGCGATGCCCCTTCTTGAAGAGGTTGGAAGTGGGCATGGGCTCTATGGTGATTTCGGCGATTTCGCCTGGTGCGAGCAATTCCGGGCTTTCCCATGAGCGGCGGTAGCGGCAGCGAAGAATGCCGTCGGTGAGGTTCATGGCATAGCCCCGCGGGTAGTCGGCATTGGGCGGATGCACATCAATGAGCTTGGCGGTGAAATCGGTGTCCGGCGCGCTCGAGGAAATCCACAGCGTAATGGCGACCGGGCCTGTCACCTCCATGTCCTCTTCGAGCGGCGAAGTTTCAAACACCAGCACATCGGGGCGCGCGGCAAGCGGCAGGTAAGGAGGCCGGGCGCTGAAGACTCCTGGGTGGGTGCGCTGGTCATAGGCGCCCGCCGTCATCAGCGGCTCGCCCGAGGTGATAGAGCCGCCAATGGTGGGCACCGGGTGCGCCGGGTCGAAGTCAAACGCGAGCACGGCCTCGCACGCCGGCGCCCGCGTCTGCAGCGTGCCGTCGGCCTGCAGGTAGTAGGGCCGGAACTCGGTGCCGGGTAGCGGCCAGTCAGCGGCCTTGCACCAGCGCCCGCCATGGTCGAGCCGCCCGTTCGTGTTGCGCCGCCCGGAGCCACCGCCCATGCGGAAATAGCGCACGGGCGGATCGTCGGCAGCGTCCGGCGCCTGCTCCGCCTGGCCCTTGAGCCAGCGGTCGAACCAGGCCAGGCGAAAAGCCAGGTGGTCTTCCGCCAACGTTCCATCGAGGGTGGCCTGCGGACCGAAATCCACATCACCGGCAAACGTCACGCTGCGCTCGCCGTGGGTCCATGGCCCGAGCACCAGGCGCGCCAGGCCATTTTTGCGGCGCGAGATGCCGAGGTAGTTGTCCGTGGCGGTCTGCGCATAAGGATCCCACCAGCCGCACATCAGCAGCGTGGGAATGCCGTCAAAGCAGTCGTAGTGCCCGGCGGCGTAGAGCTCCGGCTGGCGCCAGTAGGCGTCGAAGTTGCCGTGCTCCCATTGCTCGAACAGGTAGTTCTCGTACTCGGGTACCCATTTGAGTGGCGAATGCCCGCGCTTCCAGGGCATGGCGGTGAACCAGGCCGCGATGTCCTCGGCGGCCAGTGCCGCCCGGATGACCGGGTCGCGCTGCGCGGGGCCGGTTCGCTGGGCGTTGGTGTGGGCCCAGGTCGCCTGCTTGAGCTCAAACGCGCCGCCGTGGCGAATGCCGCCGCGGTAGGCACTGGCAAAGCCGCCGGCCTCCAGGAACATCGCGGCCAGGCCCGGCGGGCGCTGGCTCACGAGTGCGGTCTGCGTGTGCGCCGCATAAGACAGGCCCAGGGTGCCGATGCGGCCGTTGCACCAGGGCTGCGCGGCAACCCAGGCCAGCGCGTCATGGCCGTCGTTGGCCTCACCCAGGTATTTGGTGAATACGCCTTCCGAGGCAAAGCGCCCCCGGCAGTCCTGCAGGACCACAGCATAGCCCTGCCGCGCGAACCTCGCCGCCACCTCGGCGCGGGAGACGGGGCGCGGGTCGCGCACCGTGCGCTCCCGGACGGTTTCGTTGCTTTTGCCGTAGGGCGTGCGCTCCACCAGCACCGGGAAGGGGCCGGGCAGGGCCTGGCCGTCGCGGGCCGGCAGGTAGACGTCGGTTGCCAGGCGTATGCCGTCGCGCATCGCCACCATGACATTGCCTTGGGCTGCCACCTCGTGCGCCGGTGCCGGCCTTGCCGAAGCGGTGGGCGCTGCTTGCGGCCATTGCGTCAGATTTTTCATGCCGTGCTCCGCCTACTCGATCTTGAGCTTGCGCCCGGCGATCAGTTGGGTCCAACGTGCCGTGTCTTCCCGGATGTAGCGGGCCAGATCCTGCGCGCTGCCGGGCGCGGGCTCGCTGCCCTGCGCCACCAGTTGCCCGGCCACTTCGGAGTCGCGCAATGCCCGCTGCAAGTCCGCGCTGACCTTGTCCACAACCGCGGCCGGCGTGCGGGCCGGTGCAAACAGGGCGTACCAGATGTCGTATTCAAAACCCGGCACGCCCGCTTCGGCCATGGTCGGAAGCTGCGGCAGCAAGACTGAACGCCTGGGGCTGGCCACGGCCAGGGCCGTAAGCTTGCCCACGGCGATTTGATGGGCCACGCTGGGCACCGCGTTGATGCCCAGCTGGACATGCCCACCCACCAGTTCATTGACGGAGGGCGCGGCCCCCTTGTAAGGCACATGGACCATCTCGGTCCCCGTCATCGCCAGGAACATTTCCATGGCCAGGTGGTTGGGACCTCCCGTGCCGCTGGAGCTGTAGTTGAGCTGGCCGGGCTTGCTTTTGGCCAGCGCGATGAGTTCCTTGACGGATTTCACGCCGATGGAGGGATGCGTGGTCAGCACCGGGGTGTTGGTCAGCACCTTGCCCACGGGCGTGAAGTCCCTGGAGGGGTTGTAGGGCAGCTTGCTGTTCAGCAGCGGTGTGGTCACGATGCCGGAACCGGCGCCCATCAACAGGGTGTAGCCGTCCGCCGGGGCTGCGGCGGCGGCCTGCATGCCGGGAACGCCCGGGCGGTTGTCGATGACGACCGGCTGGCCCCAGTACTGGGAGAGCTTGCGCGCGACCACGCGCATGGCATTGTCAGCCGCGGCGCCCGCCGGGAACGGGATGACGACGCGCACCGGCTTGTCGGGATAGCCGGCGGCATGGGCGGCACCCGCCGCGGCGAAGGCGGCCAAGGTGAAACAGGCAGTGGTCAACAGCAAGAGGCGTCTGCGCATGAAAGTATTCTCCGGGAGAAAGGGCGGGAAAGAGGACGAAGCTGACATCAGAAATCGTGGCGAATGCCGGCGCCCACGGACCGGATGGAGGCGTTGGCCTTGCTCGAATCGACGCCATCCCAGTCGTAGAAGGCCTGCAATTCGGTCCGCTTGGACAGGGCATAGGTATAGGCCAACTGCTGCCGCTTGCGCACACCGGCCGGTGAAGCCTGCACATCCCGCCGCAGCAGGTTCAGCACCACGGCGTGGGCACCCTGGCTGTATTTGGCGCCCGCGATCCAGTAGTTCACATGGCGGCGCGTGAGCGCGGTGTTCTGGTAGCTGTCGCGTCCGGCGAGCACATAGGGTTCGATCGCGCCGAAGTCATAGCGCAGCCCCGCCTGCCATTTGCTCGAAAACTCGTTGGCCAGCAGGCCGGACGGGCGCGTGTCCTTGCCGAACCCGACACCGGCCTTCAGCGGCCCGGCGGCGTAGTTAAGTCCCAGGTCCAGTGATTTGGAGCCATCCTCAACATCGGGTGTGGCGACCGCGCCGCGCAGGTAATAGCGAGCCCGGAAGTCAAAACCCGAGAAATTGGGGCTGGCATACCCCACGGCATTGGAAACGCGGTTGCGCGCGTTCAGCATCGAGGTCCCGATGGCGGTGGCGCCGGCATCGTTCGCGGCAAAACTGGTGATGGCCGTCACCTGCGAATAAAGCGGCGAGCCGGTCGGGTTGGCCGAGTCCAGCCGCCCCAGCGCCACGGCGCCCCAGTCGCCGCGCAGGCCCACATAGCTGTTGCGGTAAGCGGGAACGGTGGCGGCCCCGGTATCCGCATCGATGCCCATCTCCATCCCGAACAAGGCCGCCAGGCCTCCACCGAGGTCTTCAGCGCCTTTGATACCCAGGCGCGAGGCGTTGTCGCGCATTTCCGTCTGCTCGCCTGCCGGGGCGGCCTTGGTGCGGTTAAGGGTCAGGCGCACCTGTCCATAGATCTGGTTCTGGGCAGCCGCAGGCATGGCGGCCGCAGCCAGCATGAGGCCACCCAGGAGGATGGTGCACGCGTGAAGATTCATGAAAACTATCTCCCGTCTGTTGAATGAAAATTCGGCGCAGGGCCGGCAGAGGACTGCTGGGACGGGATTCTGTTGCGCGGGTCCGGGACCCGCAACGGTATGATGAATCCGCATTGGGCTATGCGATTCGGGAAGAAGTTGCGGCGCCACCGGCAGCGCAATAGCATGGCCCGGACATCCCTCTCCAAGCGAGCCTCCGCCATGAATTTCAAGCAACTCGAAGTGTTCCAGGCCATCATGGCGTCGGGCTCCACCACGGGCGCGGCGCAGCGGCTGGATCTGTCGCAGTCGGCGGTCAGCCGCCTGCTGGCCCAGTTTGAAGAGGACCTCGGCCTGCGCCTTTTCGTGCGTGAAAAGGGGCGGCTGGTTCCTACGGGCGAGGCCGAGGCCCTGCTTCAGGACGCCCAGGGACTGGTCGATGCCGCGCAATGCTTTCGCCGCCACACCGAACAGCTGCGGCTGGGCGGGTTCAACCGCCAGTTGCTGAAAGTGGCGGTGCCGGGCACGCTGGCGCAGCAGCTCATGCCCCCGGTGGTGGACAGCTTTATGCGGCAGCATCCCGGCGCGGTGCTGGAAGTGCTGTCCGGCTCCTATTCCGAAGCGGAGCGGGCCGTGCTGAGCCGCGAAGCCGACATGGGCCTCGTCAAGTTGCCGGTGGAGATGGCGGGCCTGCAGGTCAAGGCCTGCCTGGAGGCCGAGGCCGTCTGCATCATGCCCCGGGGACACCCTCTTGAGAAACTGGACACCGTGGGCGTGCTGGACCTGGTGGATGTTTCGCTGGTCCTGCTGGGCCGCCAGCGCCTGATCCGCCACGAGATCGACATGGCCTTCCGGCAAGCCCGCGTGATGCCGCGCATCAGTGCCGAGGTGCATTCCGTGGGGGTGGCCTGCGCTTTTGTGGCGCAGGGCCTGGGGGTGTCCATCGTCAACGCGCTGCTGGCCAGCTATTGCCGCGACATGGACTTCATCAGCCGGCCGTTCCGCCCTCGCATCGCTTACCAGCTGGGTATCGCCTCGCTGGAAAAGTCACCGCTGTCCGCGCTGGGCGAGGCGTTTTCAGAGCATCTGATTGACGCCATCATGGCGGCGGTGCGGCCCGAAGACGGTACGCGCCGGATATAGACGACAAACGCATTTCAGCGGTGGACAAACACCGCCGGCCGCTTCTCCACAAATGCGGCCGTTCCCTCGCGCGCATCGCGCGAGGCCGCCGCGATCATGAACTGCGCCGCCTCTATGGCCAGACCTTCGTCGATGGAGACATTGAGCCCGCGCGTTACGGCGCGCAGCGAGGCCGTCACCGCCACGGCGGAGTTTTCGGCGATGCGGTCTGCCATGCGCAAACAGGCCGGCAGCAGTTCATGGGCCGGCACCACGTGATTGACCAAGCCTATGAGCAGCGCTTCCTCGGCACTGATGGCGTCGCCGGTCAGGATCATTTCATTGGCGCGCTTGCGGCCTATGTGGCGCGGCAGGCGCTGCGTGCCGCCAAAGGGCGGTGGAAAGCCGAGCCGGATCTCGGGCTTGGCGAAGCGCGCATGTTCGGCCGCGATGGCGATGCTGCAGGCTTCCATGGTTTCGCACCCGCCGCCAAAGGCGATGCCGTTGACGGCCGCAATGATGGGCTTGGGGTAGTTCTCAATGCGCCGCGTCATCCCCTGGCCTCGCATCACAAAGTTGCGGTACGCGGTTTCGGGTGACGCGGCGACATCCGGTGCAAAGCCCGCAATGTCGGCGCCGGCGCTGAAGGCCTTGTCGCCCTGCCCCGTCAGCACCAGGCAGCGCACGCTGTCGTCGCGCTCAAGGGCATTGAGCCTGTCCATCAGTTCGTCTATCAGTTCGTAGCTCAGCGCATTGAGTTTTTCAGGCCGGTTCAGGGTGAGCAGCACGTGTTGGCCATGGCGTTCGGTTTCTATCAGCATGCGGTCTCCACGGGCTTGGATGCGGTCGCGCCGGGGGATAACAATGCCAGCACACCGCTGCCGCGCGGCGCGCCCACAAAATAGGTCGCGGCCTGCGGCGTGACAAAAGACTGGCCGCTTTCCAGCACGATGTCGCTGTCGCGGCGCCCGGCCAGTGCATCGCTGGTGATCCAGAGGCAGCCGCCGGTGCAGGTCAGGACTTCGCCGCGCGGCAGGCGAAAGCGTTCCGGGACGGGCCCGAGCTTGAGCGGGGTTTGCGGGATTTGTGAGGCATGCATGGCGGACTCCTTGGAAAGTGTGGTCTGATTCTTCTTTGGAACCGGCCCCAGCGGCCGGATGGTTTGTCATCCGGGGTATTCCTCCTGCTCATGTCGTTCATGCCGCCCACACCATTGATGCCATGCTGAACCCTTCTTCCTCCCACGCGCTGCGCGCCATGTCGCTGGACGCGATACGCGGCTTTGAATCGGCGGCGCGCCACCTGAGCTTTACCGCCGCGGCCGAGGAGCTGTGCATCACGCAGTCGGCGGTCAGCAAGCAAGTCAAAAGCCTTGAAGACGCGCTGGGCGCAGCGCTGTTCCTGCGCGGCGGCAAAGGGCTGAGCCTCACGCCGCAGGGCCGCGAGCTCTACGAGGCGGCGCGTGCCTCGCTGTCGCAACTGGCCTCGGCCGTGGACCGCCTGCTGGCGGTGGACAGGGCCTCGGTGGCGGTCACCACCACGCCCTCTTTCGCCGCGCTGTGGCTGGCGCCCAAGCTGGCGAAATTCCAGCAGCTGGAGCCCGCCATCGACGTGCGCGTCGACGCCTCGGAAGCGCGCGTCAATCTGGAGCGTGAAGGCATGGACCTCGCCGTGCGGCTCTACCCGGTGCAGCCTGGCGACGAGAGTCCGCCGCTTTTACAGGAGCAGGCCCTGCTGGTGGCGGCGCCGGCCGTCGCGGCGCGCATCCATTCGGCGGCCGACATCGCGCACATACCGCTGCTGGTGTATTACGACCCGGCCACACGTTTCCCCTGGATGTCGTGGCCGGACTGGTATGAGCGCCTGGGTTTACAACAATCGGCGCAGCAGCCTTGCCTGTATTTTTCGCAGTACGAGCACGTGCTGAACGCGGCTGTGCAGGGCGGCGGCATCGCCATAGGCCGCACGCCGCTGGTGCTGCCGCTGCTGCGCGGCGGCCAGCTCACGGTGGTCTTGCCGGGCCAGACGGTGGACGGCCTGGGCTACCGCATCATCACCTCGGTCCACAGCGCGGACAGGCCGGCGGTGCAAAAATTCCGCGCCTGGCTGGAGCGCGAACTGGCGCTCGAAGCGATAGGCTAAGGCTGCTTGGTCCAGGTACCTGTGGCTTCCAGCACCGGCGACAGTTCGGCCTCGCCCCAGCGCAGCGGCAAGGAAGACTCCACCAGCCGCATGGAGTGGACCTTGAAGCGCATCAGGCGCTGCGCGCCGGCAAAAGCGTCGACCTCGGGGCCGTCCCAGACGATGTCGGCCGTGACGGCCAGATACAGCAGGTCGCCGGTGTCGAAGTCGATAAACAGCAGGCCCGCGCGCGGGTTCACCACCAGGTTGCCCAGGGTGTTGAAGAAGTAATTGCCGACAAAGTCCGGCACGGTCAGCGTGCCGTCGGCTTCCACGCGCACAAAGCCGGGCTTGCCGCCGCGGTGCGACACGTCCACGCCGCCGGCACGGCCGGCCCGCGTTTCGTCGCCCGCATAGGCGGTAGCAATAAACAAAGTGTCGGCCTGCTCAATCATGCGGCGCGCCGCGTCATTGAGTTGCGCCGATTCATGCACCACCGGCCCGGCCGTTGAGGCGGGGCGCTCCACATAGACCGGCTCGCGCGCCTGGATGTATTTGGGGCAGTTGCCAAAGCTCTGGCTCAGTTCCACCGCAAAGCCCTCGGCTTGGACGCCGCGGACTATGCCATTCATGCGGTTGCGCCTGCGTGTGTGCGGCTCTATGCCCAGCAGGCCTATCGCCGCGCCGTCGGCCAGCGTGTCTTGCAATGGGTCGCCGGCCAGCGGCTGGGCCCGCAAGGTCAGGTGGCGGGTATCAGGTGAATGGATAAAACCCGGCGGCTGGGCCAGCACCGAGGCCCAGGGCTGGCCGCCCGTGTCCACCGTGCCGGCAATGACAAAGGGCAATTGCTCAAAAAACTCACGGTGCTGGTCGGGCATGAAGTCGCGAATCACGCGTGGGCCGATTTCTTCCATGCGCTCGCGCACGGCCGCGCTCACGCGCGCCTGCGCCGCGCGCTCGCCTTCATGAAACGCCGGGGCGTTCACGCGGCCAACCCGACAGGTGTTCTGACCATGGGCACAAAACGCGGCAAGGCCTCTATGCGGGCCAGCCAGGCGCGCAGGCGAGGATAGGCTTCAAGCGAGACATTGCCCTCGGGCGCATGGGCCGCGTAGCTGTAGTTGGCGATGTCGGCCAGCGTGGGCGTGCTGCCCGCGAGAAAAGCCGACTGGCCCAGCTGCTGCTCCATCACCGCGAACAGCGCGTGCGCGCGCTCAATGGCTTCGGGGTTTTCCGGGCGCTTGAACAGCTGCACGACGCGCGCGGCGGCCGGGCCGAAAGCCAGCTGGCCGGCCGCCACCGAGAACCAGCGCTGCACCGCGGCGGCGGCCAGCGGGTCGCGCGGCAGCCACTGCTCGGCATCCGGCGCGTAGCGCGCATTGAGGTAAACCAGGATGGCATTTGAATCAGCCAGCGTGACGTCGCCGTCCTGGATCACCGGCACCTGGCCGAAGGCATTCATGGCCAGAAAGGCCGGCGTCTTGTGGCCCTTGGCGGCCAGGTCGATTTCAATGCGTTCGAAGGGCAGGCCCAGCAGCGAGAGGAACAGCTCCACGCGGTGCGAGTGGCCGGAGATGGCGACACGGTAGAGGCGTATGGGTTGCGCGGGCTGGGCTTTGGCGGCGGGTGTGCTCATGGCGGGCTTTCGGTGGGGTTGCAAAAAATGGGCTCTGAAAGGTCTCTGTGGATGGATTCTGTTTGAACCGATATCCTGAATAAATGGCATTACTCGTATTTAACTAATCCATTAACTGGATTAATAGTCCCCACAGGCGTAGCATCTCGCCCATGGACAAACTCAAAGCCATGCAGGCCTTTATCCACATCGCCGAACAAGGCAGTCTCACGGCCGCGGCCCAGGTCATGGAGTCTTCCTTGCCGGCCATGGTGCGCACGCTGGCCGGCTTTGAGGCGCAGCTGGGCGTGCGGCTTTTCAACCGCACGACGCGGCGCATCTCGCTGACCGAGGAAGGCCGGCGCCACCTGGAGAGCTGCCGCCAGCTGCTGGCCGCGCTGGCCGATGCCGAGTCGGCGCTCTCGGCCGACGCGGCCGAACCCGCGGGCCAGCTGACCATCACCGCGCCCATGCTGTTCGGGCAAATGCATGTAGCGCCCGCCGTCACGCGTTTTGTGCAGCAGCACGAGAAGATGCGCTGCTCCATGGTGTTGCTGGACCGCGTGGTCAACCTGCTGGAAGAAGGCATAGACGTGGGCATACGCATAGGCGAGCCCGAGGACTCCAGCCTGGTGGCGCAGAAGGTGGGCCAGATTCGCCGCCTGGTGGTGGCCAGCCCGGCCTGGCTGCGCCGCCACGGCGTACCCAAACACCCGAAAGACCTGCTCAAGGCGAACTGCGTGCGCGTGACCGACCATTCCCCCACATGGGGCCCGTTCAATGACCAGGGCAAGCCGCTGCGCCTGGCGGTCAGTGGTAATCTGGAGTTCAACCAGATCGCGCCGGCGGTGGCGGCCTGCGCGGCGGGCGCAGGCTTTGGTTCGTTTTTCTCCTACCAGGTGGCGCCGTTCTTGCAAACAAAGCAGCTGCGCACCGTGCTGGAGGAGTTCGAGCCGCCGCCCCGGCCCATCAACATTGTTTACCCGCACGCCCGGCTGCTGCCCATGCGCACGCGGGTATTCATTGAATGGATGAAACAGGAGCTCAAGGAGTTCCAGCCTTGAGGGCCGGCATCCAGGCACCACAGAAGAGAAGACGATAAGAAGGAACACAGCGCATGCAGACATTTGACTTTGACCTCTTTGTGATCGGCGGCGGTAGCGGCGGCGTGCGCGCCGCGCGCATGTCGGCCCAGCGCGGCGCGCGCGTGGGCCTGGCCGAGGTCGCGGCCATGGGCGGCACCTGCGTGAATGTGGGCTGTATCCCGAAAAAGCTTTACAGCTACGCCGCGCACTACGGCGACAGCTTTGAGGAGTCGCACGGCTTCGGCTGGGTCGGCGAGAAGCCGGTGTTCGACTGGGACATCCTGAAAGCCAACCGCGCGCGCGAGATTTCGCGGCTCAACGGCGTTTATGTGCAGCTGCTGGAGAGCGCGGGCGTAAAAATCATCAAGGGCTGGGCCCGGCTGCTCGACGAGCACACCATCGAAGTCGACGAGCAGAAGTTCACCGCCAAACACATCCTGGTGTCCACCGGCGGCACCGCCACCGTGCCCGCGCTGCCGGGCCGCGAGCATGTGCTGACCTCGGACCATATGTTTGATCTCAGCCCTTTTCCCAAACGCCTGATGGTGGTGGGCGGCGGCTATATCGCCTGCGAGTTCGCCTCCATCTTCAACGGCCTGGGCTCGGAAGTGACGCAGGTGCACCGCCGCGACATGCTGCTCACGGGCTTTGACGAGGACGTGCGCCGCTTTATCGCCGCCGAGATGGGCAAGACCGGCATCACGCTGCGGCTGGGCACCGAAGTGAGCACCATCACCAAGACCGACACCGGCCTGCAGGTCGAGTTCAAGGGCGGGGCCGCCGGCCTGGAAGTGGACGCGGTGCTTTACGCCACCGGCCGCGTGCCGAATGCGAACGGCATAGGCCTGGAAACCGTGGGCGTGGCGGTCAACGCCGCCGGCGCGATCCAGGTCAACGAGCATTACCAGACCTCCGTGCCCTCGATCTACGCGCTGGGCGACGTGACGGCGCGTATGCAGCTCACGCCGGTGGCGCTGGGCGAGGCCATGGTGGTGGTGGACCAGCTCTTCGGCCCCGCCGCCGGCAAGAAGCCGCGCAACATGAGTTATGAGTTTGTGCCGACCGCCGTCTTCACCCACCCCAACATCGGCACCGTCGGTTATTCAGAGGCCGATGCGCGCGCGAAATTCGGCAAGGTCACGGTGTTCCGCGCCGACTTCAAGGCGCTCAAGCACACGTTGAGCGGCAGCACCGAACGCACGCTGATGAAGCTGCTGGTCGAGGACGCCACCGACCGCGTGGTGGGTCTGCACATGGTGGGCCCGGACGCCGGCGAGATCGTCCAGGGTTTTGCCGTGGCCATGAAGGCCGGTGCGACCAAGGCGGTTTTTGACGGCACGATTGGCATACACCCCACGGTGGCGGAGGAGTTCGTCACCATGCGCGAGCCGATTAAAAACTAGGGCCTGATCATGTGGTTGATGCAGTCATCTGTGGATATGAATTTATCCGCAGATCAAAGCAGATTGAAGAGAAGGCATTTGTCCTGAGGACTTGATCCCTGTCTTCATCTGCGCAAATCTGCGTCATCTGTGGATGAATCTCTTTATCCGCAGATGACGCAGATGTACGCAGATTGAAAACAAGGCTTCCAAGCCGTCTTTTTTAACGGGTCTGCGGCTCAGTCCGCATCGGGATCCTCCGGCGTATCCGCATCCGGCTCGCGGTCCTTCAAGCGTTCATCCAGGCGTTTGCGGATAGAACCCGCCTCCTCCAGAAACTGCGCCACCGGCACCGCGGGCGCCATGCGCAATGAAGGCGGGTACAGCGTGGACAGGTAAAGCTTGTTGGACAGGCGTTTGTTCTGCAGCCAGTTGGTGCCCAGCAAGGCCACCGTGCCGAGCACGGCGATGCCGGCCACCAGCGCGGCCAGGCCGCGGCGGCGCTGCGGCGCGATGACGGTGAGGTGCACATAAATGCCGGCCGCGACGCCCAGCAGCAGCATCAGGCCCTCAAAACGCGCCAGGCTTTCGAGCGAGAACATAAAGGCCAGCAGGCCGGCCAGGGTGGACACCGCTTGCACCGCGAGCGAGCTGAAGCAGGCAATGCGCACATGGCGCCAGAACTGCAGGTGGCCGGTGAACAGCTTGGTGGCCAGCGCCCACAGCCCGGCCCAGACGCTGACCGCCAGGACCACTCCGCCCAGCAGGCCGGGCAGTTGCCGCGCGAGCTGCGAGGGCTCGGTCAGCGTGAGCCAGGACTGACCCAGCACCAGGGCCAGCATGCCGGCCAGGGCCAGCAGCGTCCAGCCGGTGGTGCGCCAGGGGAAATGCGGCAACAGCTCCTCGGCCGCCACAGGTGCCTCGGCCAGGCGCAGGCCCAGCTTGAGGCGGCCCAGCGTCAGGGCCTCGCTCGCGGGCCAGTTGAATTGCGCATCGCGGCCGTGGCGGGCCCGGCCCAGGGCCACGCCGTTGACGCTGTCCAGCACCTGCACGCTGACGCCGCCCTCGGGCGTGCGGCTGATGCGCAGGTGTTCGCCGGCCACGTGGCTGTCGTCGAGCACCAGGTCGCACGTGAGCGCGCGCCCCGCGGTGACGGGCCAGTGCCGCACCTCGAGGCGGGCGACCAGGGCGCCGGTTCGGTCGGTGGCCTGCAGCAGGCCCAGGATAGGGGTGGCGCTCATTTGGCGGCCTCCCACTTGAAGCCGGCGAGGTAATGCGCGACCAGCTTGAGGCCGTTCTCGAAACTCACGCCCTGCGCATCCATGCGGCCCTGCACGCCGCGCGTGGACTGGTTGACCGACATGGTGAGCACCGACACGTCGTAAAGGCCGGTCAGCTTGCGGTAGGCGCTCATGCAGACCACGGCGCGCATGGGCATGCCGCCGGTTTCGACGAAGCGTTCAGAACATTCGGCGGGCGTGGCCTTGCGCGAGCCGCGCGTGGCGAAGTATTCATTGGCAAAGCTTTGCGAGTACATCGCGGAAAAGCGCAAGGGGCCCAGCTTGGGCGCGTTGTAGGCCTCGTAGCGCAGGCGTATGTAGCCGGTGTTGAAGTCGCCGGCGTACACATGGCTGTCGATCTGGCAGTCGGTGCGCTCCAGGTCGAAGGCCTTGAAGTCGGGCTCGCGCCCGCGGCCCCAGCAGCGGGCCAGCGCATCGTCGGGCACCGGCACGCTGTAGCCGCCGTGCTTTTGCGCGGTCAGCGGCGCGGCGGTAAAGCGCTGCGTCAGCAAGGCCTGGTGCTCGCCGAGCTGGCGCGCGACCTCGGCATGCGCGGGCTTGGTGATGGGCTGGGCCGTGGCGGCCCTGGCCAGCAGGGCCTGGGCGAATTCGGCGGGGATCAGGAAGCTCAGCAAGTCGCCGTCCAGCCGCTTGGAGACGTTGACGCCGACCACCTGGCCCGCGTCGTCGAGGGCCGGGCCGCCGCTCATGCCGGGGTTGAGCGCACCGCCGAAAAAGATGCGCGGGTAAAAACTGCGCTGCACCAGGCCGTTGTAAGTGCCTTCGGTGACGGCAAAGCCTATGTCCAGCGGGTTGCCCAGCGAATAAATGCGCTCGCCGCGCGCCAGCGGGCGGTCGGCGCCGCGAAAGGCCAGCTGCGGCGTCGCGCCCGCGGCCGGCGCCTTCACGCGCAGCAGGGCCAGGTCGTTGCGCACGTCGAAGGCCAGCAGTTCGACCTCGGCCTCCTTGCCGTCCACCGGCACATAGACGCCGCGGTAGCGCTCGGGCTCCAGCGCGAGCTGGCTGGCCACGTGGAAGTTGGTGATGATGAGGCCGTTGGCCGAGACGAAAAAGCCCGAGCCCACGCTGGCCTGGGTGTTGGAGTTGCGCAGCAGGGTGCGTATCTGCACCAGCTTGTCGCGTGTGGTTTCATAGGCGCGCTGGGCATCGCGGGAAATCTGGGCCGGCGCCGCGGCCGTGGCACCGCGCGCCGGCGCGGGGGCCTGGGCATGGACGGCCTGAAGGCATAAAGCCCCCAGGAGAACGAAGGCGCCCCGCATCGCGCGCAACGGCCCCAAAAATTGCCCAAAGGGCCTGGAATGATTCATCGACGCATTCTAGGGGCTGAAGATGAAGAACAGCCTCCGGGGAGTTGCCGCACAATGGCAACCTACACAGTACACAGCAGAAAGACAGGCCAGCCCTTCATGCCCTATCTCCCTCCCTTCATCGCCCCCACCCGTTACAGCGACCCGGCCGCCGCGCTGGCCCAGGTCCGCGCGATTTACGACCAGCAGATCGCCCACTTGCGCGACGCGATGCAGCGTTATGTGGCCGGCGAAACCCTGCCCGGCCATGTGCGCGCCTGCTACCCCTTTGTGCGCATACACACCGACACGGTGGCGCGCGCCATCCTGGAGACGCCCGACATCTCGCAACTGAGCTTCGGCTTTGTGGCCGGCCCGGGCCGCTTTGAAACCACGCTGACCCGGCCCGACCTTTTTGGCAACTACTACCTCGAGCAGTTCCGCCTCTTGATGCAGAACCACGACGTGGAGCTCGAAGTCGGCACCAGCGCGCAGCCGATACCCATCCACTTCTCGTTCGCGGAGAATGACCACATCGAGGGCAGCATGACGGCGGCGCGCCGCATGCTGATGCGCGATGTGTTCGACCTGCCCGACCTGAGCGCCATGGACGACGGCATCGCCAACGGCACTTACGAGCCCCTGCCCGGCGAGCCGCAGCCGCTGGCGCTGTTCACCGCCGCGCGCGTCGACTATTCGCTGCAGCGCCTGCGCCACTACACCGGCACCTCGCCGCACTGGTTCCAGAACTTCGTGCTGTTCACCAACTACCAGTTTTATATCGACGAGTTCGTGCGCCTGGGCCATGAGGCCATGGCCGACCCGGACAGCGAATACATCGCCTTCATCGAACCCGGCAATGTGGTGACCCGGCGCACCGGCCTGCCCGCCGCCGAGGGCGACGAGCTCGGCGTGCCGCCGCCGCGCCTGCCGCAGATGCCGGGCTACCACCTGCTGCGCGCCGACCACAGCGGCATCACCATGGTCAACATCGGCGTGGGCCCGGCCAACGCCAAGAACATCACCGACCACATCGCCGTGCTGCGCCCGCACGCCTGGGTCATGCTGGGCCACTGCGCGGGCCTGCGCAACAGCCAGCAGCTGGGCGACTACGTACTGGCCCACGGTTATGTGCGCGAAGACCATGTGCTGGACGAGGAACTGCCTTTGTGGGTGCCTATCCCGGCGCTGGCCGAAATCCAGGTCGCGCTGGAAAAAGCCGTGGCCGACGTGACCCATGCGGTCGGGCCCGATCTCAAGCGCATCATGCGCACCGGCACCGTGGCCTCCACCGACAACCGCAACTGGGAATTGCTGCCGGGCAACCAGCCGCAGCGCCGCTTCAGCCAGAGCCGCGCGGTGGCGCTGGACATGGAAAGCGCGACCATCGCGGCCAATGGTTTTCGCTTTCGCGTACCCTACGGCACCCTGCTGTGCGTGAGCGACAAGCCGCTGCACGGCGAGATCAAGCTGCCCGGCATGGCCAACCACTTCTACCGCGAACGCGTGGACCAGCACCTGCGCATAGGCATACGCGCCATCGAGTTGCTGCGCGCCGAGGGCATCACACAGCTGCACAGCCGCAAGCTGCGCAGTTTTTCGGAAGTCGCTTTCCAGTAAACCGGGCCATGACCCCAGCGCCCCTCGTCCAGATCCGGGAAGCCACGCACGATGTCGTGATCGACATGATGTATGCGCGGCCCGACAACTTCACGGGCCAGGTGATCTACGGCCACAAGCTCTGCTTTCTGCACCCCGAGGCCGAGGCCTGCCTGCGGCGCGCGGTGGCGGGCGCGCGCGCCTTTGGCTTCAAGCTCAAGATTTTTGACGCCTTCCGCCCGCACGAGGCGCAGGAAGCGCTGTGGGCGGTGCTGCCCGTGCCCGGTTATGTGGCCGACCCGGCCAAGGGCTCCAACCACACACGCGGCGTGGCGGTGGACCTGACCCTGCTGGACGCCCAAGGCCATGAGCTGGACATGGGCACACCGGTGGACACCATGACGGCGGCCTCGCACCATTTTTATCCCGACCTTTCGGCCGCGGTACAGCTCAACCGCATGAAGCTGCTGACCATCATGCTGGAGGCCGGCTTTGTGCACCACCCCATGGAATGGTGGCATTACCAGCTGCCCGAGGCCAAGGAGTTCGAGCTGGTTAGCAGCGCCGTGTTTGCCGGCTGCCTGGACGCCGCGGCCTGAAGAAGCCGCTCGGGGCTCAGGCCTGCGCAGGCAGGCTGCCGGGGGTCTTCGCGCCCTCGGGATCGCCCTTTTCCGTGATCTCGGCCCGCATGGTGGGCAGGAACCGCGGGTACTCGCGCTGCATGAAATCCACCAGCGCCTCGCGCACCTTGCAGCGCAAATCCCAGTTAAGCCCCGAGTTGCCCGAGGTCACCAGCACACGCAGCTGCATGCTGCGCTCGCCAGCCTCCACCACCTGGAGCAGGCACAAACGTTTGTCCCATTCGGGCGCCGCCTCGCAGGCGCGGCGCGCGGCCTGGCGCAGCGGCTCCAGCGGCATGCGGTAATCCACCCACATAAACACCGTGCCTATGATCTGCGCGCTGTTGCGCGTCCAGTTCTGGAAGGGATTCTCGATGAACCACTGCAGCGGGATGATCATGCGCCGCTCGTCCCAGATCTTGAGCACCACATAGGTGCCGGTGATTTCCTCGACGCGGCCCCACTCGCCCTGCACGATGAGCACGTCGTCGATGCGCAGCGGCTGGGCCAGCGCGAGCTGCAGGCCTGCGATCAGGTTGCTGAACACCGGCCGGGCCGCGATACCGGCGACGATGCCGATCACACCGGCCGAGGCCAGCAGGCTGGCGCCCAACTGGCGCGCGCCCGGGAAGGTCATCAGCATCAGCGACAGGCCGGCGATCAGCACCATCACATCGGCGGTGCGCGCAAGCAGCCGCGTCTGGGTGTGGATGCGGCGCGCATTGAGGTTGTCTTCGACCTCGACGGAATGCTGGCCGATCACGCCTTGGGCCATGCCATCAATGGCGCGCAGCGCCAGCCAGGTCAGGGTGGCCAGCAGCAGCAGGGCATTGCCGTGGCGCACCTGGGAAATCAGCGGCAGCGCATCGGGCGCGGCCTGCCAGACGGCCTGCAGCGCAATCAGGGGCAAGGCGAAACGTGTGGGCCGCCAGCTGCGGCGCGCCACCGCGCTGGAGATGGGCAGGTTGCGCGTGAGGCGCCAGATCACCGCGGCGCCGACGCGGTGCACCACCAGGGCCAGCACCACGGCCACGACGGCTGACAGCAGCACGCGCCAGGCGGAATCCTCCAGCAGGTGAAGATCGCCGACATTCATCTGTGAACCGCTCCTGCCGTGGCCCCAGCTTCCCGGCGCTTCAGCCGGCCTTGCGCGGGCGCACCAGCGCGGCCGCCGTTTTGGCATTGATGCGCGCGGTCTCCACGTCGGCGTCAAAGGCCAAGGCCACGCCCATGCGGCGTTTCACAAAACTCTCGGGCTTGCCGAAGAGGCGGATGTCGGAATTGGGCACGCGCAGCGCCTCGGCCACGCCCTCGAAGACGATGCCCTGGGCATCGACACCGCCGTAGATCACGGCGCTGGCGCCCGGGCTCTTGAGCGCGGTGTTGACCGGCAGGCCCAGGATGGCGCGCGCATGCAGCTCGAACTCGTTCTGCCACTGCGTGCACATCGTCACCATGCCGGTGTCGTGCGGGCGTGGGCTCACTTCGCTGAACCAGACGTCCTCGCCCTTGACGAACAGCTCGACGCCGAACAGGCCCTGGCCGCCCAGGTTGTCGGTCACGGCCTTGCAGATCTCGCGGCATTTTTGCAGCGCGGCCGGCCGCATGGGGTGCGGCTGCCAGCTTTCCACATAGTCGCCGCTGACCTGCACATGGCCTATGGGCTCGCAGAAATGGGTTTCCACCTTGCCGTCCGCGCCCAGCGCGCGCACGGTGAGCTGGGTGATTTCGTAGTCGAAGTCGATAAAACCCTCGACGATCACGCGGCCATGGCTCACGCGGCCGCCGGCCATGGCGTAGTCCCAGGCTTTTTTCACGTCGGCGGGGCCGGAGATCTTGCTCTGGCCCTTGCCCGAGGAACTCATCACCGGTTTGACGATGCAGGGGTAGCCGGTGGTCGAATCAATGGCGGCCTGCAGCTCCTCCAGGGAGTCGCAGAACACATAGGGACTGGTCGGCAGGCCCAAGGTTTCGGCAGCCAGGCGGCGTATGCCTTCGCGGTCCATGGTCAGGCGCGCGGCGCGGGCCGTGGGGATCACGCGCACCGTGCCGGCGGCTTCGAGCTCCTCGAGCATGGGCGTGGCAATGGCTTCGATCTCGGGCACGACCAGGTCGGGCTTTTCCTTTTCAATCAGGGCCTTGAGCTGGGCCGGGTCGCTCATGGTGATGGTGCGTGCATGGTGGGCCACCTGCTGGCCCGGCGCGTTCTCGTAACGGTCGGTGGCAATCGTCTCCACACCCAGGCGTTGCAGCGCGATCAGCACCTCCTTGCCCAGCTCGCCGGAGCCGAGCAGCATGACTTTGGTGGCGTGGGGGGACAAGGGGGTTCCGAAAGTTGTCATAGATATAGGTATAGGTAAGCGCTGAAGAGGGAAGTGGGGAAAGGCGACGGCAGGGGCAGGCACCTGGGCTTACTTTACTGCACCGGCTCCGCGCGCCCGGGTAGGACGTTTGCCCTTGCCCAGCACCGGACATTCCCGTCAGATGATAATTATTCTCAACTAGAACACTTCACCTCAAGCGGCCTTGATGTGCCGCCACCCGAAAGACCCGTATGTCCACCCTACCCGCTTCCCCATCCGCTCCCGCACCCGAGGCCGCCCCGCGCAAACGCCGTCCGCCGCGCCGCGTGCAGGTCACCCGTGTGCAGACGCTGAGCCCGCTGATGCGCCGCATCACGCTGCAGGGCGCGGAACTCGAAGGCTTTGAAGCCAACGACCCGGCAAGCTACATGAAGCTGATTTTTCCCGAGCCGGGGCAAACCGAACCCGAACGCCCGCTGCCCGACGCACCCCGCCCCAAGTCCATGCGCACCTACACGCCGCTGGCCGTGCGCAATGAGGTGCATGAAGTCGACGTCGACTTTGTGCTGCACGGCGACGGCCCCGCCTCCACCTGGGCCGCGCAGGCGCAGGCCGGCCAGGTGCTGTATCTGATGGGCCCCGGCCCCGGCTACAAACTCGCGCTCGATGCACCCGTGCACGTGCTGATAGGCGACGACAGCGCCCTGCCCGCGTTTGAAACCATCCTGGCCGCCCTGCCCGCGAGTGCACAGGCGCAGGTGCTGGTCGAAGTGGTCGATGCCGCCGAGGAACGCTCGCTGCACAGCGCCGCAAAAGTGCAGGCCCGCTGGGTGGCGCGCGGCACAGACAACACCCAGGCCGGCACCGCACTGGAAGCCGCCCTGCGCCAAGCCGGCGCACCCGCAGCCGATGCCCGCATCTACCTGGCCTGCGAAGCCGCCGCCATGCGCAGCATCCGTCGGCTGCTGATTGAAGAACTCGGCGTGGAGCGCAGCCGCATTGTGGGCCGTGGTTACTGGAAGCTGGGAACCGTTAATCACCCGGACCATGATTACGGCGAAGATTGAGCCGGTAAGTCCTGCAGGGCAGCAGCAACATGGCATGGTTGCGGGCCACCGGCTATGCGCTGGCTTTGGGCACAGTAGCTCTATGGCCTGCTGCGACGCCGGGCAAGAAACAACACCCCTGGAAAAGATGCCAATTCTCTGGCAAAAAGTAGGGACAAATATGAGCCAGCGATTGTTTGCGTCGATGCCAACTCCTCGTAAAACCATAGCAAGCAGAAAAGCGCCGGCACCGAAATCCAATGTACGGCGAAGGATGCCTTTCCGAATGTCGATGAAATCAGTGCTCGCTTAACGTCTGTAGATGTTTTGGTTACCAAAAACGTGTCCGGCGAAGAATGTACGGCAAGAGACTGCAACACTCCGACAGCAAACCCTATCAACGCGAATAGATAAATCACCTGTAAAGCCGGGGCTTTTCCAATCGAGAAGCTAGCGGTAGTCAGTAGACCCCACAGAAGAATGAACAAACCGTTAGTTCGAACTGTGAGTGTCTTGTGCATAGGCCTTGGGCTGGATTGGTGGTTGCTGTAGCCCCGTCTTCTTGATGGGACACTGGAGAGTCATCGTAAGCGACGCAGGAGTAAAGCATCAAAATTTACCCCGCCTGCCGCGCATAGCTTACCGTCAGCATCTCCCACTGGTGCCCCTCAGGCTCGTTCCAGTAAACACCCTTGCCGCCGAACTGGGTGTCGACCTTCCCGTCCATCGGGCCGCGCACCGTGCTGCGATAGGGAATGCCGGCCGCCTGGATGCGCGCCAGGATGGCGTCGAACTCCTCCGGGCTTACGCGAAAGCAGAAATGCTGGACGGGAAAGTCCTCGTCCGTGTCAATGAAGTCCAGCGTCAGGCCCTCATTGACATAAACGGCGGAGAAAGGCCCCAGCGCCGTGGGCGCCCAGGGCACGCCCAGCAACTCCGCCAGCTGCCGGGCCGAGGCCACCTTGTCGCGGGCCGAAACGATGGCGTGGTCGAGTTCGATGGTCATGCAGGTCTCCGTGGGGGAACTGCTTTTATAGCGCTCCCACGGCCGGCCTGCCACGCGAGGACCTGACAGCCCTCTGCCTTCAGAGGTCGAAAAACACCGTCTCCTTGTCACCCTGCATATGGATGTCAAAGCGGTACTGGGGCCCGGCCCCCGTCATCTCGCGTTTGGCGACCAGGGTGGCACGCCGCGCGGCCGGCACGCTGGCCAGCACCGCATCCTTGGCGTTCGCTTCCGCCTCATCCTCAAAGTAGATGCGCGTAAAGGTGTGTACCAGCAGGCCGCGCATGGTCACGCAGACGTTGATAAAGGGTGCTTGCCCCGCCGCAGCCACACCGGGCTTGACGGTGAAGAACTCGTAATGGCTTTGCGGCAGGGTACCGGTGCCGCAGCGGCCGAAGCCGGTGAAGCCGCGCGCTTCAGCATCGGCCACGGAGGTGATGGGCTGGCCGCTGCCGTCGGGCTGGGCAATCTCGACCATGGCGTCCATGATGGCGTTGCCGGCGCCGTCAAACACCTGGCCGGTGATGCGTATGTGTTCGCCTTTGGCGTTCGGCTGGGCCAGCACGGGCGTGAACAGGCTTTTGAGGTCGTAGCCGTATTGCGTGGGCGTGAGGCCGTAGGCAAAGAAGGGGCCGACGGTCTGGGAAGGGGTTTGTTTGAGCTGACTCATGGTGGTGTCTTTCCGCCGCTTATTCAAACCGCGTGGCCTTGGGGCCGCGCAGCACGATGTCGAACACATAACCGAGCGCGTAGTCGGGCTGGGTCACGTCCAGGCTGAATTTGGAGACCATCAGCTCGCGCACGCTGTCGGGTGCGCCCATGTACATGGGGTCGTAGCTGAGCAGCGGGTCGCCGGGGAAATACATCTGCGTGACCAGGCGGCTCGCAAAGTAGTCGCCGAACAGCGAGAAGTGGATGTGCTGCGGCCGCCAGGCGTTGGGGTGGTTGCCCCAGGGATAGGCACCGGGCTTGATGGTCTTGAAGCTGTAGCGGCCTTCGTTGTCGGTCATGCAGCGGCCGGCGCCCAGGAAGTTGGGATCCAGCGGCGCATCGTGCTGGTCGACCTTGTGCACATAGCGGCCGGCGGCGTTGGCCTGCCAGACTTCGACCAGGGTGTTGCGCACGGGCCGGCCGTCTTCGTCCGTCACGCGGCCCGTGACGATGATGCGCTCGCCCAGCGGGTCGCCGTTCATGACGGCGTTTTTGGTGAGGTCGTTGTCCAGCGGGCCGAATTGTTCGACGCCGTAGACCGGCGCGTTGAGCTGGGCCAGCGCCTGCTTGATGGGCACCAGCGGCTGCTTGGGGCCGCGCAACAGGGTGGACTTGTAGCCGGGGTAGATGTGCGGCGAATGGCTGGTCCAGTCGCGCGGGGCGAGAAAGCTGTTGCTCAGGTCGGGTTTCATGGGGGTGTCTCCGTGGGTCAGATGGGGCGGCCTGGACGCCTTTTGGGGCGGTTTCCGGTGCAGCGATGACTTTAATCTCTCAGATTGGTTATGTATATTGAGATTTTTTCGCTTTATCCATAACCAAACTTGCCGATGGTGGTTAAATCGCGCCATGGTTGATGAACGCATCAAGTACCGGCATTTGCAGTGCTTCCTGGCGGTGGCGCAGCACGGCAGCCTGCAAAAGGCGGCCGACGTGCTGGCTGTCACCCAGCCTGCCGTCTCCAAGACGTTGAAAGAGCTCGAAGACCTGCTGGCCGTGCGGCTGTTTGAGCGCGGGCGCCGCGGCGCGGTGCCCACGCGCGAGGGCGAGGCCTTTTTGCGCCATGCCGGCGCCAGCGTCAGCGCGCTGCGCGAGGCCGTGGCCAGCGTGGCGCAAACGCGGCGCCAGGGCAATGCCGTGGTCGCGATAGGCGTGCTGCCCACGGTGGCGCCCTGGCTGATGCCGAAACTGCTGCTGCGCCAGGATGCCGAGCAAGGGGAAGGCGCGCACACCAGCCTGCGCATACACACGGGTGCCAACCCCGAGCTGCTGGCGCGGCTGCGGCAGCGCGAGCTGGATCTGGTCATAGGCCGCTTCGCCGAGCCGGCCCATATGCTGGGCCTGAGTTTTGAGCACCTGTATGCCGACCCGCTGGTGCTGGCGGTGCGGCCCGGCCATCCGCTGCTGGCGCAGGATGAGCTCAAAGCTGATGTACTGGCCGGGCTGCAGGCCTTTACGGTGATCCTGCCCACGCAGGGAACGGCGATACGCCACACGGCGGACGGCTTTTTCCTTTCGCGCGGCCTGGCCCTGCCGGCGCGCAGCATTGAAACGCTGTCGGTGTCCATCGCGCGCGGCTACACGCTGCGAAGCGATGCGGTCTGGGTCTCGCCGCTGGGCGCGGTGCGGCCCGAGCTGGACAGCGGCATGCTGCGGCAATTGCCCGTCAGCATGGCGGGCACCGAGGAACTGGTGGGCTTGACCTTGCGCGCCGACATGGCGCCCACGCCCGCGCAGCAGGGACTGATTGCGAATATCCGGCAATTGGCCGCGGAACGCCGCAGCGAGGCTACGCCCCAGGCTTAGGCCGGCTCGGCCTGGACGGCAAAGCGCGCCGTCAGTTCGCCCAGTCCCAGTTCATCCAGCACCTCGCGCAAACGTGCTTGCGCCGCGCGGGTCTTGCCGGCCTGCGGCTGGGCGGGGCGGCTGGCCAGGATCAACTCGTTCTTCATCGAATGCTCCCAACCCACGAGTTCGGTGACGGTGACCTGGTAGCCATTGGCTTCGAGCTGCAGGCAGCGCAGCACGTTGGTGATCTGGCTGCCGAATTCGCGCGTGTGCAGCGGGTGACGCCAGAGTTCGGCCAACGGGGTCTTGGCCAGCGACAAGGCGCGGCTTTTCTTGAGCACGCCGGCCACCTCGGCCTGGCAGCAGGGCACCAGCACCATGTGGCGCGCGCCTTTGGCCAGGCCGAAGGCAATCGCATCGTCGGTGGCGGTGTCGCAGGCATGCAGCGCGGTAACGATGTCCACCGTGGACGGCAATTCGGCCGACGTCGTGGCCTCCTGCACCGTCAAATTCAGGAAGGACATGCGCGCAAAACCCAGGCGCGCGGCCAGGCTGCGGGATTTGTCGACGAGTTCGGCGCGGGTTTCTATGCCGTAGACATGGCCGTCCATGGGCTCGCCCGCGTGCGCCACGTTAAAGAACAGGTCGTACAGGATGAAACCCAGGTAGGACTTGCCGGCGCCGTGGTCGGCCAGCGTGAAGCCGGCTTTGCGCGCCGCCACCTCGCTGAGCAGGGGCTCTATGAACTGATACAGGTGGTAAACCTGCTTGAGCTTGCGCCGCGTGTCCTGGTTGAGCTTGCCCTCGCGCGTGAGGATGTGCAGTTCCTTGAGCAGCTCGATGGACTGCCCGGGGCGCAGCTCTTCAATCACTTGCGCGGCAGGAGATGGCTTTGCGGCGCCTTTGGAAGGTTTTGCGGCGCGCGCGGAGCTGGAGATTTGCATGGCCCCAAGTTTAGTGGGGGTGCTGCAAGACCCTGCCTACGCCGGTGCAAAGCCCTTTTGATGACGCCCTCTCCGGGGGAGAAGATGCAAGAACCAGCGCAAGAAAAACTAAAAAAGGGGTTTTGGCACTTATGGGCGCATAATCGAGCAGTACGGGTGTTCAAAACACCCGCACAAGTTGGTGATCGGTCAGTTTCGCGCGCTACGGCGTTACTTTTGAGTTTGTTGTGCTTTCGGGACCCCATCGCTTTGTTTTTATGTGTTTTTAGGAGTCCCCATGGGCAATAAACTTTACGTCGGCAATCTGCCATACACGGTCCGCGACGAAGACCTGCAACAATCTTTTGGCGCCTTCGGCTCCATTACCAGCGCCAAAGTCATGATGGAGCGCGACACGGGTCGCTCCAAGGGTTTTGGTTTCGTCGAAATGGGCAGCGATGCCGAAGCACAAGCCGCAATCGCCGGCATGAACGGCCAGTCCCTGGGCGGCCGTAGCATCACCGTGAACGAAGCCCGTCCGATGGAGGCACGTCCTCCCCGTACCGGCGGCTTCGGCGGCGGTGGTGGCGGTTACGGCGGTGGCGGCGATCGCTCCGGCGGTGGCGGCTACGGCGGCGGTGGCGGCCGTTCCGGTGGTGGCGGCTACGGTGGCGGTGGTGGCGGCCGCGGCGGCTACTAAGCCCTGTAACCCAGCTGACTCAGCCCCGCGCTGAGCAAAGCACGAAAGGCTTCAAAACTTCGGTTTTGAAGCCTTTTTCTATTGGCGCATGCCCCGGCGGGTTTGAGGCTTTGAAACACCTTCCAAGAAATTAACTTGTACACAATTTAATTGTGAGCTACAATTTAGCCATGCCAAACAAAACCGACTCCGTGGACGCCATGCTGCAGTTGGACAACCAGCTGTGTTTCGCGCTGTATTCCACCTCGCTGGCCATGACCAAGCTCTACAAGCCCATGCTCGAAGAGCTGGGCCTGACCTACCCGCAATACCTCGCGATGCTGGTGCTGTGGGAGCAGGACGGCCTTACCGTGTCCGAGCTGGGCGAGCGGCTGTACCTCGATTCGGGGACGCTGACCCCTTTGCTCAAGCGCATGGAAACAGCCGGGCTGGTTTCGCGCCTGCGCGCCGTGCAGGACGAGCGCCGCGTGCACATCACGCTGACGGCCGCGGGCCGCAAGCTCAAGGACAAGGCCGCCAGGATCCCGGGCTGCATCCTGAGCGCCACCCAGTGCTCGATTCCCGAACTGGTGTCGCTGACGCAGCAAGTGCAGTCTTTCCGCAAGCGCCTCACGGCCTGATCCCTTTCACGTTCTCACCGATTTTTAACCCACCCCGCACCGGGGTATTTTCCAAAGGAAGCCACCATGACCACGCTCGAAAAAGTTCTCTACACCGCCCACGCTCACACCACCGGCGGCCGTGACGGCAAGTCCAAGACCGACGACGGCCGCCTGGACGTCACCCTGAGCTCGCCCGGCACCTCGGGCACCGGCACCAACCCCGAGCAGCTGTTCGCGGCCGGCTACGCAGCCTGCTTCATCGGCGCCATGAAGGCCGTGGGCGGCATGAAGAAGATCGACGTGCCCGCCGACGTGTCCATCGACTCCAGCGTTGACCTGGGCAAGATCCCCAACGGCTACGGCATCGCCGTGCGCCTGGACGTGACCCTGCCCGGCATGGACCGCGCCGCCGCCCAGGCCCTGGTCGACGCAGCGCACCAGGTTTGCCCTTACTCCAACGCCACGCGCGGCAACATTGACGTGACCATTACCCTGAAGTAATCAGGCCTCGGTGTCGCGAATGCGGCCCGCCGGTGTTGAACCGGCGGGCCGTTTCATTTACGGTGTGGCGCATGAACACCGTAGCCCCCGCCACTTTCCTGGTCCGAAAAGACGCCCTCACCGAAGCACGCTGGCAAGCCACCGCATTGGTTGCGCTCGTACCCGGCCAGGTGCGTCTGGCCATCGAGTCGTTCGCGCTCACATCCAACAACATCACCTACGCGGCCTTTGGCGAGGCCATGAATTACTGGCAGTTCTTCCCGACCGGTGAAGAGGGCTGGGGCTGCATCCCGGTATGGGGTTTCGCCGTGGTGACGGAATCGCAATGCGAGGGAGTCGCCGTGGGGGAAAAGTTTTACGGTTACTACCCCATGGGCAGCGAGGTGGTGGCGCAGCCCGCGCGCGTGACGCCCGCGGGCTTTTTTGACGGCGCTGCTCACCGGCAGGCGCTGCCGGTGGTCTACAACCAGTACATGCGCTGCGCCACGGACCCGTTTTACGACGCCGCCACCGAAGACGTGCAGTCGCTGCTGCGCCCGCTGTTCATCACCTCTTTCCTGATCGACGATTTCCTGGCCGACAACGATTTTTTCGGCGGGGGCACGACCCTGCTGCTGTCCAGCGCGTCGAGCAAGACCGCTTACGGCACGGCCTTCCAGCTTGCCAGGCGTCCGGGCCTGGCGGTCGTGGGCCTGACCTCGCCGGGCAACACGGTTTTTTGTGAAAGCCTGGGCTGCTACAGCCGCGTGCTGGGCTATGAACAGCTGGACAGCCTGGCCGCCGACACGCCCTGCATTTATGTCGATTTCGCGGGCAGCGCCCCTTTGCGCCAGCGCATACACAGCCGCTTCGGCCAGCTGCGCTACAACTGCTCCATAGGCGGCACCCATGTCGACGAGCTCGCGGCCAAGGGCGGCAGCCGGGATTTGCCGGGCCCCAGGCCAGTGCTGTTTTTCGCGCCGGCCCAGGTCAAGAAGCGCGTTGCCGATTGGGGTGCGGAAGCCTTCGGCCGCAAGCTGGCGCAAGCCTGGCAGGACTTCACCCGGCAAGTAACCGGCGCCCGGCCGCCCTGGCTCAGCCCCCAGCGGCACGCCGGCCGGGCGGCCCTGCAGGCGGTGTACCAGGAGGTGCTCGCCGGCAAGGGCGATCCGCGCACCGGCCACATCCTGCTGCCCTGAAAAGCGCTTCACGGGAACAGCCATTTACAAGCCCCGGCTGGCTGGGCCCGGCAACTGCGCCGACAATCGGTGCATGACCGAGAAAAGCCAAGCCCCCGCCAGCGCTGCGCTGCATGCGTACGAGACGCTGACCCCTGACCGCGTGCTGGACGCGCTGGCCAGCGTGGGCTTGCTGGGCGACGGCCGCCTGATGGCGCTGTCCAGCTATGAAAACCGGGTCTACCAGGTGCACCTCGAAAGCCCGGTGGGCGAAGCCGAGCTGGCCGGCGACGTGGTGGTCGCCAAGTTCTACCGGCCGGACCGCTGGAGCGACGCGCAGATCATCGAGGAACACGCTTTCGCCGCCGAACTGATGGCCGCCGAAATCCCGGTGGTCGGCCCGCTGGTGCTGGAAGGCGCCACGCTGCACCATTTCGGCGGCTTCAGCTTCAGCGTCTCGCCCAGCCGCGGCGGGCGCCGGCCCGAGCTCGACAACCTCGAGGTGCTCGAATGGATAGGCCGCTTCCTGGCGCGCATCCACACCGTGGGCAGCGCAAAACCGTTTGTCCATAGACCGGCGCTCAACCTGCAGACATTCGGCTTCGGCCCGCGCGACATCCTGCTGGGCGGCGACCACAGCGCGAAAGGCGCCCACGGCTACATCCCGCTGGACATGGAATCGCGCTGGCGCAAGGCCTTTGACGAAGCCATGCTGGTGGCGCAAACCGTGTTTGAGAGCGTGGGCGACGTGCGCACCCTGCGCCTGCACGGCGACTGCCACCCCGGCAATATTTTGTGGACACCCGAAGGCCTGCCGCTGGCGGGGCCGCATTTTGTCGACCTCGACGACGCCCGCAGCGGCCCGGCCGTGCAGGATTTATGGATGCTGGTCTCCGGCGACCGCGCCCAGAGCACCCGGCAGCTGGGCGCGCTGGTCGACGGCTATGAGGAGTTCCGCGAGTTCGACCGGCGCGAACTCGCGCTGATCGAGCCACTGCGCACACTGCGCCTGGTGCACTACAGCGCCTGGCTGGCGCAGCGCTGGCACGACCCCATCTTCCCCATCAACTTCCCGTGGTTCGGCTCCAGTGACTACTGGAAGGGCCAGGTCGACATGCTCGAAGAGCAGACCGAGGCCATGCAGGAAACGCCGCTGGTGGTGTAGACGACAAGGCGCAGAAAAAAGCCCGCGCATGGCGGGCTTTTTGGGGTTGACCAGGTTCTTACACCAGCAGCGCATTCACCCGCCGCACATAGGCCGCCGGGTCATTCGGCATGCCACCCTCGGCCAGCAGGGCCTGGTCGAACAGGATGTGCGCGAGGTCGTCGAAGTGCTCGCCGCTTTCGAGCTTTTTCACCAGCGGATGCTGGGCGTTGACCTCCAGGATGGGCTTGACCTCGGGCACGGCCTGGCCGGCCTGCTTGAGCATGCGGGCCAGCTGGGTCGACATGTCGCCGTCCTGCACCACCAGGCAGGCCGGCGAGTCGACCAGGCGCGTGGTGGCGCGCACGTCCTTGGCCTTGTCCTTGAGCGCTTCTTTCAGCTTGTCGAGGATGGGCTTGAACTGGGTTTGCGCCTCTTCGGCGGCCTTCTTCTCGTCCTCATCCTGCAGCTTGCCCAGGTCCACCGCGCCCTTGGCGACCGACTGCAGCGGCGTGCCGTCGAACTCGTGCAGGTAGTTGAGCGCCCACTCGTCGACGCGGTCGGCCATCAGCAGCACTTCTATGCCCTTCTTGCGGAAGATCTCGAGCTGCGGGCTGTTCTTCGCGGCGGCCAGCGTGTCGGCGGTGATGTAGTAAATCGCGTCCTGGCCTTCCTTCATGCGGGCCTTGTAGTCGGCAAAACCCACGCTCACCGTGTCGGTGGTCGATGAGGCGAAACGCAGCAGCTTGGACAGGCGGTCGCGGTTCGCGAAGTCCTCGCCCAGGCCTTCCTTGAGCACGGCGCCGAATTCGGCATAGAAGCTCTTGAACTTGTCGGCATCGTTGGCGGCCAGGTCCTCGATCATGCCCAGCACGCGCTTGGTGCAGCCTTCGCGAATGGCCTTGACGGCGCGGCTTTCCTGCAGCAGTTCGCGCGAGACATTGAGCGGCAGATCCGACGAGTCCACCACGCCCTTGACGAAGCGCAGATAGGTCGGCATCAGCGCCTGGGCGTCGTCCATGATGAAGACGCGCTTGACGTACAGCTTCACGCCCGCCGCCTTGTCGCGGTTGAACATGTCCATGGGCGCCTTGGCCGGGATGAACAGCAGCTGCGTGTACTCGGTCGAGCCCTCCACGCGGTTGTGCGTGGTGGCCAGCGGCGCCTCGCTGTCGTAGCTGAGCTGGCGATAGAACTCATCGTACTGGTCCTGGGTGATGTCCTTCTTGGCGCGCGTCCACAGGGCCGCGGCCTGGTTCACGGTTTCCCACTCGCCGGTCGTCACCATTTCGCCGGGCTGGTCGTTTTCGCCCTCTTTCCATTCCTCTTTCTGCATCAGGATGGGCAGCGAGATGTGGTCGGAGTATTTGTTGATGATGCCCTTGAGCTTCCAGGCGTTGAGGTAGTCGAGCGAGTCCTCCTTGAGGTGCAGGATGATGCTGGTGCCGCGCTCGGCGCGCTCGATTTCGCTGACCTCGAACTCGCCGGTGCCGTCGCTGCTCCAGCGCACGCCCTGGCCCGCCGGCAGGCCCGCGCGGCGGCTTTCCACCGTGATGCGGTCGGCCACGATAAAGCCCGAATAAAAACCCACGCCGAACTGGCCTATCAGCTGCGCGTCGTTCTTCTGGTCGCCCGAGAGCTTGGCCATGAAGTCGCGCGTGCCGCTCTTGGCGATGGTGCCCAGGTTGTCGATGGCTTCCTGCTGCGACAGGCCAATGCCGTTGTCGGTGATGGTCAGCGTATTGGCGGCCTTGTCGAAGCTCACGCGCACCTTGAGTTCGGCATCGTTCTCGTAGAGCGAAGCGTCGTTGAGCGCCTCGAAGCGCAGCTTGTCGCAGGCATCCGACGCATTCGAAATCAGCTCGCGCAGAAAGATCTCGGGATTCGAGTACAGCGAGTGCGTGACCAGCTTGAGCAGCTGCGCCACCTCGGCCTGGAAGGAAAGGGTTTGTTTTTGCATGGTCTGGGTCATAGTTGTTTCAAATCTGTTACCAACTCGTTATTTCTGCGGAAAATAACCAGCCCTACTGGTCGTATTTACCTTTGTTACGTGTAATTCTTTTGGACTAATATATGAATAAATCCAATCTTTTCAACGAGTTGACGTGATAAATTCCCTACTCCGGTGCTCTGTTACGGTTACAAATGTGCGTTTTTCAGAAATACCTAGTTACAGTTCACTCACCTTCACATTTTGTCCCCCGTTAACTCGTTCATTCACCCGGAGAACAGTCATGAAAAAGCTTATTTTAGTAATCGCCCTCGGCCTTGCCGCTATCGCCTCCGTGCCTGCTCAAGCAGCAACGGCCACTGGACAGTTCGATGTCACCATCAACCTGACCAGCGCCTGCAAATACGTCAAGACCTCTGACGTCGTGTTCAACTACACCTCGTTCCAGGCAGCAGCCCAGGCACACACCACCGCTGGCGGTTTCACGATCCAGTGCACGAAAACACTGCCTTACACCCTGGCGCTGGATTCCACCTCCGTGACCGATGATGCCGTTGACCTTGCCTACACCCTGGCACTGAGTGCAACGGGCGGCACCGGCAACGGCAACGCGCAAGCCTACAGCGTGACCGGTTCGATGGCAGCTGGCCAGGCCGGCCAGTGCGCCACCGCTGGCGGCGCCTGCTCGAACACCGCTGCGACCAACAAGACCCGTACCCTGACGATCACGTACTAAGCGGATCTTGACGCTCAAGGCCCGGATCATGGCAACACCGATGCGCTCGCTTGCAAAGCTGGCTCTCGGTGTTTCACTGCTTTCGGCCGGCGTTTGCAGCTTTTCCGGCACCGCCGGCGGCCAGTTCGGCGTACAGATCCACCTGAACGGCGGCGACCCCGCCACCAACGCCTGCACCAGCGCCACGGGCTCTGGCAGCGGCGGCGCCTCAGTGCAGGTCAGTTGCAACTCCAACGTCTTTGTCAATATCGTCCAGGTCCGCAACGCCAGCGCCCTGGCAAACTCCCGGTTCATGCCCGGATACCGGCCCACGCGCGACTCCCTGCTGCCCGATTACTGCCGCAGCGAGGCGTCCCGCAACGACCCGGGTTCCCGCATGGCCTGCCGGCTGGATGACCAGCGCCAGGCCTCGGCGGGCGATGAGGCCGACGACGGCTGGGAATTCGAAAGCCGGCGCTATGCCATGGGCCCGGAAGCCACCGAGATTGAAAAGCAGGCCCGCTTGCGCTTCCAGGACGTCCGCGGAACGCTTACGGCCGTGCGCCTCGCCCATGCCGGCAATCAACCGAAATCTATCGAGATGCTGGTATCCTTCTAGGGATGAACGTCCCTCCGCGCCGAAGCAGCCTCGTCACCTACGCTCTCCTGCTCAGTCTGCTGGCGCCCTGGGCCGTCGTCACGGCCGGCGTGTTTTCCGTCACCCCCGTACGCCTCTACATGACACCGCGCGACCGCGCGATCGCCGTCACCCTGACCAACGAAGCGGACACCGAGGTCGTCCTGCAGGCCGACATCAACGCCTGGAGCCAGAAACCCGACGGCACTGATGAACTGGTGCTCACGGAAGACCTGATCCTGGCGCCGCCCATCATCAAGCTGGCGCCCAAGGCTCGCCAGGTGGTCCGCCTGGCATTGTTAAAGCCGGCCGACGCCAGCCGGCAACTGACCTACCGCATGATCATCCGCGAGGTGCCCGAAGCCCTGCCCGCAGCCGGCATCCAGGTTCCCATTGCGCTGGCCCTGAGCATGCCGGTGTTCATCACCCCGCCGGCAGCTAAGCGCGAAGTCAATTGCACCAATCAGCTCGCGGATCCCAAAACCCTGAGTTTGCAGTGCAGCAATACCGGCTCAGCCTATGCACAAATACGCGAGGCCGTCGTGACCCGCGGCCCGCAAACACTGGCCCGTTTTGAAGGCGGCAGCTATATCCTTCCGGGCGCCCGTAAAACCGTCAACCTCAAGGGCGAGCAACCCTTGACTGCAGGCCAGGCCCAACTAGTGGTGACCTTTGACGACGGACAAAGCCTGACGACCAGTATCGCGCTTCCCTGAGGGGAGCGCCTTGTTCCATGAGGTGTAGACGGGCTCTACGAAAGCATCCCCTCGCGATAGCCATTGCCGTCCTCTGCTATGGCCTGCCGGCGCAGGCGCAGGTGGCGGCCTCATCCAATGCGCCGCCCGCGGCCCGCGCCGCCAACGACCGCCTGCTTCCGCTGGAAGTGTTCATCAACAGCACCAAGGGCGGGGTCTGGACCCTGCTGGAGCGCAACGGCATCCTGTATGCGCCCGAGGACGCTTTTGAGGAATGGCGGCTGAACCGCCGCCCCAGCGCGCAGGACATCGATTTCCAGGGCCAGCGCTGGTACGCCCTCTCGTCCATCCCGGGCTTCGAGGCGCGCCTGAATTTTGCCGACCAGTCGGTGGACCTGGTGTTTTCCCCTTCGGCTTTCAATGCCGTGCGCCTGACGCAGGAGTCGGCCATGCGGCCCCCGCTGTCGCCGTCCATCCCGGCCTTCTTTGCCAACTACGACCTGAACTACCTCACCAGCCACAACCGTGACGCCATCAGCGGCACCACAACGGCCCGCGACCTGGGCGCCTTGACCGAGTTTGGGTTTTCAGGGCAGTGGGGCTTGCTGACCAGCAGTTACGTGGGCCGCAACCTCGTGAGCCAGGACCCGACGCTCAAGGCCTCGTGGCGGCGGCTGGAAACCACCTATACGCGCAATTTCCTGGAGTCCAACAGCACCCTGCGGTTGGGTGACAGCAGCACGCGCACCGGTATTTCGGGGCGGTCGGTCTATTTCGGCGGCGTGCAGTTCGCGAAAAATTTCTCCCTGCAGCCCGGCTTTGTCACCCAGCCCATCCCGACCGTCACCGGGCTGTCGGCCGCGCCCAGCACCGTGGAGCTGTACGTCAACGACGCACTGCGGCAGACATCCAAGGTCCCCTCCGGCCCGTTCAGCATCGACAACTTCCCGGCCTTGACAGGCGCCGGCGAGGCGCGGGTGGTGGTGCGCGACATCCTGGGCCGCGAGACCGTCATCACCCAGTCCTTTTTCAGCAATGCCAACCTGCTGGAAGAAAACCTCAGCGACTGGAGCTTCGAGGCCGGCGCCATACGCAACCAGCTGGGAACTGAGAACGCCGACTACGGCCCGCGCTTTGTGTCGGGCCTGTGGCGCCAGGGCCTGACCAAAAGCATCACCGTCGAGGCCAACGGTGAATGGTCCCGGCCCCTGGCGCGCGTGGGCGCGGGCGCCAGCTACGAGCTGCCTTTCCAGATGCTGGGGCAAACCGCGATGTCCTTCAGCCGCAGCGACACCGCCGGCCGCGGCCACAACTGGCTGGTCGGCATAGAGCGCACCGGCTTGCGCCACGGCGTTTCGCTAAGCGCGGAAGGCGCCTCGCGCGGCTACCGGCAACTGGGCATAGACACGGCAAGCCCGCTGCCGCGGCTGCAAACCACCGCCAGCTACAGCTACAGTACCGACAAGTTCGGGGCCTTCAACCTCAGTTATGCGAGCTTTGACAACTACGACATCGGCAAACTCGACACCCTCAGCCTCAACTACACCGTGCGGCTCGGGCCGCACAGCGCCCTGACGCTCAGCGCCACGCGGCTCAGCGGAATTTCCACCGGCAACTCGGTGGGCGCGACCCTGATCGTGCCGCTGGAGAACCGCGTCACGATTGCCTCCGGCGTCACCAACCGCAGCGGCACCACCGAAAGTTATGTGAACGCCAGCCGGGCCCTGAGCGCCGAAACCGGCTGGGGCTGGCGCACGGCGCTGGGTTCGCGCGCCGATGGCGGTTACACCGAGGGCGGCGCTTATTACCAGGGGAGCAAAGGCCTGTTTTCAGCCGACGTCAGCGCGGGGCAGACCCAGCAGAACCTGCGCCTGGGCCTGATAGGCGGCATGGTCGCGGCCGACGGGCAGGTTTTCGCAACACGCCGGGTGCAGGACAGCTTCGCCATTGTCGAGGTGCCGGGCTATGCGAACGTGGGCGTGGGCTTTCAGGGCAGCACGCTGACCCGCACGGACAAGGACGGCGTCGCGCTGCTGCCCCGCTTGCTGCCCTTCCAGCGCAACAGCGTGCGGCTGGATCCCACTGAATTACCCATCAGCGCCGAACTCGACTCCATCGAGCGGGAGGCCGTGCCGGCGCTGCGCGGCGCCGTCAAAATCAGCTTTCCCGTGCGCTCGGGCCGCGGTGCCCTGATACGCATCGTGCTCGACGGCGGCGAGCCCGCGCCGGCCGGCGCCGAGATCGAACTGGTCGGCGACAAGAAGGAATTTTTTGTCGCCCGGCGCGGTGAAGCCTTCGTCACCGGCCTGCAAACCACCAACAGCCTGCGCCTGAAATGGAATGGCGCAAGCTGCACCTTTACCGTCGAGCTACCGCCCGGCAGCCTGGAAGACATCACCCGCGTGGGCCCTGTCCACTGCTCAGGAGTCAAACCGTGAACCCCCTCAACCCCTGGCGCCTCGCCACCGCGGCCTTGTCCCTGCTGGGCTCGGCACCGGCCATGGCCGCGCTGGTCTGCAACGCCACCGCGACACCCGTGCAGATGGTCTACTTTGAGAACGACCCCAACCCCACGGACGGCGCCTGGACCGTGACCATCAATTGCTCGCGCGGCCCCACGGACCCGACCACCTCGGCCTACACCCTGCGGGCCGACGACGGCTTCAACCCGGGCGCCGGAAGCAGCAACCAGGCGGTAAACGGCACCGGCACGGCCAACCAGATGGCCTACGACCTCTTCAGGACGGCGCCGGGCACAGGGGAATGGGGCTACACCAATGCCACGGACTTCGCGGGAACCATCAACTTCGGCACCGCCCTGACGGCCAGCGTCACGCACGTCTTTTACAGCCGGATTGCGGCGGGGCTCAACAAGAACGCCAAGATCTTCACCGACACCGTGACCATGCGCCTGCGCTACGACAACGGCCCCAACAACAATACGGACGTCTTTCCCACCTTCCCCGTGAGCATCAACAACCAATCCGTCTGCCTGCTCAGCACACCGCCCGGCAACATCCAGTTCAACTACACCTCATTCCAGGCCGCCGCCGCCACGGCCAGCTCGGCTTATGCCGTGCGCTGCACCCTGGGCGAAACCTACACCATGGCGCTGGACGCGACGACGGGAACCCTGCTCACGCTCACTTACAACCTGGCCTTGAGCACCCTCGCCGGCCAGACCGGGACGGGCTTTCCGCAGAATTTCACGATCAACGGCAGCATCCCGGGCGGCCAGTCCGGCACCTGCGGCATGGGCAGTTGCACCAGCGCACCCCAAACGCGGACCCTGACCATTAGCTATTGAGCGGCCTCCGCCTCAAGGCCTCGCGCTAGCACCTGGGCAGCCCATCGGCCCACACAGTGTGACTTTTGTCACGGATTTGCAGCGCCTGGGCCTTCGAAAACGGCGCAAAACGACACCATTCACGATACTGCTACAAGACGTTACCATCACGAGATAACAGTCGTCGCACTTGCAAAGTGCCTGGGCGATATCACGGAGTCATCGATGAGTGTCTCTTACGCGCTGCGTTTCGCCCTGGCCGCCCTGCTGTGCACTTGCGCGCTGCAGGCTGAGGCTGCCATCACATGCACGCTCACCACCACGTCGGTCAATCTCAATTACACCAACGGGCAGGCGGCCAACGCCAATGCCAGCGGTACCATCACCGTGAACTGCACGCGGCTGTCAACGGACCCCACCAGCACGACCTACTGGGTCAGCATTGACTACGGCAGCCGCACAGGCCTCACCCGCCGGGTTTTCCGTCATGGCGGAACCACCACCAACGCCAACCGGCTGGACGTCAACATCTACAAGAGCGGAACCACCACCGACTGGATCAATACCGGCATCGGGCGCGTGAACGGGACATTGACTTTCGGCGCCGCCCTGAGCGCCAGCGTGGCATTGACCTACGATTTCCGCGTTCCCGCTGGGCAAACCGGCAACACCGCGGGTATCTTTGACGAGGCCTTCATCACCAGCCTTCAGCTCACCACCGCCGGGGCTGTCGTCGCAACCGGGAGCTTCACGCCCACGGTCAGCATCATTGCCCAGTGCTTCGTGGGCCAGGTCGCCACCGGCAATCTGGCTCCCGGCGCGATTTCCCCGTCCACGCTGACCTTGAACTACACCTCTTTTGTGGCTGCACCGCAGACCGCTACCATGAATTTCACGGTGGACTGCACCCGGGGCACCAGCTACACCCTGGCGCTCTCGCCGACCTCGGGCACGCTGCTGGGCCTGAACTACACCCTGGCGCTCAGCGGCGCAGGTGCGACAGGCGACGGCTTCGCCCAGCCCTACACCGTGACTGGCAGCATCGCGGCCGGCCAGGCAGGCACCTGTTCCACGGGCACCTGCACCGCCACCCAGACCGGGGTGACCGTCACCATCACTTACTAGGCTGAACGCCCCCTCCGGGCATTCAACACGCCGACAGGCCGTCGCCCCGGCGCGGTATTTTTGCCGCTTTTCGCTGCCGCTAAACTGATAAAACGCCTGTTTTATTGCGAAAACGTCCTGCCAAAACTATCAATCTGAAAGAGAAATCAAATTTAAGGGGCGATTTGTGTGAAAAATCACCAATTAACAGATTTATTGTTAATTTTACCAATTGCTTCAAATTATCAGATTCGCTAGCATGGATCGCAACAGCTCATCCTTTTGAAGGAGTTGCGCCATGAAGACCCTCAAGCTTGCTTTTATCCTTGCCATCTCCAGCCAGTCCCTGCTGGGGCTTCACGGCACGGCCCAGGCGCAAACGGCTTCCGGCTCCTTTGACGTGACCATCGTGCTGCGCACTTTCAGTGAAGCCGTGACGGCAGACCATCGCTGCACCCATCGCGGGCAGCCTGACGGCAATGCCGGAATCCTGCGTATCAGCTGCCCGGCCACCGTGGACGTCAAAGCCATTGCCAGCGCTTCAGCCAGCAAAGCCGGCCAGACGCAGCGCATGAACACCGTGCCCGATTCCGCTGGCAACCGCCTGGCCGTAGTGGCGGGCAAGCCCATGCATTCCCTGGAACCGGTTGAATTGACGATTTCGTGGTGAGCACTCGCTAACGGCGCCCGGCCCCGCATTCGTCGAATGCGCGGCAACACCATCAAGCGCTAGGAAGGCCGGCCGCCCAGCCAGCGCACCAGTTGCCGCGTGACCTCGGGCCGCCTCAGCAACTCCATGTGGTTCATGCCCTGCGCGATCCACTGGTTTTCGGGCGGAAAGGCCAGGCAGCGGCCAGGGTCCGCATGCAGGCCCAGCGCGCTGTCCAGCGACACCAGGCCGTCACCCACCATCTTGCGCGCCAGCGCCTCGCGCACCGCCACCATGGCTCCCTTGCCGGGCGCCAGCGTGGTGGCCGCCACGGTGTAGCAGGCCACGCCGGCCGGCAAGGGCACGGGCTGGCGCGCGTCCGGCCCGCGCTCGAAGCGCCCCGCGTCGTGCCAGTCGGCACGCAACAGGTTGCCGTGGCGCAGGTCGGTGATGCCGGCACTGCGCAGCTGGCCGATCTTCGCGAAGGGTTTGGTCACGATGTTGCCGCCCAGCACGCCGTCCACCCAGCTGCCCAGGCGCTCCAGCGGCGCACCGTGGTGCGGCGTGCCCAGGAACACCTGGGCCTTGAGCTGCGCCGGCCAGCTATAGCCGGCCGCGGCCGCCTGGTGGCATGCGCTGCGCGCGACCAGGCCGCCCATGCTGTGTGCCAGCAGCGTGATCTCTTCCACCGGCCGCGGCCAGGCCCTGGCCAGTTGCTGCAGCAGGCCGGCCAGTTGCTCGCCGTTGTCCGAGGTGTGCAGGCCGGTGTTGTAGTGCAGGTAGAGCGGGGTGTAGCCCAGTTCGCGCGCCAGCTGTTCGCCGTGGCCGCCGGCCGGCGCATCGCTGTTCCACTGCAGGTCGTTCATGCACAGGCCGTGCAACATCACCAGCAGCTTGCCGGTCACACCCGGCAGCCGCCCGGCCAGCGCCTGCGGCTCCAGCAGCAGCGGCAGTCCTGCAGAGCGCAAGCGCATGGAAATCGCCAGCGGGTTGGCCGTCTCCTGCAGGCGGTCACCGAGCACACCGTTCAACGCCGACAGCATGGCCTCGCGCTGCGGCGTCGAGGGGCGCTGGTCTGCCGGCACCGCCGCGCGCGACAGCAGCGCGTTGGCAGCGCCGCCGGCCAGCCGCGTCACGCCCTTGATGCCGCCATAGACCAAGCCGGTGATACCCCGGGCGCGCACGCCACTGCCGCCCGGCATGCGGTCGATGAACTTCGCGCCCAGCGGGCCGAAGGGCCTGGCGACGGCTTTGTAGACATTGCCCTGCACGCTTTCGGCCAGGCCCGTGACGCCCAGGGTGGCCTGGGTGGCGAGCTGGGCCAGCCCCTGGACGTCGGAAACGTGCAGCCAGGTGGGCAGCAGTCCGCCGGGGAAAGAAGGTGGCGCGCCGCCGGGCTGCTCGGGTGTAGGCATCCCCGATTGTGGGGGCTGGGCCCCGCGCGCGCCAGCGAATGTTGCGGCGCGCTTATTCTTATTTACAGAGGCTGAACAGCTCCGCCGGCGCGGCCGGCTCGACGATCCCGCCGCTGGGCGGCAGCGCCGGCACGGGTTCGGGCGCACCCGGATTGAGCACATTGTGGATGCGCGCGGCCAGCACAAAACGCGGGTAGGCCGCGTCGCCCACCGTGTTGCTGCCGTTGGCCAGCAGGATCACGTCGTAGCCGCTGCCGTAGCTCGCGTTGGCCGCGGCGAAGCTGACCGTCTGCCCCGCCGCGCCGTAACTGCCCGGCCCGCCCAGCGCCGCCAGCCCCATGCCTATGGGCGCGAACTTGCCGCCGCCCAGCGCGGCCGGCGTGCGCATGCGCGCCAGGCTGGCCGCCGAGATCACGGCGCCGCTTTTGAGCGCGCCGTTCCAGCGCACCATGTCGGACGCGGTGGAGACCACACCGCCGGTCGCGTCAAAACCCGAATTGAGGTCGGGGCAGACACGCCAGGCGTCGCCCGGCTTGACGCGGTAGTGGCCCACCGCGATCCCGGGCCGCGGCTGCGAACCCAGCAGGTAGGAGGCCGCCATGCCCGCGGGCTTGAACAGCAGCTGCGTGAAGGCCGCTTCCAGTGATTGCCCGCTGACGCGCTCTATCACGCGGCCCAGCGCGGTGTAGCCGGCATTCGAATAGTCGTAAGCCGTGCCCGGCGCGGCGAACAGGCCCGTCGCCTGCATGTTGGCGAACAGCCTCGCCCGGCTGAGGGGCGGCTCCTGCAGCACGGCCGGCATGCCGTCCAGCAGCAGGTCGTCGGGGTCTTTCTCGGCGCCGGGAATGCCCGCCACCATCTGCATCACCTGGGCGATGCTGGGGTCGGGCTGGTAACGCAGCTCGGGAATCCAGCGCGACAGCGGGTCCGCCAGCGAGAGCTTGCCCTGCTCCTGCAGCTTGAGCAGCGCGGCCGCCGTGAGCTGCTTGGTGACCGAGCCTATCTTCACCGGCGTGGTGGGTGTCATGGGCACACCGGCGCGCACGTCGGCCGCGCCGTAACCGCGCGTATACAGCACAGCGCCGCCCTTGCCGACCGCGAGCTGCAGGCCCGGCAGCGCGCCCGGAACGTATTCGGCAACCAGCGCATCGATCTGCGCGGCCACGGCCGGCGAAACTTGCGCCGGCGTTTCAGCCTGGGCCTGCGCGGCGCCGGCGGCCAAGGCCAGGCCGCAGGTAAGGGCCGCGCGGGCCAACAAGTGTTTTGCAAAAACCCGGGCGGCATGGCAAGCGTGCATTCAGGCGTCCCTCCGTTCTTATGAATCCTGGGCGCAGCTTACTTTCCCCAGCGCCGGTTTAGCAAGGGCAAACGCCTGCGCGCCCATGGCAAATAAAACCGGCTGGCGACGCGGCAAGGCCGGCCGGATCAGCCCCGCGAGCCCGGCGGCGTCCCGCGCGGGGCCGGGGGCGCCGCGGCCGCGCGCAGGCGCGACACCGCCAGGAGCTGGGCCTGCCGGTTTTCCGGCTCCGCTTCATGGGAGGACTGTTCCGCGCAGTAGGCGAACAGGTCGTCCAGCTCGCTGGATTTGTCGAACAGCGCATCGGCGCCCAGATCCGCGGCGCGGCGGCGGATTTCATCCGTGGCGTAGTTGGTGAGCACCACCACCTTCTGGTAGGGCTCGCGCCTGCGGCAGCCCGCCAGCACGCCCAGGCCGTTGCCCTCTTTCAGGAAGAGGTCGACGATGGCCAGGTGCCACTCGCCGTCGTGCGAACTCAGCCACTGGCTGGCCTCGGCCTGGGTGGCCCCATGGCCCGTGACCCGGACAGAGGCGATCTCCTGGAGCGCCTCCATCAGGTTTTCCAGGACGATGTCGTTGTCTTCGACCAGATAGGTAATCAGTGCCATGAAACCCACTTTAGGCCGCGGCCGGGCAAACGCTGCCGTCCGTTGGCGCGCGTGCGGGTAGGACAGGGCACTACTACCGGCCACGCCGCCAGCAAGGCTAAAGGGCCTTAAAACCGCTCGTGCGGCGCCAGATAGCGCCACTGGCCCACCGGCAGATGCCCCAGGTTGACCCGGCCTATGCGCACGCGCTTGAGCCCGGTCACAAACAGCCCCACCTGCTCGCACATGCGGCGGATCTGGCGCTTTTTGCCCTCCTTGAGCACAAAACGCAGCTGCTCCGGGTTTTGCCAGGACACCTTGGCCGGCCGCAGCGCCTGGCCGTCCAGGCTCAGGCCGTGGTTCAGCAAGGCCAGTTTTTCGGGCGGAAACACCGACTGCACGTTGACCGTTTCCGGCCCGTAGCTGACGCGCACCAGGTACTCTTTTTCGATCTCGGAGTCTTCGCCTATCAGCTGGCGCGCGATGCGGCCGTCCTGCGTCAGCACCAAGAGGCCTATGGAGTCGATGTCCAGCCGGCCGGCCGGCGCCAGGCCGCGCAGCTGTTCGTGGCCCCAGCGCATGCGGCTGTTGCATTCGCGCCAGCGGTTTTGCGGCTGCACCAGCGCCACGGCCGGTTCATGGCCGTCCTCGGCCTGGCCGCTGACATAGCCCACCGGCTTGTTGATCAGGATGGTGACCTGCAGGCGCTGCTGCTGCTCGGCCTGGCGGTCGACCTCGATGCGCGCGTCCACGGCCACGGGCTGGCCCATCACGGCGGGCGCGCCGTTCACGCGCACCCAGCCGCGCGCGATCCAGTCGTCGGCCTCGCGGCGCGAGCACAGGCCCAGTTCGGCCATGCGCTTGTTCAGCCGCACGGTGGCGGCGGGTGCGCCCGGTGCGAGGGCCGGCGCGGCGGCTTTGGGAATGCGAACGGCGGCGCCCACGGGTTTGGGAGCGCCGGGTTTGAGGGGGTCTTGCATGGGCGGTGTACTTTAGGGGCCAGCCCGGGCGGCTGGATCGCGGCTTATTGTCCCACCCAGAGCCGGTAACCCACCGCGGTTTCCGTCAGCAGGTGTTTGGGCTGGGCCGGGTCGGCCTCGAGCTTCTGGCGCAAATGGCCCATGTAGATGCGCAAATAGTGGTTCTGCCCCGCATGCGAGGGGCCCCAGACCTCGCGCAGCAGCTGCCGGTGCGTCAGCACCCGGCCGGCATGGCCGACCAGCACCGTGAGCAGGCGGTATTCGATGGGCGTCAAGTGCACCTCCACGCCGGCGCGCCGCACCAGGCGCGCCTGGCGGTCCACCTCCACCTCGCCGAAGCTGAACAGCGGCTCCTCGGGCGTGCCGTCCGCGCCGGCCCCGCGCGGGCGGCGCAGGTTGGCGCGCACCCGGGCCAGCAGCTCGCCCACGCCAAAGGGTTTGGTCAGGTAGTCGTCGGCGCCGGCGTCCAGTGCGGCGATCTTGTCGGCCTCGTCGGTGCGCGCCGAGAGCACGACAATGGGCACCGCCGACCAGCCGCGCACATCGCGGATCACCTCCAGGCCGTCGCCGTCGGGCAGGCCCAGGTCCAGCACCAGCAGGTCGGGCTTGCGCGTGCCGGCCTCGGTCAGCCCGCGCTGGGCGCTGTCGGCCTCGAAGACCTGCCAGCCTTCGGCCTCCAGCGCCGCGCGCACAAAACGGCGTATCTGCGGCTCGTCTTCAATGACGACGGCGACGGGTGTGGGCTGAGACATGGACGGTAATCAGGCGGGTTCGGGCAGGCCCGGTGGCGGCGGGCGCCGCGGCAGGGTGATGCTGAATTCTGCACCACCGCCGGCCGCCTGCGGCAGGCTCGTTGCGGCGATCTGCCCACGGTGCGCCTGCACCACCGCCTGGCAGATGGCCAGGCCCAGGCCCACGCCCGGTGTGGCCGACTCGGCCTCGCCCCGCGTGAATTTTTCAAACAGCTCGTGCTCGCGGCCCTTGAGCGCCGCGGGCAGGCCGGGCCCATGGTCGCGCACCGTCAGCAGCAAGGCCGTGTCCGTCACCTCGGCGCTGATCTCTATGGGCGGCTTGCCGTACTTGGCGGCGTTTTCCAGCAGGTTGACCAGCACACGCTCCATCAGCGCCGCGTCAAATTCCACCAGCGGCAGGTCGGCCGGCAGCGCCGTCACCACGGCCCGGCCGGCCAGCGCGTGCTGTGCCTGGCGTATGGCCGAGCCGACGATTTCCTCGACCGACTGCCAGTCGCTGCGCAGGTTCACCGCGCCGCTTTGCAGCCGCGCCATGTCCAGCAGGTTGTTGACCAGCGCGCTCAGGTGGCGCGCCTCGCCGGCGATGGCGCGCACCGCCTGCGACTGCGCTTCGCTCAGCGGCGGTGCCGTGCGCTGCAGGGAATCGGCCAGGCCGATAAGCGCCGTCAGCGGCGTGCGCACGTCGTGCGAAATCGCGGCCAGCAGCACGTTGCGCAGTTTTTCGGACTCCATCTGCACCACCGCCTGCTGGGCCACCTCCACATAATGCACGCGCTCCTGCGCGATGGCGATCTGCCGCGCCAGGGTCTCGAGCTGCCGCATCTGCTCGGGAATCAGCAGCCAGCGCGGCTGCGCCGGTTTGACGGCCAGCACGCCGCGCACCCGCATGGGCGCCTTGAGCGGCAAATAGTGCCAGGCCTGGGCCGACAAGGTGGCGGTGGCCAGGCCGGCCGGCTGTTCGTTGCGAAACACCCAGTCGGCCACGCTGGCATCAAAATCCGCAGGCGGCTTCGCGGGCGGCAGCAGCTGATCGTGGCTGTCGGTCACCATCACCAGTGCCTGCCCGCCAAAGTTGCGCTGCGCAGCCGCCTCGCCGAGTTCCACGACCTGCTCGCTCAGCAAAGCCGCCGACAAATCACGCGTGAGTTCAAAGAGCGATTGCGCACGCCGTTCGCGGCCGGACGAAATTCGTGCCTGGAACCGCAGGCCCGCCGTGAGCTGCCCGGTCAGCAGCCCCACCACCAGCATCACGCCGAAGGTCACCAGGTACTGCACATCGCTGACGGCAAACGACAGACGCGGCGGCACAAAGAAAAAATCAAACGCCGCCACGTTGAGGAAAGCCGCCAGCGCCGCCGGCCCACGCCCGAACTTCAACGCCACCAGAACCGTCCCCAACAGGAACACCATGACGATGTTGGCCAGGTCAAAGTAAGCCAGCAGCGGCAGGGCCAGTAGCGTGATGGCCGCACTGCCGGCCGCGGCCCAGGCGTACGCCGGCAGCTTGCCCCACCAGGCCGCGGCCTCCTCATCCTCGGCGGAACGCTGCACGGCGCGCGCCAGCCGCCGCGCGCTGTCGGCGCGGCCCACCTCCACAATGTCCAGCGTAGGCGCCAGCATCGCAAGCCGGCGCGTCATGGTGGAGCCGGCCCACAGCGCACGCCATCCCGGCAACTGCGGGCGCCCCACCACCAGCGTGGCGCAATTGAGCTGCTGCGCCTGCGCCACCAGTTCGGCAGCGGCATCGCTTCCGGTCAGCACCGCCGTGGCCGCGCCCAGTTCCTCGGCCAGCTGGATGACGGCGAGGATACGGTCGCGCCTGGCGACCTCCAGCAGCTGCAGGCGCGGCGTTTCCACATAAGCCGCATGCCAGCGCACATTGAGCTGGCCGGCCAGGCGCGCCGCCGTGCGCACCGTCTGCTCGGCCCCTTCGCGCGGGCCTATGCAGGCCAGGATGGCGCCTTCGGTGTTCCAGACCGGGGCAATGGATTTTTCGACGCGGTAGCTGCGCACGTCGTCTTCCACATGCTCGGCCGTGCGCCTGAGCGCGATCTCGCGCAGCGCGATCAGGTTGCCCTTGCGGAAAAAATTCTGCGCCGCGCGCTCGGCCTGCTGCGGCATGTAGACCTTGCCGGCCTTCAGGCGCGCCATCAGCTCGTCGGGCGTGACGTCGACCAGGATGATTTCATCGGCGCCGTCCAGCACCGTGTCCGGCACGGTTTCATGCACGCGTATGCCGGTGATGGCGCCCACCGTGCCGTTGAGGCTTTCCAGGTGCTGCACATTGACGGCCGACCAGACGTCGATGCCGGCCTCCAGCAACTCATGCACGTCCTGCCAGCGCTTGGCGTGGCGCGAGCCCTCCACATTGCTGTGCGCGAGCTCGTCGACCAGCAGCACCGCCGGCTTGCGCGCCAGCGCCGCGTCCAGGTCGAATTCTTTCAGCGTGCGGCCGCGGTAGGCCACCTCACGCAAAGGCAGTTGCTCCAGCCCGGCCAGCAGCTCCAGGGTTTCGCTGCGGCCGTGCGTTTCAACCACGCCAACCAACACATCGCGCCCGGCCTTGCGCTCGCGCTGCGCGGCGCTCAGCATGGCGTAGGTTTTTCCCACGCCGGCGCTGGCGCCGAAGTAGATGCGCAGCCGGCCGCGCCGGGCCCGCTCGTCCTCACCGCGGATCTGCTCGAGCAGTTGGTCCGGGTCGGGGCGGTCGTTGAGGTTATAGGCCATCAGAAACGCTCTCGCGGGTCATGCATGCGAAAGCGTAACACCTTCGCAAACCTTGAAACATCTTGCTCACGGACACGGCCAAGGTGGTTTTTGCAAGCCGTTTGGGGTTCAGCCCGCTCGAATCACCCACCTGGCAGCACCGGCCGTCAGGAAACACAAAAAGGGGCCATCAACCCAGCCCCTGGCGGGTCAAAGGTCGCTTCGCCAAGGAAGTTTGGTGGCTTGCGCCGCTTCACCGGGATCTCCCCAGTCAGCCTCGTCGTCCCGCAAGGGCCCGACCTGCTTGCCGCGGCTCGCGCTCCACCAGGCCACGCCCAGTGGGATGCCGACAATCCCCAGCGCGCACAGCGCGTGCAGCAGGTCAAAGTCCATGGCCGGCTCCATGCTGCCGCCGGCGCTTCTGGGGCCGGCCCTGCCACCACACGATGGCCCAGGCCAGGGCCAGCGGCAACACAAAGGCCGCCAGCGCGCACAAGGCCCGCAGGAGATCAGAGTCCATGGCTGAGCCCACGCCGTTGCAGGTGGCGGCGCCAGGAGACCAGCGGGCCTATCACACCGTCGGGCACGCAGGCCATCACACAATCCATCACCTCGGCCGTGCTGTGCGCCGTCAGGCGGATCTCCAGCCGGGCCCGGTGCTCATCGAGCTGGGGAATGCAGCGCAGGATACCGGCACCCGCGCAGTTCACCAGCGCGCGGCGCACCCGCAGGGCGTCGCGGCTGCGCACGGTGACGTCCATCACCACCCACCTCACCGCAACGGGGCGCGGCACATGCAAGGACGGGGTTAACCCAAACGACTCACAGTAAGCGGCATAGGCCATGGTGCATCTCTTAACGAAGAGCCTCCAGCGCAAGATTGAGCCGCAGCACATTGACCCGGGCTTCGCCCAGAACGGCCAGCAGGGGTTGTTCGGTGTGTTGTTCCACCAGGGCCTGCACTTTTTCGACGGCCAGGCCGCGCGCCTTGGCCACGCGGGCCACCTGGTAGCGCGCGGCAGCCGGGCTGATGTGCGGATCCAGCCCGCTGGCCGAAGCGGTGACCAGGTCCACCGGCACGGGCGCCGTGTTGCCGGGGTCGGCCGCTTTGAGCGCTTCAATGCGGCCCTTCACGGCATCGACCAGCGCGGGATTGAGCGGCCCCTGGTTGGCGCCGCTGGAAGCCGCGGCGTTGTAGGGCATGGGGCCGGTGGCCGAAGGGCGGCCCCAGAAATTTTTGGGATCGCTGAAGTTTTGCCCGATCAGCGCGGAGCCGACGGCCTTGCCGTCGCGAACAACCAGGCTGCCTCCCGCCTGCGATGGAAACAGCGACTGCGCAGTGCCGGTCACCACCAGGGGATAAGCCACGCCGGTGACCAGGGTCAGCACGGTGAACATCACGAGTGCGGGGCGAAGAATGTTTGTCATAAGGTTTCCTTGGGATCAGTTCGCGAGATTGAACGCAACCAGCAGCAGGTCAATCGCCTTGATGCCGATAAAAGGCACGACGAGCCCGCCCAGGCCGTAAATAAGCAGGTTGCGGCGCAGCAGTGCCGCCGCGCCGACGGGCCGGTATTTCACGCCCTTGAGCGCCAGCGGAATCAAAAACATGATGATCAGCGCGTTGAAGATCACCGCCGACAAAATGGCCGAGGACGGGCTGCCCAGGCGCATCACATTGAGCGCGGCCAGTTGCGGGTAGGTGGTCACAAAAATCGCCGGGATGATGGCGAAATACTTGGCCACGTCGTTGGCGATGGAGAAGGTGGTCAGCGAGCCGCGCGTCATCAGCAAGGCCTTGCCGGTCTCCACAACTTCCAGCAGTTTGGTCGGGTTCGAATCCAGATCGACCATGTTGGCGGCTTCCTTGGCGGCCTGGGTGCCGCTGTTCATGGCCACCGCCACGTCGGCCTGGGCCAGGGCCGGCGCGTCGTTGGTGCCGTCGCCCATCATCGCCACGAGACGTCCTTCGGCCTGGTACTGGCGTATCAGCTTGAGCTTGTCCTCCGGCGTGGCCTCGGCCAGGAAGTCGTCGACACCGGCCTCGGCGGCAATCGCCGCGGCCGTGAGCTTGTTGTCGCCGGTGATCATCACCGTCTTGATGCCCATGCGGCGCAGTTCGCCGAAGCGCTCCTTGATGCCGGCCTTGACGATGTCCTTGAGTTCCACGATGCCCAGCACCACGGCGCCGTCGGCCACCGCCAGCGGCGTGCTGCCGCGGCGCGACACTTCGTCCGCCGCGCGAATCACCTCGGCCGGCACGCTGCCGCCCAGCGCCTCCACATGCTTGCGGATCGCATCGACCGCGCCCTTGCGCAGCTGGCGCGTGCTGCCGTCGGGGCGCTGCACATCCATGCCGCTCATGCGCGTCTGTGCCGTGAAGGGAACCTCGTGGCTGTCGCCGACCAGGGGTTCACTGGCGCCCAGCCGCTGCGCCAGCGCGACAATGCTGCGGCCCTCGGGTGTTTCATCGGCCATGGAGGCCTGCATCGCGGCGGTGGCCAGTTTCGCGCCGTTCACGCCGGGCGCCGGCAAAAAGCTGGAGGCCTGGCGATTGCCGTGGGTGATGGTGCCGGTCTTGTCCAGCAGCAGCACGTCCACGTCGCCGGCGGCTTCCACCGCGCGGCCCGAGGTGGCGATCACATTGGCCTGCATCATGCGGCTCATGCCGGCCACCCCCACGGCCGACAGCAGGCCGCCTATGGTGGTCGGGATCAGGCAGACCAGCAGGGCCACCAGCGCCGTGATGCTGACCACGGTGCCCGAGCCCGCGGCCTGCACGCTGAACACCGAGTAAGGCAGCAGCGTGACCGTGACCACCAGGAAGACGATGGTCAGCGCCACCAGCAGAATCGTCAGCGCGATCTCATTGGGCGTCTTCTGGCGTTTGGCGCCCTCGACCATGCTGATCATGCGGTCCAGGAAGGACTCGCCGGGGTTGACCACGATGCGCACCACCAGCCAGTCGGACAGCACACGCGTGCCGCCGGTCACGGCCGAGAAGTCGCCGCCCGACTCGCGCACCACCGGTGCCGATTCGCCGGTGATGGCGCTTTCGTCGACCGAGGCCACGCCCTCGATGACTTCGCCGTCCAGCGGAATCATGTCGCCGGCTTCCACGAACACCACCGCGCCCTTGCGCAGGTTCTCGGCCTGCTCCGGCAGCCAGGCCGTGCCGTGGAAAACCTTGCTATTGGACTCCTTGAACTTCTTGGCCCAGGTGCTTTTCTTGAGGCTGCGCAGCGAGGCGGCCTGCGCCTTGCTACGGCCTTCGGCCAGCGCTTCGGCGAAGTTGGCGAACAGCACGGTGAACCACAGCCACACCGCCACGGCCAGGATAAAGCCTGCCGGCGCCTCGCCCTGCCCCTGCAAGGCCTGCAGGCCCAGCAAGGTGGTCAGTATGCTGCCGATGTAGACGACAAACATGACCGGGTTGCGCCATTGCACGCGCGGGTTCAGCTTGGTGAACGAAGCCACGATGGCCGGTTTCAGAAGGACCGGGTCCAGCAACACTAAGGATTTTTTGGTACTCATATAAATTTCTCTTTGGGCCTTGCGGTTATTTGCCTGGCCAGAGCATCAGATGCTCGACCACCGGGCCCAACGCCAGGGCAGGCACGTAATTGAGCAGGCCCACCAGCAGCACGGTGCCTATCAGCAGCAGCACGAACAGCGGGCCGTGCGTGGGCATGGTGCCGGCCGTGACCGGCAGGCGTTTCTTGGCGGCCAGCGCGCCGGCAATCGCCAGCACCGGCACGATGACGCCGAAGCGGCCCAGCCACATGACCAGGCCCAGCAGCGTGTTGTAAAACGGCGTGTTGGCCGACAGGCCCGCGAAGGCGCTGCCGTTGTTGTTACCGGCCGAGGTCAGCGCATACATGATTTCAGAAAAGCCGTGCGCACCTGGGTTGGCGATGCCGGCCTTGCCGGCGCCGGCTAGTACCGCGATGGCTGTGCCGGCCAGCACCAGGATGGGCGTGACCAGGATGGCGATGGAGGTCAGCTTCATCTCATGCGACTCGATCTTCTTGCCCAGGTACTCGGGCGTGCGGCCAATCATCAGGCCGGCGATGAACACCGCGAGGATGGCAAAAATCAGCATGCCGTAAAGCCCGGTGCCAACGCCGCCGAACACCACTTCACCGAGCTGCATCATCACCATGGGCACCATGCCGCCCAGCGGCGTGAAGGAGTCGTGCATGGCATTGACCGCGCCGCACGAGGCCGCCGTGGTGATGACCGCGAACAGGCTGGAGGCATCGATGCCGAAACGGGTTTCCTTGCCTTCCATATTGCCGCCTGCCTGCAGCAGGCTGGCGGTCTGGTCCACGCCCAGAGGCGGCAGCAGCGGGTTGCCGGCCTGCTCAGCGGGCGTAATGGCCACCACGGCAACCACAAATATCAGCGTCATCGCGGCCAGCACGGCCCAGCCCTGGCGTGTGTCACCCACCGCGCGGCCGAAAGCAAAACACAGCGCCGCGGGGATCAGGAAGATGGACAGCATCTGGAAAAAATTGCTCAGCGCCGTCGGGTTTTCATAAGGATGGGCCGAGTTGGCGTTAAAGAAACCGCCGCCGTTGGTGCCCAACATCTTGATCGCCTCCTGCGAAGCGACCGGGCCCATGGCCAGGGTCTGCTTGTCGGTCTTGGCGTCTTCCATCACGGCATTGCCCTTGTCGTCCTTGAGGGCCTGGCCGTCGGGGCCGTTCTTGGCAACCTGGTAAGACGTGGTTTCCAGCGTCGCGACGTCCTTGTAGGCATCGAAGTTCTGGATCACGCCCTGCCCCACGAGGAAGATGGCGAACACCAGCGACAGCGGCAGCAGCAGCCAGGCCGTGATGCGCGTGACGTCCACCCAGAAGTTGCCGATGGCGCCCGTGGCCCGCGCGGCAAAACCGCGGAACAAGGCGAACACCACGGCAATACCGGTGGCGGCGGAGAAGAAATTCTGCACAGCCAGCGTCAGCATCTGCGTGAGGTAGCTCATCGTCGATTCACCGGCATAACCCTGCCAGTTGGTGTTGGAGACAAAGCTGATGGCGGTGTTAAAGGCCGAGTCGGGCGAGATGGCGGCCATGCCGGCCGGGTTCAACGGCAGCCAGACCTGCAGGCGCTGCAGGACATACACGGCAAGCACGCCCAGCGCATTAAAGGCCAACAGGGCCAGTGCGTACTGCGACCATTTCATGTTCGTATCGGCCGAGGTGCCGGCCAGACGGTACAGCGGCGCTTCCAGCTTGTGCATCCAGTTGGGCAGGCTGCCGGAATAGAGGCGCGCCAACCAGATGCCCAGCGGCCAAGCGGTGACCAGCAAGGCACCGAGGAAAAGGGCCAGCAGGCCCCATGAAGAATTGCTCATCAGAACTCCTCGGCGCAGATCAGCGCATACACGAGGTAGGTGAGCAGCAGGACGGCGCAGATGCCGCCAAAGCCGTAAAGCACGTCAAGGCTGATCATGAACGGCCTCCTTCAGGCTTTTCGAGCTTTTTAAAGCCCCATACCAGCAAGACCATCGCCCCCCAGAGGGCGGCGGCACCGAGAACAAACGCGAGATCCATGACTTTCTCCAGCAATAACGATGGAGAAAGTGTCGGAGCCGGCGTGTAAAAACGGGGATGAAAGACAGGCGGCCGGTATAAAGAAAGCGTAAAAATCGGCCCCAAACTGCGCCTGTGCCTTGGGGCCCAAGCCTTTAACCCTTTACCCGGCAAGCCAGCGGATTGCGCTGCCAATCACCATATAAAGGCCTATGGCCAACAGGCCCACAAAGAACAGCCGCTTGAAGTTTTTTTCATCCAGCCGGCCGCGCAGCATCTGGCCCGCCGCCATCCCCAGCAAGGCCGCGGGCAAGGCCACCAGCCAGCCCCAGCCGCCGGGCAAGGCCGCTGCCGAGAATGAACCTTCAAGCGCCAGGCGCCCAAACAGCGCAACGGTGGAAACAGTGAAGGACAGCCCCAGCGCCTGCACCAACTCGTCCTTGCGCAGCGACAGGGCCTGCAGGTAGGGCACCGCCGGAAACACAAACACCCCCGTGGCCGCCGTGATGGCGCCGGTGATCAGCCCGATGGCACCCGATAAAAACTTCTCGCCGCGGCGAGGCACCGCCAGCGGAGCGGCCACCAGCCCCAGCACGGCATAAGCCATCAATGCCGCCCCCAGGCCCGCCGAAGCCGCATTGGCATTGAGGGTGACAAGGCTCACAGGCGCCCACAGCGTTCCGGCCGCCACGCCCAATTGCAGCGGCCACAAGCGCCTGAGCAGCCGGCCCAGCGCAGCCCCGTCCCACATCTGCCAGGCATTCGTCAAAAACGAAGGCAGTATCAGGATCACCGCCGCCTGCGCGGGCGGCATCACGCCGGCCAGCAGGCCCATGGACAGGGTCGGCAAGCCCAGGCCGACCACGCCCTTGACCAGGCCGGCCAACAGAAATACGGCGGCGACGATGGCGACCAGCAGGGTTTCCTGTCCGGCGCCGGCGATGTTGTGCAAGTTCATGAAGCCGATTCTGCGCAGCGGCACATTTGCGCTCAAGCGGTAATATGCGCTGGCAGCCTTAGCCATTTCCGAAGGCTCCCCCAGGTCCCACCTCGCCATGCTTGCCCATATCCGCTTTGACCTCGTCGACCTCCGGCTGTTTCTGCATGTGGTCGACACCGGCAGCATCACGGCCGGCAGCAGGCTTTCGCACCTGGCGCTGGCCTCGGCCAGCGCGCGCATACGCGGCATGGAGGACGCCCTGGGCGTGCCGCTGCTCGAGCGCCTGCGCGACGGCGTCAAGCCGACCAAGGCGGGCCTGGCCGTGGCCCACCATGCACGCCTGGTGCTGCAGCAGGTAGAGCGCATGCACGGCGAGATCGCCGACTACGCGGGCGGCCTGGCGGGCCGGGTGCGCCTGCTGTCCAACACCGCCGCCATCACCGACTACCTGCCGCAGGCGCTCGCCGACTTCCTCAACACCCATCCCGGCATTGATGTGGACCTCGAAGAGCGCCCCAGCCACCTCATCGTCTCGCAGCTGCTGGCCCAGGTGGCCGAGCTCGGCATCGTGGCCGACTCCGCCGATGTTTCCAGCCTTGAATCCAGGCCCTTCCGGCGCGACCAGCTGGTGCTGGTCACTTCAGACCAAAGCAGCCTCGCGCGATTGACGGACTCGGGCACCCATGGCGAGGGGGGCCGCGGGACTGGCTTTGCCAGACCGCAGGCACCGCCCCCTCAAGGGGGGAACAGGCTACACGCAGTGAG
>NZ_AKIV01000046.1 GCF_000282655.1 Polaromonas sp. CF318
GCGGGCTCCAGCCCCTCGGGGGGCGCTGCGCCTGCGGCCCGGCAAAGCCGGTTCCGCGGCCCCTGCTGGGTTAAGGCTTCAGGGCCCAGCGAATGCCGTGCTTATGCGACGGACTTGAGCGCCGGCTTCGCAGGCTTGCTTGCCAGCTGTGCGGCGAAGCGCGAAGTAATTGCCGCTTCGATGCCTGCGGCATCGAGGCCTTGCAGGGCGAGCAGTTTGGCGGGGTCGCCGTGTTCGATGAATTCGTCTTGAAGGCCCAGGTGCAGCACGGGCTTGTTGATGCCTGCGGCTTGCAAGGCTTCGCTGACGGCGCTGCCGGCGCCGCCCATGATGGCGCCCTCTTCCACCGTGACGAGGGCTTCATGGCCGGCCGCGACCTTGAGCAGCAGTTCGGTGTCCAGCGGTTTGGCCCAGCGCATGTTGACGACGGTGGCGCCCAGTTTTTCGGCGGCCTGCAGGGCCGGGTACAGCAGCGTGCCGAAAGCCAGGATGGCGACGCCCGCGCCTTCGCGGCGGATTTCGCCTTTGCCGAAAGGCAAGGGCTCCAGGCCGGCTTCGGGCTCGACACCGGCGCCGGCGCCGCGCGGGTAGCGCACGGCCACCGGGTGGTCCTGCTCGAAGGCGGAGGACAGCAGCTTGCGGCATTCGCGTTCATCGGCGGGGCAGGCCACGCTCATGTTGGGAATGCAGCGCAGGTAGGGAATGTCGTAAGCGCCCGCATGCGTGGCGCCGTCGGCGCCGACGAGGCCGGCGCGATCCAGCGCAAATACCACGGGCAGGTTCTGCAGGGCCACATCGTGGATCAGCTGGTCATAACCGCGCTGCAAAAAGGTCGAATAGATCGCGACCACGGGCTTGAGCCCTTCGCAGGCCATGCCGGCGGCAAAGGTCACCGCATGCTGCTCGGCAATGCCGACGTCGTGGTAACGCCCGGGAAAGCGCTTGTGGAACTCGACCATGCCCGAGCCTTCGCGCATGGCCGGCGTGATGCCGACCAGTCGGGCGTCGTGCTCGGCCATGTCGCACAGCCACTGGCCGAAGACCTGGGTGAAGGTCTGCTTGGCCGGCGCGCTGGACTTTTGCAGGCCCATGGCCGGGTCGAACTTGCCGGGGCCGTGGTAGGCGATGGGGTCGGCCTCGGCCAGCTTGTAACCCTGGCCTTTTTTGGTGACCACGTGCAGGAACTGCGGGCCGCCGTTGTTGTCCATCAGGTGCTTGATGTTTTCGAGCGTGGGCACCAGCGACTCGAGGTCGTGGCCGTCTATGGGGCCTATGTAGTTGAAGCCGAAGTTTTCAAACAGCGTGGCCGGCACGACCATGCCCTTGGCATGCGCCTCCAGGCGCTTGGCCAGCTCGAGCAGCGGCGGCGCCACGCGCAGCACCTGCTTGCCCACATGCTTGGCCGACGCGTAAAAGCGCCCGCTCATGAGCTGGGCCAGGTAGCGGTTGAGCGCGCCCACGGGCGGGCTGATGCTCATGTCGTTGTCGTTGAGCACCACCAGCAGCTTGCAGTGGTCGTGCACGCCCGCGTTGTTCAGGGCCTCGAAAGCCATGCCCGCGCTCATGGCGCCGTCGCCGATGATGGCCACCGCATGGCGGTCCTCGCCCTTTTGCTGGGCGGCCAGCGCCATGCCCAGCGCGGCGGAAATGGAGGTCGATGAATGCGCAGTGCCGAAGGTGTCGTACTCGCTTTCGTCGCGGCGCGGAAAACCCGACAGCCCGCCGAACTGGCGCAGGCTGCCCATGCGCTCGCGCCGGCCCGTGAGGATTTTGTGCGGATAGGTCTGGTGGCCCACGTCCCACACCAGTCGGTCCTCAGGCGTGTTGAAGACGTAGTGCAGGGCCACCGTGAGTTCCACGGTGCCGAGGTTGGAACTCAGGTGCCCGCCGGTCTGGGAGACGCTGTCGAGCACGAAGGCGCGCAGCTCGTCGGCCAGGGGTTTCAGGCCGTTGCGCGGCAGCTTGCGCAGGTCGGCGGGGCTTTGGATGGTTTCGAGCAATGGGTACATCGTGGTGTCGTTGTTATGGCGAGGCCGGTTCCTCTTCCCTGTCTGTCGGTGGGTCCTGGGCTATGTCCTAGTGATGGCGGTTGACCAGCATATCGGCCAGCGCGCGCAAGGCCTCGGTACGGGCCAGCCCGGTGGCGTCCAGGCCGGCCAGGGCCCTGGCCAGCAGCTGCTGCGCATAGGCCTTGGAGGCCTCCAGCCCCATCAGCGAAACAAAGGTGGGCTTGTCCTGGGCGGCATCCTTGCCGGCGGTCTTGCCCAGCGTGGCGGAATCGGCGGTGACGTCGAGGATGTCGTCGACCACCTGGAAGGCCAGGCCCACGGCCGAGCCGTAGTCGCGCAAGGCCTGCCAGGCCGCGGGCGCCACAGTGCCGCAGGCCGCGCCCATCATGACGCTGGCCTCCAGCAACGCACCGGTTTTCAGGCGGTGCATTTCGTGCAGCTGCTGCGAGTCCAGGGGCATGCCCACGCTTGCCAGGTCGATCGCCTGGCCGCCGGCCATGCCCTGGAAACCGGCCGCCTGGGCCAGCATGCGACACAGCCGCGCCTGCGTGGCAGCGTCGACCGACCCATCTTCGGGTGTCAGGAATTCGAAGGCCAGGGCCTGCAGCGCATCGCCGGCCAGCAGCGCCTGCGCCTGGCCGAACTTGACGTGCACCGTGGGCTTGCCGCGGCGCAGCACGTCGTTGTCCATGCAAGGCATATCGTCATGCACCAGCGAATAAGCGTGGATCAGCTCGACCGCGCAGGCGGCGCGCAAGGCGGCCTCGCGGTTGCCGCCCACGGCCTCGCAGGCCGCCATGACCAGCAGCGGGCGCAGGCGCTTGCCGCCGTCGAGCACGGCATAACGCATGGCGTCGCCCAGGCCGGCGGGTGCGGGCGAATCGGTGGGGCATGCCACCCAGCGGGACAGCGCGCTCTCGACGGTGGCAAGCTGCTTTGCGCTCCAGTCGCTCAGCGTGAACAGGGGTAGTTTTTCAGGGGCGTTCAATCGGTATCTCTTTTGTGTCTGGATCGGGTCGCTGGGTCGCGGCTTTCGCGCCGCCTTACTCCTGCACCCAGGGCTTGAGTTCCGTGCCTTCGAGCACCTTGATCTGGGTTTCCACGGCCTCAAGCTTGTCGCGGCAGAACTTGAGCAACTGCGCGCCGCGCTGGTAGCCCGTCAGCAGCTGGTCCAGCGGCAACTGGCCGGACTCCAGGCTGTCCACCAGCTCCTCGAGTTCCTGCAGGGCGGCCTCGTAGCTGGCGGGGAGCGCCGCGGCGGGGGGCGTCGAAGAGGCGGAGGATGAAGCGCTTTTGGCCATGGTTCTTTGGATGTAGGCCTGATTTTAGGCCGTTGCGAAGGGATTGCGGCGCCCGGCAGCCCGGGGTTGCAAATGCAATATTCGCATTATCCGGCGGCGGCGCGCAAAGTCCCCGAATCCACCCCGCGCGGGTACAATTGATAACAGTTCTCGATAACGGTGGTGACCCCGTTGCGGGATACCCGGCCTTGTTTTCACCCGTGGGCTGACGCTCAGCCTGCTCCCTGGTTTGTCAACTGCCTCCAAAGCCTCGCGCGGCGGCATGTTCACCCGAAATTTGCATGTCCGATCTCAGCCTTCGTCTCCTCCAGGCCACCAGCCAGCTCCCGATTTCCAGCTATTTTGACGCGGGCCTGTACCAGCGGGAGCAGCAAAAGCTGTTCACGCACGGGCCGCGCTACCTGGGCCATGAACTGGCGGTGCCCAACCTGGGCGACTACTACGCCCTGCCGCATGAGGGCGAGGGCCGGGCGCTGGTGCGCAATGCCTCGGGCATAGAGCTGATCTCCAACGTCTGCCGGCACCGGCAGTCGACCATGCTGCAGGGCCGCGGCAATACCGGCAGCAACATCGTCTGCCCGCTGCACCGCTGGACCTACAACACCTCGGGCGAGCTCATAGGCGCGCCGCACTTTGAGATCGATCCCTGCCTGAATCTGAACCGCTACAAGACCACGACCTGGAACGGACTGGTGTTCGAGGACAACGGCCGTGACGTCGCGGCCGAGATGGCGCAGCTGGCCACCCATACCGACCTCGATTTTTCGGGCTACCAGCTCGACAAGGTGCACCTGCACGAGTGCAATTACAACTGGAAAACCTTCATCGAGGTCTACCTCGAGGACTACCACGTCGGCCCCTTCCACCCCGGCCTGGGCGGCTTCGTCACCACCGACGACCTGCGCTGGCAGCTCGAGGCCGACTATTCGGTGCAGACGGTGGGCGTGTCGGACAAGCTCGGCAAGCCGGGCACCGACACCTACAAGAAATGGCACGACGTGGTGCTGCAGTACCGCAAGGGCGTGCCGCCCAAATACGGCGCGATCTGGCTTACCTACTACCCGCACGTGATGGTCGAGTGGTACCCGCATGTGCTGGTGGTCAGCACGCTGCATCCGCAGGGGCCGGACAGGACGCTCAACGTGGTGGAGTTCTTCTATCCCGAGGAAATCTGCGCCTTCGAGCGCGAATTCATCGAGGCGCAGCAGGCCGCCTACATGGAAACCTGCGTGGAGGACGACGAAATCGCCCTGCGCATGGACGCCGGCCGCAAGGCCCTGCTGCTGCGCGGCGACAACGAATTCGGCCCCTACCAGAGCCCCATGGAAGACGGCATGCAGCACTTTCACGAGTGGTACCGCCGCGAAATGGGCGCCAGCAAAACCACGCAGATGATCTGAGAACCTAGAACCTGTTCACGATCTAAACGTGGCCGCGTTGGGATGCAATCGGGATGAGTGTGCCGGCCGGGCACGCCGCGTGGGCTAATGCCCATGCAAGGGCCCGGGTGGCTCAATCGCCCGATTTCACCCCAACCCGGAGGGCAAGCGCCTTCTCGGGCGGTCTGCGGCGTTGCAGCGCTAGCCCATAGGTAAACTATGGGCGTCGCACCGCGCCTTGCATCCCATCCCGAGAAGGTGCTTGCGCGGCCCCGTTTAGATCGTGAACAGGTTCTTTGCGTGCAAGCTCCCTCGCTCGCCTATAGGATGGCTGCAGTCCCGCACATCGGCGGGGCCGCAGCCATTTTTCATTCCACCCATCTCCGCCCTTAAGCCCGCCGCACACCATGCAAGCCGTCTGGATGATCTTTTCCTCGTTCATGTTTGCGACCATGGGGGTCTGCGTGAAGTACGCGTCGGAGCACTTCAACAGCGCCGAGCTGGTGTTCTACCGCGGCGTCCTGGGCATCCTCTTCATGGCGGCCTATGCGCGTGTGCGCGGCATCACACTGGCCACCCGCTACCCGGCCATGCACGCCTGGCGCAGCGTGATCGGCGTGATGTCGCTGTCGGCCTGGTTTTACGCCATCGCGCATTTGCCGCTGGCCACCGCCATGACGCTCAACTACATGAGCAGCGTGTGGATCGCGGCCTTCCTGGTCGGCGGCGCGCTGATGGCCTGGACGCCACCGAAAGCCAACACCAGCGCCCCGGCCAACACGCCCCCGGAGGGCGGCACGGCCAGCCTGGCAGCCTTGTTTTCCAGCCAGGGGCCGCTGGTGATGGCCATCCTGGCGAGCTTTGCCGGCGTGGTCATGCTGCTGCGCCCGGCCATAGACCAGAACCAGACTTTTGCCGGCCTGGTGGGCCTGATGTCCGGCCTGGGCGCCGCCTTCGCCTATATGCAGGTCATGGCGATTTCTCGCATGGGCGAGCCCGAAACCCGCACCGTGTTTTATTTTGCCGTGGGCACGGCGGTGGCCGGCGCGCTGGGCATGCTGGTCGTGGGCATCACGCCCTGGAACTGGCGGCACGCGCTGTGGCTGCCGCCCATAGGCATACTGGCGTCACTGGGCCAGCTGGCCATGACCAAGGCTTACTCCATGTCGGAAAACCACGGCGGCACGCTGATGGTGGCCAACCTGCAGTATTCGGGCATTGTGTTCGCAGCCCTCTACAGCCTGATCCTGTTTGGCGACAATATTCCCCTGATCGGCTGGGCCGGCATGGTGCTCATCATCGTCAGCGCGATTGCGGCCACGGTGCTGCGTGCCCGCGCCGCGCCGAACGCCCCGGCCGAGGAACATTAAGGAGTAAAAGATGAGCTACACCACCCTGATTTCCGCCGAACAGCTGCAAGCCCTGGTCGCCTCGGCCAAACCGCTGCGCATCTTCGACTGCAGCTTCGACCTCATGAAGCCGGGCCTGGGGCAGGAGCAGTACCTGGCCTCGCACATCCCCGGCGCCGTGTACGCCAACCTGGACACCGCGCTGAGCGCCAAACACGGCGTGCCCGGCGCCCACGGGATCATCACCGCCAGTGGCGCCGACGCGCCCGCGTCCGGCGGGCGCCACCCGCTGCCGAACCGCGAGAAGTTCGCGACCTGGCTGTCCAGCGTCGGTTTCGCCAACAACATGCAGGCGGTTGTTTACGACCGCAACGGCGCCAATTACTGCGGGCGCCTCTGGTGGATGCTCAAGTGGGCCGGCCATGAAAACGTCGCCATGCTCGACGGCGGCTTGCAGGCCTGGCAAGCGGCGGGCGGCGCGGTGAACAGCGGCGAGGAGCCCGCGCATTTCCAGGCCAGCTTCCTGCTCGCGCCGGCCAGGGCGACGCTGGTGTCGGCCGATACCGTGGCCGCGCAACTGGGCCGGCCGGCCCAGACCCTGATCGACGCGCGCGCCACGCCGCGCTTCAAGGGCGAGGTGGAGCCGCTGGACCCGGTGGCCGGCCATATCCCCGGCGCGCTGAACCGGCCCTTCAGCCAGAACATAGCGCCCGACGGCAAATTCAAGCCGGCCGCGCAACTCAAGGCCGAGTTTGAAACCCTGCTGGCCGGCCGCGATCCGGCGACCGTGGTGCACCACTGCGGCAGCGGCGTCAGCGCCGTGCCCAACCTGGTCGCCATGGAAATCGCCGGCCTGGGCAGGACCGGTCTTTACGCCGGCAGCTGGAGCGACTGGTGCAGCGACCCGCAACGCCCGGTGGCGCAGGGCTGAGCCCAAGGCTTTCGGTTCCTCCAAAAAAAAAAACGCCACCGGCGCATGCCCGGTGGCGTTTTGTTTTGTTCTGGGGCTCGCAAGGAGCCGATGCAGCGCTCTTTACTTGGTGCCGCTGGCCGGCGTGCCGGGCGCCGCCGCGCTGGACTCCGGCATTGGCGTGGGGCTAGTGCCGCTGCTGGTAGAAGGTGTCGAAGGCGGGGAAGAAGTCGAGGGGCTGGAACTGGACGGCGTCGAAGAGGTCGCGCCGGTGTCTTCGACTTTTTTCCCGCAGGCGCCCAGCGCCAGCAGGGCAGCCAGGGCAAGGGCCGTTGCGGCAGCGGGTTTGAATTTGGATGCGTGCATGTGTGTTTCCTTGTGTGAAGAGATGAAGGGATAGGAAGATCAATCTGTCGATCGGCGGAAGTTGGCTGAACGGCAGCCAGACGTCAATTTAGCCGCGCCTTGCGGGTATGCCCCATGAGACGGTGTCCCACGGGCCTGTAGGGATTTTTCGATGGGTAGGCGCCGGAGTGCGCACACCGGAAGGCGCGCTTTAGCAGGCGCGGGCGTGGCCTGTCAGGCGGATGCGCCTGTGCGGGTTGTCGCGCCGCGCGCCCGAACTGGGGCCGGCGCCGCGGCTGCTCCTGGAACCGTTGTCCGGCCTGTCGCCCACCTGGCCTTTGGAAGGGCTGGGCTCGGGTTTGTGGGCATGAAGGGTGTCGCTGCTTTTCATGAAGGTCTCCTTGGCTTGCAGGCCCCAGCCGGCCTCGCCGGAAGTCCGGCTCGCCTGCCGCGAGGGCTGCACAGAGTCTGTTGGTTTCACTCTAAAAGCCGCACGGCACGGCCGCTGTAGGCAATGCCTGCCCATGACGTAGGAGACGACCTACAAATCGACGCGTGGAGGCCGCGCCGGGGAGCGCACATGCTCGGGCCGCACGCCCACACCCACCGCGTAAGCCGGCAGCGCCTGCAGCAGCGGCCAGCGGCGCATCAGCTTCAATGGCCAGGGCAGCGCCATGGGCGGGGCTTCGCTGCCGCGCGCCGCCAGCACCGGGCTCAGCAGACGGTTCTGGATGGCCACCTGCGCCGCCTGTGTGAGCCGGGTCGGCAGCAGGCGCCGTTTTTCCATCCGCGCCAGGAAAGGTGTCAAGGCCGCCGTGTCCACGCGCGCATCGGCCAGCGGCTGCGCCAGCGTGTTGGCCGCCGCCACGGCATCCTGCACCGCCAGGTTGATGCCGACGCCGCCCACGGGCGACATGGCATGCGCGGCGTCGCCTATGCACAGCAGGCCGGGCCGGTACCAGCGCTCCAGCCGGTCCACCGTCACGCTGAGCAGCTTGATGTCGTCCCAGCTTGCCAGCGCGTCCATGCGGCCCGCGAACAGCGGCGCCACTTTCACCATGTCGGCCCTGAAGGCCTCCAGCCCGCGCGCGCGCACGGCCTCGATGCCGCCCTTGGGAATCACATAGGCGCACTGCCAGTAGCTGCCGCGATCAATCATGGCCAGGAAGATGCCCGTGGTGATGCGCCCGCCCGTGGTGGAAGGATCCCCCGGCAGCTTGGGCAGCCGCATCCACAGCACGTCGATGGGTGCGCCCATATCGCGCACCACCAGCCCGGCGGCGGCGCGCACCGTCGAGCGCCGGCCGTCGGCGCCTATGACCAGGTCCGCCCTCACCTGCAGGGGGCCCTCCGGCGTCGTGACACGCACGCCGGTCACCGTGCCGCCTTCTTCGCTCAGGCCCGTGACTTCGGCGTTCTGCAGCAGACGGAAACCGGGGTAAAGCTCGGCTTCGTCGCGCACAAAATCCAGGAACTCCCACTGCGGCATCATCGCAATGAACTGGCAGCGTATGCGCAGACGTTTGAAACTGGCCAGCACCACTTCGGTGTCGCCGACGATCGCGCGCAGCTCGCTGACCTCCTCGTGCGGGCGCGCCAGGAATTTGTCCAGCAGGCCCAGTTCGTGGATCACCTGCAGAGTGGACGGATGCACGGTGTCACCGCGAAAGTCGCGCAGGAAATCGGCGTGCTTTTCGAGCACCAGCACCTCCACGCCGGCACGGGCCAGCAGCAGGCCCAGCATCATGCCGGCCGGGCCGCCGCCGGCGATGCAGCAGCGGACCTTGAGAACTTCGGCCATGGTGCCTCCCTCGGGGAAAAGTCCCCCGACCTTATAGAAGCTTGCCGCGCGGTGCAAGCGCGGAACAGGCGTTCAAGCCGGCGACGCGGGGACCGGGCCCGGTTTCAGGCTTGCACCCGGGGAAGTGCCGGATACGGCGCCGGCGTCGCCCTCATCGTGGTTGTGGCCGTCATCCTCGATGGCCTGCCGGGCAGGGTGGGCGTGATGGGACTCTTTGGGGCTGATTTCGGGAAATGGCTTGACGACCGGCTGGTGCAGCAGCTCGGCGCCTTCGGGGCTGGTGTCTATCGGCATGTCGGTTCTCCTTGTAGCAGTCAAACCCTGCGGGAAACCCGGAACAGGTATATCGAGCCCGGACGTCCTGTTGTGCTCCACGACACTACACCGGTTTCGATTTCATTGCCGACGGCGATTTTTCCGCCTATTTCAGCGTCATTGGCATGGGCGTGGTCTGCACTTCCCCCGGGTCCGGCGGCGTCTCCAGGGGCGGCAGCGGCTCGGGCGGCGGGACGTTGGGGCTGGTGGCCACGGCTATTTCTCTTTCTTCCCGGCCTGGCGCGGCAACTCGCGGATCATGGCCTCGCCTTTTTTGTCGCGCCCATCGGAGGGAAGGTCGTCTTCAAGCGTGGGTTCGGGCTCCTCATTGCCCGGGCGCTTGTGTGCGCCGGCACGGGGCTGCGCCGCCGCGGCTTTTGCGGACTGAGCCTTGGTGATCTGCGCCGGCTCGGCCGGCAGGGTGTGCGCCGGCTCATCGGGCGAGCCCGTGCCCAGTGGAACGCCGCCGTCCGGCGAATGGCCGGGTTTGGTGCCCATCACAAGCCCACCACCATGAGCGGCAGGTCGTGGGTCGCCAGCGCCGCGGCCGCTGCCATGCTGGCGAAGACGGTGATGAAAAACGCAATGTAGGCGGCCGCGCGGGGGCGGCGAACAATGCGCGGCTTGCGCTGCGGCGCCCTGTGCGGCGGTTCGCCGCTGACGAACGCGGTCGACGGGCGGAAGGCGCTGGAAACCGTGGTGGGTTCTGAATGGAAGTTCATGGCGGGCCTGCCTTTGCACAAGGGAACGGGGCTGGGAAGAATGCCAGCCCTATCTTCCCGCCGCGCCCCAAACCGGCCTATAGGCCGCCAAGCCATGGGCTTGTCAGGCGCCGTCTTACAGCGGCGCCGCCCGGCCAAAAAAAACTCAGTGGTGGTGCGCCATCCCGCTGATCAGCGTGACCAGGCCTATGCCTATGGCCAGCCAGGCGATCTGCGCCATGGTTTCGCGCGCGGTCACGCGTTTTTGCAGTTGCGGGATCAAATCGGCCAGCGCGACGTAGATAAAGCTGCTGGAGGCCATGATCAGGAAAAACGGCAGGTAGTCATAGAGCTGGTCGACCAGCGCGTAGCCGACCACGCCGCCCAAGGCCGTCACCGCGCCGGCCAGCGACACCTTGATGAGGGCGGCGCGCCGGTTGTTCGAGGTCTGGCGCAGCACCACCAGGTCGCCCATGTGGTGAGGCACCTCGTGCACCAGCACCGCCAGCGCGGCGACCACGCCCAGCCGCAGGTCCGCCATAAAGGCCGAGGCGATCAAAATGCCATCGCCGAAGGCATGCACGCTGTCACCGGCCAGCACGGCCCAGCCGCCGGTGCGGGCTTCACCATGCCCATGGCTGTGGCCGTGGTGGCTGTGCGCCGCATGCACATGCCCGGTGTGGTCATGCTGCGCATGCGCCGCCGCCTCGGGGCCGTGGTGCTCGCCGCCGTGGTGCTCATGGCCATGGTGCCAAAGCTCGGCCTTGTCGAGCAGGAAAAAGAACACCAGCCCCACCAGCAAGGTGGCGAACAGCTCCTTGGCGCCGGCCTGGCTTTCAAAGGCCTCGGGCAGCAGGTGCATAAAGGCCGTGGCCAGCAGCGCGCCGGCGGCCAGGCTCAGCATGTGCTGGGTGTAGCGGGCCAGCACACCAAAGCTCAGCAAGGCCGCCAGCCACACGCTGCCTATGCCGGCGGCCAGGGTTCCCATCAAGATTGCTAGCAAAGTCATAGCTACATATGCCCGTATTGACTGGACCGAAGCCCAAATTGTTCAGCCCATGCCTGCAAGGGCAACCCGGAGGTTACACCACAGACGACAAAACCCCGGCCGCAGACATTGAATGCCGCGCCGGGGTTCTTTTAATCTTATCAAGCTTGTCAAGTGGGGCTGGCATAAAAAAGCCGCCAGCCCTTTCGGGCTTGGCGGCTTGCAGCCTGCCGGCAGGGAATCAGGCTACACCATGGCTCTTAAACCACTCGAGCGCACGCTTGAAGCCGTCTTCAGCCGCGTCCTTGCGGTAGCTCGGCCGGTAATCGGCATGAAAGGCGTGGGGCGCCTGCGGGTAGACCACGAACTCGGAGGCGGCTGCCGCCTTGTTGCCCTTGGCGCCGGCTTCGGCCAGTGCGTCCTTCATCTGGTTGACGGTGGTCAGCGGGATGCCGCCATCCTGGCCGCCGTACAAACCGAGCACCGGTGCCTTCAAGCCTGCCGCCAGGTCCAGCGGGTGTTTGGGCGTGAGCGCCGAGGGCTGGCCGACCAGGCGGCCGTACCAGGCCACGCCGGCCTTGACGTTCTTGCTCTGCTCGGCATACAGCCAGGTAATGCGGCCGCCCCAGCAAAAGCCGGTGATGCCGACCTTTTTGGTGTTTCCGCCGTTGGCACCCGCCCACTTCACCGCGCCGTCCAGGTCGGCCATGACCTGTTCGTCAGGCACCTTGGAGACGACTTCGGCCAGGAGCTTGGCCATTTCGTTGTATTTGCTGGGGTCGCCCTGGCGCGCGTAGAGCTCGGGGGCGATGGCCAGGTAGCCGGCCTTGGCGAAGCGCCGCGCGGTGTCGGCGATGTATTCATGCACGCCGAAGATTTCCTGGATCACCAGCACCACCGGCAGGTTGGTCTTGCCGGCGGGCGCCGCAAAGAAAGCGGGTACTTTGAAGCCGTTGACCTCGTAAGTGGTCTCGCCGGTCTTCAGTCCTTCCGAGGAAGTCTTGATGGCCGTCTGCGCCATGATGGGCATGGCGGTGGCGGCATAACCGACGCCCAGGGCCGTTTTGAGCGCGGTGCGGCGGCTGGCGCCGGCTTCGGTGCTGCGCCCAGGCAGCAAGGCATCGAAGTCTTTTTTCTGGTCGTGTTCAAGCATGGCGGTTTCCTCACAGATAGTTGTTGGGAGCAAAAGGCAAACAGTCGGAGTCTATGCGGCCCCGGAAGTTCTTGCCACCGCGGGGCGATGGCACGGTGTTTTCCCTTGCCTCGCCCCTTTACGCCAGGCCCTGCCCCTATACGATCTTGACGCTGAGCTCCGGCAGGCCGTCGATGTGGCATTCGATGACGTCGCCTTTGACCACCGGGCCGACGTTTTCGGGCGTGCCTGAATAAATGATGTCGCCGGGGAAGAGCTCAAAGGCCTCGGACAGCTTGGAGATCTGCTCGGCCACCGACCAGATCATGTGGTTCAGCGTGGCGTTCTGCTTGAGTTGGCCGTTGACCTTGAGCCAGATCGCGCCCTTGGTGTAGTGGCCGGTCTGCGCCACCTTGTGGATGGGGCCTATGGGGGCCGACATGTCAAAGCTCTTGCCGATTTCCCAGGGTTTTTTCTGGTCGCCCATGCCACGCTGCAAATCGCGCCGCGTCATGTCCAGGCCCAGCGCATAGCCGTAAACCAGGTCCAGCGCCTTGTCCATGGGGATGTTGCGCCCGCCCTTGGCCAGCGCCGCCACCAGTTCGACTTCGTAGTGATAGTTCTTGGTCAGCGTGGGATAGGGATGGTCGGCGACCTTGCCGGGCGGCACCACCTGGATGGCGTCAGTCGGCTTCTGGAAAAAGAAGGGCGGCTCGCGGCTGGGGTCCGAGCCCATCTCGATCGCATGGGCCGCGTAGTTGCGGCCTATGCAGTAGATGCGGCGCACCGGGAACATCTCGGTGCTGCCCGCGATGGGGATGTAGGTCCCGGCCACCGCGAAGGGGGTGGCCGGCGCATTGGCCGCCGTGCCGGGCGTGGCGCAGCCGACGACAGCGCCCGTCGCCATCAGGGCGCCTGTTTGCAGAATTCCGCGTTTGCTCATGTCTGGTTTTGTCATGTGTGTCTCCTGGGATTGATGAAAGATGGAGCTTGTTGTCAACGTGTTTTTTCTCCAGCCATTGAGCTTATGACGGGCAGTCCCTGTGCAGGCAGACGCAATTACGCATTTACCGGACGATTCAATGCAGTGCTGCTGCACTGCAGCAGGCTTCAGGCACCCGAAATCTTCGCGCGTACGCTGTCGCGATAAGCCTTGGGCGTCTGGCCGAAGCGCTGGCGGAAGCGCCGCGCGAAATAAGCCTCGTCGGCAAAACCCGAAGCATGGGCGATGCTGGCGATGCGCTGGCTGCTGTGCGCCAGCTGCTCCTGGGCAAATTCCAGGCGCCGTTCGGTCACCAGGTCGGTGAAGGTTTTGCCGGTTTCCTTCTTTAAAAGATGGGCCAGGTAGTTGGGCGAGAGAAAGGCGGCCGCCGCCGCGTCGGCCAGCGTCACTTCGCCGGCCAGGTGCTCGCGGATATAGCGCACCGCGCGCTGCAGGCTGGCGCGCCGGCTGCCCTGCTGCGCCTGGCTGGCCGAAAAGCGCAGCAGGGCCGCTTCGTACTTGCGGCAGACCAGGCCTATGAGCTGCAGCATCAGGCCGCGGATCATCTCGATGGAGCCGAAACGGCGATGCGCATTCTCAGACGCGAGCTTTTCGAGCAGCGCCTCGATCTCGGGAAACTCGTCCTCGGAAAAATAGAAATCGGCGTATTCCTGGAACAGAAAGGGCGCCAGCTCGGGCGCGCGGCTCAAGGGCACATCCTCCAGGTCCAGCGGGTCCACGTCCAGGCCGGGGCGCAGGAACTGCTGCGACATATTGATGATGACGTAGCGCGAGCCCTCGGGGTGCGGGATCACATGCACACGGTAGGGCAGGATGAAGCTCAGGTAGCCGCGCCGGAAAGGCCGCACTGTGCCGGCCACGTTCTGCTCTGTGTCACCCTGCAGGCTGATCTGGATCTGGAAATACTCGTGCCGGTGCGGGCGCACCAGCGGCGGCCGCACCAGCTGGGACCGGATGTCGAAGTCCAGGTGGTCGGCCCGCTCGGACATGCCGTAGGTCTTGATGTCTGTCATCGCCGTATTGTTGTTTCTTTTTCGCATCTTTAATTTCTGTATTGACAGAAATTTCAGACAACGTATAGTCGGAGCCATGGAACTCAGCCCCGTCGCCCGCAAATTCGTCGTCCATTGGGGAGAAATGGGCACCGCCTGGGGCGTCAACCGCACCGTTTCCCAAATCCACGCCCTGCTCTTCTTCCACGGCCGCCCGCTGCATGCCGAGGACATCGCCGACACCCTGGCCGTGGCGCGCTCCAATGTCAGCACCAGCTTGAAAGAATTGCTGAACTGGAACCTGATTCGCGCCACCCACGTTCTGGGCGACAGGCGCGACTATTACGAAACCTCGCTGGACGTCTGGGAGCTGTTCCGCACCGTGGTGCGCGAGCGCAAGGAGCGCGAATACGACCCGACGGTGCGCATGCTGCGCGAACTCGTCAAAGACCAGGGCTTCGAAGCCGAGCCCGCCGACGCGCAGGACCGCGTGCGTGAAACCCTGAGGCTGATGGAATCGCTGGGCCTGTGGGCCGACGAGATGCTGCGCCTGTCGCCCAACACGCTTGAAAAAGTGCTGCGCATGGGCGCCAGCGTGCAGAAGTTCGTGCGCGGCGACAGCGATGCCAAACCCATGGACCCTTCGGAGTTGCTGCCGCCCACCTTCTGAAAGGCCGGCCAGCTTTTTTTTGATTATCAATTTCTGTTTTTACTGAAATTTATAAAGGAGAGAAAAATGACTGTAATCCACTCAGCAAAGCACCCCGCCAGCAGCCCAGGCAACACCCGCTATGACAGCCTCAAAGCCAGCATGGACCCGGCCATCTACCCGCTGACCCTGTATTACGAATCGGCCTGCCCGCTGTGCAATGCCGAAATGAGCAACCTGATGCTGCGCAACACCGAAGGCCATCTGCGCTTTGCCGATGTCTCGGCGCCGGATTTTTCCGGGCCGCCCGCAGGCACCACGATGCAGGACTTGCTGGCGCTGATCCACGCGCGCAGGGCCGACGGCCGCGTGCTCAAGGGCGTGGAGGTGTTCCGCCTGGCCTATGAGGCCGTCGGCCTGGGCTGGGTCAGCACCGCCATGCGTTTGCCGCTGCTGCGCCCCTTCGCGGAATGGGGCTACCCGGTGCTGGCACGCAACCGCCACCGGATTCCGCGCGGGATGGTGCGCCTGATGTTTGAAGGCGCCGTGCGGCGCGCGGCCGAACGCTCGGCTGCCGCGCGTTGCGACGCCACCAGTTGCTCGCGTTAAACCAGGCTCTTCAAACAAAGACAAAGAAAGAAAGGAAACACCCATCATGGAAGCTCATCTCGATGCCACCCTGTTTTTTGTCTCGCTGCTGGTCGCAGTGATCGGCCCCATCGTGGCGATCAGCTACCTCCAGCCCATCCTCTACAAGGTGCTGCGCATGCTGTGCGACGCGGACGGCGGTGCGGAGTTCTGGATACGCTGCGCCTACCTGCTGGCCGTGTCGGGCACGCTGCTGCTGACGCTGAGCTTCGGCGAATTCAGCGACCGCAGCAGCGCCATCGACGCGATGCGGCGTTCGCTGTGGCTGGTGATGGCCGGCGTATTCGCCACCGTGGCCATCATCTCGCGCAATGTCTGGACGCAGGTGCGCCAATGGATCGCGGCGAAGGAGTTGGCCGCCCATGTGCATAGCGCCCAGCCGCCCGCGCCTGCCACTGCCGATGCGCACTGAGGGACACTCAGCAGCAACCAGAAACTGAAAGCACCGTGGACGAAAAAAAATGAGCACCACAACACCTGTTGCCTACCGCACCGGCACCTCAAACGCCAAGGACAAGGAAGCAAGGCTGGCGGACATCAGGTCCTACTACAACGCCGTGGCCGATGACTACCGCGCCTGGAGCCCCGGCATGAACATGCACTTCGGCTATTGGTCCTGGAAGGTCAATCCCTTGGGCCGCGAGGCCATGCTGGAGCGCATGAATCTGGAAGTGCTGCATCGGCTGGCCCTGCCGCCCAGCGGCGCCGTCCGGCTTGCCGATCTGGGCTGCGGCGCCGGCGCCACGGCCAGGACCATCGTGAAAAACCGCAAGCACAGCACCGTGGACGCCGTCACGCTGGTGGCGCGGCAAATCGTTCAGGGCGTGCAGCTCAACCAGGCTGCGGGCTTGCCCAACCAGGTCCGCTTCCACCTGGCCGACTATGTAGACACCGGCTTGCATGCGAGCGCCTACGACGGCGTTTACGCCCTGGAAAGCGCCTGCCATGCATCCGGTGCCGACAAGCGGACGTTGGTGCGCGAGGCGGCTCGCTTGCTCCGACCCGGCGGCACGCTGGTGATGGCCGACGCCTTGCGCCGCAATGACAAGCCACTGCCGGGATTCATGGAATGGATTTACAGGCTTTGGTGCCGTCACTGGGCGGTGAACGAACTGGCCGAGAAGCGCGCGCTGCACACCGCGCTTGTGAGCCAGGGATTCACCGACATCCGCTTTCAGGACATCAGCCTTCGCCTGGCGCCCAGCGCCCTGCAGATTCCGCTGTTCGCCACGCGCTTTGCCTTACGAGAACTCCTGCAGGCCCGCTTTCGCCTGTCGCCGCTGCGGCTCGGCCACATCGTGGCGTCCTACGCGGCCTTTCTGCTGGGCCTGTGGCTGCCCGGATTTGGCTACTACATGGTCACGGCCCGCAAACCAGCGGACGCCGGCACATCGCACAAAAACCCGTCCACACCATCATGACCCCGGATCACCAAACTGTTCCATCGAGCCTCTCCGCGCAGGATGGCGCCCCTGCGGCACAAGAGGAGCGCGTACCGTCGGAAGGCATGCCGTTTTCAGGTTGGACGCCTTTTATCGCCGGAGCGCTGAGCGGGCTTCTTTTGCGTCTGATGTTTTCCGGATCGCCGGGGAGCGCGCTGTCGGCCATGGCCGCCGGCTTCGTCTGGTTCGCGCCATTCGCGGTGGGAGCCATCACGGTGTATATGGCCGAGCGGCAAAAGAGAAGAAGCTTTGCCTACTACCTCTTCGCACCAGCGCTGGCGACTTTCGTGTTTGTGCTCGGTAGCCTGGCCATCCTGATAGAAGGGCTGATCTGCGCCATCGTCATCCTGCCGATGTTCACCCTTCTCGGCATGTTGGGCGGCCTGGTCATGGGGCTTGTTTGCCGGCTGACCAACTGGCCCAAGCAAGCGGTCTACAGCATTGCAGCGCTGCCGCTGCTGGTGGCGATGGCACTTCCTCAAAACCAGGTGCAGCGCATAGGCAGCGTGGAACGGAGTGTTTTGATACAGGCAACGGCTGCCGAAGTGTGGCAACAGATCAACAATGCACGCGATATCGCGCCCGCCGAGGTCCAGCATGCCTGGGCATACCGAATTGGCGTTCCGCTTCCGGTCAGCGGCATCACGACCGACACGGCTGAAGGCCCCATACGCAAGAGCACCTGGGGCAAAGGCGTTCATTTTGACGAGGTGATACGCCAGTGGGAGCCCCAGCGGCATGTGCGCTGGACCTACCGCTTCGCGGAAGATTCATTTCCCGCAGGCGCGCTGGACGACCACGTGAAAGTGGGCGGCGTCTATTTCGACCTGCGCGACACGTCCTACACGCTGACACCCGAAGAAGGCGGCACGCGACTGCATATTCGCGTGAGCTATCGCATCAGTACGGATTTCGACGCGTACGCGAACTGGGTTGCCCAACGTCTGCTGGGCAACTTTTCAGAAGTGATCCTGGACATGTACAAGGCACGCAGTGAACACACCGGGGACGCGGCGCTGTCTTGACTGCCACCATGCCGGCCGGTCACCCGCCTGAACCGGCAAGCCGGCTGGATGCCGCCGCACCGGACTGGACGGGATCAGGGTCCCCAGCCGCCCTCAGCGCGCAGACGACGGCGCGACCCATATGCCACCACAAACGCGGTCCCCAGGCCCATGGCAAACAGCACAACGCCCCAGAGCAGGCGCCTACCCGGCTCCTCGGTGGCCTGCCGCCGCACCCAGACCTCGTAATAGTCGCCCTGCTTGCCCGCGCTGACGGGCAACAGCAGGTAGTAGGCCTTGCCTTCCTGCAGGTCATACAGGCCCTGCTGCACATAGTTGCCGCCCAGCCCATGCAGGTTGAGACCCGGGTCGGCCGGCCCGCCTTTTTTGGTGCGCAACCGGCGCTCCCGCTTCCACATGGCATAGGTAAAGCGCTCAGGGGTGAGTTCCATCAGGCCCGGGCCGAAACGGTTGTCGAATTGCCAGGACCAGTCGCGGGTTACGACGGCAATCGGGCCGTCGCCGGGGCGGATGGCCAGCGGCAGCACCAGGGGAATTTCACCCGTCTTGCTCTTCTGGTGATGGGCGAATTGCTCGCCGCCCGGCAGGCTGGTCACCGGCACGGCGCGCGGGTCCCTGGGACCTGAACGAGCCACGAGTTCGCCGCCCCACAGCGGCAAATACACCAGGTCGGCGAATACCAGCCCAAGGCCCAGCAGGGCCACCACCACGCCGGCCTGGGCGCAACGCCTGGCCGCAGGAAGGGACAGCATCCTCAGTGCGCCTTGTCCCAGTTCGGCCCGACCCCGATTTCAGCCAGCAACGGCACCTTCAAATCCGCCACGCCGGCCATCAGGCGCGGGATCTCTGTGCGCACCCATTCGACTTCGGCCTCGGGCACCTCGAACACCAGTTCGTCGTGCACCTGCATGATCATTTTGGTGGCGCGTTTCTCTTCGTCGAGCACCTGCTGGACCTTGTTCATGCTGAGCTTGATCAGGTCGGCCGCCGTGCCCTGCATGGGCGCATTGATGGCCTGGCGTTCGGCGGCCTTTTTGCGGGGGCCGTTGCCGCCGTTGATTTCCGACAAGTAGAGGCGCCGCCCGAAGACGGTCTCCACGAAGTGGTTTTTCTGGGCGAACACCACGGTCTGGTCCATGTAGTTCTTGACGCCTGGATAGCGCTGGAAGTACTTGTCGATGTATGCCGCCGCGGCCTTGGTTTCTATGCCGAGGTTGCGCGCCAGGCCGAAGCTGCTCATGCCGTAGATCAAGCCGAAATTGATGACCTTGGCGTAACGGCGCTGCTCGCTGCTGACCTGCTCCAGCGCCACACCGAAGACCTCGGCGGCCGTGGCGCGGTGCACGTCCAGGCCGTTGGTGAAGGCGCTGAGCAGCGCCTCGTCGCCGCTGATGTGCGCCATGATGCGCAGCTCGATCTGTGAATAGTCGGCGCTGGCGATCACGCAGCCCGCGGGCGCCACAAAGGCTTCGCGCACGCGCCGGCCTTCGACCGTACGTATCGGGATGTTCTGCAGGTTGGGGTCGTTGCTCGACAGCCGCCCCGTGACGGCGACGGCCTGCGCATAGTGGGTGTGCACGCGGCCGGTGCGGGGCAGCGCCAGCTGCGCGAGCTTGTCGGTGTAAGTGCCCTTGAGCTTGCTCAGCGAACGGTGCTCCAGCAGCTTGGCGGGCAGCGGGTAGTCCTCGGCGAGTTTTTCGAGCACCTCCTCGTCGGTGCTGCGCGCGCCGCTGGGGGTTTTCTTGATGACCGGCATGCCGAGCTTGTCAAAGAAGATCTCGCCCAGTTGCTTGGGGCTGCCCAGGTTGAAGGGCTGGCCGGCGATCTCATAGGCCTCGGTTTCGAGCTGGATGATGCGCTGGCCCAGTTCATGGCTTTGCGCAGCCAGGGTGGGCGCATCGATCAGCACGCCGTTGCGTTCAATGCGGTACAGGGTTTCGCTGCTTTGCATCTCGAGTTCGTAGATGAAGCGCAACTTCTCGTTGGCCTGCAGTTGCGGCCACAGCACGCGGTGCACGTCCAGGGTCTGGTCGGAGTCTTCGCACGAATACTCAGCGGCCTTGGCGATGTCGACCTGGTTGAACTTGATCTGGTGCGCGCCCTTGCCGCACAGGTCTTCGTAATTGATGCCGCTGCGGCCCACATGGCGCTCGGCCAGGCTGGCCAGGCCGTGCGGCTTGTGCACTTCCAGCACATAGCTTTGCAGCATGGTGTCGTGCGCATAGCCCTGCACTTCAATGCCGTGGTTGGCGAACACATGGCGGTCGTATTTGACGTGCTGGCCCAGCTTGGGCCTGGCCGGGTTTTCCAGCCAGGGCTTGAGGCGGGCCAGCACCTCATCGCGCGGCAGCTGCGCGGGCGCGTCGGGGTAGTCGTGGGTGAGCGGGATGTAGGCCGCCTCGCCGGGCGTGACGCTGAAGCTCAGGCCGACGATTTCCGCCAGCATCTCGTCGAGCGAGGTGGTTTCGGTGTCCAGCGCGACGAGCTCGGCCGCTGCTATCCTGGCCAGCCAGCGGTCGAAGGCCTCCCAGGTGAGCACCGTGTCGTAGTTGAGGTTGCTGGTGCGCTGGGCCAGCGGTGTGTCGGTCAGGGGCGCTTCATCAAACAGGCCCGGCGAATCCGAGCGGCCGCCCGAACCGCCCGCCGGCGCGGGTTTGTGCCGGCCTTCCGGCCCGCCTGGCAATTCGGCGGGCATGCTTTCGATGTCGATCTGCTTGACCAGGCCCTTGAAGCCGTATTTTTCGTAGAAGGCTTTCAGGGCTTCGGTCTGCTGCCCGCCCATGGCAATCGCGTCCAGGGCCGGCAGGCCGGCGATGTAGTCGTCCAGCGCGCAGTCTTTCTTGATGGTCAGCAGTTCCCGGCCCTTGGGCAGCCAGTCGAGCGACTGGCGCAGGTTCTCGCCGACCACGCCCTTGATCTCGCCGGCGCGCGCCACCAGCGCATCCAGCGAGCCGTACTCGAGCAGCCATTTGACGGCGGTCTTGGGGCCGACCTTGGGCACGCCGGGCACGTTGTCGACCGCGTCGCCGACCAGGGCCTGGTAATCGATCATCAGCCGCGGCGGCACGCCGAATTCGGCCTCGACCCCGGCCACGTCCCGGCGCCTGTCGTTCATGGTGTCGATGACGGTGATGTTTTCGTCGACCAGCTGGCTCAAGTCCTTGTCGCCGCTGGAAATAATCACCTCAATGCCCTGGCTGGAGGCCAGGCAGGCCAGCGTGCCTATCACGTCGTCGGCTTCCACGCCCGGAACGTCCAGCACCTTCCAGCCCAAGAGGCGCACCACCTCGTGGATGGGCTCGACCTGGCTGCGCAGGTCGTCGGGCATGGGCGAGCGCTGGGCTTTGTACTCAGGGTAGAGCGCATCGCGGAAAGTCGGCCCCTTGGCGTCGAATACGCAGGCGGCGAAGTCGGCGCGCACATCCTTGCGCAGCTTCTGCATCATGTTGACCATGCCGCGTATGGCGCCCGTGGCCGGGCTGGCCGGATCGCCCGGGTTGGCGCGCAGGTCGGGCATGGCGTGGAAGGCACGATACAGGTAGCTGGAGCCGTCCACCAGCAGCAGCGTTTTTTTGTCGGTACTCATGGGGCCTGATTGTCGGGGATATCGGCCCGGCCCCGCCCGGGGCGCCGCAAGCGCCCCGAACCGGCCCCGGCAGGCGGTTTTTGCCTACACGGCCAGCCTCTTTATTACGACAGGGCGGGGCTTTGTCGCCCAGCCGCCGCAGGCCTACAATGCAGGCATGAACCACGCTTTCCGCCTCCTTATCGCTGCAGCCGCAGCGCTGCCGCTGGCTGCGGCCATGGCCCAGGCACCCGCGCAAAACACCGCGCCGCCCGCCAAGGCAGAGGCGGCGCCGGCCCCCTCGGGGCGCCCCGACCAGACCATCAAACGCATACGCACCGAAGATGCCGGCACCCGCATCGACGAGCTTCGCGTGGGCGGCGAAACCCAGCAGATCACCGTGCAACCCAAGACCGGCGGCGCGGCCTATGAAGTCAAGCCCGCCGAAGGCGCACGCGGCAGCGCACCGGGCTCGACCAGCAACGACACCAACGGCAGCCGCGTGTGGAACGTGCTGAAGTTCTGACGTCCACCATCTCCAGACACACAATTCCAAGAATTCCAGGGTTCAGTTTCAGGCATGGCCGTATACACCGAAGTCTCGTTTGACGAGGCTGCAGCGTTCTTGAACGCCCTGAATCTGGGGCAGCTGCAGAACATCAAGGGTGCCGCGGGCGGCATCGAAAACACCAACTACTTTGTGGACACCGACCAGGGCCAGTATGTGCTGACCCTGTTCGAACGCCTGAGCTTCGAGCAGTTGCCCTTCTACCTGCACCTGATGCGGCACCTGGCGGCCCACGGCATCCCCGTGCCCGACCCGGCGGGCGACACCAAGGGCAACATCCTCCACGAACTCAAGGGCAAGCCCGCCTCGGTGGTCAGCAAGCTGCGCGGCCACAGCGAGCTGGCACCCACGGCGGCGCACTGCACCGGCGTGGGCGAGGCGCTGGCGCGCATGCACCTGGCGGGCCTGGACTACCCGCGCCGCCAACCCAATCTGCGCGGCCTGGAATGGTGGAACGAAACGGTACCGGTGGTGCTGCCTCACCTCACGCCCGAGCAAAGCAGCCTCATCCTGGGCGAGCTCGCCTACCAGAACCACGTGGCGGCTTCTTCCGCCTGCCGCAGCCTGCCGCAGGGCGTGGTGCATGCCGACCTGTTTCGCGACAACGTGATGTTCGAGGACGGCAAGCTCACCGGCTTTTTTGACTTTTACTTCGCCGGCTGCGACACCTTTTTGTTCGACATCGCGGTCTGCCTCAACGACTGGTGCATAGACCTGGCCACGGGCGCCAAGGATGACGAGCGCTCCGCGGCCTTTCTGGCGGCCTACCAGGCGGTGCGCCCGCTGACCGCGCAGGAACGCCAGTTGCTGCCGGCCATGCAGCGCGCCGGCGCCCTGCGCTTCTGGCTGTCCCGGCTGTGGGATTTGCACCTGCCGCGCGAGGCCGCCGTGCTCAAGGCGCACGACCCCAGCCACTTCGAGCGCGTGCTGCGCGAGCGGCTTGCGCAGCCTTACCTTCTTTAAGTCCCGCGGGCGCGGCGGGCAGCGCCCGCCGGTTTGAGGCACACTGCCCCTGCAATCCCTGCCCGGCCCCTCCCTGGCAACCCTTTTCCGAAGTCCCGAAGACCATGAAACTCAACATCGTTCCCGCGAGCACCGGCCTCACCTGGGTCAAGCTGGGCGTCAAAACCTTTTTGCAGCAGCCGCTGGCCATGTCGGGCCTGTTCTTCCTCTACATGGCGGTAGGGACGCTGCTGTCGCTGTTGCCGGTGCTGGGGCTGATCCTTGCCTTCATGATCGTGCCGGCCGCCACGCTGGGCCTGATGGCCGCCACGCAGGAAGCCCTCAAGGGCAAATTTCCCATGCCCACGGTGCTGGTCAGCGCTTTCCGCGCGGGCCGCCAGCGCATGCGCGCCATGCTGGTGCTGGGCGCCCTGTATGCCGCGGCCTGCCTGCTGATCGTGATGGTGGTGCCCTTCCTGGTGGACGCGCCGCCTGTGCCGCTCGTCACGCCCTCAACGGCCGACGCCGGCCGCGAAGCCATGATGGCGCCGCAGTTCCAGCTGACGATGCTGGTCACCATGCTGCTCTACCTGCCGGTTTCGCTGCTGTTCTGGCATGCGCCGGCACTGGTCCACTGGCACGGCATTTCACCGGTCAAAAGCCTGTTTTTCAGTTTTGTCGCCTGCATACGCAACGCGGGCGCCTTCCTGATGTACGGCCTGGGCTGGTTCGGCGTGTTCCTGGGCATAGGCATTGCGCTGAGCATCATCACGGGCCTGACGGGCAGCGCCACCCTGATGGCCGCGGCCATGATGCCGCTGGCGCTGCTCATGGCAGCCATGTTTTCCACCTCGATTTACTTCACGTTTCGTGATAGCTTCGTGGCCACGCCACCCGACGATTCGACGGGGAGCGCTGAGGACGCCCATAACACCGACGACAAACCCTGACGACCCCATCGTTATCCCACCGGAGATTTTTCATGACCCAGCACCAGTTGCAAGGCCGTAGCGAAAAAGAGATTTTGTGGTTTCAAAGACGTGACACGCTCAAGGCCGCCGCGGCCTGGGTCGCCATGGGGGGCTTGCCCGCCGCCATGGCCCAGCAGCGCAGCAATATCGTCGAACTCCGGGGCGACGCCCTGCTCAATGGCGGCCGGCTGCAAAACGGCCAGACCATCATGACCGGCGACCAGATACAGACCGGGCCGGGCTCCAACCTGATGTTTGTCATCGGCAACTCGGCCTTTCAGGTGCGCGAGAACTCGGTGATGACGGTGGAGCGCGGCAGCTCGCTCAACAGCGTGAGCCTGCTGCGCATGATCACCGGCGCCGTGGTCAGCGTCTGGGGCAAGGGCAGCAGCCGCTCCATCATCATGCCCACCCTGACGGCCGGCATACGCGGCACCGGCGTGTATGCCGAAGTGTTCGCCAACCAGGACAATCGCAGCTATTTCTGCAACTGCTACGGCACGGTCGACATGGAGTCGAACGGCGAAAAAGTGCTCTCGCAGTCCAACTACCACCAGGCCTTCTGGGGCGAAGCGGCGCCCAGGGACGGCCGCCGGCTGACGCCCGCCAATGCCATCAACCACAGCGACGAGGAACTGGAATTCCTGGCCGGGCTGGTCAACCAGCAAACCGCCTGGCAGGTCGCCGGCAAAAAAGGCGTCAAGGACGGCCGCGGTTATATGGACCCGCAGCCGGGCCAGATGCACCCGGCGCAGATGCCGGTCATGCCGCCGACGACGCGATAAGCGCTAGACGACGGTGAGCTTCGCGACGCTCAGCGCCAGCCACTTCACGCCGTGACGCGTGAAATTGATCTGTGCGCGCGCATCGTCGCCGCTGCCTTCGAGCATCATCACCTTGCCTTCGCCGAACTTGGCGTGGAACACTTCCATGCCGGTCCTGAGCCCGTGCGAGGGCGCGCTCTTTTGCGGCGGCACCGGCGGGTTGGCAAAGCGCTCGGAGGCGCCGGCCTTGGACGAAAACACATTGCTGGCCCAGTCCTTGCGCCCGCCGCCCGCCTGGCCGCCACCCCAGGCGCCTGAGCCGCCCATGCCCGAGGCAAAACTCTGGTTTTTGGGCGTGATCCATTTGAGCGCGGCCTCGGGCAGCTCGTCAAAAAAGCGGCTCTTGAGGTTGTAGCGCGTCTGGCCGTGCAGCATGCGGGTCTGTGAGTGGCTGAGGTACAGCCGCTTGCGCGCACGCGTGATCGCGACGTACATCAGGCGGCGCTCTTCCTCCAGCCCGTCGCGGTCGCTCATGGAGTTTTCATGCGGGAAGATGCCGTCTTCCAGGCCGGTGATGAAGACGCAGTCGAACTCCAGGCCTTTGGAGGAATGCACCGTCATGAGCTGCACCGCGTCCTGGCCGGCCTGCGCCTGGTTGTCGCCGGATTCGAGCGCCGCATGCGTGAGAAAGGCCGCCAGCGGCGACAGTGTCTCGCCGGTTTCGCTGTCGGGCGCCAGGGCCTCTGGCAAGGGCTCGTTGAGTTGCGGCGCGGAGGCGTCCAGGCCCTGGCTGGCCGGCGACTGCGTGAGCCGCGCGCCCAGTTCGTCGACCGGCAGCGCCACCGCGTCGCGGCCGAAGCCCTCCTGGCTCACGAAGGACTCGGCGGCATTGACCAGTTCAGCCAGATTCTCCAGCCGGTCCTGGCCTTCTTTTTCGGTCTTGTAGTGTTCTTCGAGGCCGCTGTGCTGGAGCACCAGCTCGATAATCTCGCGCAGGCTCAGGCCCGTGGTCTGCTCGCGCAGCACGTCGATCTTGGCGGCAAAGGCGCCCAGGTTGGCGCCGGCCTTGCCCGGCACGGCGCTCACGCCGTCGTAGAGCGAGCAGCCCGCGGCGCGCGCGGTGTCCTGCAATTGCTCTATGCTGCGCGCGCCTATGCCGCGCGGCGGAAAGTTGACGACGCGCATAAAACTGGTGTCGTCGCGCGGGTTCTCCAGCAGGCGCAGGTAAGCGAGCGCATGCTTGATTTCGGCGCGCTCGAAAAAGCGCAGGCCACCGTAGACGCGGTAGGGCACGCCGGCATTAAAAAGCGCGGTTTCCATCACGCGGCTCTGCGCATTGCTGCGGTAAAGCAGCGCGATCTCCTTGCGCTCCACGCCGTCGCGCACCAGTTGCTTGACCTCGTCGACAAACCATTGCGCCTCGGCGAAATCGCTGGTCGATTCATACACGCGCACCGGCTCGCCGGGGCCGGCCTCGGTGCGCAGGTTTTTGCCCAGACGCTTGCTGTTGTGGCTGATCAGCTCGTTGGCCGAGTCGAGGATGTTGCCGAAGCTGCGGTAGTTGCGCTCCAGCTTGATCTGGTGCTGCACCTCGAACTCGCGCACGAAGTCGGCCATATTGCCCACGCGCGCGCCGCGAAAGGCGTAAATGCTCTGGTCGTCGTCGCCGACGGCGATCACCGAGCCGCCGGGCATGGCCTGGCCGCCTTCGGCGGCATCTCCCTGCCCCGCCAGCATTTTGATCCAGGCGTACTGCAGCTTGTTGGTGTCCTGGAACTCGTCGATCAGGATGTGGCGGAAACGCCGCTGGTAATGCTCGCGCACCGGCGCGTTGTCGCGCAGCAGCTCGTAGCTGCGCAGCATCAGCTCGCCGAAATCGACCACGCCCTCGCGCTGGCACTGCTCTTCATAGAGCGCGTAGATCTCGACCTTTTTGCGGCCCTCTTCGTCGCGCACCTGCACGTCCTTGGCGCGCAGGCCGTCTTCCTTGTTGCCGGCGATAAACCACATCAGTTCCTTGGGCGGGAAACGCTCGTCGTCGACGTTGAACTGCTTGCACAGGCGCTTGATGGCCGAGAGCTGGTCCTGCGTGTCCAGGATCTGGAAACTCTGCGGCAGGTTGGCCAGCTTGTAGTGGGCGCGCAAAAATCGGTTGCACAGGCCGTGGAAAGTGCCTATCCACATGCCGCGCACATTGACCGGCAGCATGGCCGACAGGCGCGCCAGCATTTCCTTGGCGGCCTTGTTGGTGAAGGTCACGGCCAGGATGCCGCCCGGCGAGACCTGGCCGGTCTGCAGCAGCCAGGCGATGCGCGTCGTCAAAACCCGGGTCTTGCCGGAGCCGGCACCAGCCAGGATCAGCGCATGCGTGTTAGGCAGCGTAACCGCTGCGAGTTGCTCCGGGTTGAGGTTTTGCAGGAGGGGGGAGCTGGAAACTTCTGGGGACATCCCCCATTGTAGAAAGAACACCGGCCCCGGCCCGGCGCCCTGGGGCGAAGGCCCTGCACGCTGACGGTCAGCTGCCGTCCGTCTTCAGGATGGTCTCTCCCCTGAGCGCCCCGACATCGCGAATGGCCACGCGGTGGCGCCTCCAGCCAGCCCAGGTCCGGCGGAAATTCGCCAGTGAAATGCCGTAATAGATCGCCTTGAACATGCGCAACCGCCCCCAGAAAGGCGTCTTGCCGAAAATGTCGCCGGCCAGCAGCGACAGGAGGGCTTCCTTGACGCGCAGCGGATTGGCCGGGTACATGAACATTTCCCGGATCGTCGGGTTGGTCACGCGGTAGATAAACCACGAATACTCGCTGGGGCCCTTGCGCATCATGGCCTCGAAGCTTTTGCGCACGGCAGGCAGGTCAGCGGGCTGGTCAAGCGCTGTGGCCACCAGTTCGGCACCGTCAAAGGCACTGTGCATCGCCAGGTACACGCCGGACGAGAACATCGGGTCGATGAAGGTGAATGCATCGCCCAGCATCAGGTAGCGGTTGCCGGTGGCGTGGGTGCTGCTGTAAGAGAAATTGCCGGTAGCGTGCACCGCATCGTCGACCAGCGTGGCATTGGCCAGGCGGCGTTTGAGCTCCGGCGCCAGGGCAATGGTGTCCATGAAAAACTCGCGCAGCGGCTTTTCGCGCGACTTCAGGTAATACGGCCAGCACACCGCACCGACGCTGGTCGTACCGTCGGCCAGCGGAATAAACCAGAACCAGCCATGCGGAAACCAGCAGATGCTGATGTTGCCTTCGCGCTTACCCGGCAACCGTTCGACGTTGGTGAAATGGCCGAACAGCGCCGTGCTGTTGTGCTCCTTGCTTTTGGCCTTGGAGCGCAGTTTGTTGGCCAGCAAGGTATCGCGGCCCGACGCATCCACCACGAAGCGGGCTCGCCAGCTGAGCCTGGCCCCGTCCTCCAGTTCGGCCTGAACGGTGGCGCCTTCCGCGTCAAAAACCACATCGCGCACGGTACAGCCCTCGAGCGTTTTCGCACCGCGCGCCGCTGCATTGCGAAACAGAAGCTCGTCCAGTTCAGAGCGCCGCACTTGCCAGGCCGAGGGCATGGATTTGTCCCATGCGTCGGCGAACTCAATGTAGCTGCAGTGCGCGTGTTCGGGTGAAACAAACTCAATGCCCCATTTGGGCATGCCGATGCGGTCAACCTGCTCGCGCACCCCCAGCCGTTCGAAAAGCTCCACATTCGCCGGAAGCAGCGACTCGCCGATATGAAAGCGCGGGTGATGCGCCTTTTCGAGCAGCACCACATCGCGGCCCTGAGCCGCCAGCAGGGCGGCAATGGTGGAGCCGGCCGGGCCGCCACCCACGACGAGGACGTCGCAGGTGGAAGCAGAAACCGAGGCAGATACGAAAGCGGGAATTTCGTTCATGGCGGGCATAGGCGGCAAGGGTTCGCGCAACAGCCATGAAGCAGGCAGCTGCAAGGGTGGAAGAGCTGCGTGCAGGGTAACACCGCTCGCACCCCCGGTCCAACTTTGCTGCTTGTCAAATTGTAGGGTTCGGTTTCGTTTCATCCGCCACGCAGGCATTCACCGGGGTGGCGAATGAGCAACCATCACGCCGCTTCGCAGTTTCTGCGAACATAACCCCATTTGGGGGGTTTACATGATTAAAGGTTTGGCCCAATCAGGTCCGCCATGGCTGACCACCTGCCTGATGGCGGCGAGCCTTGGTTTTGCCGGTATGGCGCATGCACAGTCCTTTTGCTCCAGCGATGGCCAGGGCCGGCCTATGGCCTTGCTCGAGCGATTTATCAATGCCAACTGCGACAGTTGCTGGTCCGACTCCGCCACCCCGCAGGTTGCGGCAGGCCAGGCCGTGATCGACTGGGTGGTTCCAGGCGACAAGGGCGACGACGCGCCGCTGTCGGCCGTGGCCGCCCGCGAGGCGCTGGACCGGCTGGCGGCGCTGCGCCAAAGCCCGCCCGCGCAAACCCTGGCCAGCACCCTGCCAGTGCGCGGGCTCAAGGGGGCCACCCTGCGCGTGGCCCACGGCCTGCCGCTCAGCGGCTACCTGGGCACCTCGATTGAGCTCAAGCCCATACCCACGGCCGCCAAGGGCCGGCAATGGACGGCCTGGCTGGCCCTGGTCGAAACCCTGCCGGCCGGCACCGAAGGCTCGCCGGTGGAGCGCAACCTGGTCAGGAATGTGATCCAGGTCCCCTGGGACGGCCGCAAGCCGCCGGCCAAGGGCGCACCGAATCGATTCTTCGACGCGCGCTCCATGAGCATCGCGCAAGGCGCCAATCCCGAACGCATGCGGGTGCTGGGCTGGGTGGAGGACGACAAGGGCCGTGTGCTGGCTGCGGCCCAGTCGCGCTGTACCTCTTAAAAAATAGTTCGCGCCGTTTAACCCCTTTTCGGCGCGAGCCCCGTTTCAGGGTGCATCGCCAACAACAAGGGGATTTCAATGCCACTCGGCTACACCGCGCGCAGCGCCATCCGTTTCCTCCAGGCTTTGGTTGCGGCCTGTCTCAGCCTCCAGGCGCTGGCCACAAGCCCGACGCCACCGCCGCCTCCCGGCATCAAATTCATGCCGCCGCCCGACTGGCGGCCGCCGGCCATCGCTGTCAACCACAACACGGGCCAGCCCATACAACTGCGCGCGGCTTCGGTGGAAGTCGACGTCTTCGGCGACCAGGCCCGCACCCGTGTCGAGCTGCGCCTCTTCAACCCCAACCCCCGCGTGCTCGAAGGCGAACTGCAGTTCCCGCTGCAGGAGGGCCAGGTGGTGACCGGCTTCGCGCTGGACGTCAACGGCCGGCTGCGCGATGCGGTACCCGTGCCCAAGGCCAAGGGCCAGGAAATCTTTGAAGACATACGCCGCCGGCGTGTGGATCCGGGGCTGCTGGAAGCCGCGGCCGGCAACCAGTACAAGCTGCGCGTCTACCCCATCCCGGCCATGGGAGAGCGGCGCGTGGTGCTCAGCATCACCGAAACCCTGGCGCGCCAGCGCGATGCCGGCGTGCTCAGGGTGCCGCTGGCCTTCGCCTCCACTGTGGGCCAGTTGCAAGTCAGCGTTCGCGCCCACGGCGCCTCGCGCCAGGATGTGCAGCTGCTGCAGGCACCCGCCGGCACCGGGCTGAACGCCGGCACCACCGGCATGGAACTGAGCCTGCAAAAAAACCAGTGGCAGGCGCCGCAGGGCCCGGCCGGCTGGCTGCAGCTCGCGCTGCGCCGCACGGGCAAGCCGCAAGTCATGGTCGGTGAGACCGGTGGCAAGACTTTTTTTGCCGGACAGATCGATGTGCGCGACGAGCCCGTGAGGCGGCCCGCGCCGTCGCACATCGCGCTGGTGTGGGACGCCTCGGCTTCGGCCGCCGTGCAGGCCCGGGTGCTGCCGGTGCTGGAAGCTTATTTCCGCAGGCTCGGACAACCCGTCAGGCTCAGCTTGCTGGTGGTGCGCAACAAGGCCGAAGCCGTGCGCAGCCTCACCGTGGCGCCGGGCCGCTTTGAGGAACTGGCCGACATGCTGCGCGCCGAGCCTTTCGACGGCTCCAGCAATTTCGACGACCTGCCGATTCCCTCCGACGTGGACACCACCCTGATGGTGACCGACGGCCTGATGACGGACGGCAAAAAAACCATTCGCTACACCCACACGGCGCCGGTGATGGTGATCAACGGCGCGGCTTCCGCCGACATGGCGCGGCTGGCCCTGCTGGCCGACCGCACCGGCGGCGCGCTGGTGGATGCCGCCCTGCAATCACCGGACGAGGGCGCGCAGGCCATGCTGATGCATGGCTGGCGCATAGAGAAACTATCCAGCCTGTCGGCGCGGCAGCTCGTGGCGCCGACAACGCGCGTGAGCCAGGGCCGCGTCTCGGTGGCCGGAGAGATGCTCGACAGCAGCGCCCGCGTCGACATCATGCTCGCGCACCCGGACGGGCGCCGGCGCACGCTGGCCTTGCAGGTCAATGCCAGGCCGGTCAGCGGCCACTGGCCCGGCCAGCAATGGGCCCAGTGGCGCAGCGCCGAACTGGCCGAAAACCCCGGCCTTCACAGCGGCGAACTCCAGCGCATCGCGGCGGCTCACGGCATCGTGGGGCCCAACAGCTCGCTGATCGTACTGGAGCTGGCGTCCGACTACGCGCGCTACAGCCTGCCCGCCCCGCCCGACCTGGCCGACGAAGTCGCGCGGCTGGGCCAGCAGCAGCTCGCCCAGGCGGCACAGACACGGCAGGCGCACATCGAGGCCATGGTGCGGCAGTTTGATGAAAAACAACGCTGGTGGGACAAGGACTTCCCCAAGGACACGCCCAAACGTGCCGAGCCCAAGGCCGAGATGCAGGTCAGCCAGGGCGGGCTGGGCAGCCTGGCCGGCACGGCGCGCTCACGCGAGCAGGCCAGGGCCGCACCGATGCCGGCGCCCGTGGCACCCGCAGCGGCTGCTCCCGCTGCGGCGGCACCAGCAGCCGCACCCGCCATGGCCGAGGCCACGGCGCGCGCGGCCGACACCGACAGGCGCAGCGCCAAAGCCGCCGCCGCCGCGCCCGCCGCCACCATCGCGCTGCAGGCCTGGACGCCCGATGCGCCCTACATGAAGCGCTTGCAGAATGCCGGCAAGGATGATCTGTACCGCGTCTACCTTGACGAGCGCGCCGCCTACCTGAGCAGCAGCTCCTTCTACATGGATGCGGCCGGTGTGTTTTTTGAGCGCGGCTTGCCCGAGCTGGGCCTGCGCGTGCTCTCCAACCTCGCGGAGATGAACCTGGAAAACCGCCAGCTGCTGCGCCTTTACGCCTACCGCCTGGTGCAGGCGCGCCGCAACGACCTGGCCGTGCCGGTCTTCGAGCGCATCAGCGAGCTGGCGCCCAACGAGCCGCAGTCCTGGCGCGACCTGGGCCTGGCGCTGGCCGAGAGCGGCCAGCCGCAGCGTGCCGTCAATGCCTTGTGGGAGGTGGTGTCGCAGCCCTGGAACGGTCGCTTCGCCGGCATCAACATGATCGCGCTGGCCGAACTCAACGCGATTGCCGCCCAGGCAAACGCCAGCGGCCAGCCCGCGCTGGACCTGGGCCGGGTGGACACCCGCCTGCGCCGCAACCTGCCGCTGGCCCTGCGCGTGGTCATGGCCTGGGATACCGACGACACCGACATCGACATGTGGGTGAGCGACCCGAATGGCGAGAGGGCCAGCTACGCCAACCGCCTGAGCTACCAGGGCGGCGCCATGAGCCCTGACGCGACGGGCGGCTACGGCCCGGAGGAGTTCTCGCTCAAGACGGCCAAACCCGGCAAGTACGGCGTGGAAGCCCAGTTTTTCGGCCATCGCCAGCAGGTGCTGTCGGCCGGCACCACGGTGATGGTGCGCGTGACCACCGGCTTCGGCACACCGCAGGCGCGCGACGAATGGACCACCTTGCGGCTCACGCGCGGCCAGGAAACGGTGCGCGTGGCCGAGATCGAGCTGCGCTGAAGCCGCCCAAAAGCGTGATGCCACTGTGCATATAAAGGCTATACCGCTTTGGCGAATGCCGCCGGCATGAGAGGCGCCTAGAATCAATCACCGGGCCCAAGCAATTGCGCCCGGTTTTAGCTTCAGCATGACAAGCCCTGCGGGCAATTGTCAGCTTCCGCTGAAACTCTCTTGCGAGAGTTTTTTTGTTGCCGCCCAGGCAACGAAAGCCGGTCCAGTCCAAGCGCCTTCTGTTCTTCAACAGTTTTTTCAGGAGCTTGGGAATCATGGAAATCTTCGACTACGACAACATCCTGCTGCTGCCGCGCAAATGCCGCGTGGAGAGCCGTTCAGAATGCGACGCCAGCGCGACGCTGGGCGGGCGCAGCTTCCGTATCCCGGTGGTGCCGGCCAATATGAAGACGGTGGTCAACGAGGAGATCTGCGCCTGGATGGCGAAGAACGGCTACTTCTACGTGATGCACCGCTTCGACCTGGACAACGTCCAGTTCGTGAAAGACATGAAGGCCCGCGGCGCCTACGCCTCCATCTCGCTGGGCGTGAAAAAGCCCGACTACGCCACGGTGGACCGCCTGGCCGCCGAGGGCCTGGTGCCCGAGTACATCACCATCGACATCGCGCACGGCCATGCAGATACCGTGCAGAAGATGATCGCCTACCTCAAGCAGAAGCTGCCGGCCTCTTTTGTGATCGCCGGCAACGTCGGCACGCCCGAAGCCGTGATCGACCTCGAAAACTGGGGCGCCGACGCGACCAAGGTCGGCATTGGCCCGGGCAAGGTCTGCATCACCAAGATGAAAACCGGCTTCGGCACCGGCGGCTGGCAGCTGTCCGCGCTCAAGTGGTGCGCGCGCGTGGCGACCAAGCCCATCATTGCCGACGGCGGCATCCGCGAGCACGGCGACATCGCAAAATCGGTGCGCTTTGGCGCGACCATGGTCATGATCGGCTCCATGCTCGCGGGCCTGGAAGAAAGCCCGGGCAAGACCGTCGAGGTCGACGGCAAGCTCTTCAAGGAGTACTACGGCAGCGCCTCGGACTTCAACAAGGGCGAGTACAAGCACGTCGAGGGCAAGCGCATCCTGGAGCCGGTCAAGGGCACGCTGGCCGACACGCTGCGCGAAATGGAGGAAGACATCCAGAGCTCCATCAGCTATGCCGGCGGCACCCGGCTGCTGGACATCCGCAAGGTCAACTACGTCACGCTGGGCGGCGACAACGCGGGTGAGCACCTGCTCATGTAGGGCCCGCCGCTCAGGTCTTGGCGGAAAGCCCCAGCAAGTCCAGCGCCAGGCCGTGCAGGCGGTGATCCGTTTCAGCCAATGCATCCAACGCGCTGAAGTGGTTGCGGCGCAGATGCGATTCGCACACCGGCACGATGCGCTCGCCCCAGGCCTGCTGGATCAGCAGGTTCTGGCGCAGGAACTCGGCGCTTTCGTCAGCCCCCGCCACGCTGTAGAGCGTGCCGCGGCGCGGCGCCGGCAGCAGCGCCGGGCTGGCCTTGGCGACCTGCTCGGGCGTGAGCTTGAGCGAGTCTTTCACGAAAGGCGCGTGGCGCATGGGCTCCAGGTCGTAAAGGCCTGAAATCGACAGCGCATTTTTCACCAGGTCCGCCGGCAGGTCGTCGGCATAGGCCTTCCAGTCGCACAGCAAGAGCATGGCCGCCAGGTGTCCGCCGGCCGAATGCCCGGCCACCGTGATGCGGCTGGGGTCGCCGCCGTAGCGGGCGATGTGGCGCCAGGTCCAGGCCAGGGCCTTGACCATCTGCATCGTGATCTCGGGAATCGTCACCGCGGGGCACAGGGCGTAGTTGGGCACCACGACACAGGCGCCGGCCTCGGCGAAGGGCGGCACGATGAAGGAGTGGTCGGACTTGTCCAGGGCCCGCCAGTAGCCGCCGTGGATAAACACCAGCACCGGCGCTCCCTTGCCCAGCTGGGCGCCGTGGACGCCGAAGCCGCCGGCCGGAAACACATCCAGCATTTCGCCCGCATGGTTGCCGTAGGGCACATCGACCTGGCAGGGCAGGCGCTTGCGCACGGCTTGTGAGTCGGCGGCCCAGCGCGCAAAGTAGGCCGGGTGGTCCGGCACCAGCGCGCGGTTGTTGTACATGCGGTCCAGCCAGGCGGGATCGAAGGGGTTCATTGTTGTTCTCCTGAAAAATGGCAAAGCAGTCAGTGGCCGCCATCTTGGCACAGCCCGGCCCGCGCGCAGCCGGATACGGGTAAACCCGGAACCATTGGTCAGTCGATCAGCGTATTCTGTATACAGAGTACAAATATGCCATCCCAGCTGATCAAAATCGAATCCACCCCCGACCTGGTCGACCAGGTCTACCGCAACCTGCTGGACGCCATCAGCGAGGGCTCGCTGGCGCCGGGCGCGCGCATCACGCAGGAAGAGATTGCCGCGCAGCTCGCGGTCTCGCGCCAGCCGGTGCTGCAGGCCTTGCGGCTGCTGAAAAAAGACGGTTTTGTGCTGGATGCGCCCGGCCGCGGCGTGCTGGTCGCGCCGCTGGACGTGGCCTCGCTGGTGCAGATTTACCAGGTGCGCAGCGCGCTGGATGCGCTGGCCGCCCGGCTGGCCGCGCAGGCTCGCGCCCGGTTGGACCCGCGGTTGGTCAGCCAGGGCCGCGAAGCCGCGCGCGGCAGTGACGTCAAGGCCATGATGGCGGCCGATGCGCGCTTTCATGCGGCGATTTATGAAGCCTCGGGCAACCCGCTGATCGCCCAGAGCGCGCAGCTGCACTGGCATCACATACGCCGCGCCATGGGCGCCGTGCTGCAGCTGTCGACCATGCGCGAATCGATCTGGGACGAACACGAGGCCATCGCCGAGGCCATTGCCGCCGGCGACGCCGACAAGGCCGAGGCGCTGATACGCGAGCATGGTGAAGAAGCCGGCCACAACCTGGCCAGGCTGCTGTCCAGCGCGCTGGCCCAGCCCGCCGCGTCCACCGCTCCCTGAAGCATCCGAACAACGACCGAAGGAGACATGCAATGAGACTGAGCCCCGAACAGCTTGCCCAATTCGACCGCGACGGTTACCTGTTTTTCCCCGGCCTGTTCACGCCGGAGGAAACCCAGGTGCTCAATGACGCCGTGCCCGAACTCTACGAGCGGCGCGAGAACTACAACATCCGCGAAAAAGGCAAGGACGCGGTGCGCACCAACTTCGCGGCGCATATGTACAGCGAGCCCTTTGCGCGCCTGGCCCAGCACCCGCGCATGGTCGAGCCGGTGGAGGACCTGCTGGGCGAGCAGCTCTATATGCACCAGTTCAAGATCAACGGCAAGATGGCTTTTGAAGGCGATGTCTGGCAATGGCACCAGGACTACGGCACCTGGCTCAACGACGACATGATGCCGACCGAGCGCGCGATGAACGTGGCCATCTTCCTGGACGAGGTAACCGAGCACAACGGTCCGCTGATGTTCATCCCGGGCAGCCACAAAAAAGGCGTGGTCGATGCAAAACACGACCTCACCACCACCAGCTATCCCCTCTGGACGGTGGACAACGACCTGATACGCCAGCTGGTGCAGCGCGCCGGCGGCAAGCAAGGCGGCATCGTCAGCCCCAAGGGCCCGGCCGGCTCCATGATTTTGTTCCACTCCTGCTTGGTGCACGCCTCGGGCAGCAACCTCTCGCCCTTTAACCGGGTCAGCGTCTACCTGAGCCTGTGCGCCGTCAGCAACCACATACGCCGCCACAAGCGCCCCGAGTACATCGCCCACCGCGACTTCAGGCCCATCAGCTGCCTGCCCGACGACTGCCTGCTCAAGGACTACCCGGTGGACCTGCCCTGGAAGGATGGCGTGCCGGCCTCGGCGCTGCAGACCTCGATGGAGGAAATCTCGCCTGAGCGCAAGGCAGCATAAATGTCGTTCCCCCCGTTGCTCGCTCACTTCGTGTAGCAGCCTCCCCCTCAAGGGGCATCACCAGTGGCCTGGCAAAGCCAGTTCCACGGTGATCCCTCGAAAAGATGCGCGCTCCACTCCCACCATCCCAGGTTGCGCGGAGCCCAACAGAGAAAGTGATATGAATCTTTACTCCAAACTCCAGCAACGCGCGGCCGACAACAAACCGGTGCGCATAGGCCTGATAGGCGCCGGCAAATTCGGTTCCATGTACCTGGCGCAAATTCCCCGCACGACCGGCGTGCACCTGGTGGCGATTGCCGACCTGTCGCCAGAGGCGGCGCGCACCAACCTCGCCCGCGTGGGCTGGAAACCCGAGATGGCCCAGGCCGCCTCGGCGCAGGCGGCCATCAAGGCCGGCACGACCTGGGTTACCGACGACTGGCAGGCGGTGGTCACGCATCCGCAGATCGACATCGTTGTGGAGTGCACCGGCAACCCGATTGCCGCGGTGGAGCATTGCCTGCAGGCCTTCGCGCACGACAAGCATGTGGTCAACGTCACGGTGGAGGCCGACGCTTTTTGCGGCCCGCTGCTGGCGCGCAAGGCGGCGCAGGCCGGTGTGGTGTATTCGCTGGCCTTCGGCGACCAGCCGGCATTGATCTGCGACCTGGTGGACTGGGCGCGCACCTGTGGCTTCCCGGTGGTGGCGGCGGGCCGCGGCCACAAATGGCTGCCGCATTTTTGCGAGTCCACGCCCGAGACCGTGTGGGGCAATTACGGCCTCACGCCCGAGCAGGCCGCGCGCGGCGGGCTGAACCCGAAGATGTTTAACAGTTTCCTGGACGGCTCCAAGCCCTCCATCGAATCCACGGCTGTCGCCAACGCCACGGGCCTCACGGTGCCCAGCAACGGCCTGCTCTACCCGCCTGCCAGCGTGGAAGACATCCCTTATGTGACACGACCCATCAGCGAAGGCGGCGTGCTGGAGCGCAAGGGCATGGTGGAAGTCATCTCTTCGCTGGAAGCCAACGGCCGCAAGATCCCCTATGACATCCGCATGGGGGTCTGGGTGACGGTGGAGGCCGAGACCGACTACATCAAGAACTGCTTTGAGGAATACAACGCCCACACCGATCCGAGCGGGCGCTATTTCACGCTGTACAAGCGCTGGCACCTGATAGGCCTGGAGGTCGGCGTCTCGGTCGCCAGCGTCGCGCTGCGCGGCGAGCCGACCGGCGTGGCGACCTGCTGGAACGCCGACGTGGTGGCCACGGCCAAGCGCGACCTGCAGCCCGGCGACATGCTTGACGGCGAAGGCGGCTACACCGTTTGGGGCAAGCTGCTGCCGGCCGATACCTCCATAAAGATGGGCGGCCTGCCCTTGGGCCTGGCGCACCAGGTCAAGGTGGTGCGCGCGGTCAAGAAGGGCCAGAGCCTGAGCTGGGGCGACGTGGCCATGGACACCTCCACCCCGGCCTGTAAAGTGCGGCAGGAAATGGAAGCCATGTTCGCGCCGGCCCTGAAAAAAGCGGCATAAAAACATCCTGAAACGCTGCCTAGAAAGCTCGCTGACAGCCTTCTCGCGCGGCCGGCCTCATGATGGCTAAAAGCCACTGTGAGGACCCGAATGACCACCGCCAGCGACACGCCCCTTCCCCGCATCGCCTTCCTGGGCACGGGCATCATGGGGCTTCCCATGGCCAGGCGGCTTTGCGCAGCCGGCTGCGCACCGCAGGTGTGGAACCGCACGCCGGCCAAGGCCGGGCCGCTGGCGGCGCTGGGCGCCGCCGTGCACGCGCGTGCCGCCGCCGCGGTGGCGAACGCCGAGATCGTCATCAGCATGCTCGAAAGCGGCCCGGTGGTCGAAGAGGTGCTGTTCGCGCAAGGCGTGGCCGCCGCGATGAAGCCGGGCGCCCTCTTTCTCGACATGGCGTCCATCCAGCCGCGCGAAGCGCGCGACCATGCGGCGCGCCTGGGCGCGCTGGGCATTTCGCACCTCGATGCCCCCGTGTCGGGCGGCCCCGGCGGCGCGGAAACCGGCACGCTGGCCATCATGGCCGGCGGCAAGCCGGAAGATTTCGCCAGGGCCTTGCCGGTGCTCCATCACTTCGGCCGCGCGACCCACGTGGGCCCGCACGGCAGCGGCCAGCTCACCAAGCTGGCCAACCAGATGATTGTGGGAATCACGATTGGCGCGGTGGCCGAAGCGTTGCTGTTCACCTCGCGCGGCGGGGCCGACATGGCCAAAGTCAGGGAAGCCATCACCGGCGGCTTTGCCGACAGCCGCGTGCTGCAAGTGCACGGCCAGCGCATGCTGGAGCGCGACTTCGCGCCGCGCGCGCGCATGGACATCCAGCTCAAGGACATGCGCAACGCACTGGCGACCGCGCAGGAGATCGGCTTTGAAGTACCGATCACGTCGCTGTTCGAGCGGCTTTATGCCGGGGGCGTGGAGAACGGCCTGACCGACCTGGACCAGTCGGCGCTGTTTGTCGAACTGGCCAGCCGCAACGGCATGAGCTGAATCCCTCAGCGGGTCAGCAGGGCGCGCAACAGGTAGCCGGCGATGCGCGGATTTTCCTTGATGCGCCGCATGCTGTAGCCGTACCAGTCCCTGCCGTAGGGCACGTAGATGCGGACCGCGTAACCCTCTTTGAACAGGCGGTCGCGCAGGCTCTCGCGCACACCGAGCAGCATCTGGAACTCGAACGCCGCATGGGGCACCTGCCGGCGGCGCGCCAGTGCGATCACTTCGTCGACGAGTTCTTCGTCATGCGTCGCAACGCCCACGAAGGTGCCGCTCTCGAAGCAAGACGCGACATGCCGCAGAAAGTGCGGATTGATCGCGCGCCGGTCTTGCCAGGCCCTTTCAACGAGATGTTCGTGATCCTCGACATAAATCCCTTTGCAGATGCGCAGGTTTTCACGCGCACCGAGCAAGGAAGCGATGTCCGCGTCGGTGCGCTTGAGGTAGGCCTGCAACACGAGACCGACATTGCCGTATCCGCGGCGCTTCAGGCGCAGCAGCAGATCGATCTCGCGCTGCGTGCAGCTCGCATCCTCCATATCCATGCGCACAAAGATGGAGTAAACCTTGGCGGCATCGAGCAAACGCTCGAGATTGCGCTCGCAGTGCGCTTCATCGAGTAACAAGCCAAGTGCGGTGGGCTTCACCGAAATATTTGCGCGCAAACCCTCACGCGCAATCGCTTCGAGCACTTTGAGGTATTCACGGGTCGTAGCGTCGGCTTGAGACAGTGATTCGGTGGTTTCACCAAGGACGTCGACCGTCGCGGCAAAGCCGGCGGCATTGAGCGCTGCAACGCGCTCAATTGCATCGGCCACAGTGTCACCGGCGATGTAACGGCGTGAGATTTTACGAATCAGCGCGCGCGGCGCCAGGGCAATGGCCGAAGCCATCAAGGTATTGAACAGGGACATGACAGTTTCCAAAGAAATGAAATGGACAAGACCGCGGGCACGACGTGGATCGTCGTCAATCGAAAGCGCGGTCGTGATCGGGCACACCGGCCGGAAAGCTATCCAGCGGGGTGCGGGCAATACTTCCGCGGTACCTCAGGACAAAGGCCCGGGCACCGGCAGAAGCAAGATTTCAGTTCTTTGAAAGAGGGGGCCAGGCGGCTGCGTACATGTCTATGCTTTTTGGAGGGCGCCGGACTGCCGGCACCGCCATCGCATCATAGCGTCTGGGCGGCCGCACTTGCCGGCACGGGCGCGGCCCAGGGTACGCGGATGCGGAAAAGAAAAAGCCGCTGCGGACAATGTCTGCAGCGGCTTTTTTTGTTTGCCGTCGTGACGACGACGCTAAAGATCAGTCGCGCACGGGCTTGGAGAACTTGCCGCCCTTCTTGGCCGCATCACGGGGCACAAAGACCTTGCCGGCGGGCTTGGCAAAACCAGGCTTGCGGTTGGCGAAGTCGGGGCGCGGTGCGAAGCCTTCGTTGCGTGCGCCGAAATTGCGGTCGTCACGCTGGGCGAAGCCGGCGTTGTGGCCGCCGCCGAAGCCGCCGCGATCGTCCTGGCGGCGCGGGCCGCGGTCGTTGAAACCGGAGCGGTCGGCATAGCCGTTACCCTGCGGTGCGGGAGGACGGCCCTGGAAGGAGCCGCGGTCGTCGCGCTCGAAACGGTTGTTGCCAAAACCGGCGAAACCGCCGTTGCCAAAACCACCCGCCGGCTTGCGGCCGGCAAAGCCGCCGCGATCACCGCCGCCGCCGAAGCCGCGGCCGCCACGGTCACCGCCGAAGTTGCCGCGCGGGCGCTCCGAGGTGGGGGCGAAGCGCTGCTGCGGCTCCAGGCCGGCGATCACGCTGGGCTTGAGGTTTTGCTGCATGTAGTGCTCGATGTCCTGGATCTTGCGGCGATCACGGAACTCGGCGATGGTGACGGCCTTGCCTTCGCGGCCGGCACGGCCGGTGCGGCCGATGCGGTGCACATAGTCTTCGGCTTTCATGGGCAGGCCGTAGTTGATCACGTGGGTGATGGTGGGCACGTCCAGGCCGCGGGCGGCCACGTCGGTTGCCACCAGCACCTGCACGCGGCCGTCGCGGAAAGCCATCAGGCGGCGATTGCGCAGGCCCTGGCTCAGCGCGCCGTGCAGCGCCACGGCGCTGAAGCCTTCCTGGACCAGGTCGTTGGCCAGGCCGTCGCACTCAACCTGGGTGCTCGCGAACACGATGGCCTGGTTGATGGTGGTGTCACGCAGCAGGTGGTCCAGCAGCTTGCGCTTGTGGGTCATGTTGTCGGCCCACAGCAGCGATTGCGTGATGGAGGTGTGCTTTTCGTGCGGCGAGTCGATCTCGACGCGCTGCGGCGTGCGCATGACGCGGGTGGCCAGCTGCATGATGCGGGGCGCAAACGTGGCGCTGAACATCATGGTTTGCTTGCGTTCTATCGTGAGCTGGTTGACTTCCGTCAGGTCGTCGGCAAAGCCGAGGTCCAGCATGCGGTCGGCCTCGTCGACGACGAGGAACTGCACCTGGTCCAGCTTGATCTGCATGCTGCGCTGCAGGTCGAGCAGGCGGCCGGGCGTGGCGACCACGAGGTTGGCGTTCTGCAGCTTGGCGATCTGCAACTGGTAAGGAATGCCGCCAACGACGTTGGCGATGCGCAGGCCGCGGCAGTGGCGCACGAGATCGATCGCGTCGGCGCAGACCTGCTGGGCCAGCTCACGCGTGGGGCACAGGATCAGCGCGCCGGGCGTGGCGGCCTTGAAGTTGCGGGGGCTGGTCGGGTCCTTGCGCTTGGGCTTTTTCAGCGGCGCTTCGCCGCGGGCGACAGCTTCAGCGCTCAGGCGTTCGAACTCGGCACGCTCAAAGCGTTCGGCTTCTTCCTGCTGCTTGAGCAGGGTGTGCAGCACGGGCAGCAGGAAAGCAGCGGTCTTGCCGCTGCCGGTCTGGCTGGAAACCAGCAGGTCGGTGAACTTGGCAGCTTTGGGGTCGGCATCCAGGGCCTGCATGGCCTTGGGGATGGTCGCCATCTGCACCGCGGTGGGCTTGGTAAAGCCCATGTCGGCGACGGCCTGCAGCAGTTCCTTGGCCAGGCCGAGCGCTACAAAGCCGTTGGGTTCGGCCACGACTGCGTCGAGCGAAGTGGAGGCCTCAGGCGCATCGGAAAAATCCGGAACGGCGTTGAAAGCGGTGTCGTTGTTGTCGTTGGCAATGGCTTCAGGCAAAAAGTCGCCACGAGCCTCAAAAGAGTCAGTCATGTTTTTCTCACTAATCACCTGTTCGCAGCGCTTTTGGCGAAGGAACAGGAAACTTCCCCTCCCGCGATGCGGAAGGATTCGTTCATGGTTAATAAAACATCAACCATCAAACGAATATGCGGCCCGGGCGGCAAACTTGACGCTGTGCCCGAAGCGGTGACTCCGTTGTTGGAGTCCAAAAGTGTGAGGTAGATGTACAAATGCAGCGCACCCTGTGCAACCGCAAGCCCACGATTATAGTGTGTTTTACGGGTTTCTACCAGTCCCCCGCTTGATCAAGGGCTATCGGGCCTTGCAGACGCTCTCATTTCAGGAGCAGGTTGCACTTACCCAGCCTAACAAAACCAGTCAAAGAATCACTTCAGGAAGTGTTCCCGATAGTGCTCCAGTTCGTCGATGGACTCGTGCACATCGGCCAGCGCCGTATGGCTCTGGCGCTTCTTGAAAGCGCTATAGACCTCAGGCCGCCAGCGCTTGGCCAGCTCCTTGAAAGTGCTGACGTCGACGTTGCGGTAGTGCAAAAAGGCTTCCAGCCTGGGCATGTACTTGACCAGGAAACGCCTGTCCTGGCTGATGGTGTTGCCGCACAGGGGCGAGCTGCCCTTGGGCACGTACTGGGCCAGGAAGGCCAGTATCTGCGCTTCGGCATCCGCCTCGTCCACCGTGCTGGCCTTGACCTTGTCGATCAGGCCGCTGCGGCCATGGGTGCCCTTGTTCCAGGCATCCATCTGGTCCAGCAATTCGTCGGTCTGGTGGATCGCCAGGACCGGGCCCTCGATGCGCGGCGTAAGCTGCGGGCCGGTCACGATCACGGCGATTTCAATGAGGCGCTCCTTTTCCGGGTCCAGGCCGGTCATTTCGCAGTCCAGCCAGACGAGGTTCTGGTCTGATTTTTTGAGTGTGGTTTCAATTTCGGGCATGCCGAGATTCTCGCTGATCGCCTAAACTGCCCGCTATGACCGACTATTCGCTTCTTTTCACCGGGGTGTTCTCGGCTTTGCTGGTGCTGGGCCTTCTCACGAAGTTCTACCTGGCTTCGCGGCAGATCCGCCATGTGGCGCGCCACCGCGATGCCGTGCCCGCGGCCTTTGCCGGCACCATCTCGCTCGAAGCCCACCAGAAAGCGGCCGACTACACCATCACCAAGGCGCGCTTCGGCTTGCTGGAGACGGCTTTCGCCTCGGCCATACTGTTGGGTTGGACCCTGTTGGGCGGCATAGACGCGCTGAACCAGGCGCTGGCCGGCTCCAGCCTCGCCGCCTGGGGCACCCTGGCGCCGCAACTGGCCCTGCTAGCCGGCTTCGGCCTCATCAGCGGCGCGCTGGACCTGCCCTTCACGCTGTACAGCACCTTCCGCATCGAAGAACGTTTCGGCTTCAACAAGATGACTTTCAAGCTCTGGCTGGCCGACCTGGTGAAATCCACGCTGGTGGGCCTGGTCATAGGCTTGCCTATCGTGGCGCTGATCCTGTGGCTGATGGGCAGCGCGGGGCGCCTCTGGTGGCTATGGGCCTGGGGCGCCTGGATGGGTTTTAACCTGCTGGTGCTGGTGCTCTATCCCACCGTGATCGCGCCGCTGTTCAACAAGTTCCAGCCGCTGGAAGACGAAACACTGAAGGCGCGCGTGACGGCCCTGATGCAGCGCTGCGGCTTCGCGGCCAAGGGCCTGTTCGTCATGGACGGCAGCAAGCGCTCGGCCCATGCCAACGCCTACTTCACGGGTTTCGGCGCGGCCAAACGCGTGGTGTTTTACGACACCCTGCTCAAGCAGCTGAGTCCCGGCGAGGTCGACGCCGTGCTGGCGCATGAGCTGGGCCATTTCAAGCACAAGCACATCATCAAGCGCATCGTCTCGATGTTCGCCATGAGCCTGGCCGGCTTCGCGCTGCTCGGCTGGCTGTCGTCGCAGGTGTGGTTCTATACCGGCCTGGGAGTACGTCCCAACCTGAATGGTGCCAACGACGCGCTGGCCCTGCTGCTGTTCCTGCTGGTGGTGCCGCTTTTCAGTTTTTTCATCTCGCCGGTGTTCGCGCAGTTCTCGCGCAAGCACGAGTTCGAGGCCGACGCCTATGCCGTGGCCCAGACCGACGGCAGGGACTTGCAGAGCGCGCTGCTCAAGCTCTACAAGGACAACGCCAGCACGCTGACACCCGACCCGGTGTTCGTGAAATTTTACTATTCGCACCCTCCCGCCTCCGAGCGGCTGGGCCGCATGGCCCCTTCCCTTGAAAGTGCCGCGACATGAGCAACCCCATCCACCAGAACCGGCGAGCCCTGAGCGCCACCGAAATCGTCACGCAGTTGAGCAAACTCAACGGTGAGCAGGCCCTGGGCTGGCGCCTGATCGACGGCTCGCTGGAAAAAACCTACAGCTTCAAGAACTACTACGAGACCATTGCCTTCGTGAACGCGCTGGCCTTCATCGCCAACGCCGAGGATCACCATCCCGACCTCGCGGTGAGCTACGGCAAATGCACGGTGCGCTTCAATACACACGATGTGAACGGCATCTCCGTCAGCGACTTCTTCTGCGCGTCCAAGGCAGACGCCCTGCTCGCTTGAGCAAACCCCGGCGTCCCGCCGCGGCCCCCATGGCGGGAACGCAGCCGGGGCTGGTGGTGGCCGGTTTCGGCCGCCATGTGCTGGTGGAAACCGAAACCGGCGAGCGCCTGATCTGCCACCCGCGCGGCAAAAAAAGCCAGGCCGTGGTCGGCGACCGCATCCGCTGGCTGGCTTCGGAGGACGAGGGCACCATCGAAAAAATCGAGGAGCGCCGCAACCTGTTTTACCGGCAGGACGAGATGCGCACCAAGTCCTTCGCGGCCAATCTGGACCAGGTGCTGATCCTGATCGCCGCCGAGCCTGAGTTTTCGGAAAGCCAGCTGACCCGCGCGCTGATCGCCGCCGAAGCCGAAGGCATCACCCCTGTCATCGCACTGAACAAAAGCGACCTGGGCGAGCCCTTCACCCGCGCCTGGGCGAAGCTGGCGCCCTATCGCACCATGGGCTACCGCATGCTCTCGCTGGCGATCAAGCCCAAGGTCGAAGCATCAAGGCCGGCGCATACCCAGGCCGCGGAATTGCATGAACTGGTCGAGCTGCTGCGCGGAAAAAAAACCCTGGTGCTGGGCCCCTCGGGCGCCGGCAAAAGCAGCCTGACCAACCTGCTGGTGCCCGATGCGCGCGTGCTGACGGCGGAGATCTCGCAGGCGCTGAATTCGGGCAAGCACACGACCACCAGCACCACGCTGTACTGGGTGGATACCGGGGACGGCAACACGCGCGCCACGGCCCTGATCGACTCGCCGGGTTTCCAGGAATTCGGCCTGCACCACATCGAGCCCATGCGCCTGGCCGGCTATATGCCGGACCTCAGGCTCCATGCGCAGGATTGCAAGTTTTACAACTGCACCCACCTGCATGAGCCGGGCTGCGGCGTGATTGCCGAGGTAAATGCAAGCGGCCACCCCAGCAGCATCAGCGCCAACCGCTACCGGCTGTACAGCGAGCTGTTCGCGGAGCTTTCGCAGAGCCGTTATTGACACCCCCGGCGGCCTGACGGGCCGCCGCGCCGCTCAACCGAGCAGTCGGGCCAGGGTCAACAAGGCCAGCAGCACCATCCAGAGCACCACGGAGCGCCACACCAGCCCCACGATGCTGCGCAGGTGCGCGATCTCGGGCTCCCGGCCCGGCGTGGTCTCGGTGGCGATGTTGTCTTCCGAGTCCAGCCCGCCGGCCTGGAAACCCTGGGAGGTGTTCGGCGAAAACGCGGCCTTGAGCGCCTCGCCGCCCAGGCGCACGTTCACGGCGCCGGAGGTGGCGGCCAGGATGATGCCGTCGTTGCGGTTCTCGGCAGCGGCCGGCGCATTGGCCGCAAAGCGCTGCGTGTAGTTGCGCCAGGCGTCGATGGCATCCTCAAAACTGCCAACCACCGCAAAACCCAGCGAAGTGACGCGCGCCGGCACATAGTCGATCACGCCCCAGGCGCGGCTGGCGGCCAGTTGCAGCGCCATGCTGGCGCCCTCGCCGGCCGCGGCGGCGGTTTTGCGCTTGTAGGCCCAATAGCGCGAGACGAATTCGCTCATGCGGTAGAGCACCGCGCCCGCGGGGCCCAGGCCCAGCGCGGCCAGCACTGAAAACCAGGCCAGCACGCCGAACACATGGCGGTGGGCGGCCAGCACCGAATACTCGATGACGTGGCGCACGATTTCGCTGCGCGGCAGTTCGCTGGCGTCCACCTGGCGCCACTGCGCGAGCAGCTCGCGCGCCGTGGCTTCATCGCCGTCGTCGAGCGCATCGCGTATGTCGGTGAAGTAGTGGCTGAACTGGCGAAAACCCAGCGTGACGTAAAGAATCGCCACGCTCCAGGCGAAGGCCAGCACGACGTTGATGTTCCAGAGCAGCCAGTGGATCAGCATGGTGACCAGCGCCGGCACGATGACGGCGACCGTCCAGGCGATCCAGCCGTGCTGGGGTTTGCCGGCGTCCAGGCTGCGGTTGGTCCAGCGCGCCCATCCGCGAAAGCCTGCATGAACCCAGTTGCCGCGGGCCAGCGGCCGGGCCTGTTCGATGATGAGTGCAAACAAAACGGCGAGAAAGCTCATGCAAGGATGATACTGCCCCCACGGTCGCGCACTGCGTGTCGCTCCCTGCCCCCCGAGGGGGCCGCCCGCCTGTAGCCCGGCAAAGCCGGTTCCACGGCTCATGCTGGCCTGGAGATTTCAGGGACACTACCAGCGGGGGCCGCGGGACTGGCTTTGCCAGACCGCAGGCGCCGCCCCCCTCGAGGGGGGAACAAGCTACACGCAGTGAGCTTGGACAGGGGTGTTACGCAACCAAGAAACGGTAGAGGTTGCGCAGCATGCCGGCGGTGGCGCCCCAGATGTAGCGTTCGCGGGCTTCGCCGCTGTCTGCTTCGATCGAAGGATCGGAATACGGCATGGACAGCCACTGCCGGAGAACGCCGTCGAACTCGGCCTCGTGGCGGCGGTGGTGGGCGGGATTCATCAGGTAACCCAACGGCACCTCAAACACGTCGGCGACCTCGCCGGGGTTGGGTTGCAGCGTGAAGCCGGGTTTCACCAGCGCCACCACCGGCGTGATGATGAAGGCCGTTCCCGTCACGTAGGTGGGCAAGGTGCCCAGCACCTCCACATGGTCGCGCGGCAGGCCGATTTCCTCGTGGGCTTCGCGCATGGCGGTGTCCGCCGCATCGCGGTCGGTGTCGTCGGTGCGGCCGCCCGGCAAGGCCACCTGGCCGGAATGCGTGGAGAGGTTGGCGGTGCGCTCGGTCAGCAGCAAGGTCACTTCATCGCGCATGACCAGGGGCACCAGCACGGCCGCCAGCGCCGGCGTGCGGTCGGTGAATTTTTTCTCGACGCTGTGCTCGGGCGTCCAGACCGGCGGATGCCGGAAACGCTCGCGCAGGGCCTGCGGCGACAGCCGCTCCAGCGGCACGCCCGCCAGGTGGTCGTCAATGCCCAGCACAGGGATGCTGCGCGGGTCAAACTTGGGCAGCGGCTTGAAGGAGTTCATGGAGTGCGTTGACGTGGGCGATGGGTTGCTGGCTTGAGGCCCGGGCATAAAAAAAGCCGCTCGGTGAGCGGCTTTTCCAAAGGGGCTGTTGGGGCTGCCCTGGGTCCGGCCAAGCCGGACCGGAAGATCAGGCGCCCAGCTTTTCCTTGATACGTGCGGATTTGCCGCTGCGGCTGCGCAGGTAGTACAGCTTGGCGCGACGCACATCACCGCGGCGCTTGACTTCAATCTTGGCGATCAGTGGGCTGTACACCTGGAAGGTGCGCTCAACGCCTTCGCCATTGGAGATCTTGCGGACGATGAAGCTGGAGTTGAGGCCGCGATTGCGCTTGGCAATCACCACGCCTTCAAAAGCCTGCACACGCTTGCGGGTGCCTTCAACCACGTTCACGCTGACAATGACGGTGTCGCCAGGTGCGTAAGCGGGAATGGTTTTGTTGAGGCGGGAAATTTCTTCCTGCTCGAGGGTCTGGATCAGATTCATGATTTTTCCATCTAACTTTTTCGTTCATGCACGCGCTACGCTAAAGACCGCAAATCCATGGATTCATCCGCAGATGATTCAGATGGTCGCAGTGGCCGCCAGAGGATCGAAAAGCCTTTGATTATAGCAAGCCAGGGCTTTTCTCAGGCATCCTTGTCGGGGTTTTCAAGCAGATCGGCCAGAAAAGCCTCGTCGCTTTCGCTCAAATGGCCACTCGCGCGCGCTTTTTGCACCAATTCGGGGCGCTCGTGCTGCGTCAAAGCCAGCCGCCGCTCACGCCGCCAGCGCTCGATATGGGCGTGGTTTCCCGACATCAGGGTGGCCGGCACGGGCTGGCCGCGCCAATTTTCGGGCCGCGTGTAGTGCGGGCAGTCGAGCAGCCCGTCGAGCGCCGGATTGAAGCTGTCGAGCTGGTGGCTGCCCTCGTCGTTGAGCACGCCGGGCTGCAGGCGGGCCACCGCGTCCAGCAAGGCCATGGCGGCGATTTCCCCGCCCGACAGCACAAAGTCGCCCAGGCTGATCTGCAGGTCCACATGCGTCTGGATAAAGCGCTGGTCCAGCCCCTCGTAGCGGCCGCACACCAGCACGGCACCGGTGCTGGCCGACCAGCTTTCGACGCCGGCATGGTCAAGCACCTTGCCCACGGGGGAAAACAGCACCGTTGGCACTTTGGGCGCGCCGGCGGCGGCGCGATCAGTGTGTATGGCTTCGAGGCACAAGGCAAGCGGCTCGGCCATCATCACCATGCCCGGGCCGCCGCCAAAAGGCCGGTCGTCCACCCGGCGGTAATTGCCATCGGCAAAATCGCGGGGATTCCAGAGCTTGACCTGCACCAGGCCCGATTCATAGGCACGGCGGGTGACGCCGCTGGCCAGGAAAGGCGCGAAAAGTTCAGGAAACAGGGTGATGAGGTCAAAGCGCATGGATAGGCTATTTTGCGCGAGCCGTGCGCCGAGGGGAAATGGACCCGGAAAGGCCCCGCAAGAGACCTCGGTTAGCGGCGGGCCTCAGTAGTCGGGCTGCCAGTCCACGGTGATGCATTTGCCGGCGATGTCCACGGTGTCGACATAGACCGAGACAAAGGGAATCATGCGTTCGGCGGTGGCGCTGCCGCCGTCTTCCTGCTGGGCGGTGTATTCCACGCACAGCACGGAATGCGGGCCGGTGGCCATCAGGTCGCGCACCAGGCCCAGGTCAACGCCTTCGCGATTGACCACTTTCAGGCCGATCAAATCGACCCAGTAGTACTCGTCCTTGGAGGCGGCGGGAAAGCTGCTGCGCGGCAAAAAGATGCGGGCGCCGCGCAAGGCCTCGGCGGCATTGCGGTCGTCCAGGCCGGCGAACTTGGCGACGACGGAATCGGAGTGGACCTTGGCTTCGTCTACGCCGAGCGTGACGGTGCCGGAAAACACGGTGAAACCCGGTCGGAATTTGGCGTCGGGCGCCTGCAAAAACCAGGATTTGGCCGCGAAAAGCGCTTCCGGATCGGAGCTGTGCGGCAGGATTTTCACCCAGCCCTTGACGCCCCAGGCATCCAGGATGCGCCCGACTTCAACAGCGTCGTCCGGAAGGCTTGAGGGTGTCAAGCCCGCGGACGGCGAGAGGCCGGGCTGCATCGAAACTTGGATTAAAAGCTTCGGAGATCAGGCGGCCTTGGCGGCGCCTTGCTTGACCAGGCGTAGCACGGTCGGAGACGGCTGTGCGCCCACGCCGATCCAGTGGGTCAGGCGGTCTTGCGCGATGCGCAGGCCTTCTTCGCCACCGGTGGCGATCGGGTTGTAAAAACCGATGCGCTCGATGAAACGGCCGTCGCGGCGGACGCGCTTGTCAGCCACAACAATATTGAAAAAAGGACGGTGCTTGGAACCGCCGCGTGCAAGTCGAATAACGACCATGATTTATCCTTCGGGTGGTGGGGCTTACCGGTAAAGTAGTTACCCCAATGTTCTGCAGCGCTTGAGACACACGACATGGCCACCCGGCCAGCGAATTGCTGCAAAGCCTGAGATTATAGCCTGCCGGAGGGTTTTACCGGAAATTTGCCCTTCTTCCTGCCCTTTCGCTGCTTCCAACCGCCCCGCGCCCCTTCCCCATGCCCCTCATACGCCCCAGCCGCGACCAGGACATTCCCGCCATCACCGCCATTTACGGCCACCACGTGCTGCACGGCACGGGCACCTTTGAAACCGAGCCGCCCGGCGCGGCCGACATGGCGGCCCGCCGGGCCGACGTGCTGTCCAAGGGCCTGCCCTACCTGGTCGCCGAGCAGGACGGGGAAATCGCCGGTTTTGCCTACGGCAACTGGTTCAAGCCGCGCCCGGCCTACCGTTTTTCGGTGGAGGATTCGATCTACCTGGCACCCGGGCAGCATCGCAAAGGCCTGGGCCGCGCCCTGCTGGCCGAACTGCTGGCGCGGTTTGAAGCCGTGGGCATTCGCAAGGCCATGGCGGTGATAGGCGACTCGGCCAACGCCGGCTCGGTGGGCGTGCATCGCGCGCTCGGCTTTACCGAGGTCGGCACCGTCCGTTCCTGCGGCTGGAAATTCGGCGCCTGGCGCGACATCGTCATCATGGAAAAAGTCCTGGGCGCGGGCGACACCCAGCCGCCGCCCGAGCCGCCCGCCGCATAATCGCCGCATGCAAACCGCCACAGCGTCCTCCCCCAAAGCCCCGAAAAACAAAACCCTCGCCGCCTGGCTGGCCTTCATAGGCGGCCAGCTCGGCATCCACCGCCTTTACCTGTTCGGCCTGGGCGACGTCTGGGCCTGGCTGCATCCCATCGTCGCGGCGCTGGGCTGGTGGGGCGTGGAGCGTGTGCGGCAGTACGGCCAGGACGACCACCTGGCCTGGGTGCTGATCCCCCTGCTGGGTTTCACCCTGGCCGGCACGGCGCTGACCGCGATTTATTACGGCCTGATGCCGACGGAAAAATGGAATGCACTGCACAACGCCGGCACGCCCGCCACCCAGGCCGGCAACACCAACTGGCTGACCATAGGCGCGGTGGTGTTTGCACTGCTGTTCGGCACCATCTCACTGATGTCCAGCATCGTCTTCAGCTTTCAGCGCTACTTCGAATACCAGGTTGAAGAAGCGAAGAAGATATCTCAGTGATCAGAACACCTGTAGGCTGACCCAATACGCGATTGCGGCCACGAACGCTGAAGCCGGGATCGTGAAAATCCAGGCCCAGACGATGTTGCCGGCCACGCCCCAGCGCACGGCCGAGGCGCGCTGGGTGGAGCCCACGCCCACGATGGCACCGGTGATGGTGTGCGTGGTGGAAACCGGAATGCCCAGCGCCGTTGCCAGGAACAAGGTCAGCGCGCCGCCGGTTTCGGCGCAAAAGCCGCCCACGGGCTTGAGCTTGGTGATCTTCTGGCCCATGGTTTTCACGATGCGCCAGCCGCCGAACATGGTGCCGAAGCCGATGGCGATGTAGCAGACGATCACCACCCAGACCGGCAGGTGCTCGGTGGTCGCCATCATCCAGACCGGCAGGCCCTGCACATTGCTGGTGGTCGCGGCGATCAGCAGCAGCCAGATGATGCCGGCCGTTTTCTGCGCGTCATTGCCGCCATGGCCCAGGCTGTAGGCACCCGCGGACACCAGTTGCAGCCGGCGGAACCAGCGGTCGGTGCGCGACGGCGTGGCGCGGCGGAAAATCCAGGCCACCGCCACCATCATCAGCGAGCCCAGCAAAAAGCCCAGAAGGGGCGACACAAAAATAAAAGCCACCACCTTGAACACGCCCGAGGCGATCAGCGCGCTGGCGCCGGCCTTGGCGATCACGGCCCCGACGATGCCGCCAATCAGCGCGTGCGAGGAGCTGCTGGGAATGCCGTAGAACCAGGTGACGATGTTCCAGGTGATCGCGCCCGTCAGCGCGCCGAACACCACATGGGTGTCGACCACCCCGGGCGCCACGATGCCCTTGCCTATGGTCGCCGCCACGCTCAGGTGGAAGATGAAATACGCGAGGAAGTTGAAGAAGGCGGCGAACAGCACCGCCTGCCCCGGCTTGAGCACGCCCGTCGACACCACCGTGGCGATGGAATTGGCCGCGTCATGAAAGCCGTTCATGAAGTCGAAGGCGATGGCCAGGAAGACCAGCAGGAACACCACCCACAGGGCGGCCTGTACGGTTTGCATGATTCAGGCGCCCGCGATCAGGAGTTCTCGAGGACGATGCCCTCGATCAGGTTGGCCACATCCTCGCACTTGTCGGTGATGGTTTCGAGCAGTTCATACACCGCCTTGAGCTTGATGACCTCGCGCACGTCGGGTTCCTCGCGGAACAGCCGGCTCATGGCCGAGCGCATCACGCGGTCGGCGTCGGATTCGAGCTTGTCGATTTCCTCGCAGGTCTTGAGCGCGGCTTCGGCCGTTGCGGCGTCGCTGACTTTTTCGATCAGCGCCACGGCGTCCTGCAGGCGTTCGCAGCATTTGACGCTGAGGTCGGTCAGCCGCACGATGTCTTCCGTCATGTGGCGCACGTCGTACAGCGCCATGGTTTCGGCCGAGTCCTGGATCAGGTCGGCGACGTCGTCCATGGTATTGATGAGCTTGTGGATCTGCTCGCGGTCTATCGGCGTGATGAAGGTCCTGTGCAGCGCGCGGTTGACTTCATGCGTGATGCGGTCGGCGGCGCGCTCGGCATGGTCGACCTCACGGTTGAAGGCTTCGCGCTTTTCCACGTCGCTGTAGTTGGCGACCAGCTTGGAAAAAGCATGCGCCGCCTCCACGATGCGTTCGGCATGCTGGTTGAACATCTCGAAAAAATTGCCTTCGCGCGGCAGCAATTTGCCAAACAGCATGTGGTTTCCTCAGGAGTAAGTCAAAAATATGACGAAAGTGTAACGCCCCCACGTTCGTTCACTGCGTGTAGCCTGCGGCGTCTCCCTGCCCCTGTCATCACGAGAGGGGCGCTGCGCCTGCGGCCCGGCAAAGCCGGTTCCGCGGCCCTGCTGGGTTAAAGAGAGGCTGAATCAGGCGCTGCGGAAGATAAAGTAAACCGCCCCCACCATGCACAGCGCCGCCCACAGGTAATCGAGCTTGAGCGGCTCGTTCAGGTAGAACACGGCGAAGGGCACGAACACGCTGAGCGTGATGACCTCCTGCATGATCTTGAGCTGGCCCACGCTGAACTGGGTGAAGCCTATGCGGTTGCCGGGCACCTGCAGCAGGTATTCAAACAGCGCGATGCCCCAGCTGACCAGGGCCGCGATGTACCAGGGCGAAGTCGCGAGGTTCTTCAGGTGGCCGTACCAGGCGAAGGTCATGAAGATGTTGGACAGCAGCAGCAGGCCTATGGTCTGCGCCGACACGGGCAATGACTGGAGGAATTGCATCAGGGGACTCCGGGACAGGTGTCAGCCGAAATGGCCGACCAGAATCAGCACCAAAGTCAGCGTGACCAGGGCCAGCGCGGTGGACACCACCACGCTGGCGGTGATCAGCTCTTCGGCGACCTTGTAGCGCTGGGAAAACAAAAACACATTGGCGCCTATCGGCAGGGCCGAGGCCACCACCATCACCGCCATGGGCACGCCGCCCACGCCCAGCAGCCGGCACAGGCCGAACACCAGCAGCGGGTGCAGCAGGTTCTTCACCCCGGCCAGTGCCAGCGCCTGGCGCCAGTGCTCGCCCACGCGTGTGTTGGCCAGGGTCACGCCGACCAGCACCAGCGCCAGCGGGCCGAAGGCGCTGGCCATGAGTTCCAGCGGCTTGTCGACGACGGCGGGAATCGTGAAACCGGTCTGCGCGAACAGCAGGCCGGCGATGATGGGCAGCGGCACCGGGTGCAGCAGCGCGTTTTTCACGGCCATCATCACGGTGGCCACCGGGTGCCGCGGTGCGCTGGTCACCTCGTCCGTGGCGCCCATTTTCTGTTCATGGGCCACCGCGAGTTCCAGCACCACCGTGGCGCTGGTCAGCAGCACCAGCGAGTGCACGGACACCAGCGTGAACAGCGTTACCAGCCCCTGGGGCCCGTACATCAGGCCTATCAGCGCGATACCTATCATCACGGTGTTGGAGAAGGTGTTGGCCAGCGCCAGCACGGCCGCGCGGCGGTTAAAGCCCTGCACCAGCAGGGTGCCGCCGAAGAGCACGATGACGGCCAGGAAATAGGCCAGCACCGGCTTGAAATCAAGCTGCTCGACGCGCACCCGGCTCATGGTGCGAAACAGCAGCGCCGGCGTAAGCAGCAGAAAGATCAGGTTGGACAGGTCCTTGATGGCATCGGCCCTGATCCACTGCGCCCGGCCGGCAAGAAAACCCGCGGCAATCAACAGCACAACCGGGAACAGGGACTCAAAGACTAGCTGGTTCATTGGCGCAATCTTAGCTTGCCGTCCCCGGCCCCCTGCTCCCGGCAGGTGCTTAAAAAGCCAGCTGCATGCCCACCTTCAGGCTGCGTCCCGGCAGCGGCGCCTTCGGGAATGCCGTGGTGGTCAGCACCGAGGCCGCGCTGTAGGCCAGCTGGTTGGTCAGGTTGTCGACCTTGGCGTACCAGAGGATGTTGCTGGCGCCGGCCTTCATGCGGTAGGTGGCGGCCAGGTTCCACAGCGTATAGGCAGGGGTCGCGCGCTGGCCGGCAGCCACGCGGTTTTGCGCCATGGAATGGTCAAAGCCTATGCTGCTGCCCCAGGGCCCGCTGGCCCAGACCAGGCTGGCACCCACACGCGCCGGCGCGATGCGCGGCAGCGGCTGGCCGTTGCTGAGGTTGGTGGCGCGCACCACATCACCGCGCAGGGCCAGGTCGACGCTGGACGCGCCCTCGAGCAGGCGGATGTTGCCGCTGGCTTCCAGGCCCACAAAACGCGCGCGCACGCCGGTGTAGGCGAACTCCGGCAGCAGCGGGTTGTCCGGGTTGTTGTCGTCCACACCGTCGCCGTCCAGGTCGGCCGGGTTCAGCGCGCCGTCTTCCTGCCCGTATTGGTTGCCTGTGGCCAGCAGGCCTATGTAGTTCTTGAAGCGGTGCACATAGGCATTGGCGCTGAAGCTGTTGGCGCCCGACTTCCAGCTGGCGCCCAGGTCCAGGCTGGTGGACTTTTCCTTGCCCAGCGTGGGGTCGCCGGTTTCCCAGGCCCTGGTCGCCACGTGCGGGCCCTGGGCGAAGAGTTCGTAGTCCTTGGGCGCGCGTTCGGTATACGCCAGGTTGCTGGTGAGCTGCCAGCCCGGCGCCGCATTCCACAAGGCGCCCAGTGCATAGCTGTGCGGGGTGAAGTCACGCGTCAAAGGCACAAAGCGCGCCACCAGCGGGTTGCCCAGCGACTCCACCTTGACCGACTCCAGCCGCCCGCCAAAACTCAGCTTGCCCCAGCTCGTTGCGTATTCCTCATACGCGAACACGGCGTTCTGCGCGGTCTTGCTGTAGGGCGCAAAGGCCTCGGCGCCGTCGGCTGAAAAGCGGTTGTTCTCGGCCTGGAAGCCGACCAGGCCATCGAGGTTTCCGATGCGCGCATGGCGCGCCTCCAGCCGCACATCACTGCCCTTGTTCTTGAACACCGTGCCTGGGTTGGGGCCTTCGAACTCGGTGTGCTGGTAGTCGGTGTGGCTCAGCTGGCCCTTCACGCTCCGGATAAAACCGCCCAGGTCGCGCAGCTCGCCTTCCAGTGCCACGCGGTTCGACTTCATGTCAATCGTCACGTCATCCTCGGCCACCGTGCCGTAATTGCTGCGGTAGGTGCTGACCGACGCGCCCAGGTAGCCGTGGTCAAAAAACACCGAGCCGCCGGCCGCGCCGCCGTGCACCTTGCTGTCGGAGTTGCAAATGCGATGGGTGATGGTGTTCACGCCGCCCTTGCCGCAGGCCAGGTCGGTGGGGACTTTCACGTCGCCGGTCTCGCGGTTGAAGACGTCCACATGCAGGGCATAACGGTTGTTGCCGCCTTCGAGCAACACACCGCTGCTTTTTTCGCGATTGCCGCTGGCCAGGCCCAGGTCGACCTTGCCGCCCACGCCGCCTTTTTCATCGAACAGCGGTTCGCGTGGGATGCGGTTGTCGATCACGTTGACCACGCCGCCCACGGCGCTGCCGCCATAGAGCAAGGCGCCGGGGCCGCGCAGCACCTCGACACGTTCGATGCTGATCGGGTCGCTGGTGACGGCATGGTCGTAGCTCAGGCTGGACGCATCCAGCGTCGCGCCGCCGTTGCCCAGGATGCGGATGCGGTCGCCGTCCAGCCCGCGGATGATGGGCCGGCTCGCGTTGGGCCCGAAATAGGTGCTGCTCACGCCGGGCACGCCGTCCAGCGTTTCGCCCAGCGTGGTTTTGCTGCGCAGCAGCAGCCCGGTGCCCGAATACTGCGCGGCCGGTGCAATCAGGTCGGCCGTACCCAGCGGATTGCCGGTGACGGTGACTTCCTTGAGGCTGGGGGCGGCAGCTGGTGCGGGGGCGGTGGCTTGGGCGCTCGCCAGGCCGCAAGAAAGCGTTGCCGCAGCGCAAAGCGCCCGGTTGATAAAAGGTGGTTTCATGGTGACTCGCTGAATCAGGAAAACAAAAAGGCAAAGCTGCGCCCAGCCGGGCGGCCGGCGCGAAGCAACTGGAAGGGAATTTCAGCGAGGGAAAGGCGGGCCGCGGGCGTCAAACAGCGCCGCCCAGCGGGCGAGCGCTTCGCCGCGGGAGATGTCAAAAGCCAGGCTGGAAAGCACCAGCGGCAAACTCAGCATGGGGAACGCAGGCGCCGCCTGGCCGTGGCTGGCCTGGTCAAACAGCCGGCAGTCCGAATCGCCGTCATGCGAGGCAAACAGCGAAGCCAGCCAACCGCCTTCATTCTGTTCTTCAGCAGGCGCAAGAACGGAGTGTTCGTGGTGATCGCCGTCGTGATGCGCATGCGCATGTGAATGGGGATGCGCCTGCGGGCCGTGCACCACGCCGTGCATCAGCCCCAGCAGTTGCGCCAGCAAAAGCGCGGCGGCCAGCAGCCAGACCAGGGCCCCGGCGGAACTTGAGCCCCTGCGCTTATTTGACGCTGGTGGCATCCGTGATGCGGTAGTAAAGGCCGTAGGCGTCGTCGTTCAGGACCAGGAAACGCCCCTCCACCACCACCGGCTCCATGCTGTATTTCACCGGCGTCTTGGTCTTGACCTCGACCATGCTCTCGGGCCCGCCCGGCAGGCAGAAAGCGCAGGTCAGCGGCACCGAGGACAGCAGGAAATGTTTCTGTTTTTCGCCCGGGTCCAGCGGCATCATGAAACCCTGGATGCGCTGGGTTTTCTGGTTCAGCGCCATCTGGTCCAGGGTGAAGACCGGCAGGATGCGGTTTTTCTCGTTCTTGGTTTTCACCGCGGTCAGCACCGACCAGGGCACCACGTCGCCACGGGCCGCCAGCGGCGGAAACGGGCTGTTGGCGCCATGCACACCGGCGCCCTGGCCCGCCGGCAGGTCAAAACCCGGCGCAGCAGCGGCCGGCTTGGCGCCGCCCGCCACCGGCGAGGACAGGGTCTGTGCCTGCAGGCTTGCGGCCATGAGGGGCAAGCAGGCCAGCGCGAAGGCGCGGCCCAGGCAATGGCGAAGGATGGGGTTCATGCGGGACTCCTGCAGGTGTGGCACCGGTTCAGGCCTGGACGGTTCGCCGGGCTCAGTGAACGTGCTTCATGCCGCAGTATTTGCCGACGGCCAGCCCTTTGCAAGCGGCTTGCAGTTCTTTTTCGCAAACCTCGTCTTTTTTACCCGACTCCAGGCACTTGGCCGCACCTTCGTGGGCGGCGGCCATGGCGCGGTGGCGCTGGATGTCTTCCTTGGTTTCCTTGCTGTCCTTGTCGTTGTGCTGCGCGTAGGCCACCGAGAAGCTGGCGCTGAGCACCACCGCGGCGACGGCGGCCAGCACGGGCGACACGGAGAGGAAGGTCTTGAGGGAACGGACGCTGGTCATAAAAGTTACCTTGATTGGAGAAGTTCAAACACACTGACCCGGTAGGCCTCCCAGGCGGGCAGCAGCGCGGACGCCAGCGCCACCCCCAGGGCCAATACCGGCACGCTTACCAGTTCGACCGGCCATGACATCGCGCCGATCAACACGGATTTTTCGAGCTGCAGCGCCCAGCCCAGCAGCGCCGTCAGGCCTTGGCCCGCCAGCACGCCCAGCACCGTGGCCAGCAAGGCCAACCACAAGGCTTCGCACAGCAGCAGGCCGGCCACCTTGCCCGGCGGCGCGCCCAGCATGCGCAGCAGCGCCAGGTCGGTCCGGCGCTCGCGGACCGCGCCCCAGAGCGCGATGAACACACTCAGGCCGGCGGTGAGCAACAGCACGCCGGCCAGCGCGCGCAGCACGTCGGTGCCCACGCCCACCATGCTCAGCAGGCGCGTGATTTCCAGTGCCGGCGCGGCGGCCTGCATCTCGGTGCTGCTGTTGATGTAGCGCGGGAAGGTCACCGCCGCCAGCGGCGTTTTGTACTGGATCAGCGCGAGCGTGATTTCACGGTCTTCCTCCAGCACCTTGCGATCGTCGTCGTCCAGCGCGGTGTCGGTCTCATGCACCTGCCAGACCGATTCGGTGGCCGTCAGCACCAGGCGGTCCAGCACCGTGCGGCTGGGCGCCAGCACGCCGGACACCACATAGGGGCTGAGCTTGTGTTCCTCGCCCCCGCCGCCCAGGCCGTGCGTGCCGGTGAAGCTGTCGCCCACTTTCAGGCCGGTCTGCCGCGCCACCTGCGCGCCTATCACCGCCTGCATGGGCTTGGCCCACAGCGTGCCCTGCGCCAGCTGCGCCTCGTAGTGGCTGATGTAATCGGGCGTGGTGCCCACGATGCGAAAGCCGCGGAAGCTGTCGCCCAGGCTGATGGGGATGATCCTGGCGACCTGGGGATGTTTTTCGAGCGCCTTCACCGCCGCCAGCGGCACATTGCCGGTCGGCACGTCGAGGTGGAACACCCCCGAAAGAATCAGCTGCATGGGGCTGCCCTTGGCGCCCACCACCACGTCGATGCCGGCCAGGTCGCGGTCAAAAGCCTGGTTGATCTGGTGCCCGACCAGCAGCAGGAAAGTGATGGACGCCAGCCCCAGCGTCAGCAGCAGCAGATTGAGCGCCGCGGCCAGCGGACGCGACCACAGGTAACGCCAGGCGAATGCAATCGTCTTCATGGCTGGCGGCGTCCGAGCTGCAAGGCCTTGAGGCCTTTTTCGTCCTTGAAAAACGCCGCCACGCGGGCATCATGCGTGGCAATCACCAGTGTCGCGCCCTGCCGCCGCGCCGTGGCCCGCAGCAAGTCCAGCGAGGCCGCGGCAGCCTCGTCGTCCAGGCTGGCCGTGGGTTCGTCGGCCAGGATGACCCGAGGCTTGAGCAGCACCGCGCGCGCCAGCGCCACGCGCTGCGCCTGACCGCCCGACAGCTGTGCCGGCCTGCGCTGGGCCAGCGCCTCTACATCCAGCGCGGCCAGCGCCTCGGCAATGCGGGCCTCGTCGGCCGGCCGGCCCGCGGCCCACTGCGCCATGGCCAGGTTGCCATGCACCGTGAGCGCCGCGCTCAAATGCAGCTTTTGCGGCAGAAAGCCTATGGTGGCGGCCCGCCAGGCATCGCCGGCCACCTTGCCCAGCGCCTGCATGGCCTGGCCCGCCACCGTGATCTCGCCGTCAGCGGGCGCCAGCAAACCGGCGGCCAGCGCCAGCCAGGTCGACTTGCCCGAACCCGAGGCGCCGCGCAGCAGCAGCACACCGCCCTGCGCCACGTCCACGTCCTCGAAGCGCAGTTCGGGGCCGCCGGCGTAGCGGTAAACAAGCTCGCGCGTGCCGATCATGAAGAGGCCGCGCCCGGTGCGCTGCTCGCGCAGTCGGCGCACACGCCGCGCACCGCGAAGTCCATGCTCGTGCCCTGGTAGCCCAGGGCCTTGAGCGCTTCCAGCGCGGTCTGCGCGGCGCGCTCCAGGTCGCTGGCATTGGCTTTCAGCGCCCCGGAGAACGCCCCGTCCAGCGGGCTGTCGCGGTGGCAGCTCTGGCACTCAAAGTGCGGAATCGCATGCACGCTGCTGGGCATGGCCTGGTAACGGCGTACACGCTTGGCATCAACCCGGCACAGCAACAGCCCCACCTGCGTGAGCCGGTCTATCAGGCGGTACAAGGTGACGCGATCCAGAGCCTCCTCGGCATCGCCGGCCAGCGCCGCCTGCAGCTGCGCATGGGTGTAGCTGGTGTCGGGGTGCGCCAGCAGCCAGCCCAGCACCCGGCGCGCCGCCGCGGTGCGGCGCAGGCCGTGGGCGGAAAGCAGGGTGTCTATCGGGTCGGCTGGACGGTCGGTCATGGAGGAAGGCAAGCTGGACGCAGTGCTGAAGTCCTGCGGATTTGAATTAACGCAATCGAGTTGCATTATTACCGCAATTGTCCCTTTTTCCAGCCCGGCTTTGTAAAGTCAGTCCCGATAGGGCTCGTGGCTCCTGGGGGCCAGCGGCAGTTGTTCGTCGAGCGACTGGCGGTAGCGCAGGCAGCCGCGCAGAAACTGTGGCCAGTCGGGCACCACGGGAAGCGGGTCCGTCTTCTCCGGCAGCAGCGACCACAGCGCGGGATGGTGCCAGCACAACGCGTGCCCCGTGCTGTCGCGATGTTCGCGAATGCCCTGCCGCAGCCTTTTCACTTCAGCGATGAGCTGTTCACGCGACAAGCCTTCAAGGTCAGCGTCCATGATGCCTCCGTCTTTGCAAACGACGCATCCATCATAGGCATGAAGCCCATGCCGCCACGCCAAAACCACGCGCGGGTTCAATTGTCAGGCAGGCGAAACACGGGCTCAGGTTTCAGGACGTGTATCCGGCCATGCAGGTCGCTTCAACGCGGGCTTGCCCTTGCCGCTGACCGTGGCCAGCCCGCCAAACAGCAGAATCAGTGCCAGCCAGCCCAGCATCACATCCCAGAAATGCCTGACCAGGAAATAAGGCGCCAGCAAGGTGGTGAACCAGTAGCTCAGCGGGCCGAAGCGCTCGCCGACCACCCCGCCCCCGCCGTAGCCGCAGCGTATGGCCGGGTTGTCAAAGCCGGCCGATGTGCAGCCCACCCACTGCAAGACCTTGGCCGAAGTGAACATGCTCAGCACCGGTGTGCCGAAAGCAATGGCAAAAAGCACCAGGCTGACGAGCAGCGCCAGGAAAAGGGTTTTGCAAACAGCGTGCATGCGGTTTTTTTGAAAAATGCTTTTCGCCGGATTGTTGTGCCGCATCGCGCGATGCCTGACCACGATGGAGGCTAATGTATACCGCGAACGGCAGCGCGAGCCGGCGCTGCGCTATAACCTCATATGAACGCGGCATGCCCGGCGCTCCACCCTTTCATCTCACGGTAACACCCATGTCCCCCAAACACCCCACCCACCTGCGCGCCCACACCTACCACGGCCTGGCCCCCGGCCCGCGGCTGCTGGTCACCGGCGCGGTCCACGGCAACGAAACCTGCGGCACGCGGGCCATCACGCAGCTGCTGGAGGAAATCGACGGCGGCGCGCTGGCCATAGAACGCGGCACCGTGACTTTTGTGCCGGTGACCAACCCGCTGGCCTACAGCCTCAAGCAGCGCATGGGCGAGCGCAACCTCAACCGCAACATGGCGCCCAGTGCCATCCCGCAGGATTTCGAGGACCGCATCGCCAACGTGCTGTGCCCGCTGCTCGATGCGCACGACGTGCTGCTGGACCTGCACTCCTTTCACACCGGCGGCGCGCCCTTTGTCATGATCGGCCCGCAGAACAACCACGGCGCGCTGGAGCCCTTTTCCCATGCGGCCGAGGAAATGCAGCTGGCGCTGCACACCGGTCCGCACCGCATCGTTGAAGGCTGGCTGGAAACCTACGCGCGCGGGGTGAAGCGGCGCACGGCAGCGGCCGAAGCAGCTGGGGCCAGCCGCGCGCAAAGCCTGGTGACCGACCCGAACTACGGCGTGGGCACGACCGAGTACATGCGCTCGCGCGGCGGCTACGGCGTGACGCTGGAATGCGGCCAGCATGAAGACCCGCAGGCGGTGCTGGTGGCGCGTTATGCGATCCTGCAGACGCTGGGCTTGCTGGGCCTGGTGGCGCAGCCCGCGGCGCCCGTTCCCATGGAGCGCGAAATCCTGCGCCTGGTCGACGTGATGGACCGCGAGCATGCGGGCGACAGCTTCACCCGCGAATGGCGCAGCTTTGACGCGGTGAAGGCCGGCGAGGCCATAGGCACGCGGCACGGCGGCCAAGCCGTCACCGCGCCGGCCGACGGCTTTGTGGTGTTCCCCAACCCGCGCGGCGAAGTGGGCCAGGAGTGGTTTTACTTCGCGCAGCGGCGGGCTTGAGGCGGGTTCGGCACGCACGCTGAAGAATCTTTATCCGCAGATTACGCAGATTTCCGCAGATGAAAGAAATGATGATTTGAATCGCTTGTGCCGCGTAGGGCGGCGGATGAAGATCAGTTTCAGCCTGACTACAACTTTCCGGTTTTTAAAATCTGCGGAAATCTGCGTAATCTGCGGATAACTCCCCGGTCTCAGTCCTTCACGCGTGAGGCAAAGGTCTTGCGGAATTTCTCGACCTTGGGGCCTACCACAAAGGCGCAATAACCCTGGTTGGGGTTGTTCTCGAAATAGTCCTGGTGGTAGGCCTCGGCCGGCCAGTAGTTTTCCACCGGCAGCACCTCGGTGACGATGGGCTTGCCGAAAAGCTTGTCCTGGCTGGCCTGGCGGATGAAGTCGTCGATGACGTCCTTCTGCTCGGGCGTCGAGTAATAAATGCCGCTGCGGTACTGCGTGCCGGCGTCATTGCCCTGGCGATTCAGGCTGGTCGGGTCGTGGATCACAAAAAAGATCTCGAGAATTTCCTTGAGCGTGATCTCGGCCGGGTCGTACGTCAGCTTGACCACCTCGTTGCTGCCGGTGCGGCCGGTGCAGACTTCCTCATAGCTGGGCCGCGCGGCCTGGCCGTTGCTGTAGCCGGACTCGACGTCGGTCACGCCGCGTACCTTGACGTAGACCGCCTCCGTGCACCAGAAGCAGCCGCCGCCCAGGGTGATGGTTTGAAGGGATGAGGACATGGCTATCTCCGCTGAAAACCGTTGGTCGTGAAATGAGCGGAAATCTTACGCCGCGGGCCGCGCGCATGCCGTGGCAGGCCCGCTTACCCTTGCCCGGCCGGGGCTCAATCGCGGCGGCGCGGGCCCCTGCTGCGGTGCATGGGGCCGACGGCGCGGCGCATCAGCCGCAGCAGCACCAGCGCCGTGACGGCACCGGCAACGGCCAGGCCCAGCGAGCCCATGCTGAACACCGTGTCGTTGGTCTTGCCGCGGCTCAGGATGGCGGCCACGAAGTCGCCGCCTATGTAGGCGCCGAACACGCCGACACCGAGGTTTTCGAGAATGAGGATTTTTTCGCGGGTGCCCGCGAGCAAGCAGGCAGCGCCACCGAAGAGCGCACCCACCACACACCAGATATACGGGTTGATGCCGTTCTCCTGAAGACTATGAACTGCCCCATGGTCGCAGCTTTAGGCCTCCGGCGGTGGACATACTTTCCGCAAGGTCTTTCACCGGGGAACCGCCGGCGCCATTGCCCGCACCGCCTTCACAAAAGCCGCCAGCGCCTGGTGGTCGCGCGCGGTTTTCCAGAGACAGTGCGTGTCGTAAGGCGTGGTGGCCGCATCCAGCGGCACAAAGGCCGCGCCGGCCATGGCCGACTGCCGCAGCGCGGCCGGCACCAGGGCCACCCCCATTCCCTGCGACACCAGCGAGACCACGCTGAGCCAATGCCGCAATTCGTAGCGCATCTCGGGGTAAAAGCCGGCTTCGGTGCAGATCGCCAGGATGCGCTCGTGGTAATCGGGTGAGACCGCGCGCGATACCACCGCAAAGGGCTCGCCCTGCAGAGCCGAAAGCGACAACGAACGCTTGCGCGCCAGCGCATGGCCGGCAGGCAGGCAGCAGACCAAAGCCTGGCTCGACACCAGGATTTGCGAGAGCTCGGGGGGCACGCGCGTGGTGTGCACAAAACCCAGATCCAGCCGGTCGTGCGCCAGTTCCACCAGCTGCTCGCTGGAGCTGAGCTCCTTGAGCGTCAGCCGCAGCAAGGGGTGCTCGGCCTGGAAGCGCTCCAGGATGGCGGGCAGGCCGCTGTACAGCATGGTGCCCGAAAAGCCTATGGCCAGGCTGCCGGCCATGCCCTGGCCCACGTCGCGCGCATGGCCGGCCGCTTGCGCGGCCTGGTCCAGCAGGGCGCGCGCCGCCGGCACAAAAGCCTGGCCCGCGGCCGTCAGGGCGACCTGCTTGCTGCTGCGGGTGAACAGCTTCGCGCCTATGGAGGCCTCCAGCTGCTGGATGTTCAGCGACAGCGGCGGCTGCGAAATCGACAGGCGCCGGGCGGCGCGGCCGAAATGCAGCTCCTCGGCCAGGACCAGGAAATAGCGGAGGTGACGGAATTCCATGAAGGCACCATGAATATGTTTTTTATATCGTTGAATCGATATTTGATATTAGACAACTATTCATGCTTATCCAACAATCCCGGATAGTCGGCAGGTTCAGGCCGCCCCCTACACTGCAAACCAAGCTTCCCCTTCTTTCGGAGACACAGACCCATGAAAACCACCTTCAACTGGCAGGACCCGTTTTTCTTCATGGAGCAGCTCAGCGAGGACGAACGCGCCATCGCCGACGCGGCCCACGCTTTTTGCCAGGAAAAGCTGCAGCCCCGCGTGCTGATGGCGGCGCGCCACGAAAAATTCGACCGCGAGATCATGAATGAGGCGGGCGCCATGGGCTTCCTGGGCTCCACGATTGAAGGCTATGGCTGCGCCGGCCTTAATTACGTGAGCTACGGCCTGGTGGCGCGCGAGGTGGAGCGCGTGGACAGCGGCTACCGCAGCGCCATCAGCGTGCAGAGCTCTCTGGTCATGCACCCGATCAACGCCTACGGCAGCGAGGCGCAAAAGCAGAAATACCTGCCCAAGCTGGCCACCGGCGAATGGGTCGGCTGCTTCGGCCTGACCGAGCCCAACCACGGCTCCGACCCGGCCAGCATGCTGACGCGCGCCAGGCCGGTGGACGGCGGCTTCATCCTCAAGGGCGCCAAGATGTGGATCACCAACAGCCCCATCGCCGACGTCTTCATCGTCTGGGCCAAGCTGCAGGACCCCGACGGCAAGGTGGGCGGCCAGGAAAGCATTCGCGGTTTTGTGCTGGAAAAAGGCATGAAGGGCCTCAGCGCACCCAAGATCGAAGGCAAGATGAGCTTGCGCGCGTCGATCACCGGCGAGATCGTGATGGACGACGTGTTTGTGCCCGAGGCCAACCTGCTGCCCAATGTGAGCGGCTTGAAGGGCCCCTTCGGTTGCCTCAACAAGGCGCGTTACGGCATCGCCTGGGGCGCCCTGGGCGCGGCCGAGGACTGCTGGTTCCGCGCGCGCCAGTACACCCTGGACCGCCAGCAGTTCGGCCGTCCGCTGGCGCAGAACCAGTTGATCCAGAAAAAGCTGGCCGACATGCAGACCGAAATCACCCTGGGCCTGCAGGCCTGCCTGCGCGTGGGCCGGCTGATGGACGAAGACAAGGCCGTGCCCGAGATGATTTCGCTGATCAAGCGCAACAGCTGCGGCAAGTCGCTGGACATCGCCCGCATGGCGCGCGACATGCACGGCGGCAACGGCATCCATGACGAGTACCACGTGATCCGCCACATGATCAACCTGGAAACCGTCAACACCTACGAAGGCACGCACGACGTGCATGCCCTGATCCTGGGCCGCGCGCAGACCGGCCTGCAGGCCTTCTATTAAGAAGCGCTTTTTCTTTCCGTAGCCGGCCATGGACCCAGGCGCGCTCAAGCCCGTGCTGGCCGGCCTGGCGCTGCCACCGGTCTCGCTGCTCCTGCTGGCCTTGCTGGGCCTGGTGCTGGCCTGGTGCAATCGAAAGAAAAGCGGGCTCACGCTGGCAACCGTTTCCGTGCTGCTGCTGGCGCTGCTCAGCTGCCACGGCACGGCGGTGTGGCTGGCGCGCACGGCCTTGCCGCAATTCGCGCCGCTGGACCTTGCCGAGCTCAAGCCCCGCCAGGTCCAGGCCATCGTCATCCTGGGCGGCGACGTGCTGCCCGTGGCGCCTGAATACGGCTACAGCCAGCCGGCCGCGGCCACCGCCGCGCGGCTGCGCTACGGCGCCTGGCTGGCCCGGCAGTCCGGCCTGCCGCTGGCTTTTACCGGCGGCCTGGGCTGGGCGGCCCACAGCACACAAACCGAATCGGAGGCCGAGGTCGCCGCGCGTGTGCTGCGGCAGGACTACGGCCTGGCGCTGCGCTGGCGTGAATCCCAATCGCGCGACACGGCGGGCAATGCGCGCCTGATGGCGCCGCTGCTGCGGCAAAGCGGCGTCCAGCGCATCGCGCTGGTGACCCACGCCTGGCACATGCCGCGCGCCGTCCTGGCCTTTGAACAGGCCGGCCTGGCCGTCACGCCCGCCCCGCTGGGCTATGTGCTGCCGGCCCAGGGCGAGCTGCTGGAATGGCTGCCCTCGGCGCAGGGCCTGCAAGCTTCACGGCAGGTGCTGCGGGAGTGGCTGGCGCTGGCCGTCGGGCGCTGGCTGCCGGCCTAAAGCCGGCACTTCCCCCTGTGGCGCCAAAGCCGCGCCCGCCAAGGCTTTACCGTGGATTTACCTTATGGGTCCAGGCGCCCGGCCTTAACGCTTTGGGTTGACGGTCGGAAACTAAGCAGATATATTACTAACCAGTCAGTCAGTAACTATGTCGCTTTCCAAACTTTTCAGCCCCAACACCGCGGTCGCCGCCAAGCGCGAGCGCCGCAAGGAAGCCCGCCCGGGCGAACTCCTGGATGCCGCGCTCGACCTTTTTGTGGAAAAAGGCTTTGCCGCGACCCGCGCCGAGGAAGTCGCCGCCCGCGCCGGTGTCTCCAAGGGCACCTTGTTCCTTTACTTCCAGAGCAAGGAAGAACTCTTCAAAGCCGTGGTGCGTGAAAACATCTCGGGCCGCTTCACCGAGTGGCGCGCCGAACTGGAAAGCTTTGAAGGCAGCAGCCCCGAATTGCTGGCCTATTGCATGAACGTCTGGTGGGAACGCGTGGGCATGACGCGCGCCTCGGGCCTGACCAAGCTGATGATGAGCGAGGCCAAGAACTTTCCCGAGCTCGCGGCTTTCTATCATCAGGAAGTCATCATGCCGGGCCATGACCTGATCCGCAGCATCCTGCAGCGCGGCATGGACCGCGGCGAGTTCCACGCCATGGACCTGGACTACGCCGTCTACGTCGTGATCGCGCCCATGATCTTCCTGATCCTGTCCAGGCACTCCGGCGGCGTGTGCTTGAACAGCGAGAAAGATCTGGACCCCCAAAAATTCATCGCCCACCAGGTGGAGACCATCCTGAACGGCATTTCCGCGCCCGTCGCCACCGCAGCCCGCGCCGGCAAGAAGGCTGCCGCATGAAGCGCTGGGCCAAGTGGGCGATCGCCGCAGTCGTCGTGCTGCTCATCGCGGGCGGCGTGCTGCGTGCGCTGGGCGCGCGCAAGGCCCAGCAGCAGGCGCTGGCCGCCAGCAGCGCTGTCAAGGACATGGGCCTGGTGGAGCTGGCCGCCACCGATGTGGTCAAGGCCCAGGTGCGCGAGCTGGTGCAGGGCCTGCCCGTCTCCGGTTCGCTCAAGGCCGTCAACTCCGCCGTCATCAAAGCCAGGGTTGCGGGCGAGCTGCAGGGGCTGGCGGTGCGCGAGGGCGACGTGGTCAAGGCCGGCCAGGTGATCGCACGCATAGACGCCGCCGAATACCAGTCGCGCGTGCGCCAGGCCCGCGAGCAGGCCGAATCCGCCAAAGCCCAGGTCGACGTGGTGCAGCGCCAGTACGACAACAACAAGGCGCTGGTGGACCAGGGCTTTATTTCCAAGACCGCGCTGGACACCTCGCTGGCCAACCTCAACGCCGCGCAGTCCACCTACAAGGCCGCGCTGGCCGCGACCGACGTGGCCGCCAAATCGCTGGACGACACGGTGCTCAAGGCGCCGATTTCCGGCCAGGTGTCACAGCGCCTGGCGCAGCCCGGCGAGCGTGTGGGCATAGACACCAAAATCGTCGAAATCGTGGACCTGAGCCGGCTCGAACTCGAGGCCACGCTGAGCGCCAGCGACTCCATGGAAGTGCGCGTGGGCCAGAGCGCCCAGCTGCAGATTGAAGGCAGCCGCCAGCCCGTGACGGCCGTGGTCGCGCGCATCAACCCCAGCGCGCAGGCCGGCAGCCGCAGCGTGCTGGCCTACCTGAACATCGACAACCCCGGCGTTACCGGGACTGCAGGCGAAGCCGGCGCTCCGCCGCTGCGCCAGGGCCTGTTCGCCCAGGGCACGCTGGGCACGGCGCGCGCCTCGCTGCTGGCGCTGCCCGTCAGCGCCGTGCGCACCGACAAGCCCGCGCCCTATGTGCAGGCCGTGGAGAACGGCGTGGTCGTGCACAAGACTGTCGAGCTGGGCACGCGCGGCGCCGCCGGCGGCGACAGCGTGGTGGCGGTCAAAGGCCTGGAAGAAGGCGCGCTCGTCGTTCGCGGCGAGATAGGCGCGCTGCGCGAAGGCACCAAGGTGCGCTTCACGCAACCGCCCTCCGCGCAGCCCGCCGCCAGCGCGCCCGCCAAACCGGCGCCCTGAGGCTTCACGCGCATGTGGTTCACGCAGGTCAGCCTCAAGAATCCCGTGTTCGCCACCATGGTCATGCTGGCCATCGTGGTGCTGGGGCTGTTCTCCTACCAGCGCATGCAGGTCGACCAGTTTCCCAACATCGACTTCCCGGTGGTGGTGATCACCGCCGAATACCCCGGCGCTTCGCCCGAGATCGTTGAGAGCGAAGTCACCAAGAAGATCGAGGAAGGCGTCAACTCGATTGCCGGCATCAATGCGCTGACCTCGCGCAGCTACGAAGGCCAGTCCGTCGTCATCATGGAGTTCCAGCTCTATATTGACGGGCGCCGCGCCGCCGAGGACGTGCGCGAAAAAATCGCGGCGATACGCCCCAGCTTCCGCGATGAAGTGAAAGAGCCGCGCGTGCTGCGCTTCGATCCGGCCAGCCGCGCCATCTGGTCGGTCGCCGTGTTGCCGCAGGCCGGCAAGGGCAAGGCCATGGATGCGGTCGAGCTGACCAACTGGGCCGACCAGGTGCTGAAAAAACGCCTGGAGAACGTGCGCGGCGCGGGCTCGGTCACCCTGGTGGGCGGCACCAAGCGCGAGATCAATGTCTACCTGAATCCGCAGGCCATGGAGTCGCTGGGCATCACCGCCGACCAGGTGGTCAACGCCGTGCGCAACGAAAACCAGGACCTGCCCGTGGGCGCCATCCGCTCGCTGCAGCAGGAGCGCGTCGTCAAGATCGACGCGCGCATGAAGCGCCCCGAGGACTTCGGCAAGATCATCGTGGCGCGCAAAAACACCGGCAGTGGCGCGGCCGCGGCGGTCACCGTCGACCAGGTGGCCCGCATCGCCGACGGTGCGCAGGAACTCGACAGCCTGGCGCTCTACAACGGCCAGCGCACCCTGCTGCTGACGGTGCAAAAAGCCCAGGACGAAAACACCATTGCCGTGGTTGACGGCCTGAACAAGGCCGTGGCCGAACTGCAGCCGCTGCTGCCCCCCGGCGCGCGGCTGGAACTCATTACCGACGGCTCGCGGCCCATACGCGTGGCCGTCGAGAACGTGCGCCGCACGCTGATCGAAGGCGCGCTGCTGACGGTGTTCATCGTCTTCCTGTTCCTCAATTCCTGGCGTTCCACCGTGATCACCGGGTTGACGCTGCCGATCTCCATCATCGGCACCTTTTTGTTCATGAACCTGTTCGGCTTCACCATCAACATGATCACGCTGATGGCGCTGTCGCTGTGCGTGGGCCTGCTGATCGACGACGCCATCGTGGTGCGCGAGAACATCGTGCGCCACGTGCAGATGGGCAAGGATCCCTACCGCGCCTCGCTGGACGGCACCCAGGAAATCGGCCTGGCCGTGCTGGCCACCACCTTCTCCATCGTGGCGGTGTTCCTGCCCATCGGGTTTATGGGCGGCATCATCGGCAAGTTCTTCCACGAGTTCGGCGTGACCATCGTGGCTGCGGTGCTGATCTCCATGTTTGTGAGCTTCACGCTGGACCCCATGCTCTCCAGCGTCTGGCACGACCCGGCGATTGAAGCGCACGGCCGGCAGGGCGCGCCCGTCACCTTCTACGACAAGACCATAGGCCGCGTCACCGGCTGGTTCGACCGTGCCACCGAATCCCTGAGCGACAGCTACCAGGGCATCTTGCGCTGGTCGCTGGGCCACAAGCTGGCCACGCTGGCGCTGGCGGTGCTGATTTTTGTCACCAGCATCTTCATGGTGCCGCTGCTGGGCACCGAGTTCGTGCCCAAGGCCGACTTCTCGGAGACCACGCTGAACTTCTACACACCCGTGGGCTCCTCGCTGGAAAACACCGAAGCCAAGGCGCGCCAGGTCGAGGCCATCGTGCGCGAGTTCCCGGAAGTGAAATACACGCTGGCCACGCTCAACACCGGCAACGCCCAGGGCAAGATGTACGCCAGTGTCTATGTGCGCCTGGTGGACCGCAAGGCGCGCACGCGCAGCGTCGACGAAATGTCGGGCGTGCTGCGCGAGCGGCTCAAGCAGGTGCCGGGCATCACCGTCACGCACGTCGGCCTGCTTGACGCGGTGGGCGGCAACAAGCAGGTGGAGTTTTCCCTGCAGGGCAGCGACCTCAAGGAGCTCGAACGGCTCACACGTGCCATCAGCGACAAGATACGGGGCATCCCCGGCCTGGTGGACCTGGACTCCAGCGTCAAGGCCGACAAGCCGGTGATCGAGGTCGACGTGCGGCGCGATGCCGCCTCCGACCTGGGCCTGTCGGTGTCGCAGATCGCCGCCTCGCTGCGCACCCTGGTAGCCGGACAGACGGTCGGCAACTGGCGCGCGCCCGACGACCAGACCTACGACGTCAATGTGCGCCTGGCGCCCGGCGCCCGCACCGCGCCGCAAGACCTGGAGCGCCTGCCCTTCATGAGCAGCACCATGGGCAGCAATGCCGACGGCTCCTCGCGCGTGGTGCGCCTCAACCAGGTGGCGACCGTGAAGGAGTCCACCGGGCCCAACCAGATCAACCGCCGCGACATGGCGCGCGAAGTCGCCATCAACGCCAACGTCTACAACCGCTCGGCCGGCGAGGTCTCCAACGACATCAAGGCCGTGCTCGACAACTTCAGCTTCCCGCCCGGCTACCGCTACCAGTTCAGCGGCTCCACCAAAAACATGGCCGAGTCCTTCGGCTACGCGGTGTCCGCGCTGGTCATGGCCATCCTCTTCATCTACATGATCCTGGCCAGCCAGTTCAAGAGCTTTCTGCAGCCCATGGCGCTGATGACCTCGCTGCCGCTGACCCTGATCGGCGTGGTGCTGGCGCTGCTGCTGTTCCGCTCCACGCTGTCGATGTTCTCCATCATCGGCGTGGTGATGCTGATGGGCCTGGTCACCAAGAACGCCATCCTGCTGGTCGACTTCGCCATCCGCATGCGCGCCGACCGGCTGGACGTGGACGGCCACCGCCTCCCCGGCATGGAGCGCGGGGAGGCCCTGCTGCATGCCGCCAAGGTCCGGCTGCGCCCCATCCTGATGACCACGCTGGCCATGATCTTCGGCATGGTGCCGCTGGCCTTTGCCCTGACGGAAGGCTCGGAGCAGCGCGCCCCCATGGGCCAGGCCGTGATAGGCGGCGTGATCACCTCTTCGCTGCTGACCCTGGTGGTGGTGCCCGTAACCTATTGCTACCTGGACGACCTGGGCCAGTGGTTCAAGCGCAAATTCGGCCCCAAAACCCGGGCCGCCACCCCTGCCGAAGCACGGCCCGTCCACCCTGCGCCTGTCATGGCCGACCGCTAAAATCAAAGGTTTATCTCGTGAACACCCTCTTCACACCCCTTTCCTCCCCTATTTCGCCCAACCACAGGTCCGCCATGAACTACGAACAAGCCCGATTCAACATGATTGAGCAGCAAATCCGCCCCTGGGAAGTGCTGGACAACCAGGTCCTTTCCCTGCTCGCCGTGGTCAAGCGCGAAGACTTCGTGCCGGCTGCCCACAAGGCCCTGGCCTTTGTCGACATGGAAATCCCGCTGCCGCCCCACGCCAACCCCAGCCAGTGCATGCTCGCGCCCAAGGTCGAAGCCCGCATCCTGCAGGAGCTGGCCGTGCAGAAGCACGAAAAAGTCCTCGAGATCGGCGCCGGCTCCGGCTACATGGCCGCCCTGCTGGCGCACCGCGCCCAGCAGGTGATCACGCTGGAAATCGATCCCACGCTGGCGCAGACCGCGCGCGACAACCTGCAGCGCGCCGGCATCTACAACGCCGAGGTGCGCACCGGCGACGGCGCCGCCAAACTCGCGCAAGCCGTCGCCGGCAACGACCCGTTGCGCGGCCCCTTCGACGTCATCGTGCTCAGCGGCTCGGTCGCCGAGGTGCCGGCTTCGCTGCTGTCCCTGCTCAAGGTCGGCGGGCGCCTGAGCGCCATCGTGGGTTTTGAGCCCGTGATGCGCGCCACCCTGGTCACCCGCGTGGCCGAAGACGCCTGGCGCACCACCCAGGCCTGGGACACCGTGGCGCCGCGCCTCTTGAACTTCCCCGAACCCTCGGCCTTCAGCTTCTGAAAGCCGGCGGCGATACCCAATCACCACCGATCACGACACACCTGAAAGTGCCACCCATGGTTCCCCAGCTCAATCCCGCCGACTTCAGCGCCTGGCGCGACAACGCCGGCGCCGGCGCGCCCGCCCTGCCCGTGGTGCTCGACGTGCGCGAACCCTGGGAACTGCAGACCGCCTCGGTCAAGGAAGACGGTTTCAGGCTGGTGCATATCCCGATGCGCGAGATCCCGGCGCGCCTGCCGGAGCTGCAGGAGGCCGGCGCCGGCCAGCCTATCGCCTGCCTGTGCCACCACGGCATGCGCAGCCTGCAGGTGGCCAACTACCTGACGCAAAGCGGCTTCACCGAAGTCGTCAACCTGCAGGGCGGCATCAATGCCTGGTCGCAGCAGGTGGACCGCTCCGTGCCTGTGTACTGATCCAGTTTTTTTATTCGCCGACTCATTCATTTCTTCAGGACTCTTATGACCACGCCCAAGAAACCGCCGGCTCGCCCGGCGATGTTGCCCCTGTCGATTGCGGCCGCCGTGGCATTGCTGGCCATGGCCCCCCTGGCGCAAGCCCAGAGTCTCGTCGAGCTGTATGAATCGGCCCGCGCCTTCGACGCGGCCTACCAGTCGGCCAAGCTGCAATACGATGCCAACCTTGCCAAAGCCGACCAGGCCAAGGCCGGCATCCTGCCGACGGCGGGCATCTCGGCCGGCGTGTCGCGCACCGCGTTTGAAAACACGGCCCCGGTGATAGACCGCAGCTTCAACACGCAAAACGCCACGCTCAACCTCTCGCAGCCGCTGTACCGCCCGGCCAACTGGGCCACCTACCAGCAGGCGTCACGGCAGGTGGACCTGGCCAAGGCCCAGCTGGAAACCGCCGACCAGGACCTGATCGTGCGCACCAGCCAGGCCTACTTCGACGTGCTGGCCGCGCAGGACACCCTGACCTTTGTGCGGGCCCAGAAAGCCGCCGTGGCCGAGCAGCTCGCCTCGGCCAAGCGCAACTTCGAGGTCGGCACCTCCACCATCACCGACACCCGCGAGGCACAGGCCCGCTACGACCTGGTCATCGCCCAGGAACTCGCCGCCGAGAACGACCTGCGCGTCAAGAAGATTGCGCTGGACACCCTGGTCGGCAAAACCGAAACCCAGCCCAAGCCGCTGACCAGCCCCGTCGGCCTTCCGGTCGTGACGCCCGCCGACGTCAACACCTGGGTGGAACAATCCGAGCTGGTGCACCCCAGCATCCGCCAGGCGCAAAGCAATGTGGAGATCGCCGAGCTTGAAGTGAACAAGGCCGAGGCCGGCCACAAGCCCACGCTGGACGCCACGGCCAGCTACAACGTCACGCGCAACCCCTCGGGCACGGCAACCACCATCCCGCCGTTTGCCTTCCGCACCAACACCACCACCGTCGGCGTGGTGCTCAACGTGCCGCTGTTCGCGGGCTTCGCCACGCAAAACCGCGTGCGCGAAACCCTGTCATTGCGCGACAAGGCCAAAAGCGACCTCGAAGGCGCGCGGCGCAGCGTGGCGCAGGCCACACGCACCGCCTACTTCGGTGTGCAGTCGGGCCAGGGCCAGGTCAAGGCGCTGGAGGCGGCCGAGCTCTCCAGCCAGAGCGCGCTGGACGCCAACAAGCTGGGCTACCAGGTCGGCGTGCGCATCAACATCGACGTGCTCAATTCGCAAAGCCAGCTGTTCCAGACCAAACGCGACCTGGCCAAGGCGCGCTACGACGTGCTGCTGGGCGACCTGAAGCTGCGCCAGGCCAACGGCACGCTGACGCCCGAAGACCTGCAGAAGATCAACGCGCTGCTGGCCAAATAATCGCTGCCCGCTTCACCACACTCCAACAAAGGCCCGGCCCCGGGCCAGAATTTCCATGTTGATGCCCGCACACAGTCCCCTGCCCCTGCCGATAGAGGCCGAACGCGTGCACGTCGCACCGGTGCACGTTCCCAAAGGCCCCAGCTTTGAGCTGATCGAGGAAACCACCTGGGAAGAACTCAAGCGCACGGGCCGCCGCCAGCCGTTTGACAAACCCGTGCTGGTCAAGGGCGGCATCCACCACTGGCCGGCCTGGAAAAAATGGTCGTTTGAATTCCTCGCCGACGTCTGCGCCGGCAAGGGCGCCGAGGTGCCGGTCAAGTTCACCGACGGCCTGGTCGAGCAGGGCGTGACCAAGGGCCGCCCCTTTCTTCCGGTCGCACCCTACCTGCGCGAACTCGGCAAGGCCGCGCAGCGCGCGCCCGACCCCATGGCAGGCCTCTTGCCCAAGCCGGTGCGCGACGGCTACAAACCCGGCGAGCGCTTTCACCTGAACTGGGCCCACATGCAGTCGTTCAAGCCGACGACCCTGTACCTGGCGCAGTGGGACATCCTCGAGAAATACCCCGAGCTGCGCCGCGACCTGCTCATCAAGAGCCTGTGGCCCGGCCGCATGACCTGGGAATACGTCTTCATGGGCCCGGCCAATACCGTGACCGGCCTGCACAACGACTTCCCGCACAACTGGTTTGTGCAGTTGCAGGGCGTCAAGGAGTTCATTCTTTTCTCGCCCGACCAGCGCCAGCACATGTGCCCGGCCGCCAAGTACGACTGGGGCGCCACGCTCAGCGACATCAACGTCTCGCGCCTGCCCGAACAGGTCCGCGAACTCGCGTCCTTCGAAAAAGCCCATGGCTACCATGCCCGCGTGGAAGCCGGCGATGCGCTGTTCATTCCCAAGCGCACCTGGCACTCGGTCGTTTCAGTGGAACCCTCCATCAGCCTGGGCATGTTCGGCCTCACGCCTTACGAAGTCGCCACCGGCGGCGCCTGGGCCACGCTGCGCGACTGGGCGCATCACCTGGGCCTCTACGCCCACAATAACTGCACCTGCCATCAAAAACGTTAGCCCCCACGCTGAGATATGGCCCCCACGGTCGCTCACTGCGTGTAGCTCCCTGCCCCCCGAGGGGGCCGCTGCGCCTGCGGTCTGGCAAAGCCAGTCCCGCGGCCCCGGCTGAGTTGAAGAGGTTACGGCGCCTATGGCTTAGTTTTTTCGCCGGCCGCTACAAAGCCCTCTAGCGCTTCGAGGGTTCTGGCCGTGGCGCCGCGGTTGCGGTCGGCGAAGGCCAGCCCCGCCGCGACCGCCGCGGCATGCGCGTCGGGCCTGTCCATCCATTTGCGCGCGGTGCGCACGCCCTGCTCCATGTCGACCACGCGCCGGGCCGCACCGGCTTCCACGGCGAGTTCGGCAGCTTCGGTGAAGTTAAAGGTATGCGGGCCCATCACCACCGGGCAGCCGCAGGCCGCGGCCTCGATCAGGTTCTGGCCCCCCAGGGGTGCGAAGCTGCCGCCCAGCAGGGCGACGTCGCTCATGGCGTAATACAGGGCCATTTCCCCGAGCGAATCACCGAGCCAGACGTCGGCCTGCAGCGCCTCATCGGCCAGGCCTGCCGCCGCGTCATCCCAGCCGGATCGGCGCGACACGCGCAGGCCGTGCTGGCGCACCAGCGCCTCCACCTCGTTAAAACGCTGCGGGTGGCGCGGCACCAGCAAAATCCTGAAGCGGCTTCCCGTTTCCTGCGGGGGAGTATCCATTGGGGACACGTGCTCCGACTGGGCCATGGCATTGAGCTGGCTCAGGAACTGCTCTTCCTCGCCCTCGCGCGAACTCGCGAACATCATCACCGGCAGCGCCAGCGCGCGGCGCCAGGACTTGCCTTTTTCCTGCTGGGCTTCATCGAGAGAGGCATCAAATTTGAGGTTGCCGAACACGCCGCCGACGGTCGCGCCGGCCTGGCGAAAGCGGCGCGCGTCATCGTCCGTCTGCGCGTACACCGCCGACAACGCGGCATAGGCCGGCACCGAGAGCGGCGACATCCTGAGCGCCTGCTTCAGCGATTTTTCGGACAGCCTGCCGTTGACCAGCGCCAGCGGCATGGCGCGCGCTTTCGCGGCGGCCACCAGGTTGGGCCAGATCTCGGTTTCCATCAACAGCCCCAGCCGCGGCTTGAAGTGCGCAAAGAACCGGGCGACCACGCCCGGGCTGTCCCAGGGCTGCCATACCTGCACGTCGCCCGGCTGCAGCAGGGCCACGCCCTCGGCGCGGCCGGTGGCCGTGCCGTGCGTGAGCAGAATGCGCACGCCGGGGTGGCGCTCACGCAGGGCCTTGAGCAGCACGGCCGCCGCGCGGGTCTCGCCCAGCGAGACCGCATGCACCCAGACCAGCTCGGAACGGGTTTCGGCCGGCTGGGTGTAGCGGCCGAAGCGTTCTTCGACCGCCTCGAGGTAACCGGGCTCCTGCTTCGCGCGGCGCGCCAGCTTGCGGCGCAGCAGCGGCTGCCCCAGCCACATCAGCAGTGAATAAAGCTTGAGGACGAAGGCGCTCATGCGGCGGCCCCGGCCGTGCTGCAGGCCAGCCAGGCCTGCCAGACGTCTTCCATGCCTGGCGCGGGCTGCGCATACACGCTGAGCTGCCGGCCGCCCCGGGTATCGGGCCCGGTGCGCCAGGCGGTATCGAAGTTGTAGATCTGCACATGCGGCAGGTCCAGCGCGACGGCGATGTGGCTCACACCGCTGTCTACGCCGATCACGCCGGCACATTGCGCGAGTTCTCCGGCCAGCGCATCCAGCGCCAGCGCGGGCGGCACCAGGGCCGAATCCGCCGCCGCGCCGTTCAGCGCCGTGGCAATCGCCTCGCTGGTAGCCAGCTCCGCGGCATTGCCGTGCGGCAGCAATAACTGGTAGCCGGCCGTGTTCAGGCGCCGGCCCAGCGCGACCCAGTGGCTGGCCGGCCATTCCTTGTCGGCGCGCGAAGTGCCGTGGACAAAGGCGATGCGGCCTGCGGGGAAGTGGTCATGGGTCATTGTGGGCTTTGCAGGCACTTTCAGACCAAAGCGCGTCGCAGCTGCAGGAGCATAGCCCAGCGCGCGCGCCGCCAATTCACGCGAGCGCTTCACTGCATGGATGTGCGGCTCTATGGTGATCGCCACATCGGCCACCCAGCGCGTCGGCGCCTCATAGCCCGAGCCGTCAGTTTGGTTGGCCAGAGCATATCGTTTGCCGCCAGGAGCCAGCCGGGCCAGACGCGCCACCAGGGCGGACTTGGTCAAGCCCTGCAGGTCGATGACGGCATCGTAGGCTTCCTGCTGCAGGTCACGTTTGAACGCACGCCATTCCTGACGGGTGGCCGTCGTCCAGAAGGACTTTCGCCAGCGCCGGATCTCGCAAGGGATCACGCGCTGCAAGCCGCTTGCGCGCGCCAGCAAGGGCGCAAATGCTTTCTCCACCACCCAGTCAATCTGTGCATCCGGCATGGCAGCAAGGATGTCCTGGACCACCGGCAGGGTATGCACCACGTCACCGAGGGAGGACAGCTTGACCAAAAGAATTTTCATTGGGGCGTGAAAGCGGAAAACGCTGATTTTAGGTGCAGGACCCACCTTCGCCCTCCGTCTGCTTCGCCGGGTTTTCAATCTGCGTAAATCTGCGAAATCTGCGGATGAATTTATATCCACAGATTTCGCAGATTTACGCAGATAAAGAGACCCTCAAAGAGAGTTTCGATGCCTCAGCCCGAACGGTAGTGAGGCCGAGCAGAGGTTGGCCTAATGAGCCGCGGCGGCAAAACTCGCGTCCGGCTTCACGCTACGCAGCAGCGCCAACATATCGGCCTCAATGCGCTCCAGCGCCTGCTGGGTGTGGCCTTCAAAGCGCAGCACCAGCACCGGCGTGGTGTTGGACGCGCGTATCAGGCCAAAGCCGTCGGGCCAATCGACGCGTACGCCGTCGATCGTGGAAATTTTCGCCGGTGCCGCGAATTTCGCCGATTTGATCAGCGCCTCCACCACCGCATGCGGCTCCCCTTCCTTGCAGGCCACATTGAGTTCGGGCGTGCTGAAGCTGGTCGGCAAGGCGTTGAGAACGATGCCGGCATCGGGCACGCGGCTCAGGATCTCGAGCAGGCGGGCGCCGGCATAAGTGCCGTCGTCAAAGCCGTACCAGCGCTCCTTGAAGAAGATGTGGCCGCTCATTTCGCCGCCCAAGGGCGAATCGACTTCCTTCATCCTGGCCTTGATCAGCGAATGGCCGGTCTTGTACATCATGGCCACGCCGCCGGCGGCCTCGATCTCGGGCGCCAGGCGCTGCGAGCATTTCACGTCGAACAAAATCGTGGCGCCCGGCTCACGCGAAAGCACGTCGCGCGCGAACAGCATCATCTGCCGGTCGGGGTAAATGTTCTGGCCGTCCTTGGTGACGATGCCCAGGCGGTCGCCGTCGCCGTCAAAGGCCAGGCCCAGTTCGGCGTCGCCGCTTTGCAGGGCCTTGATCAGGTCCTGCAGGTTTTCAGGCTTGCTCGGGTCCGGGTGGTGGTTGGGAAAGTTGCCGTCCACTTCGCTGAACAGCTCTGTCACTTCACAACCCAGCGCGCGAAAGATGGCGGGCGCCGAAGCGCCGGCAATGCCGTTGCCCGAATCGACGACGATTTTCATCGGGCGTTCCAGCTTGATGCCGGAAACGATGCGCTCGCGGTAGGCCGTGCCCACGTCGACCTGGCGGATGCTGCCGCCCTGCGCGGGCAGCACCCAGTCCTCGCCTTCGATGACCCGGCGCAGCGCCTGGATGTCCTCGCCGTAGATCGCGCGGCCGGCCAGCACCATCTTGAAGCCGTTGTAGTCCTTGGGGTTGTGGCTGCCGGTGACCTGTATGCCGGAGCCGGCCAGCGTGCTGGCGGCAAAGTAGAGCATGGGCGTGGTCACCATGCCCACATCGATCACGTCGATGCCGGTGGCGGCCAGGCCGCGCATCAGCGCCGCACTCAGCGAAGGCCCGCTGAGCCGGCCGTCGCGGCCCACGGCCACGGCTTTTTCGCCCTCCGCCAGCGCCGCCATGCCAAAAGCCTTGCCCAGGGCCTCGGCCATCGTTTCATGGATGGTGGACGGCACAACGCCGCGTATGTCATAGGCCTTGAAGATGGACGGGTTGATTTGCATCGGGGGCGATTCCTGTAGGGTGCGGGATGGGTTCGCAAGCGGATTCATTGTAGGTGGCGGCCCCGCCGCTTCCTGTAGGCGGCAGCCGTTTCCGGCCAGTCCGTTCAGACTATTGCGGGGCCCCAAAAACCGGTCAGCGCAGGGTCAAGGGACATGTCCGAAAACGGCCAGTCAAAACCGCCCCGCGGCGTATCATTTCTTCCATGGACCGCGACAACACCCCTCTAGCCGACAACGACTGCTACCTCGCCCTGAAGGCGCGCGACGCGCGTTTTGACGGCAGCTTTTTCACCGGCGTGACTTCCACCGGCATTTATTGCCGGCCGGTCTGCAGCGTGAAAACACCCAAGCGCGAGAACTGCCGTTTCTTCCACCATGCGGCGCAGGCCGAGAACGCCGGCTTTCGCCCCTGCCTGCGCTGCCGGCCCGAGCTGGCGCCGCATTCGGTGGTCTGGTCCATCCAGGACGCCTCTTACATCCTCGCGCACCAGGCGGCCCGCCTGCTCGACGAGCCCGAGGTCTGGGCCGGTGAAGCACCCTCGGTCGAAAAGCTCGCCGCCCGGCTGGGCGTGAGTGACCGCCATGTGCGCCGCATCTTCGAGGCGCAGTTCGGCGTCTCGCCCATGCAGTACCTGCAGACGCACAGGCTGCACACCGCCAAGCAGTTGCTGGCCGACACCGACCTGCCGGTCACGCAGATCGCGCTGATCAGCGGCTTTGCCAGCGTGCGCCGTTTCAACGCGGCTTTTGTCGAGCACTACAAGCTCAACCCCACCCAGCTGCGGCGCCAGGGGCCCGAGCGCAGCGGCAAGGTCGGCGAAGGCGCGACCATACGGCTGGGCTACCGCCCGCCCTATGACGTGCAGGCCATGCTGGCTTTTTTCAGCAAGCGCTGCATCAGCGCCATCGAGTTCATCGACAGCGAAGCGGCCCAGCCCTGCCTGGGCCGGACCCTGAGCATCGAATCGGGCGGCAAGCAGCACACGGGCTGGCTGCTGGCAAGTTTCGAGGAAGAGCGTTCGCGCCTGGTGCTGCGCGTGAGCGACTCGCTGCGCGAGGTGCTGCCCCTGGTGATACGCCGCGTGCGCACCACCTTCGACCTGGACGCCGACCCGACGGCCATCAACAGCGTGCTGCATGCCGCCTTCCCCGACGGCGACGGCCTGCGCGTGCCGGGCGCGCTGGACGGCTATGAGCTCGCGGTGCGCGCCGTGCTGGGCCAGCAGATCACGGTGGCCGCCGCGCGCACCCTGGCCCAGCGCATGGTGGACCGCTTCGGCGAACCGGTGGAAACGCCGTGGCCAAAACTCACGCGGCTCTTCCCCGCCCCCGCCGTGCTGGCGGCCGCCAGCGGCGACGCGCTGGGCCAGCTGGGCATCGTCAAGCAGCGCCAGGCCGCGATTGTGGGCATCGCCCAGGCGGTGGCCGACAAGCGCCTGCAGCTGCACAGCGGCGCCGACGTGAACGCCACGCTGGCCACGCTGAAAGAGTTGCCCGGCATAGGCGACTGGACCGCGCAGTACATCGCCATGCGCGCGCTGCGCTGGCCCGACGCCTTCCCGGCGGGCGACGTGGCGCTGCACAAGGCCCTGGGCGTGCAGGGCCAGAAGAACCCGGCGCGCGAGGCCGAGCTGGCCTCGGCGGCCTGGAAACCCTGGCGTAGCTACGCCGTAATACGCGCCTGGAGCGGCACGCTGGAGCGCCCCGGCTGACGGCGATTCATGCGCGAGCGGAATGAATGCCAGGCCTCGATTTCATTGGACGGTACAGCGCCCAGGCGCGAACATCGCCGCTGAATGATCGGGCCGGCCTTTGCCCCGCGAAGAGACAAGACGACAAGACAGCCAAAGCCGCCTCATTAGGACTCAAAAAGACCTGATAAGGCAGACACTCGAAACCATTCAAAAGGTGAACAAGATGAAATTCGACAACTCCATCGTCCAGACGACTTTTCACAGCCCCCTGGGGGAAATGATCATCGCCGCCACCGACAAAGGCCTGGCCGGCGTCTGGTTTGCCGGCCAGCGGCATTTGCCGCCCCAGCTCGTGAAGCCCTATGTCTGGCGCGAAGACCCGGAGCACCCGGTGCTCAGGCAAACCATTGCACAGCTGACTGAATACTATGCCGGCACACGCACGACCTTCGACCTGCCGCTGGACCTGGGCCATGGCACGGCCTTCCAGCAATCGGTGTGGCAGGCCTTGCTGGCCATCCCGCAGGGCGACACCCTGAGCTACGGCCAGGTGAGCCAGCGCATAGGCAAACCCGAGGCGGTGCGCGCCGTGGGCGCCGCCGTCGGCCGCAACCCGGTCAGCGTGATCGTGCCCTGCCACCGCGTGCTGGGCTCCGACGGTTCACTCACCGGTTATGCCGGCGGGCTGCACCGCAAGACCGCCTTGCTTAAACTCGAAGGCGCACTTCAGGAGAGCATGCAGTGAGTTCCAGTCCTTCCGGCATCGCCGCGCCCCTGGGCGCGGCCGCCACCCAACCCAAAAGCTGGGTTGCCGACTTCGTGATGCTGGCCGCCATCTGGGGCTCATCCTTTCTGTTCATGCGCATCAGCACGGTGGAGTTCGGCCCGCTGCCGACCGCCGCCATGCGTGTGGCCATCGCCGCGCTGTTCCTTCTGCCCATCGTGTGGCTGCGCGGACTGCTGCCCGAGCTCAGGCAAAACTGGAAAAAGATTTTTTTCATCGGCGTGCTCAATTCGGGCATTCCCTTTGCGTGTTTTTCCTTCGCGCTGCTGTCCATCACCACCGGCCTGTCGGCCATCCTCAACGCCACCGTGCCCATGTTCGGCGCGCTGATCGCCTGGCTGTGGCTCAAGGACAAACCCAATGCCTCGCGCATCCTGGGCCTGGTCGTCGGTTTTGCCGGCGTGGCCATGCTGGCCTGGGACAAAGCCACCTTCAAGCCCGATGCCTCGGGCGTGGCGCCCGGCTGGGCCGTGCTGGCCTGCCTGTTTGCCTGCCTGTGCTACGGCATTTCGGCCAGCTACACCAAGCGCTACCTCTCCGGCATGCCGCCCCTGGTGACGGCGGCCGGCAGCCAGATGGGCGCGACCTTGGGCCTGGCCCTGCCCGCCGCCTGGCTGTGGCCGGCACAGATGCCGGGCGCGCATGCCTGGCTGGCGCTGCTGGCCGTGGGCGTGGTCTGCACCGGGGTGGCCTACATCCTGTTCTTTCGCCTGATCGAAAACGCCGGCCCGCCGCGCGCGCTCTCGGTCACCTTCCTGGTGCCGGTGTTTGCCGTGATTTACGGCGTGATCTTCCTCGGCGAGCATGTGACCGCCTGGATGGTGATCTGCGCCGTGGTGATTGTGCTTGGCACGGCGCTGTCGACTGGGCTGCTCAAGCTGGGGCGCAAAGCCCCCCAGCAAGCATGACGTCGGCCCGAAAGGCCAAGCTCAAGATCAAGCTGGCCGTGCCCAAGCCGCGCAACCCGCTGGTCGCACCCGCGGCCCAGCGCAAGGCCGGTTCGCACCGCAAGTCCGAAGCGAGCCTGCGCAAGAAGGAAAAAATGGCGCTCAAAAAGCAGCTGTTTCAGCTGTAATACGCCGTCATGCGCGTGTCGCCCAGGCTGGGTGAGAATCAGGGCTCCATCCATCTGGTTCACACAACAAGGGCGACTCACATGCTGCAGCTCCATGCTTCCGGCCAGGCCGGACGCACTACCACCTCCACCTCACCCACAACGGCCTTGCGCGCCCTGCTCACCGGCCTTTGCCTTCTGGCGTCCACCGGTGGCGCACAGGCCCAGGCATCACTCGATGCGATGGTCATGGAAGAGGCACAGCAAGCCGGCTTCCCCGCAATGGCCGCCGCGGTAGTCAGCAAGGGCCAGCTGATGGCTGTGGGCACGGGCGGTACGCGCCGTGTCGGAACCCACATTCCGGTCACGCACGCTGACCGTTTTCACATAGGCTCGGACACCAAGGCCATGACGGCATTGATGGCCGCCATGATGATCGAGGAAGGCAAGCTGCGTTGGGACAGCACGCTGGCCGAGATCTTCCCCGAACTCGCCGCCGGTATGGACGCCGGCGTGCGCCGCGTGACAGTCAAGCAGTTGCTGTCGCATACCAGCGGCTTCCCTTCCGACAACGCCGACTTCGACACGCTGCTGGCCAAGATTCCCGCCCAGCCCGGCAACCTCAGCGACCAGCGTTACTGGATGGTGCAGCAAGTCGCCGGCAAAGCCCTGGCGAGCGAGCCCGGCACCAGCTTTGCGTATTCCAACCTGGGCTACACCCTGGCCGGCGCCGTGATTGAGCGCGCCAGCGGCACATCCTGGGAAGAGATGATCGTCCAGCGCGTCTTCACGCCCCTGGGCTTGAAGACCGCCGGCATAGGCCCGCAGGCCTCCGTCGGCCGGGTGGATGCGCCGCTGGGCCACACACTGGAGGGCGGCAAACTCAAAGCCATGCTGAGCAGCCCGCAGGCCGACAACCCGCTCGTCATCAGCCCGGCCGGTACCGTGCACATGTCGGTGCAGGATTTTGCCCGCTGGGGCGGCTGGATGGCCGGCCAGGGCAAACGCCCGCCGCACCTGGTCAAACCCGAAACCATGAAAAAACTGGTGACGCCGGTGATCTCCATGGCCGCCACGGCCACAGCGTCAACCACTGTCGCGGGCGCCGCGGAATACGCATTGGGCTGGGCCACCAAAGACATGCCGTGGACAAGCTATCCGCTGGCTTTTCATGGCGGCTCCAACGGCATGAACAAGGCCTATATCTGGATCGACACCCGGCGTGACGCGTCCATCGTCGTCATGACCAATGTGGCGATTCCCAGCACCGACGAAGTCATGCTCAAGCTGGGCGGCAAGCTCTACGGCCGCTACCTGAGTTCGGCGAAATAAAAACCTCGGGCGAAGAAAGCTATATTCGATACCACCCCAACCAAGGAGCAAGCATGAGCGACACCATCTGGGTACGCAGGAAGTCTCGCGTCGGCACCGATGATTCAGGCGACGACTACGACCACTCGCTTTTTTGCAAGGCCTCTGAAGAACTGGACGAACTCGCCAAAAGCCTGGGGGTGCGTGTACTTTCAGACTTCATCGACACCACCGACATGCAGTACAACTTTTCCGAGGACGATCTTCCCGAGTCCTGGATTGCCGAGAACGAAAAGTGGTTTGCGCCCGCAGATGCTCTACCCTCGCTCACCAGGATCGTCGAGCGCCTGAAATCAGGCGAAGTCAAAGGCATCAAGGAAAAGCTGCGTCCCGAACTCATTGAGGAACTGGAAGACTGCCTGGTCAAAGTGGCCGAAGCCGAGAAAGAGGCGGACCAGTTCCACTTCTGCCTGGTGATGTGAGGCCCTGGCCCGTCAATGCCGTACACACCCCCGCCCCTGCTTGAGCCGTCCCTGCGCGCCCTGCAGGACTACATGCATCGCTTCTACCCGGACCGCGCCGAGATCGACCCCATCCCCCTGGACTTCTGGTCGGTCGCCGACGACGACCTGTTCCTCGAAATCCTGAGTTACATGCCCCTGCACATCAGCGAAGAAGCGCAGGCCAGGATCGCTGAGTGGCCCGTCGCCTTCCAACTCGCATTTCCGATCTTCTGGCTTGAAGACGACTACGAATTCAACGGCTGGACGGCGCTGACCAACGCGGGCGAGGAGCTGCTTCAGCTTGCCGTCGATGCCTACGACCGCATTGGCATGCATTCCGAAGCCCAGGCCCTTGCCAAGGCACTGGTGTCGGTCCGCCAGGCGCCTGCCGATGAAGCCGCAGCGGAGCGGGCGTACAAGTCCATGCCGAACCCGTATGCGGACGATGAGGCCAAGTTCGAGGAGCTGCTGCGATTTTTTCGCGGGAATGCGGGGCTTTGGCAGGCAGGGAAGCAGCCCTGAGCCCTCCATCGGGCAGCGCCAGGCTTCGCTCAGACCCCTACTCTTCAGGAGAACCCATGTTTGACCACGTCAAATTCGGCGTCAGCGACTATGCAACGAGCAAAGCCTTCTTCCTCAAGGCACTTGAGCCGCTCGGCGTAAGGGTTGCCTCGGAGGGGCCGCCGGCCTACGGCGTCGAGCTCAGTTCAAAGGCCAAGGCTTCTTTGTGCCTGCTTCAAACCGGGGAGAAGCCGGCGCATCTTCATTTGGCATTCGCGGCCGAGAATCGCCAGCAAGTCGACGCTTTCTACCGCGCGGCTTTGGAGGCGGGCGGCAAAGACAATGGCGCGCCTGGCCTGCGTCCGCACTACCACGCGAACTACTATGCGGCTTTTGTGATTGGTCCGGACGGGCACAACATCGAAGTGGTTTGCCACGAACCCGATGCCTGAACGCCGGCCACATGCTACTTGCATATCCAGCAAACACTTGCGAGCACACGGTAGACAAACCAGAGCCCTAGAAATACAGCGACAGCGATTACGAAGAGGCACCCGGTGGCCCCCGAAGCGGAAAAACTCTGCTCTTTGTGTTTCGGATCGCGAGACGCGTGACGTGCCCTGTTGCACGTATGGCAAGCAGAAGCGCCCAAACTATTGAAAGCTCCGCACGTTTTGCATTCCCAGTCACTCATCGCCGCCTAAAGTTTGACATGAGAGGCGCTGACCGGCTCGCCGGTCGGCATCTTCTCGGTGAAAGGGTTGGGCCGTTGACTCACCTTGGCGCGAAATCGGGCATCAAACCGTTGAGCCATGGAACCTCACTGAAGGGCATGCCCTCGTTTATGGCCTCGCATTCTTCTCCGGAGAGCCATGTGCCGTGGGCATCGACGAAGAATGGGGTACCGGTCGTTAATTTGGCGACCTCTGAAAGGCCTATGAAGTCTCTGCGAAGGAGGAGGTCCATCGGAGCGACCTCGGTTATCAAGACAGCGGTCGGCGGCAGCTTGGACCCCATCGGACAAAGGGCAAAGTTGCGCCTTCCGTTGGAGTTCTGGCATAGCGCCACCCGGTACGTCTTCTTCTCGTCGACTTCATTGCGCATCCACATTTCGACACCCTCCATCCGTGAGTGAGAACTCTAGTTCGCTGCGCCGGGTGGCACTACGTAAAAGCACCTCTGCATCTCACGATGGCGCGCGAAGCAGGTTGATCGCCTTGATTAAACCAGCATCCTGGTCCGTCCCCGCATCTTCCATCCGCTGAAGGTCCGGGGCCTGCACGTCCGGCTCCAGTCCATTCCCTTGCAACTGCCGTCCACTTGGCGTTTTGTAAAACGCAGTGGTCAGCTTGACCGCCGAGTCTTTCGACAATGGCCTGAGCGTCTGAATCGTTCCCCGGCCAAAGGTCTTGCTTCCCATCAATTTGGCCCGGTTGTTGTCTCTCAATGCCGCGGCGATGATCTCTACGCCGGACGCGGTACCTGCATTGACAAGAACCACCAGCGGTACGGACTTCATGGCATCAGGCCAATCGTCACGCTTGGCATATCCGCCTTTCAGAATCTCGTCCCTGTTTGCCGTCCAGGCCCGGTTCGATTCGGACAAGCGGCCCTCAGTGCTCACGATCGGCGCATCCGGGGGCAAGAACATCGCCGCCAGTTCGATCGATGACAGCAGCAGCCCGCCGGGGGAGTTTCTCAAGTCGAGCACGAGACCACGCAGGGGGCCGGTAGCTTGAAGCTTGCGAAACTCCGCGCGCACATCAGGGGCCGTGCTCTCGTTGACGCTGGGAATGCGCAAATACCCGATGTCAAACGGGGCTCGTCGTGAAGACACTCGCCTGAGATAGCTTGGCTCTCTGATCAGCGTAAGCGAGCGGTTCTCCATCTCGCCTGGGCGTCTGATGGTCAGGTTGACCGTTGTCCCGGGTTTTCCCCGTAACCTCTTTACAGCGTCCCGGGCCTCGCTCTCTTCCATTGAATGACCATCGATCTCCATGATGTAGTCCTTGGGGCGGAGCCCGGATCGAGAGGCCGGCGAGCCTTCAATGGCCGAGACCACCGTTGGCAAACCCGCACGAATGACTATCTCGACACCGATGCCGACAAGGTCTTTTGGAGGCCCCCGCATGAAGTCCTCGAACTCGTCTTTCTCCATATAGGCGGACTGCAAGTCCAGCTTATTCAGCATGCCCTTCATGCAGGAGGCCAGCACTACCGTGCCGTCTACGGGCGTCACGTAATCTGTCTGGATCATTCCATAGATGCTGGCGACTTTTTTCAGTTCATCCAGCACTTCTGGACTGAGCTTCTGCGCCTGCGCCATGGCGAGATTTATCGAGCCCCCCAAAAGACCAATAACCAGAAGCAATGCTGCTCTACCGTAGTGAGAAAAAAACATCTTCTTAACGACTCCGCGAAAGGTGTGCAAAAGGACCGGCCCGCAGGGCGATTCTAGGTGGACAGCATGCCTGCCGCCTCCTCAATATGGACTAGCTCAGAGGCAGGCAGCTGACTCCCTCATGCCTGACCATCGCTACCCATACGAGTTTTGTCCCTGGACCTTGGGGCTTCCTGCAGCCTGAACGCCCCTACTGCAACGCCCCCGCCACCACATTGATGCTGAGCGCCAGAATCACCATGTTGAAGCCGAACGACAGCACACTGTGCACCAGCGTGAGCCGGCGCATCTCGCGCGAGGTGACCTGCACGTCGGAGACCTGTGAGGTCATGCCGACCACGTGGGCGTAGTAGAGGAAGTCGAAATAGTCCGGGTCCAGCCCGCCGGGGAAACACAGGCCGGGGCCGTCGGGTTCGTTGAGCTTTTCTTCGTGGTAATAGCGGTGCGCATAACGAAACGCATAAATCGTCTGCATGAACAGCCAGGAGGCGGCCAGCGCCGCGACGGACAGCACGATCTGGAAAGTGCGCTCCATGCCCGAGAGGTTTTTGGCCTGCTGCATCACGAGCGTGATGGCCGCGACGCAGGCCATGGTGGCCAGCAGCATCAGAAAAAACAGCACGACGCTGGGCTCGTCCTGCGCCTGCGCGCGTTCACGTGTGCGTTTGGCGTCAAAGCGCACGCACAGCCACCAGGCCAGGCCCAGGTAAACGCCTATGCCGGCGCACCAGCCCAGCAGGCCGCAGAACTGCCAGCCCAGGGGCAGCGGCAAGGCCGCCACGATCAATCCGGTCACCAGGCCCAGGGTGAGCCGTTGCACGCCCGTGGTTTCGGAGAAATGTTTGCGCATGGCCGCATTGTGGGGCCGGCGCCCCCCCGGCTTCAAGCCCGCGGTGTCAAGCCGGGCAGTCGGCACCCATGGTGCGCCGGTACCACTCATGGAAATGCCGCATGCCGTCCTCCAGCGGCGACTGGTAGGGCCCGGTGTCGGAGACGCCGCGCGCCAGCAGCGCGCGCCGGCCGGCGTCCATGCGTTCACCAATCTCGTCGTCCTCCCTGGCGGTCTCCATGTAGGCGGCGCGGTGCGCTTCCATGAACTCGGGCTCGAAGGCGGCGATTTCTTCGGGGTAGTAGAACTCGACGACGTTGACCGTCTCCTGCGGCCCCTTGGGATAAAGCGTGGACAGCACCAACACATGCGGGTAGAGCTCAATCATGTGGGTGGGGAAATAAGTCACCCACACCGCGCCGAAATCGGGCGGCGTGCCGGTGCGGTATTGCAGCAGGCGGTCGTGCCATGTGCTGTAGATGTCGGAGCCGGGCGCGTTCAGCGACTCGTGCACGCCGACGCGCTGCATGCTGTACCAGTCGGCAAAGTCCCAGCTCAGTTGGTCGCAGCTCACGAAGCTACCCAGGCCGGGGTGGAAGGGCGCGACGTGGTAGTCCTCGAGGTAGACCTCGATAAAGGTCTTCCAGTTGTAGTGGCAGGGGTGCACTTCGACGTGGGCCAGCACATAGTCCGAGAAATCGAATTCCGGCCTTTCGAACAGGGGCGCCATGTCCCGCGCCGGGTCGCGCGGGCCTTCAAACAGCAGGCCGTGGCAGTTGCGCAGGGGAAAGCGCTGCAGGTTCTTGCAGGGTTTTTGTTCGAACTGCGGCGCGCCCAGCAGCTCGCCGCTGCTGTTGTAGGTCCAGCGGTGCAAGGGGCAGACGATGTGGCCGCCGGCCGCCGCCAGGTTGCCCTTGGGATTGGCCGGTCCGCTCACGTTGCCGGTCTCACCGCCCAGGATCAGGGCCTGCCGATGCCGGCAGACGTTGGATAGCAACTCCACACCCTGGGGGTTGCGCACCAGCACGCGGCCGCCGCCTTCCTGCGCGAGGCGATGCCAGTCGCCGACCTGCGGCACGGCTTTTTCGTGGCCGATGTAGCGCGCGGCCTTGTTGAAGATCAAGGCCTGTTCACGCGCAAACAGGGCTTCGTCGAAATAGGCGCTGACGGGCAATTGCGGGGCCGCCGGCATGAGATGCACCAGGCGTGCGATATCGTTCATGGAACTCTCCAGGGCGTGGCGACGCACACCGGCCGCAAAGGCGGGGTGGTATCGCGGAATCAATGACCCGGACTACGAAGGATCGGCCAGCAGTCGGGCGATACGCTTGTCGAGCGGGAGCTTGGGACAGGTGCTGCATTTCTCGCCGTCATGACGGCGAAAGTAGTGGCAGCACACCTTGCGGTCTAAAGCCAGCGCAGGCGTCCCGTCGCGTGCCCGGTAGGCAAACATGCCGCAGCCGCCGGCAATGCCCAGCTGCGCCAGCCACGCTTCTCCCAGCGCGGCGACCTTGGCGTCCTCAAAAAACCCAGGGCTGCTGCGATGCACCAGCAGCAGCGCGCCCAGCACGCACTCGGCCTGCAGCCGGTCGGCGGCGCGGGCATGCAGGGCCACCAGCGGCATGAGGGCGGCGCGCGTGGCATCGCAGAGGCCGCGCAGTTCGGCTGCCGCAAGGCGCATGCGTGAAGCCAGCGACGCGGCTTTCAGGGGCGCATGCAGCGGCAGTTGAAAACCGCTGGGAAAGCCATCCACCACGGGCTGCGCCAGGCCGGCCAGCCGCGGCACATGGCTATCAAGGTGTGCGGCGATCACGCTGAGGTAGACCGGTTGCCAGATGGCCAGGCCCCAGCAGCGCAGCGCCACATAGTGCGCACCGGCTTCGGGATAGGCCTCTGCCCAGTGGTGGCACAGTGCCCGCAAAGAGGCTGTGGCCGCGGCCGAGCCGTCATGGCGCAGCGCGCCGGGCGGCGGCGCGCCACCCTGCTCCGCGCGCAGCGCGGGTGCGAGGCCCGCAGCCAGTTGCAACACGCGGGCAAGGTCGGCGTCGGGCGCGCAGGCCCAGGCCGGCATCGGCGCGCCGTCGTGCACCGAATCCCCTGGCCGCATGTCAAAACTCATGCGACGCTTTCCACCAAGGGTTCCGCCACGGGTCGGCTCGCGGCGCGGCGGCGCATGCCGGCAATGGGGTTCACCAGCTTGCCGGCCATCTTGAGGCTGGACGCGGGATCGGCCAGGTTGACCATCTGCACGTTGTTGCCCAGCTGCAGGCGGTTCAGGCAGGAATGCAGGAACTCGGGGACGAACATGTCGTAGTGCGCGAACCTGGCGGCCATCCCGGGATGGGCGTCCTCGTAGTCAGAGACGCAGTCGGCCACCGCGCGCCAGAAGTCGTCCTCGCTGCAGCAGGCGTTTTCGACCAGCACCTGGTTGATGTGGCGCAGCACGCCGTCAAAGACGTCGATGAAGATGCCCAGCAGCTTGAAGTGGTCGGGCACGTCGACCGCCAGGCGCTCCACGCGCTCAGGCAGGCCGGCTTTCGCCTCAATGTTGAGGATGGCGCATTCCTCGGCGATGTCCTTCATGATGGCGCGCACCGGCACGTGTTTGTCGAGTACCAGGATCAGGTTCTCGCCGTGCGGCATAAAGGTCAGGTCGTGTTTGTAAAAGCAGTGCAGCAGCGGCGTCAGATAGGACGCAAGGTAGCGCTGCAACCAGGCCTTGGTACCCAGGCCGGAGCGGCGTATCAATTCGGGCAGCAGCGCATGGCCGTGCTTGTCGACATGCAGCAGCGCGGCCATGGTCATCAGGCGCTCGCCGGGCTTGAGCAGGGGCAGCGGGCTTTCGCGCCAGAGCGCCGAGAACATTTTTTTGTAAGGTGTATCCACCGGTATGGCCGCCTCGTAGTAATGGTTACGAAAGCCTATGGAGGCGACCTCGCGCAGGATGGTGAAACCGTTGGCGCGCAGGAAGGTATCACCGTCCACCAGGTTCTTGATGAATTCGTTGATGGCCGGCGTGCCCGACATGTAATACGGCGACAGGCCGCGCATAAAACCCATGTTCAGGATGGACAGCGAGGTCTTGACATAACGCTTGCTGCGGTCGCTGGTGTTGAAGAAGGTGCGGATCGACTGCTGGGCGATGTAGCTGTCGCGGCCGTAGGCCAGGCAGATGATCTTGCGCTGGGCCACATAGCCGGCAAAGGCGATGGACAGCTTGTTGAACCACTGCCAGGGATGGGCCGGCATGAAGTGGTAGTCGGCCGGGTCGACACCCAGCGCGGCGACTTCGCGGGTAAAGCCGTCCACGGTTTCCTGGCCGAGTTCCTCGGCCAGCAGCTGTTCGTAGCTGAGCGTGGAAATGCTGGAGAAAGCCGCATGGTCCTTGTGCACGGCCAGCCAGATCACGCGTATCGCCGAGCCGGCCTCGGGCGCGTAGGCCTGGTAGTCGGCCGCGGTGAAACCCAGCCGCCCGTTGTTGGCGACAAAACCCGGGTGGCCTTCGGTCATGGCGACTTCAATCGTCTGGAAGTCGGTGGCGTCGGCCAGCTGGGCGCTGCTGGGCGCGTCGGCCTTCATGCGTTTGTAGGCGCTGCCGAACAGCGTGCTGCTGATCTCGTCGAGGTAGATGGGCAGCAGTTCCTCGCGTATGCCGAGGCGCTGGCGGCATTCGATGATGAACTGCAGCGCGTCCAGCGGCTGTTCGGCGCCCTTGAGGTATTTGTGGATGGATTCGGGCTTGATGAACCAGTGGCGCAGCGCCAAGCGCCTGGCCTCGAACTGGTAGCAGGCGGCGCCGTCGTCGGAGAACAGCTGGTAGAGCGCGAAACCGCCTTCGCGCGGGCGCAGCTGTTCGGGCTCGACGATGAGCTCATGGGCATATTCGGCAATGGCCTTGCGCAGCAGCAGACGGTTGGCCTGGGCCCAGGCTTCGGGTGTCAGGTGGGCGGCGAAGCGGGCCGGGTCGTGCGCGGTCTGATTGGCGATGGTGACGTTCATGAATGGACTTCCTCTAGGGTGGCGGCCGTAGCCTGTTCAAAATCCCGCCGTGTGCAAAAGGCGAGGCTGGCGATCTTCTCGGGGAAGACCACATCACGGTCGTAGGCGAAGCCCGCCGACCGGTTCAAGGCATGGACCTTGTGATTGCTGGCGTCGGGCTCGACGACGATGCGCCGCGCGCCCAGGTGAAAAAACATGAAGCGCATCAGCGCATGGAACACGCTGCGCGAATAACCGGCGATGCGCCGCTCGGGCGGCGCGATGAAGATGTGCATGCCCAGGTCACCGGGCCGCACCTCGTAAAAGGCGCGGATGCGGTCCTGCGCGGGGTCGTAGCATTCGGCGAGGAAAGCCGGCCGGCCGCCTTCCCAGCCGATGTAGGGCGTGGCCGTGCCGGAGTCCAGCATGCGCTGGTAGGCCTCGCGAACTTCGGCTTCGGTCTTGTCCTGCATCAGCCAGAAGGCGGCGCGCTCCTGGACAAACCAGCGGTGCAACGTGGGGATGTCGTCGGGTATGCGCAGGGGGCGGAACGCAAAACCGGCTTCGTCGCGGTAGGGCCGCGTCTCGGCATCGGCGCGGCGGTGGAGGGTGTCAATCGTGTCGATCATGTCAATTGGCATGGGCGGGCTCCTTGAGGGTGGTGGTATTGGCCGCATTGCCGCCCTCCTCCAGGTGCCCGGCACTGGGCACCTTGAGGATCAGCCGGTCCAGCAGCGCGGTGAGCACAAAGCCCCCGGCCGCCAGCAGAAAGGGCAGATGCAGGCCGTAGCGATTGACGATGGCGCCGGCCGCGAAGGAGGACAGCAGCACGCCCATGTTCTGGAAGAAGTTGGTGATGCTGTAGTCCTGCGCATAACGCTGGGGTGTGGACAGGCGGAACAGGTTGACTTCGAGCTTGACGATGATCTGGAAGAAGGCCCAGCCGTAGAGCACGCGCCCCAGTACCACCAGCAGCGGATCGGGCGCGGCATGCAGCAGCAGGCCAACGGCGCCCAGCAGCAGGTTGCCCACCGTGTGGTCGGGCAGCTCGCCGCCGCGCGCGCGCAGCCAGGCATGCAGGCGCAGCGCGGCGATGGCCACCACACCGGGGATGGCGAAGGCCATGCCGGACAGCAGCTCGCTGTCGTTGCCGGTGATCTTCTGCCAGTACAGCGCGAAGAAGGGGCGTATCAGGTAGGCGCTGAAGTCGAACATCAGCATCACCAGCGCCAGCCGCAATACGGGCAGGCGGGCCAGCAGGCCGACGCGGCGCGCTTCGCTGGCCTCGGCCAGCGCCTGCGCGCCGCTGTTGACGCGGATGATTTTGCCGCTGCGTATCAGGTAGAAGCAGACGGCCATCTGGAAGTAGTCGCCGGCGGCCATGGCAAAAATGCTGGCGCGCGGCCCCCAGGTCTGCAGCACAAAACCGCCCACCACCGCGCCGAAAATGGCGCCGAAGTGCACCACCACCGAGAGGATGCCTATGGTGGCCGCATGCTCTTCCTTGGGGGTCAGCCGCATCATGTAGGGGTACATCAGCAAATAGCTGCTTTTGCACATGAACATCAGCATGGACAGCACCCAGTAGATTTCGACGGTGGGCGCCCGGTCGCTCAACAGGCTGAAGGTGCCGGCGGCGAACTGGGTGTAGACCAGCAGGTGCAGCGGCTCGACGCGGCGCGCCACGCGCGCCCAGAAGGGCAGCGTGCACATCACGGCGATGGAAATCGCCGCCACGTAGGCGCCCACATGCACGGGGCTGTCGATGCCATAGCGCGCGCTGAAGAACTGCGGATAGAACGGAATCAGGATGGCGTCGCTGATGACGGCGAGCACCGTCATGGTGATGATGTGGAATCTGAGCTTCATGCCGGTCGCCTCAAGCTTCAGAGCAGGACAAAGTCCGCGGTGGACGGGATGCTGAAATCCTGGATCGCGACGCGCCGCTCTATCTTGTAGTGCTCCACGCCGGTCAGCTCGCGCAGGATGTAGGAGTTGCGGTAGCAGCTCATGCCCAGGTCCTGGTTGGTCATGCCGTGGGTGTGCTGGCCGGCGTTCTGCACAAAGATCTCGTTGCCGTTGAAATCGGCGGCATAGTTGCGCGCCAGCCGGTAGCGCCCCTGCTCGTCCCAGCGCAGGCGGTGGCGTATGCCGTCGACAAAGGACGGGATGTTCTCGCGGTAGCCGGTGGCAAAGACCAGGCCCTCGCTGCGGTGCGCGTAGCGCGCCTCGTTGTCGAGCTGGCGGAATTCGATCTCGTAGCAGCCCTGCCCCGCGTCGTAGCGGCAGCCCTGCAGCTCGCAGTTGGTGATCAGGTGGGTGCGCAGCGGCCCCTGCTTGCGCCTGTCGTCCAGCAGGTCGTAGATCTGGTTGATCAGGCTGGCGTTGACGCCCTTGTAGAGGCTGTCCTGCGCGCGGATGACGCGCTCTTTCTTGCGGTCGTCGAGGTTGTAGAAGTAGTCGATGTAGTCCGGCGAGAACATCTCCAGCGTGAGCTTGGTGGTCTCCATCTGGAAGAAGCGCGAGGAGCGGGTGATCCAGGTCAGACTGTAATCGTGCGCCTCGGCCTCTTTGAGCAGGTCGTGGTAGACCTCGGCCGCGCTCTGGCCGCTGCCGACGATGGTGATGGAGTTTTTCTTCTGCAGCTCGGCCTTGCGGGTGATGTAGTCGGCGGTGTGCAGGTAGCGGTGCCCGCCCGGCGCGCAGCATTGGGGGAACATCGGTTTGGAGCCCACGCCCAGTACCAGCTTGCGGCAGCGCATGATGAAGGGCTCGCGCTGCGGCCCCTGCACGCCGGTGACCACATAACAGCCGGCCTCGGCGTCGTGCACGATCTCCTGCACCTCATGCTCGAAGCGCGCCTTGCCCAGCCGCGCCGCCGCCCAGCGGCAGTAGGCGTTGTACTCGGCGCGCGTCAGGTAAAAACTTTCGCGGAAGTAGTAGGAGTAGATCTTCCCCTCTTCCTTGCAGTAGTTGAGGAAGCTGAAGTGGCTGGTCGGGTCCGCCAGGCTGACCAGGTCGGCCAGGAAGGGGTTTTGCAGCGTGGTGTTGTCGATCAGCATCCCGGGATGCCAGTTGAACTCCGCGTTGCGTTCCAGAAAGACCGCGTTCAGGCCGGCGATGGGCTCGGCGAGGCAGGCCAGGCTCAGGTTGAAAGGCCCCAGCCCTATCGCAACAAAGTCATAGATATTCTTGTTCATGGCACTCAACTCCCTGATGGACTGGCACGCCGGGGCGGCGCGCCATGTTGGTCGAAAAGAATTCCCGCGGCCGGCGGTGGCGCCGGCCGCCTTGCTACCACTGCATTACCACTGGTAGGTCACGGTCGCGGTCATGCTGCGCGCGTCGCCCCAGTAGCAGTACTGCTGGCTCAGGCAGGAGGCCACATAGCTCTTGTCGAAAAGGTTGTTCACGGCGAGGCGCAGGTTGGCGCCCTTGAACGAGGGGTTCAGCTGGGCCAGGTCGACGCGCAGCATCAGGTCCACCAGCGTGTAGGGCGGCACCTTGAGGCTGTTGGCGTTGTCGGCCCAGCTGGAGCCCACATAGCGCACACCCGCACCCGCGGTGTAGCCCGGCGAGAAGTTCCAGTCACCCCAGAGCGCGGCCATGTGGCGCGGCGCCTGGTAGGGCGTGTTGCCGGTGAAGCCGTCCGAGGATTCGGTGAACTTCATGTCCGTGTAGCTGTAGCTCGCGATCACCGAGACGCTTCGGCTCAGCTGCGAGCGGGCCTCCAGCTCCAGGCCGCGCGAGCGCACCTTGCCGGTGGGCTCATAGTAGAAGACGCCCACGGGGCGCGTGGCGACATTTTTTTGCGACAGCTCGTAGACCGCCGCTGACAACAAGGTGTTGGAATCCTTGGGCTGGTAGCGAACGCCCACCTCCAGCTGCTTGGTCTCGGCGGGTTGCAGGTTGTTGCCCAGCCGGTCGTTACGCAGGCTGGGGTTGAAGCCGTCGGAATAACCCGCATAGGGCGCGACGCCGTTGTCGAACAGGTAGACGACGCCAGCGCGCTTGGTGAACCTGGAGCCGCTCCACTGCGCCGGGTTGCCGGTGCCGTACTGGTTGGAGGCCTTGGCCCAGTCCATGCGGCCGCCCAGCGTGAAGCGCCAGCGGTCCAGCTCGGTCTGGTTTTGCAAGTAGAGGCCGGTCTGCTCCAGCTTGCGGTCTATGGGGTCGCTGGTCACGCCAGTCAGGCCCGGTGCGCCGTAGCTCGGTGTGAAGACATTGATGGGCAGCGCGCTGCCCGACTCCCAGCTGCCGCTGACGCGGCGCTTCTGGTAGTCCAGCCCGGCCAGCACGGTGTGCTTGAGTGTGCCGGTCTGGTAGTGGCCTTCAAGCTGGTTGTCTATGGTGTTGCCGCGCGTCGACTCGTTGGCGCCGGAATAAAAGCGCGTCAGTTCGTTGGCGCTGGCCCAGCCGAAGCCGTAGATCTGGCGCAGCGTGGTGTCGGCCCGCACGTGGCGGAAATTCTGGCGGAACTTCCAGCTGTCGTTGAAGGCATGCTCGAACTGGTAGCCGAGAAAGCGCTGGTTGCGCTGGTATTTCTCGACGCTCGGGTCGCCGTCAAAAAAATAGCGCGAGATCAGCCGGCCGTTGTGGCCCGCATTGAGGCTGGCGTCGGCCGGGACGCCGCTGTGGTAGCTGCCATCGGGGTCGTCCTGCAGGTAGGCCTGCAGCAGCAAGCGCGTGTCCTTGGACGGGTTGATCGCCAGGGACGCGGCCAGCGCCTGGCGCTCTTCCTTGACGGTGTTGAACTGCGAGTCCAGCGAACGCGACAGCGCCGTCAGGCGAAACGCCATCACGCCGTCCTTGTCGATGGGGCCGGAAAGATCGACGGCGGCTTCGCGGCGGTTGCGGTTGCCGAGCGTGAGCTGCACTTCGCGGTAGGGCTGGTACTGCGGTGTCATGCTGGTCAGCGCCACCAGGCCGCCGGGCGATGCGCGGCCGTAGAGCACGGAGGCCGGGCCGCGCACCACGTCGATGCGCTCGAGGAAATACGGGTCGACCTGCATGGAGGTGTAGCTGCCCTGGTCGCTGAGCATGCGCAGGCCGTCGAGCAGGGTGCTGTCCACGCTGCTGTCCTTGAAGCCGCGCAGGGCCACGTAGTCGTAGCGGTTGGAAGAGCCCACCAGCCCGGTGAAAACGCCGGGCGAATAGTTCAGCGCCTCGGGAACGCTGCGCGGCTTCTGGTCTTCGAGCTGCTGTTTGGTGATCACCGAGATGGACTGCGGCGTTTCGAGGATAGGCGTGTCGGTCTTGGAGCCGGCGGCGCTGCGTTTGGCGACATAGCCGTTGCCGCCGCTGGTGGCGGTCTCCGCGCCGGCCGTCACGGTGACCACCGGCAGGGTCTGCGCCCCCGGCGTGGCCGAAGCGGCCTTCACGACAAACACATTGCCGTCTATGCTCGCCGCCAGCCCGCTGCCGGCGAGCAGCCGGTCCAGCGCCTGCTGCGGCGTCATCTGGCCGGAGACCGCGGGCGCCGTCTTGCCGGCCACCAGCGCGGGCTGGACCATCAGCTCCAGCCCGGCTTGCTGCGCCAGGTTGTTGAGCGCCTGGGCCAGGGGCTGCGCCGCGAGGCTGATCTGCATGGGAGTGGCGGCCCGCGCGCTGGCGGCCCCCTGGGAATAAACCACCGGGCTGCCGAGGGCCAAGGCCAGGGCCAAAGGGGGCAGGTGGAAGCGGGAACGAGGCATGCGTGCAATCTCCGGAGAAGGGGTAAATAAGAATCCTTCTCAAGTAGACGCATGGGCTTTGGGAAACCCTAGGTCGTGCGCAAAGTTTTTTTTGCCGCGGAATGACCCCGGGCTGGTGGCCGCTTAACGGCCGGCGGAGACGATCTCGGCCTCGCCGCCCTGCTCGCGCAGCCGTACCGGCAAGACCTGCGGCAAGAGGCGGGCAAAGTTGCCCGGCCTGCGCGGGTCGAAGGTGCCGGTCACGCGCAGCGCGGCGACGGCCGGGTCCGCTACGCTCAGGTGCGCCGGGCCGTAGCGCTCGAACTCGGCCAGGGCCTGGGCCAGCGGCGTGTCGTCAAAACTCACACGGCTTTCACGCCAGGGTGCGATGCCCGCAGCGGGAACGGCCGACACGGTGCCGAGCAGCCCTGTCATGTCGCTGGCGATCTGCTGGCCGGCGACGAGTTCGACGGCCGCATCGTTCGCGGTGGAATGCCCGGCTTGCGCCACGCGCACCCGCCCTTCTTCCACGGCGACCTGCACGCCCGCCCTGCCCGGCACCCCCGGCGTGTAGCGCACCGAAAAGCGCGTGCCGACCACCGTGATGCGCAGGGGTCCGGCCAGCACGTCGAAGGGACGCCCCGCATCGCCCGCGACCTGGAACATCGCCTGGCCCTGCGGCAGGCGGACCTCGCGGCGCCCGCGGTAAATCGCCACCTCGGCGGTGCTCAAGGTGTCCAGCCGCAGGCGGCTGCCTTCGGGCAAGGTCACCTCGAGCTGTTGGCCGCGCGTGGTGGCAAAACTCTGCGTGTACAGGGCTTGCTGCTGCCAGAGGTTCCAGGCCAGGTAGCCGCCGCAGGACACCATGAGCGCCACGGCGGCCAGCGCGGCTTGCGGCGTCCAGGCGGCGAGTTCACGCCACCGGGCGCGCGGTCGTGGCGCGGCTTGTGCCGTGCATGCGGCGGCCGCTGCCTTGTCGTCGGCGAGGTTCTGCCTCAGCGTGCGCAGGCCGTCGGCCGGCAGCGCGTCGAGTGCGCGCCAGTCGTCCTGGTGGCGCGCGAAGGCCGCGCGGTGGGCGCCGTCCGCCGCGCGCCAGGCCTGGAACTCGGCCTCGTCCTCCGCTTCGAAGAGCCCGCCGGAACGCCGGACGAACCAGTCCAGCGCTGCGTCGTCGGCTTCTGTGGACGGTGCGGCTGGCGGGTGGGCTGGCGGCGGGGTGTTCATGGCGTGCTTATCGGCTCTTTGATTGGCTCTTGGATGTAGACGCACGAGCCCGCCAAAACCCTAGGCCGGGGAAACAGGAATGCTGGCAACTGCTCATTTGCGAGCGGGTTTTCTTCTTCGGAGTTTGGGGAGCGGGGCTGCGGCGGGTTCTCCGTCCAGCGCATCGCGGCAGCGCCTGCAGGCGTCCATGGCCAGCTTGATGTGCTGCTCGACCATTTTTCGCGAGATGCCCATCAGCTGCGCCACTTCGGAATGCGGCAGGCCGTCAAATTTGTGCAGGATAAAGGCCTCGCGGCAACGCAAAGGCAGGGCGTCTATGGTGGCCAGCAGGGCATCCACACCCTGCGCGGAAGAAGCGGCCGCGTCGGGCTCGCAAGCTTGCGGCGCCGCGAGATTGTCGAGCTCGGCCGCCGAGGCCTCGGCATCCGGCTGCAGCGCCTCACCGCGCACCTCGCTGCGGCGGTACTGGTCGACCTGCAGGTTACGCGCCGTGCGGTAGAGCAACGCGCGCGGCTCGGGCACGGCCTGGCCCGAATGCTGCACCGCCAGCACACGCGCATAGCTCTCCTGCACGATATCGGCCGCGGCATCGCGGTTGCGCACCGTGCGGGAACAGAAGTTCAGCAGTTCTTGGTAATAGCGCTCAAGCACAGGTCAGTCAATGCCATGGGAAAAGACGAACCCCTCCAAGCGGCAGACGAGATGTGGCGGTGGCTGACCAGGCGCGCGCGTCGTAGATGGGAATTATTCTCATTATGACCGAAGCGCGCCGCGGGCTCCATGCCGGGGAAGCACCGTTACCTTTGATACCAGCATCCAGCTGCACGGCAAGACACGCGCGAGGCCCAAAGAAAAAGGGCCTGCAAGAAATCTTGCAGGCCCTTTTCGGATCTGGCGGAGTGGACGGGACTCGAACCCGCGACCCCCGGCGTGACAGGCCGGTATTCTAACCAACTGAACTACCACTCCTGGTAGTGACAACATTCGCTCTTCCGAGCCAAGTCGCCTGCCCTTGCGGGACGGCGGTTGTCAACTTGCGCCTTGGGCATCACGCGCGAGGCGTGATGAATGCTGGCGACCCCACGGGGATTCGAACCCCGGTACTCACCGTGAAAGGGTGATGTCCTAGGCCTCTAGACGATGGGGTCAAAACCTTGGAACTTCCGGAACGGCCTTGCTGTGACACAAGGACCGTACAAACTCTCAAATTCTTCGCGACTGACTTTGGTGGAGGTAAGCGGGATCGAACCGCTGACCTCTTGCATGCCATGCAAGCGCTCTCCCAGCTGAGCTATACCCCCTTCAAGCCATTGCAAGTTGCCCTGCAATTGTGTCGAGCCTTGAATTATAGCCCGAAATTTTGGGCTTTTTCAAATCTCTCAAACATGCTTGAGCCGGGACACCACATCTTCGCGTTTCATGAGCTCCAGAATCGCGTCCAGCGAAGGGGTTTGCGGCGTGCCCAGCACCAGCACGCGCACCGGCATGGCCAGCTGCGGCATCTTGAGGCCGGTGTCGGCCAGCACCTGTTTGATGGCCGCGGAAATCGCGGCCTTGTTCCACTCGGCGCTGCCCAGGGCGTCGGCGAGTTTGGCCAGCGCGAGGCGCACAGCCTCGGTCACATGCGTGGCCAGGTCTTCGGCGGCGGGCTGGCCACCGGTGACCAGGCGCTGCAACCAGCCGGCCAGTTCCACCAGCGTGCTGCAGCGGTCCTTGAACAGGCCGCAGCCGCGCGCGATCCAGGCCGGGTCCTGGCCCGTGACGCCCTGCGCCGCGAGAAAGGGCAGGACCGCTTCGGCGAGTTTGTCGTCGGCCATGGCCTTGAGGTGCTGGGCATTGACCCAGCGCAGCTTGGCTTCGTCGAACTGTGCGGCGCTCTTGCCCAGGTGGTCCAGGTTGAACCAGGCGATGAACTGTTCGCGGCTGAAGATTTCGTCGTCGCCGTGGCTCCAGCCCAGGCGCGCCAGGTAGTTGACCATGGCGTCGGGCAGATAGCCTTCGGCGGCGTACTGCGTGACCGGCTTGGCGCCGTTGCGCTTGCTGAGTTTTTCGCCCTGCTCGTTGAGCACGGTCGGCAAATGGGCGTAGACCGGCGGCTCCTTGCCCAGGGCCCTGAAGATGTTGATCTGGCGCGGCGTGTTGTTGACGTGGTCGTCGCCGCGTATCACATGGGTCATGCCCATGTCGATGTCGTCGACCACCACGCAGAAGTTGTACGTCGGCGTGCCGTCGGGGCGCGCGATGACCAGGTCGTCGAGTTCGTCGTTGCTGATCTCGATGCGGCCCTTGACCTTGTCGTCCCAGACCACGCTGCCGCCCTGCGGGTTCATGAAGCGCAGCACCGGCTGCACGCCTTCTGGCACGGGCGGCAAAGTCTTGCCGGGCGCGGGGCGCCAGGTGCCGTCGTAGCGGGGTTTCTCCTTGGCGGCCATCTGCTTTTCGCGCAGGGCGTCAAGCTCGGCCACGCTCATGTAGCAGGGGTAGACCAGGCCGTCCGCGCGCATCTGCGCGAGCACGGCCTTGTAGCGGTCCATGCGCTGCATCTGGAAGAAGGGGCCCTCGTCGTGGTTCAGGCCCAGCCAGCGCATGCCTTCGATGATCACGTCGACGGCCTCCTGGCTGGAGCGCTCCACATCGGTGTCTTCGATGCGCAGGATGAAGTCGCCGCCGGTGGCGCGGGCAAAAGCCCACGGGTACAGCGCGGAGCGGATGTTGCCGAGGTGGATGAAGCCGGTCGGTGAAGGTGCGAAGCGGGTGCGGGTCTTTTGCGTCATGGGAGCTGTCATGCGATGCGGTCCAGGCCGCGGGAAAGGTCGGCCTTGATGTCGTCCACGTGGTCCAGCCCGACGGCCACGCGCAGCAGGCCCTGGCCTATGCCGGCGGCCTGGCGCTGCTCTTCGCTCAGGCGCCCGTGCGAAGTGGTGGCCGAGTGGCTGATGATGGTCTTGGTGTCGCCCAGGTTGGTGGCGATGCTGAGCACCTGCGTGCTGTTGATGACCTGGAAGGCGTTGGCGCGCGCCGCTTCGGGCGTGTCGCCGCGCACGTCGAAGGACAGCACCGCGCCGCCCAGCCCCGACTGCTGGCGCATGGCCAGTTCGTGCTGCGGGTGCGAGGCCAGGCCCGGGTAGTAGACACGCTTGACGGCGGGCTGGGTTTCCAGCCACTGCGCGACGGCCAGCGCGTTGGCGCTCTGGGCCTGCATGCGTATGCCCAGGGTCTCCAGCCCCTTGAGCACGACCCAGGCGTTAAAGGGCGCCAGCGTCATGCCGGCGGTACGCACGATAGGGCCGAACACGTCGACGATCAGTTTGGACGGGCCGCACAGGGCGCCCGCCATCACGCGGCCCTGGCCGTCCAGGTACTTGGTGCCGGAATGCATGATCAGGTCGGCACCGAACTCCACCGGGCGCTGCAGCGCGGGCGAGCAGAAGCAGTTGTCGACCGCGAGCAGCGCGCCCACGCTGTGCGCCAGGTCGGCCAGCGCGCGGATGTCGCAGACCTCGGTCAGCGGATTGGTCGGCGTCTCGGCGAACAGCAGCTTGGTGCCGGGACGCAGGGCGGCCTTCCACTCGCTGATGTCGGTCTGCGAGACGAAGGTGGTTTCCACGCCGAACTTGCCGAACTCCCGGCCTATCAGGGCGATGGTCGAGCCGAACATGGAGCGCGAGCAGATCACGTGGTCGCCGGCCTTGAGCAGGCCCATGCACATCATGAGGATGGCGCCCATGCCGGTCGAAGCGCCTATGGCCGCTTCCGTGCCTTCGAGCGCGGCGAGGCGGCGCTCAAAACTCGTGACCGTGGGGTTGGAGGTGCGGCCGTAGGTATAGCCTTCCGTCGGATCGGCAAAACGCCGCGCCGAGGTCTCGGCATCGGGCTGCACAAAGCCGCTGGTCAGGTACAGCGCCTCGGAGTTTTCGCCGTGCTGGCTGGGCTCCAGCGCCACGCGCACGGCCAGCGTGTCGCGGTGCAGGTTGTCGGGCAGTTTTCTTTTGCCGGTCATGCTCAGGCTTCCTGCGGGTTGGGCAGCGCCAGGCGGGAGGCGTCCACGTCGCCGTCTTCGCCGATTTTTTCGGCCGTGTCGGCGCGCTGCGAGTTCATCGCGGCAATGGTTTCGGCCGTGACGTCGCCCGTGATGTAGACGCCGTCGAAGCAGGAGGCGTCAAAGCCGTCGAGCTTGGCGTTGAGCGAGCCGATGGCGCGTTTCATGCCGTCCACGTCCTGGTAGATCAGCGCGTCGCAGCCTATGACTTCACGGATCTCCTCGATGCTGCGGCCGTGGGCGACGAGTTCGCCCGGCGTGGGCATGTCGATGCCGTAGACATTGGGAAAACGCACAGGCGGCGCGGCGCTGGCCAGGTAGACCTTGCGCGCGCCGGCGTCGCGCGCCATCTGCACGATCTCGCGGCTGGTGGTGCCGCGCACGATGGAATCGTCGACCAGCAGCACATTGCGGCCCTTGAACTCGCTGGCGATCACGTTGAGCTTCTGGCGCACGGACTTCTTGCGCACGCCCTGCCCCGGCATGATGAAGGTGCGGCCCACGTAGCGGTTCTTGACGAAGCCTTCGCGGTAGGGAATGCCCAGCAGGTGCGCCAGCTGCGTGGCGCTGGGGCGGCTGGATTCGGGAATCGGGATGATCACGTCGATCTCGCTGGGCGGCACGGTGGAGACCACACGCTTGGCCAGCGTCTCGCCGAGGTTCAGGCGGGCCTGGTAGACCGAGATGCCGTCCAGCACCGAGTCGGGGCGTGCCAGGTAGACGAATTCAAAAATGCAGGGATTGAGTTTTGCATTGGGCGCGCACTGCTCGGCATGCACCACGCCTTCCATGTCCACATAGACGGCCTCGCCCGGCGCGATGTCGCGCTCGAACTGGTGCGAGGTGCCTTCCAGCGCCACCGATTCGCTGGCCACCATGACGGTGTCGCCGCCTTCATTCTGGCCGCGGCCTATGCACAGCGGGCGAATGCCGAAGGGGTCGCGGAAGGCCAGCAGGCCGTGGCCGGCGATCAGCGCGACGACGGCGTAGGAGCCTTTGACGCGCTTGTGCACGCCGCGCACCGCGGCGAACACGTCGACGGGCTTGAGCGGCAGGCCGCGCGTGGTTTTTTCGAGTTCATGCGCCAACACGTTGAGCAGGACTTCGGAGTCGCTGTCGGTGTTGATGTGGCGGTGGTCGGTGTTGAAGAGCTCGGCCTTGAGCTCGGCCGCGTTGGTCAGGTTGCCGTTGTGCGACAGCACCAGGCCGAAGGGCGCATTGACGTAAAACGGCTGGGCCTCGTCCTCGCTGTAAGCGTTGCCGGCCGTGGGGTAGCGCACCTGGCCCAGGCCCACCGTGCCCGGCAGCGCGCGCATGTTGCGCGTGCGGAACACGTCGCGCACCATGCCCTTGGCCTTGTGCATGTAGAACTTGCGCCCCTGCTGCGTGACGATGCCCGCCGCATCCTGGCCGCGGTGCTGCAGCAGCAGCAGGCCGTCATAGATGAGCTGGTTGACGGGGGCTTTGCTGACGACGCCGACTATCCCGCACATGGTGTTCCGATCATGATGAGTTGACTCTTCAAAGTTAGGTTAAATATTTCGCAAACTGTTCGGGCAACACCGGTTTCAGGGCCTTGAGCGTGGCCGCCAGCACCGGCGCGCCTTTCGATTCCCGCCACCAGCCGCTGGTTTTCAGCGCCGTCATGTCGATCACGACGGTCGCGGCCAGCAACAACACCACACCGCGCAGCACGCCGAACGCGGCGCCCAGCACACGGTCCACCGGCGCCAGGCCGACCGCGGCCACCAGCTTCTTGAGCAAAAACGCCAGCAGCCCCGCCGCGAACACCGCGGCGATGAAGATCAGCACAAAGGCCGCCGCATACCGCACCGGGTCGGCAGCCGACTGCACGGGCAATCGGGCGGCCAGGTCGGGCGCAAACCATTGCGCCACAAAAAACGACACCACCCAGCCCAGCACCGACAACACCTCGTACACCAAGCCGCGCCATGCGCCCAGCAGCATGGAAAAAACCAGCACCCCCAGCAAAATCCAGTCAACAGCCGCCACGGATCATTACAAGGTCAGGATGGCGGCGGGTAAATCAAGGCTCTTGATTTTTCCGGCGGCTTTTTCCGCCTCGGCCTTGGTGGCAAACGGCCCCACGCGGACCCGTATGCGCTTGCCGTCCTTGGTCTCCGCGACCTGCGTATAGGTTTTCAGCCCGGCTTTTTCGAGTTTCAGGCGCGCCTCGCGCGCCTTGGCGACGTCGGCAAAAGCGCCCACCTGCACCACCAGCCGGCCTTCGGCCTCGGCGGCGGCCGGCTTGGCGGCGGGCGGCGTGCTGCCGTTGAGCAGCGCGCTGGCGCGAGCGGCATCGGCATTGGCGACGGGCTTGGGTTCGGGTTTGGCGGCCGGTTTGGGCTCAGGTTTGGGCGCCGGCTTCGCCTCGGGTTTGGCTTCGGGCTTGACGGCAGCCGGCGCGGAAGCGGCGGCGGCAGGCTTGGACGGCAGGATTTCTTCCTTGGGCGCCAGGCTGGCTGCGGCGGCCACTTTGTCGGCCGGCGCAGGGGCGGGCGCAGGCGTTGCCGCCGGCGCGGGGGCCGCGGCGCTCGGCGCAGCCGGCACGGCCAGCGGCTTGACCGTGCCCTTGCCGGGGATTTCGATGGGGATGTCGACCGGGATGGGCCGGGGCTGGGTGTCGAACAGCAGCGGGAAACCCACCACGCCTATGAGCACCAGCACGGCCGAGCCGATCAGCCGGTGCTTGGCGCGCTTGCGCATCACTTCCACGCTTTCCGGTTGAGCGGCTGGCCCGGCATTGGGGGCAGTGTTGGCGCCGCCCCGGCGGAAGTTGAAAAACGGCATGGTGTGGCTTGAATCCGATAAGGGTGACGTTAACGGTGAACGTGGGCTGAAAGCCCTCCAAAAACCGCTTCAGGGGGCCAGGTGCGGGGCCGAAAGACGCGGCACGCCGTCCTTCAAAATGCCGCCCACCGTGTAGAACGAGCCGAACACGACAATTCTATCAGCGGGGGTCGCGGCCTTGACTGCCGCCTGCAGCGCCGCTTCGGGGGACGGATAGCTGCCGGCCATGGCATCGGGCCGGGTATTGGCGGCCATCCAGCGGGCCTGCAAATCGGCCGCCGTGGCGGCCCGCGACGTCGGCAAATCGGTGAAATACCACTTGTCGATCAGCGGCGCGACCCGCGCCAGCATGGGGGCCAGGTCCTTGTCAGCCATGGCGCCGAACACCGCGTGGGTGCAGGGGTAAAAACCCATGGCGTCGAGGTTTTCGGCCAGCGCGGCCACCGAATGCGGGTTGTGCGCGACGTCCAGCACCAGCGTGGGCTGACCGGGCACGATCTGGAAGCGCCCGGGCAGCTCGACCATGGACAGGCCGTTGCGCACCGCCTGGGCCGTCACCGGCAGGCGATCGCGCAAGGCGGTCAGCGCCGCGAGCACGCCCGAGGCATTGACCAGCTGGTTGGCGCCGCGCAGCGCCGGATAGGCCAGCCCGGCATACCTGCGCCCGCGCCCGGCCCAGCCCCATTGCTGCTTGTCGCCCGAAAAATTGAAATCCGTGCCGAAGCGCCACAAGTCAGCGCCTACTTTGGCGGCGTGGTCAACAATGCTTTGCGGCGGCATGGGATCGCTCACGATGACCGGCTTGCCGGCGCGCATGATGCCGGCTTTTTCGCGGCCTATGCTTTCGCGGTCCGGCCCCAGGTATTCCATGTGGTCCAGGTCTATGCTGGTGATCACCGCGCAGTCGGCGTCCAGCATGTTGACCGCGTCCAGCCGCCCGCCCAGGCCGACTTCGAGGATGACGACGTCCAGCTTCGCGTCGGCCAGCAGCTGCAGGATGGCCAGGGTGGTGAACTCAAAATAGGTCAGCGAGATCGGCTCGCCGCCCTGTGTACGGGCCGCCTCGACGCGCGCGAACTGCGTGACCAGGTCGGCAGCGCTCACGATGTCGCCGCGCACGCGGCAACGCTCTTCAAAATGCACCAGGTGCGGCGAGGTAAAGACGCCTGCGCGGTAGCCGGCCTGCAGCAGGATGGCTTCGAGCATGGCGCAGGTCGAGCCCTTGCCGTTGGTGCCGGCCACCGTGATGATGGGGCAGTCAAAGGCCAGGCCCATGCGTTTGGCGACAGCGCTGATGCGCGTCAGGCCCATGTCTATGCCCACGGGGTGCAGGCGCTCGCAGTAGGCCAGCCAGTCGTCGAGTGTTTTCAGGTTTTGCATACAACCCGCATTGTCGCGCAGGGGTCAAAACCCCTGCACCGGGCGGAGTCAGCGGGCAAAACGGTCCGTCGCGGCGACGAGGCGTTGCAGGATTCCAGGCTCGTTAAAAGCATGGCCCGCGTCGGGCACCAGTTGGAAATCCGCCTCGGGCCACGCACGGTGCAGATCCCATGCGGTTTTCGCCGGCGTGGCCACGTCGTAGCGGCCCTGCACGATCACGCCGGGGATGTCCTCCAGCTTGTGCGCGTCGCGTATCAGCTGGCCTTCTTCCAGCCAGCCGGCGTGCACAAAATAATGGTTTTCGATGCGCGCGAAAGCCAGCGCGAAGTCGTCGCCGCCGTGCAGCGCGGTGAAGGCCGGGTCCGGCAGCAGCGTGATGGTCTGGCCCTCCCAGAGGCTCCAGGCGCGAGCGGCCGCCAACTGCGCAGCCCTGTCGCTGCCCACCAGGCGTTTGCGGTAGGCGGCCATCAGGTCGCCGCGCTCGGCCTCGGGGATGGGCGCGAGAAAAGCCTCCCACAGGTCGGGAAACAGCCACGAGGCGCCCTCCTGGTAGTACCACAGCACCTCGGCGCGCCGCAGCGCGAAGATGCCGCGCAGTATGAGTTCCGACACCCGGGCCGGATGCGCCTCGGCATAAGCCAGCGCCAGCGTACTGCCCCAGGAGCCGCCGAACACCAGCCAGCGCTCCACGCCCAGCAGGCTGCGCAGCCGTTCGATGTCTGCCACCAGGTGCCAGGTCGTGTTGTTGTCCAGCGAGGCGGCCGGGCGCGAGCGGCCGCAGCCGCGCTGATCGAACAGCAGCACGCAGTAACGCTCGGGGTCGAACAGGCGCCGGTGCTCGGGCGAGCAGCCCGCGCCCGGACCGCCGTGCAGGAACACCGCCGGCTTGCCCTTGGGGTTGCCGCACAGCTCCCAGTAGATCGAATGGCCGTCGCCGGTTTCCAGGACGCCGGTGCGAAAGGGCTCTATGGGCGGGTACAGCACGGGAGACGGGGAAGGAGAAACGGATGCGGTGGGCTTGGCCGAAGCAGCGGTCATGAATGTTCCGTGAAGTGTAGGTACGAACAGAAGGCGGGCCGGGGGGACCCGGCGCCGTTTGATTATTCCAGCCCTGCAATTGGCCTGCTGGCGCGCCCTCTTTTCGACATCTGCCAGAATCTTCGCATGATCATTCTTTACGGCATCCCGAATTGCGACACCGTCAAAAAAGCCAGGACCTGGCTCGACGAGAACGGCGTCGAATACCAGTTCCATGATTTCAAAAAACAGGGCGTGCCGCCCGAGCAGCTCAAGCGCTGGGCCCAGGCCGCCGGCTGGGAAACCCTGCTGAACCGCAAAGGCACGACCTGGCGCAAGCTGGACGCGGCGACGCAAGCCGGCGCGGCCGACAGCGCCGGCGCCCAGGCCCTGATGCTGGCCAACCCCAGCGTCATCAAGCGGCCCGTGGTGGACTGGGGCCAGGGCATCACCGTCGGCTTTGATGCCGCAGGGTGGGCGGCGCGGATTTAGCAAGCGTGCGTTGAGTGGTGACCGTACGTTGCACGCCTCACAAATAGGTGTTTTTTCACGTTTTTGGTACGCCGGGAGCATGTTTTACCTGCTTCGGCGAGCTTTACAGCCGATTTACCGAACTCCAGGCCCCAAAACGGCTCTGACTTACTAAAATCGTTCCAGTCGCCGGAGCCGCCACCCACACCACGGGCAGCACTACCCGGCGCGCAACTTCAGCGATTTGCTGAAAAGGGGTTCAAACCATGAAAAAAGCACTCGTCCTTTCCACCATCACCGCGGCCGCAGGCCTTGCCGCCGTGCCCGCCTCCGCCATGGACATTCTGGCGCGGGTGATCTCCAGCACGCCGGTGGTGCAGCAGGTCGCCGTGCCGCGCCAGGTGTGCACCAACCAGCCGGTCGTCACGCAAAGCCCCAATTCCGGCGCAGGCGCCTTGATGGGCGCGCTGGCCGGTGGCGCAGCCGGCAATGCCATCGGCAACGGCGGCGGCCGTGCGGTGGCCACGGTGATAGGCCTGGTTGGCGGCGCCATGATCGGCGACCGCATCGAGGGCAACAACACCCAGGTCCAGAACATGCAGCAGTGCACGACACAGACCTATTACGAAAACCGCCCCAGCCACTACAACGTGGTCTATGAATACCAGGGCACGCAGTACACCACCCAGATGGCCAACGACCCCGGCCAGTACGTGCGCCTGCAGGTCACGCCGGTCGGCGCCATGGCACCCGCACCGCAAACCTTCCAGTCCGCGCCCCAGCAGCCCCAAGCCTATGTGCAGCCGGCGCCGGAACCCGTTTACGTGCAGCCCACCTATGTGCAGCCCGTGGTCTATCCGGCCTACTACCCCCGGCCCTACTACGCGCCTTACTACGCCCCCATAGGCCTGTCGCTGAACTTCGGCTACAGCCGGGGCTACGGCCACCACCACTGGCGCTAAGCCCGCCGGTTCCGGCTGAATCAAAAAAGGGGCGTTATCAACGCCCCTTTTTGCTGCTCGCCTGGAATGGCCCTGAAATGACCCTTACTTCGGTGTCTCGATGAGAGCGCCCTTGAACAATACCGGCCCGGTCGGCCCGCTGCCCGGCGGCACCCCGCCCTTGGGCTCCAGCGTGATCGCCAGTGTCGGCACCTGCCGCATGTCGGTACTCACGGCAGCCAGGCGAACCACCGGGTCGGCATTGAGCACACCCAGCGATCTGGGCGCCGCGCCGGGGGGCAAGGCCCACAGCTCCAGCGATTTGTCGGGCTGCTCGCGGAAACCACCCACGCGCTTGAGCACCAGGGTTTTATTCCTGGGGTCAAAGGTCACCAGCAGCGATGCAGCGGCCTTGTCGTCGGTCAGCACGGCCACATACTCGATCTCCGGCGTGGCCGTCAATTTGGCCGACAACTCGCCGACCTGACCGCTGAGCCGCGAATTCACGTTCAGCCCGACCACAACGGCCAGCACCGCCGCCAACGCGCCGGTTGCACTCGCGCCGCGCCATAGGCCCAGGCTGGCCCACCAGCCGCCCGCCGCCGGCGCGGCACCGCGCGCGGCCTGCATGGCGCGCGCCTCCTTGTCGGCCCTGACGAGGTTTTCAATGCGCGTCCAGACCGCCGGGCTGGGCGCCGCCTGCGGTTGCAGTTCGGCCACGGAAGCCAGCCGGCTTTGCCAGACCAGCGCTGCGGCGCGCAGCGTAGCGTTGTCGCGCGCCAGCGCCTCAAAACGGCGTCGCGCGCCGCCGCGCAAAGTGCCCAGCGCATAGCTGGCCGCGAGCTGCTCCATCAGGGCGGGGTTGTTCTGGATGTTCATCAGGCAAACCTCGCCATGCAGCCGCGAAGCTGTTCAAGCCCGCGGCGTATCCAGGTCTTGACCGTGCCCAGCGGCAGTTTCAGTTGTTCAGCCAGCTCGCTGTGGCTCAGGTCGCGCAAATAGGCCAGGCTCACCACTTCGCGCTGCTTTTGCTCCAGCCGGCCCAGGCACTGGTGCAGGGCCCAGGCCTGTTCGCTGGCCTGGGTGGTGTCCATGGGGTTGGGCGAGTCGCCCGCCACGGTATCGGAGAGCACATCGTCCAGTTCCTGCATCAGGTCGGCCCGGTCGGAGGCGCGGCGGCGCAAAAAATCCAGGCCGCGGCTGCGCACCACCAGCCCCATCCAGGCCATGGGCGGCGAGAGGCTGGCCTTGTAGTCGCCGGCAATGCGCCAGATGGTCAAAAACGCCTCCTGCAGCACGTCTTCGGCCCATTCGCGTTTGCCCACCACACGCACGGCAACGCCGTAAAGCTTGGACGAGCTCAGGTCATAGAGCTCGCGCAGGGCTTTTTCATCGGCCCCGGCTACGCGGTCGATCAGCGCAATCAATTGAAGATCCGGGCTTTGTGCTTTCATGGACAACATTCTGGGTTATTCATGGGGGTACGCGATAGAGGGCCGGGTGGATTCAAGGCTGGCACGACGCAGGGCCCGGCGTGACCTAAAATCAGGGGTTTTTGGCGGCGGACTGCGATGCGCAGCGCTTTCTTCGCCTTTTTCCAGCCCTTTCCCAGCCTTTCCCACCTTTTCAGCCCCTTTTTTCATGCCCACCGAAAAAATCGACAACGTCAGCGTCAGCACCCAGGCCAATGTGTACTTTGACGGCAAATGCGTGAGCCACGGCATCACGCTGGCCGACGGCAGCAAAAAATCGGTGGACGTCATCCTGCCGGCCACCCTGACCTTCAACACCGGCGCACCCGAAATCATGGAATGCGTGGCCGGCGCCTGCGAATACAAGCTGGCCGGCAGCGACAGCTGGGTCAAGTCCTCCGCCGGCGAAAAATTCAGCGTCCCCGGCAACGCCAAATTCGAGATCCGCGTCGCCGCCGGCGAAGCGGCCTACCACTACATCTGCCACTTCGGCTGATCCCCTTCCACGCATCCACGCCTTCCAGGAACCCCTCATGGCCACCATACTCCAGAACCTCCCCGCCGGCCAGAAAGTCGGCATCGCCTTTTCCGGCGGACTCGACACCAGCGCCGCATTGCACTGGATGAAGCTCAAGGGCGCGATTCCCTATGCCTACACCGCCAACCTGGGCCAGCCCGACGAGCCCGACTACGACGAAATCCCGCGCAAGGCCATGCAGTACGGCGCCGAAAAAGCCCGCCTGATCGACTGCCGCAGCCAGCTGGCCGCCGAAGGCATTGCCGCCCTGCAAAGCGGCGCCTTCCACATCACCACCGCCGGCGTCACCTACTTCAACACCACGCCGCTGGGCCGCGCCGTGACCGGCACCATGCTGGTGTCGGCCATGAAGGAAGACGACGTCAACATCTGGGGCGACGGCAGCACCTTCAAGGGCAACGACATCGAGCGTTTTTACCGCTACGGCCTGCTGACCAACCCGGGCCTGAAGATCTACAAGCCCTGGCTGGATCAGCTCTTCATCGACGAGCTCGGCGGCCGTGCCGAAATGTCGGCCTTTATGACCAAGGCCGGCTTCGGCTACAAGATGTCGGCCGAAAAAGCCTATTCCACCGACTCCAACATGCTGGGCGCCACGCACGAGGCCAAGGACCTGGAAGAGCTCGCCACCGGCATGAAGATCGTCAATCCCATCATGGGCGTGGCCTTCTGGAAAGACGAAGTCGAGGTCAAGCGCGAGGAGGTCACGGTGCGCTTTGAAGAAGGCCGGCCCGTGGCGCTGAACGGCAAGACCTTCAGCAGCCTGGTCGAGCTGATCCTCGAAGCCAACCGCATCGGCGGACGCCACGGCCTGGGCATGAGCGACCAGATCGAAAACCGCATCATCGAAGCCAAGAGCCGCGGCATCTACGAAGCCCCCGGCCTGGCGCTGCTGTTCATCGCGTATGAGCGCCTGGTGACCGGCATCCACAACGAAGACACCATCGAACAATACCGCGACAACGGCCGCAAGCTGGGCCGCCTGCTCTACCAGGGCCGCTGGTTCGACCCGCAAGCCATCATGCTGCGCGAAACCGCCCAGCGCTGGGTGGCCAGCGCCATCACCGGCGAAGTCACGGTGGAATTGCGCCGCGGCAACGACTATTCCATCCTCAACACCGTCTCGAGCAACCTGACCTACAAACCCGAACGCCTGAGCATGGAAAAAGTCGAGGACGCGCCCTTCTCGCCGGCCGACCGCATTGGGCAGCTGACCATGCGGAATCTGGACATTACGGATACGCGGGCGAAGCTGGGGATTTATTCCGATGCCGGGATGTTGGAGTTGGGTAAGGGGGATGATTTCCTCAAACTCGGCAAGTAAGTCAGAACTGACTTGTCGCCAAATAAAAGCCCGCCAAGTGAAAGCTTGGCGGGCTTTCTTCCTTTTGATCGTTCCGCTATCTATTCCAGCGCACGTTAAAGTCCCAGATGACTCCTAGTCCGCCAGCAACTTGACGCTTGCGAACCTTCTCCCTGATTGGCTTCCGGTGTGCGGCCCCAACGAGAAGCACGCTATGAGCGGGAACGTGGCGGATGCAATAGCTCTCAATGCTCTCGATCATTCCAGTCTCGCGATCGCTATTTGCCTCATTCCACAGATCGTAGGTCTGCCGCAACTTGGGATCGCCGATCCACTCGACGGTTGCAAGAGCCTCGTTGTAGATGTCTTCCCATGCCTGCGCGCAGCGATCGCTGTTGAGGTAGGGAAAACCGAGTTTCAGCGTGTCTAGGCTGTTCTGGTCTACAAGTCGTCGATAGTCGGGACTCGTCCTCGCGACCTTCTTGAACATATCTTCAGAATTGCTGAAGAATTCTTCGCTTGGCTTGTCCAAATCCACAGGAACAACATTGACTGGACGGCGTTCCCGATACAGAACCACAGCAGCGGACTCAAGGGTGCCATGAGAGCCGTTGCGATAGCCAGCAAGAAATGCAGATGGAATTTCGGCAAAGATGACGTCAGGGGCAAGGCGATCAAGGATCGTCCGCAGTTCCGCTACGTTGGCGCGGCCAGATTCAGCGTGGACAGTTGCGATCAGCGTTATGTGCATGAGTTCTCGACTTAAGCGCCAGCCTGTGACGGACCTTAGCGGTGAGAACCGTCAGTCTTTCGCAACCACGGTGTCATACAGCCCATAGTGCCGCAGCCCCTCGTGACTCTCAATTCCGGTATAGCGCAGCGATGCGTCTTCATACCGACGGAACGCAAACACAGCCTGGTTCATCTGCTCGGTGTTGAACACCTTAAGCCGCACCAGCAGGTGAAAGTCCTTCACCGTCAACCCGGTCACGGTCAGAAACAGGTCCGGTTCCAGCTTGGTGATCACGTCCTGCAGCGTGTTCTCTCGGAAGTCGGTCAGATACATGAAGGCGGGGATGCGGGTGGCGAACTTGATCAGCTTCTCTTGAACCAGTTTACGTTTGGACTTGTATTCCTTCTCTTCGTCGGTGAGTTCCTTTTTCTCCTTGCCCGTCAGCTTGCCTTCCTGGGCCTTGTTCTTGAGATTCTTGACCTTGTCACTCTTATTGATGATGGTTTCAATGATGTTTTCGCCCAGCGAACGCCAACCCTCGATGCGCTCCACCGCAGCCATTGCGTCTGGGTTGTCCAGAATGCGACGCAACGTGCCGTTGTCTACGTTCACCAAAAGCGCACTTTCCCACTTTCGGGCCAGCAAAGTGGCCGAAGTTCCGGCCATCGCGATGTCCAGGATGCCGCCCGCATCGATCTGCGTCATGTTGGCGCCGTCGTAGGCCAGCACGGGCAGAAAGGCCACCAGGTCTCGCACCGCATGCTCGGGGTTGCTTTCGTTAGGCGACAAGCCGATGCCGTATTCGGACAACTGGCGTAGCGCCCGCGTGGGCGCGAAGTCAAACACAAAGCACACCGGCTTCAGGATTTCTTCCTCGTTCGGATCGTCTCCGTTGGGGTTCTTGATGGACCAGGGCGATTGCACCCGAAACGCCGCCTGGAAGTAGGTCTCAGGCGACTTCAGGTTGCGAAGCATCAGGATGGACGACCATTGCGGCACGGTCACCCCTGTGGTGAGCTTGCCGCACGAAAGCGTGATGGTCTTGGTCCCGAACCCGCTGCTGATCGCCTGGCGCACCGGGGTCAGCGCGTCCAGCCCAATGCCGGCATTGGTACCTGCCGCCACGATCACTGTGTAGTCGCGCCAGAAGGTGTTGTGCTTCTCTCGCAGTAGGTTCGCCATCGCGTGGCAAGCCGCTACATTGGGCAGGAACCAGAATGAATGTTGCAGGTAAGGCAACAGGCGCACATCAGAATACGGAAACGGCGGACGCGACCCTACCTTTAGCAACTCGGCGGATTGGGCCGCGTAGCCGCCGCGAATAATGTCCAGCCATTTCTGCACGTCGCCCTTGTACTTGAACTGGGCCATCTTCTCCGGGCCCGATGCCTCGAAAAAAGCGTTGAGGTCAAACTCGTCGAACTCGCCCCCGCTGGCGATGGCCAGCAGTTCGTCGGGCATCTGGTAGGTCAGCAGCCGCATTTGCGGCAGCGCCGCGTAGGGGTTGCGCTGACCGGGGTGCCCGACAGAGAAGGCATCTTTTGCGCGCTGCTCGTCGGTGTAGGTCCAGTTGAAGATTTGCTCTTCGATGAACTCCCCCGTGGCCAGCGCCTTGAACGGCGTGCCAGAGAGGTACAGATACGCCCGGGTGGCGATGGGCAGAAAGTCTGCTTCTCGCTCCAGTGGCTCCTGCAGGTCGGCGATCCGCTCCTTCTGACCCTTGGTGTCGTCCACCCGTGTTTCTGAGCGCTCGATGCGCTCCTCGTCTCCCTCGAACAATTCCTTGGCGCTCTCACGCCAGGCTCCGAAGTGGTACTCGTCAAACACCACAAGGTCCCAGTGCACCGCGTGCAGCCATTCGTTCCGGGGTTTGATGTGGCCGGCGGCGTCGCGCCCCAGCAGGTCCTGGAACGATCCGAAATACACCACCGGCTTGCGCTTGTCGATCTGCGTCGGGTCGCTGCCCGACGCGCGCGACAGGTACTGCCAGCCATCGAAGTCCACATGGCTCTCCAGGTCGGTCTGCCACGCGTCTTCCACCGCCGGCTTGAACGTCACTACCAGCACGCGCTTGGCCTTGAGCTTTTTGGCCAGCTGGTAAGCGGTGAAGGTCTTACCGAAGCGCATTTTGGCGTTCCACAGAAAGCGCGGGGTGGCGTGCATGTCTTCCTGCCAGATGGAGTGGAAGTAGGCATGCGTCTTGTTCACCGCCGTGGCCTGTTCGTCACGCAGACCGAAGGTTTCGTGGTGCGTGCCGCCAAAACGCTGCCCTGTGCGCAGCTCGGCCAGCACGGTGTGCACATCCGCCGCGGTGCAGCGCACCCACTCCAACATGGTGTTCGCAAAGCCGCGCTTTACTAGCGCCGCGCGCACCTCGTGGTCGGTGAATACCGAGCCGTCATTGCGCTCCGCCGGCTCGTCGATTTCAATTCGGTAGTTCCGGATTGCGGCGGTTTTGAGTTGCTCGGCCACGCGCCGCTTCACGTCGCGCGCGGTCTGCCCCACCTTTAACAGACCCCGGTGCGCGGAATCGGCGATGGTGTACGCGTAAATGCGGGGTCTGGCATCCGGTTTGGGCGCCAGAATATCTTCGACAGACCTACTCATCGTCGCTTTCGTCCACAGCGACGTCGCCCAACAGGTCGGTTGTCAGGTCCATCGGGCGCACGACTTTCTCGATGAATTCGATTTCACTCTTAGAGATGCCGTATTTGGCGTAGAGCTCAGCATCGGTCCATGTTCGGTCCCATGCCTGTGTCGGGACAAAGGTGTAGACCTTGCGCGTGGTGTCCTGCGAGGGCTTGTGTAGCAGGATTAGCAGCCGGGTTAGACGGCACGTAAGATAGGACAGCGCGCTTTGGGCTTCGGTTTCAGTTTCGAATGGTCCGATACAGAGATAGGTCTCGGAGCAAATGCTGCCCGGTTCACCGATGAAAGGGGTACTCAGAATGCGGTGCGGGTAGGTGTCTTTGTTGCCGGTCCCCGGTGCCGCACGTCCAATGTAGATCTTCCATTTGTCGATCAACTCGGTGCCGGCCGGTACGTCCTTCCTTGCTATGTAACCTGTCCCACCATTCTGATAAATGAGCACATCATTTTCACGTCTTTTCGCTTTGCCCTTAAATGTCGTTTCCAACGCAAAAGGCTTTCGTGAGCTGACCAGTCGTTCGAAACGCTGATCCTCTGGTAGCTCAAGTGACGCCCTCTTCCCAGATTCGACGGAAACAACCTTTCGAAGTATCGACAGCCCTTCGTTAAAACGAATGAAGATATCGGCGCCCTTTTCCATCAGCGGACGTTTGGACGTGGAAACAGGCCAGTCCTTAAAATGCGTGCTCACATCGCACAGACCCGGATGGTCCCGATCCCAGAGGAAGTAGCAGACGCCGCCCTTGAGGCCGACGCCAGGAAACACATCCGATGCACTAAGAAAGTCGTCGATCGAGCGCACCCGCGTATCCGAAAGCATGGACTCTCGAAACTCATCCAGGCCTTTGCCGCCGGCAAACCACCGTGCGGGAATGATCATGGAAAGGTAGCGCGGTTCCAGCGCTTTAGCCTGTTCCACAAACATTTGGTAGATCGGTGCGGCGCTGGTGCCGTAGCCGCCGTCGTTCAGTTGGTAGGGCGGGTTGCCGATGATGACGTCGAACTGCATGGATGCTCCAAAAAACTCGGCAATGCGGGCGTTGATGTGGTCCGTGTGGATGAAGGCGTAAGCGTGGGTTTCGAGGTCTTCACCGCGGTTCAGTGCTTCCTGACCGGCGCCGCAGTATGTGCACTTGCCCTTCGACCAGCTGTGCTCGGTCCGTTCGAACCAGATATTTCCTTCGTCATTCGCAAAGCCCGTAGCAATCGAGTGTTCACCCTTGGCGTTCTTGGAGCAGTACACGCTGCGCCGCGCCAGCAGGCTGGTGAGTTGGGTGATGCCGATGCCGAAGACCTGGTGCGTCAGGATATGGTTTACGCGCGTCGGCAGGTCGGGGATAGCCCGCGCCAGACCCTGAGTGAGCCGGCTGGTGATCTCACGCAAGAACACGCCGGACTTGGTGCACGGGTCGAGAAACCGGACGTTCATGTCGGCCCAGAGGCTAGCGCCGCGGTGGTCTGCAGCCCAAGCCTCGGCCACCCGATCCAGCATCCGGCTGGCCAGCTCGGGCGGCGTGAAAACCTCATCGTTCGACAAATTAGCGATGCAGGTCAGCACATCGGGGTTACGCCCGCGCAGTGTGAAGGCCGCCTGCCCAGTCATTGACGTTGCCCTTGCAAAGCTGCCAACTCCCGAACCGTCATGGATGAATGCGTCTTGACTGGTGCAAATATTTCATGTTTGCCCAAGTCCGCAAACAACGAACCCTCGGCGCTAAACGCCGACGAGCCTGTAAGCACGTCGAAGCGGAAATCGCGTCGCTGGAACTTGCCTTTTCCCAGGTAGCCCCATTCTGCAAAGGTGATGGGTTGGCCATCCTGAGTGCGCATAGTCAGAGCGTCGCCATGCAGGATATTTTGCGACAGCACGTGAGCTGCGGCCTTGTACAAATCAGCTGTTTCGTTGATGTCAAAGTACTCCGCCCAAATCTCCAACATGTTGGCGTGGCACTCGTTGAGATTGTCTTGAAGTAGCTCGATGCCGTAGATGCACATCAGTGCGAGCAGCGCGTAATGTTGCCGCTCGAACTCTGACTTGCCGTACTTGAGCTCAACCACAGCGAGCTTTCGGCGCAAGATCTGCACGATGAAGTTGCCGCTGCCGCAGGCTGGCTCCAGAAAACGCGAGTCAATGCGTTCGGTCTCGTGCTTCACCAGGTCAAGCATGACATCCACCATCCAGTCGGGAGTGAAAACCTCGCCGTGGTCGGTAACACGTTGTTTTGACTTGACCAAACTCATTGAAATAGACCTTGATGTTCCCGGCAATACTGCAAACCGCCAAAGCGTTTAACGTTGTTCCAACAGAATTTTCCCTCGGCGTAGCCGATCTTCGCACGGCAGTGGGCGCAGATGAGCTTTTTCGCCAAGGATTCGTCTTTAACAGGAGGCGGCTCGGCCTTGGGGTGCGCCACCGGCACAGGTGTGACGGGCTTGGGTTGCATGAAGGGTGGTAAATCCAGCAGGTCTGGCGGGCGGTGCTGGCGCTTGAGCTTTTCGCCCCATTCCTTGATGGTGTCGGGGCTGCGCAGATTGAACAGCGCCTTGAGCACGCTGCCCGTGCCAATGCCATCCACCAGTTTTTCATGCCACGAAGGGAACTGGTCTGCCTTGATAAGAAAGCTGGTATCAAAGGCCTTGGCGTCGGGCCGCTGGATGATGGCTTTCGGGTGCATCATGACCACGTTATGGAACTCGGGCAACTTGTCGGTGCGGGTACTGATTTCCAGCCGCTCCAGCAACTTGCCCAGGATGCGGGCGTGGCGGCGGCTTTGCTCGTAGGGGGATGGAATGCCGTAGCGCTCCTTGCCATAACGCACGGTGAATTCGCCATGGGCGTTGACTTCCAGGTCGCCTGAGTAGTTTTTGGTTTCAATCAGCACCATGTAGCCGGTGCGGTTGATGACCAGATGATCAATTTGGGCCACCTCACCATCGATCTGGAACCGCAGGTCGTGCAGCAGGACGTTGTTTTGGCCATCCTTGTAATGACCGTCGAGGTGGAAGGCGGCTTCTTGTTCGCCCCTGAGGCCGGCGGTCAGGTTGCGCAGTTCAACGCGCAGCCACTCTTTCTGACGGGCGTCCAGCAAGCTGGACTTTTGCAGGTCTTGCAGCAATGCCAGGCGTTTGCTTTTGTCGTCGGCTGATTTGATCAGCATGTGTTCTCCCCCATTGGCAATGACTATATCCCGCAGCGTCAGGGCTTACCCCTGCGGGGCCTCTGCCTCCATGAGCAGCTTTACCAAGGCTCAGTGATGAAGTACACCGCCTTGCCTGGCTCCGGCCTCATGTTAAATATTTCAATAATTTTTAACGTAAAAAAAGCCTTGTGTTAAATAACATCCCTCTTTTTGGCCCTCGGACAAGCGATGCAGGGGCAAATGGCACCCACAAGCTTTAAACGCTGCTCTGACGGCTTCAAAACCCGGATTTTCGGCGTCAAAGGTGCTCGCCCCCTCGCCTGACGGGTGCAAGCAGCTATTAAAAACATAGCGTATGTCAAAAAACCGCCTTCGGGCGGCTTTTTAAACCAATCTTTAATACGAAGCGCAAGTATGAAAACCGGCTTGAACAGAGCGCAGGTGCCAGAAAAATAAGCCTTCCCACCCCCACGCGCGCACCAACCCAGCCGTTTTTCCCTGACCAGGCACTCCGGACGGCGCCCATACGTGGTGGCGCCCGGCTAATCACCCCCGCCGCCGCATCCCGAGCCGCATCCGCTGCTGTCCGATCCCCCGTCGCTACCGGAACTATCGCTGTTCGAAGAAGACGAATCGCTGCCGCCAAAGCCATCGGCGTCACCGCTGTAGCTGCCGTCTGAAAAGCTCTCGCCGCAATGGGCGCCGCCGCCCTGCCCGTCGTCACGGCGCACGCCCTTGCAGTCGGCCATGTAGACAAAGCCGCCGGGAATCGCGAATTTGGCGTCCAGCGCAAACAGCAGCGGCAAGCGGCTGGGCTGCTTGGGGTTGATGGATTCGTCGCGGCAGGACCAGAACCAGGCACGGCGCAGGCCGTCGTTGGTCGAGGCTTTGCGGCCCAGCACCTCGGCGGGCACGTGGTCGATGAAGCGGCCTATCACCAGGTCGCACCACTCGCGGTAGGCGGAGGTGTGCAGGATGAACTCATGCCACATGCTGTCGACCACCTGCGAGGGCATGGCGACAAAACGTTTGTTGCTGCGCTGGCAGGCGATGAAAAACTGGCGCAGCCCGCGCTCCACGAGTTCGGTATCTCTGAGGCTCAGGTGCGGATAGGCGTCCATCAGCTTGCGCCGCAGGAACCTGGGCAGCGGCGCCTCGCGGACCAGCCGGCTGCGCTCGCGGGCGGCCCAGATGCCGGCGGCCAGCATGCACATGAACAGCACGGAGATCGTGGTCATGGTCCAGCCCGGCGGCCTCCAGCCCGCGAATATCGCGCCCAGCATCAAGCCAACCCAGGCGAAGGCCAGCATGGCGGCGGTGGAGCGCGAATGCCGCAGCACCAGCCTGCGCCAGGGCGATACCTCCGGGCCCCGATACACTTTTCCTAAACGTGCCATATATCAGACCACCACCGGTTCAGGCTCCAGCAGGATGCCGAAGCGTTCATACACACTGGTCTGGATGGCTTTTGCCAGGGTCATGACCTCGCCGCCGGTGACCGGGTCGGTCGTGCCGCCGCGGTTGACCAGCACCAGCGCCTGTTTTTCGTAGACGCCGGCGTTGCCTATGGATTTGCCTTTCCAGCCGCAGGCGTCTATCAGCCAGCCCGCGGCCAGCTTCACCGCGCCGTCGGCCAGGTGGTAGTGAACAATCTTGGGTTCGCGCTGGATGATGTCGGCGCACTGCTCGGGCGATACCGTGGGGTTCTTGAAAAAGCTGCCGGCATTGCCGATGACCTTGGGGTCGGGCAGTTTGGCCCTGCGGATGTCGCAAATCCACTCATAAATCTGCGTCGCATCGGGCGCCTGTACACCCAGCTGCTGCATTTTTTTCTCGATGTCGGCATAGCCCAGTACGGGCTTCCAGGCTTTGGGCAGGGCCAAGCGCACCCGGGTGATCAGCGCCTTGCCTTCCAGCCCGAAGCCGTGGCCGCCCGGGGCGGGCGCCGCGCTGCTGTGCTTGAACACCGAATCGCGGTAGCCGAACGCGCATTGCGCGGCATTGAGGGAAAAAGCCTGGCCCGTCGTCAGATCGATGGCGTCCAGCGATTCAAAGCGGTCCTGCAGCTCCACGCCATAGGCGCCTATGTTCTGCACGGGTGACGCGCCCACCGTGCCCGGAATCAGGGCCAGGTTTTCCAGGCCGGGGTAGCCGTTCTGCAAGGTCCAGGTGACCAGGTCGTGCCAGTTTTCGCCGGCGCCGGCCTCAATGATCCAGGCCTTGGCGTCTTCGCGCAGCAGCCGTTTGCCCATGATTTCGACCTTGAGCACCAGCGGCTTGACGTCGCCGGTCAGCACGATGTTGCTGCCGCCGCCGAGCACGAACTTGGGTGCGGCCTTCAGGGCCGTATCTTGCAAAACAGCGTGGATATCGGCCTCATCGGCCACCCGGACCAGGCTCAGGGCCTTGGCCACGATGCCAAAGCTGTTGGAATGCTGGAGCGGAACGTTTTTCTCGACTAACATCCGGGGGATTGTCTCACCCCGACACCCACCCCGACACCCACTTCCCGTCCCCCTCATAAAGACTCGCACCATGCCCTCTTTCGACACCGTTCTTGAAGCCGATCTGGTCAAGGTCAAAAACGCCGTGGAAAACACCGGCAAGGAAATCGCCACGCGCTTCGATTTCAAGGGCACCTCCGCCTCCATAGAGCTCAAGGACAAGGACATCACGCTGATCGGCGACAGCGACTTCCAGCTCGACCAGATCAACGACATCCTGCGCAACAAGCTCACCAAGGCCGGCGTGGACATCCGCTTCCTCGACATCGGCAAGGCCGAGAAAATCGGCGGCGACAAGGTCAAGCAGGTGTCCAAGGTGCGCAACGGCATAGAGGCCGAACAGGCCAAGAAGATCCAGCAGCTCATCAAGGGCAGCAAAGTCAAGGTGCAGGCCTCCATCCAGGGCGACGCGGTGCGCGTGACCGGCGCCAAGCGCGACGACCTGCAGACGGCCATGGCCATGATCCGCGCCGAGATCAGCGACTTTCCGCTGAGCTTCAACAACTTCAGGGACTAGAGATATGGCCCCCAGGCTTGCCAATGCGTGTGCATTGCTGATCGCGTTTGCGCTAACGCATGGCAGCGCACAAGCCCAGACCGTGGGCCTGGCCGGCATGCTGGGCAACAAGGCCTTGCTGATTGTGGACGGCGGCCCGCCCAAGACGGTGGCGCCCGGGGAAACCCACCAGGGCGTCAAGGTGGTCTCCACCGCGGGCGACCAGGCGGTGGTGGAGCTGGGCGGCAAGCGCCATGCGCTGCGCATCGGTGACGCGCCCATGAGCGTGGGCGCCGGCGGCGGCCCGGGCACGCAGGCCGGACAGGGCAGCCGCATCGTGCTGACGGCGGGCAGCGGCGGCCACTTCATGACGCAGGGCCAGATCAACGGCAAGATGGCCCAGTTCCTGGTCGACACCGGTGCCAGCGCCGTGTCCATGTCGATGACCGATGCCGAGCGCATGGGGATTGACTACAAATCGGGCCGGCCCGTACAGCTGACCACCGCCAATGGCGCCATCATGGGATGGCAGACTTCCCTGGCATCGGTGCGCGTCGGTGATGTAGAGGTGTTTAACGTGCCGGCCGTGGTGGCGGCGCGCGACATGCCGTTTATCCTGCTGGGCAACAGCTTTCTGACGCGCTTCCAGATGAACCGCACCAATGAAGAAATGGTGCTGACGCGGCGCTTTTAATCAACGCGCGCCGCTTCAGGCTTTCTTGCCGCTTCCCAGCTTTGACTCCGTCCCCTTGAGTAGCTTGTTGATGTTCTCGCGGTGGCGGTACACCAGCAGCGCGCTGATCGCGAACATCACCAGCAGTATGGCCTTGTCGACATACCAGGCTTCCCGGTCGCCAAACAGGTAATACAAAGGCGCGAAGGCCGCGGAAACCAGGGACGCGAGCGAGGAATAGCGCGAGAAAAAGGCGATGATCACCCAGGTGGCCAGCGTCGCCAGGCCCAGTATCCAGCTCACGCCCAGCAGCACGCCCGCAGCCGTCGCCACGCCCTTGCCGCCCTTGAACTGGAAGAACACCGGGTACAAATGCCCGAGGAAAGCCGCGAAGCCGACGGCGGCCACCGTGCCGTCGCCCAGGCCGTAGTCGGCACCAAACCACTTCACCAGCACCACCGGCAGCCAGCCCTTGAGGCCGTCCAGCAGCAGGGTCGCGATGGCGGCCGGCTTGCTGCCCGAGCGCAGCACATTGGTGGCGCCGGGGTTCTTGCTGCCGTAGCTGCGCGGGTCGCTCAGGCCCATGAGCTTGCTGACGATGACCGCGAAGGACAGCGACCCGAGCAGGTAGGCCAGCAGTGTGGCGACTATTGAATATATGTAAACCATGGGGTCTCCCTCTTATAGATAGTGGCTGCCGGCCCCAGGGCCGGCGTTCAGCCGTAGCCGGCGGCGTTGTCCAGGCCTAGAACAGGTTCTAAGGCGCAGTTCACCGATTTTGCACCGAGCAATGTGACACACACCCGCGGGTCCAGCCCGACCAGGTAACCGCGCCGCCCGCCGTTGATGGCGATTCTAGGCAAAGCCAGGATGCTTTCCTCGATATAGACCGGCATGGCCTTGCGCGTGCCGAAGGGCGAGGTCCCGCCCACCAGGTAGCCGCTGTGCCGGTTGGCGACTTCGGGCTTGCAGGGCTCGACCGACTTGGCGCCTATCTGCCGCGCCAGGTTTTTGGTCGACACCTTGCGGTTGCCGTGCATCAGCACCAGCAGCGGTTTGGCATCCTGGTCCTGCATCACCAGGGTCTTGACGACGGTGAAGGGGTCAAAGCCCAGCACCTCGGCACTGTGCTGGGCGCCGCCGTGCTCCAGGTACTCATAGGGGTGCTCGGTGAAGTCGACTCCGTTGCTTTTTAAAAACTGCGTGGCCGGCGTTTCACTAACGTGGTCCTTTTTGCCGTCTTTTTTGGCCATGGTGCAGCGTGCGGCAAACCTGGGCCTACAGTGCCGGGTCGCGCGTTTCCCAGCGGATTTTGTCGATTTCAGCCAGCACTTCGGGCGAGAGCTTGGTACCCCAGACATCCAGGTCCTCGTCCAGTTGCGCCACCGAGGTCACGCCGATGATGGTGCTGGCCACCTGCCACTTGGTATAGCAAAAGGCCAGGGCCATCTGCGTGGGCGTCAAGCCGTTGGCGCGTGCCAATGCGTTGTAGCGGCGCGCGGCGGCCAGTGCCTCGGGGCGGCCCCAGCGCTGCTTGCGCGTGGACTCGAATTTGGCGATGCGCGCCTCCTTGGGCGCGTTCGCGCCTTCGAAGCCGGACTCGTCGTACTTGCCGGTCAGCAGGCCGAAGCCCAGCGGCGAATAGGCCAGCAGCGAAACGCCCAGCCGGTGCATGCTTTCGTCCAGGCCGTTTTCCACGGTGCGGTTGACCAGGCAGTACGGGTTTTGCACCGAAGCCACGCGCGGCAGGCCGTGCTGCTCGGCCAGGCGAACAAACTCATGCACGCCGTAAGGCGTTTCGTTGGACAGGCCGATGGCGCGCACCTTGCCCGCCTTGACCAGGCCGGCCAGCGCCTGCAGCTGTTCATGGATGGGCGTGGCGGAGCGTTCCTGCGCGGGGTTGTAATACAGCGCGCCGAAGGCCGGCACATGGCGCTCGGGCCAGTGGATTTGGTAGAGGTCTATCACCTCGGTCTGCAGGCGCTTCAGGCTGGCATCGCACGAAGCCACAATGTCCTTGGCCGTCATGCCGCTGCCTTCACGCACCCAGGGCATGCCGCGCGAGGGGCCGGCCACCTTGCTGGCCACCACCATCTTGGCGCGCGCCGACGGGTTTTTGGCGAACCAGTTGCCGATGATGGTTTCGGTAGCCCCGAAAGTCTCGGCGCGCGCCGGCACCGAATACATCTCAGCCGTGTCCAGGAAGTTGACGCCGCGCGCCAGCGAGCGGTCCAGGATGGCGTGCGAGGTTTTTTCATCCACCTGTTCGCCAAAGGTCATGGTGCCCAGGCAAATGGGTGTCACTTGCAGGTCGCTGGAGCCGAGTTGAACTTTATTCATGGGATTTGCGCTTGATGCGGTTGGGATGGGAGGGGATGGATGCGGGCCTTGAGGCCTTGTTGCGTCAATGAGAAGCGAGTGTGACGAAGTTCACAAAGCGGCTAGTTTAAGGGTTCAGCTCGCGGCCTGCAGGAGGCCTGATTCGGGCCCTTGTCTTACAACTGCTCACCAATTGCCTGCCTAGTATTCACAGACCGGCGATTTAATCCCCCCGTGACTGAATCCTGAACTGAATTCAAAAACACACTTTCATAACGACATCGTCCAATTTTTCCCGAGGAGAATTTCCATGAACAAACTGACCATCACTTCCCTGAGCTGCGCCGTCCTGGCCGCCGTCACACTGTCCGGCTGCGCCAACATGACGGAAACCCAGTCCGACACGGCCAAGGGCGCCGGCATAGGCGCGGTGGCGGGTGCGCTGCTGGGCGCGGCCACCGGCGGCTCCAAGGGTGCGGCCACGGGCGCGGTGCTGGGCGGTGCGGTCGGCGCGGGCGGCGGCTACATCTGGTCCAAGAAAATGCAGGAGCAGAAAGCCGCGATGGAACGCGCCACCGTGGGTACCGGTGTGGCCGTGAGCCAGACCACCGACAACCGCCTGAAGCTGGACATCCCCAGCGACGTCTCGTTTGACGTGGGCCGCTCGGCCATCAAGCCCAACTTCGCGCCCATCCTGAACCAGTTCGCGACCAGCCTGAACCAGAACCCGGTTACGACGGTCACCATCATCGGCCACACCGACAACACCGGCTCCGACGCCATCAACAACCCGCTGTCGATAGACCGTGCCGACTCGGCCCGCGACTACCTGGTCAGCCGCGGCGTGGCCCGCACCCGCATCGTGACGGACGGCCGCGGTTCGCGCGAGCCGGTGGCCGACAACAGCACGCAGCAAGGCCGCGATAAAAACCGCCGCGTTGAAATCTACGTTGCCGAACAAGTTGCAGCGAGGTGATTGCTCACCCCTGTTGAGGCTCACTCCGTGTAGCCTCCTCTCCCCTTGCAGGGGACGGCGCCTTGGGACTGGCAAAGCCAGCTCCCGGCCCCTGCTGGAATAAAAAAGCACCTCTCAAGGTGCTTTTTTTTTGGACGCGTCAGGTTGGTGACTGTGCTCTGAAGCGCTCTTCTTCCTGCAAGCGTAGCACCCGCCTTTGCACCTTGCCGGTCGTCGTCATCGGCAGCGCGTCTATGAATTCAATCTCCTTGGGGTACTCGTAAGGCGCCAGCAGGGTCTTCACATGGGCCTGCAGCTTCGCGGTGAGTTCTTCGTCAAACCCGGCCGCACCGCCCGGGTGCGCCGCACGGGCCGCGACCTGGTCGGGCGCGATCACCACATAGGCCTTGACGACGGCGCCGCGCTCGCGGTCGGGTTTGGGCACCACGGCCGCGTTGGCGACGGCCGCATGCTTGACCAGGCAGTTCTCGATCTCGCCCGGGCCTATGCGGTAGCCGGCGGCCTTGAACACGTCGTCGGCACGACCCTCGTACCAGAGATAGCCCTCGGCGTCGCGGCGCGCCAGGTCGCCGGTGCGGCACCAGTCGCCGGTGAACTTGTTGCGGGTGGCCTCCTCTTTTTTCCAGTAGCCCAGAAAAAAGATAGGGTCGGGATCGCCGTGCACGTCATAACGGTTCACCGAGACATCGCCCGGCACGCCCACCGGGCATTCATTCCCCTCGTCGTCTATCACCGCCACGCGGTGGCCCGGGTAGCCTTTGCCCATGCTGCCCGGCCGGGCAGGCCAGAAGCGGCTGCAGTTGCCCACGACGTAGTTGATTTCGGTCTGGCCGAACATCTCGTTGACGGTCACGCCGAGCTGCTCCTGGCAGTACGCAAACACCGCATCGCCCACGGCTTCGCCCGCGCTCATCATGGCTTGCAATTTCAGCTTGAAGTGCTGCCCGGGCCGGGGGTAAGCCTTCATCATGGCCTTGAGGGCCGTGGGGAACAAAAAGGTGTGCGTCACGCCCTGCTCCGCCATCAGGCTGAAGGCCAGCTCGGGGCTGAAGCGCCCGTTAAAGGCGACGATGGGCCGGCCGAAATAAAGGCTGGGCAGCAGCGCATCCATCAAGCCCCCGGTCCATGCCCAGTCCGCGGGAGACCAGAACACCGCGTCCGATTTTTTATTGGTTTTTCCGTCGAAACCAAACCAGTTATGGCTGCAGACAAAACCCGGCAGGTTGCCGATCAGCGCGCGGTGCGGCAGCAGCGCGCCCTTGGGCGGGCCTGTGGTACCGCTGGTGTAGATCAGGATGGCGCCTTCGTCGGCCTTGGTCTTGACGGCCGTGAAGGCGCCGTTTTGCGCCGCGAGCGCGGTTTCATAGTCGATATCGCCCTGGCCCCGGGCGCTGCCGGCGGCGATCACCGTGCGCAGCGCCGGGCAGTTGCCGCGAATGGCGTTCAGGCTGGCGATGGAGCTTTCATCGCAAATGGCCACCGCGGCATCGCTGTCCTGCAGCCGGTATTCGAGCGCCTCGGGCCCGAACAGCATGGACAGCGGCATGGCCACCGCGCCCATCTGGAACACCGCCATATAGGCCACGGCGGTTTCCAGGCGCTGCGGCATCACGATGGCGACCCGGTCGCCGCGCTGCACACCCAGGCCCGTCAACACCTGGCTCAGCGCATCGGCGGCCTTTTGCAACGCCTGGAAGCTGTGCAACACCGTCTTCGCGCCCGGCTTGTGCACGCGTATCGCGGTCCGGGGCTGCTCGCGCGCCCAGCGCCTGCAGCAGGCCTCGGCGATGTTGAAGTATTCATCCACCTGCCAGCGAAAGCCGGCGTGCAGCGCCGCGTAGTGGTCGGGCTGGGCGGCGGCCGGCTTGTCTCTGTGTTGACTGCGTTCAGCTTCGTGTCTCTTTATCATGGGCCCCAATGTACAAAGAAAAACGATCTTCCCGCAGCGAGTTTGTCCCTATACGCGGCCTCAGCTACCACGTCCGGCTGTGGGAAAGCCCCTCAGGCACCAACCCCGCGCTGCCGCCGCTGGTTCTGGTCCACGGCTGGATGGACGTGGCCGCTTCCTACCAGTTCATGGTGGACGCCCTGTCGGACGCCTTCGTGCAAGGCCGAACCATCATCGCGCCCGACTGGCGCGGCTTCGGGCTCACGGGCTCGGGCCCGGATGGCAGCCCTGCCGACAACTACTGGTTTGCCGATTACCTGGCCGACCTGGATTTTTTGCTGGACCATTACGTGAGCGAGCGGCCCGTGGACCTGGTCGGCCACAGCATGGGTGGCAATGTCGCCATGCTGTATGCCGGCGTGCGGCCCGCGCGCATACGCCGGCTGGTCAACCTCGAAGGCTTCGGCCTGCCCGCCAGCAAGCCCGAGCAGGCGCCGGGCCGTTATGCCAAATGGATGGACGAGCTCAAAAGCCTGCAGCGCGGCGAACTCGCGCTCAAGGCCTATGACAGCGTGGAGGGCGTGGCGCGCCGCCTCATGAAGACCAACCCGCGTCTCTCGGCCGACAAGGCGGGCTGGCTGGCCGGCCACTGGGCGCGGCCCGATGCGTCGGGGAAATGGCAAATCCTGGGCGAGGCCGCGCACAAGATCACCAGCGCCCAGCTTTACCGCGTCGACGAGGCGCTGGCGGTCTACCGCTGCATCAGCGCGCCCACGCTGGCCGTCGAGGCCTCCGACGATTCACTGGCCACCTGGTGGCAGGGCAAATACAGCCTGGCGGAATACCACGAGCGCCTGAAACAGGTGGCCCAGGCCCGTGTCGCCGTGATCCAGGACGCCGGCCACATGCTGCACCATGACCAGCCGGAACAGCTGGCAACACTGATTGAGGGCTTTCTGGAGCAATAGTCCCTGTGTCGTGAGAAAATGACGGGTTCAGCCGCCCTCTTGCGGCTACCACCTTATTCAGGACAGAAGAACCATGGAAGCAGAACGCATCAACCTCATCAGCAACCAGCTTGTGGACCTCAGCAACCGGGTCAACGAGCTTCGGGGGTATCTTTGACTACCCTGCCAAAGAACGAAAGCTGAACGAAGTCAACGCCGCGCTCGAAGACCCCAAGGTCTGGGACAACCCCAAGCGCGCGCAGGAACTCGGCAAGGAAAAAAAATCGCTGGAAGACGTGGTCCACGTGATCGACCGCCTGAGCTCGGAGCTTTCCGACAACAGCGAGCTCTTCGAGATGTCCAAGGGCGAAGGCGACGACGCCGGCATGGCGACGATTGAAGGCGAGGCCGCCAAGATCGCCGCCGAGGTCGAAAAAATGGAATTCCGCCGGATGTTCAACAACCCGGCCGACCCCCTGCCCTGCTTCCTGGACATCCAGGCCGGCGCCGGCGGCACCGAAGCCTGCGACTGGGCCAGCATGCTGCTGCGCCAGTACCTCAAGTACGCCGAGCGCAAGGGTTTTAAGACCACGGTCGAGGACGAATCGCCCGGCGATACCGCCGGCATCAAGGGCGCGACCATCAAGATCGAGGGCGAATACGCCTTCGGCCTGCTGCGTACCGAAACCGGCGTGCACCGCCTGGTGCGCAAGTCGCCCTTCGACTCCTCGGGCGGGCGCCACACCTCCTTCGCCTCGGTCTTCGTGTATCCCGAAATCGACGACTCCATCGAAATCGAGATCAACCCGGCCGACGTGCGCACCGACACTTTCCGCGCCAGCGGCGCCGGCGGCCAGCACATCAACAAGACCGACTCGGCCGTGCGCCTGACCCACATCCCGACCGGCATCGTGGTGCAGTGCCAGGACGGCCGCAGCCAGCACAGCAACCGCGACGTGGCCTGGAAGCGCCTGCGCTCGCGGCTGTACGACTTCGAGCTGCGCAAGCAGCAGGAAGCCCAGCAAAAGCTGGAAGACACCAAGACCGACGTGGGCTGGGGCCACCAGATCCGCAGCTATGTGCTGGACAACAGCCGCATCAAGGACCTGCGCACCAATGTCGAGGTCTCGGCCACGCAGAAAGTGCTGGACGGGGACCTGGACGTTTTCATCGAAGCCTCGCTGAAGCAGGGCGTCTGATACACCTGCCCTGGGGCGGCCGGCGCGGCCGCCCGGGGGGTTTGTTGAGTGATTGTTTGAGTTTTTAAGATTGTTTTGAGGAAGCAGCCATGTTGCAAATGCCCGATGACCGTGGATCTGGACAAGGGCCCACGGTGGTCATCAACCGCGCCGACTACATCGCCCCCGCCTACTGGATAGACACCGTCGACCTGTGCTTCGACCTGGACCCGGCGAAGACCCGCGTGCTCAACAAGATGAGCCTGCGCCGCAACCCCGATGTGCCGCCCCAGCCGCTCAAGCTTGACGGCGAGGAGCTCAACCTGGCGCGCGTGCTGGTCAACGGCCAGGGCACCTCCTTCAAGATGGAAGGCAGCCGGCTGGTGCTGGAGAACCTGCCCGAAGGCACCGCGCCCTTCGAGCTGGAAATCTTCACCACCACCTGCCCGGCCAAAAACACCAAGCTGATGGGCCTGTACGTCAGCAACGATTCCTTCTTCACGCAGTGCGAGGCCGAGGGCTTTCGCCGCATCACCTACTTTCTGGACCGCCCCGACGTGATGGCCAGCTACACCGTGACCCTGCGCGCCGACAAGGCCCAGTACCCGGTGCTGCTGTCCAACGGCAACCTGGTGGACCAGGGCCCGCTGGAGCCCGGCCCCAACGGCCCGCGCCATTTCGCCAAATGGGTGGATCCGCACAAAAAACCCAGCTACCTGTTCGCCCTGGTGGCCGGCCAGCTGGTCAGCCGTGAGCAGCGCATCACCTCGCGTGCCGGCAAGCAGCACACGCTGCAGGTCTACGTGCGCCCCGGCGACCTCGACAAGACCGAGCACGCCATGGCTTCGCTGATGCATTCGGTGGCCTGGGACGAAGCCCGCTTCGGCCTGCCGCTGGACCTGGAGCGCTTCATGATCGTCGCCACCAGCGACTTCAACATGGGCGCCATGGAAAACAAGGGCCTGAACATCTTCAACACCAAGTACGTGCTGGCCAACCAGGCCACCGCCACCGACGTGGATTTTTCCAACATCGAGAGCGTGGTCGGCCACGAGTACTTCCACAACTGGACGGGCAACCGCGTCACCTGCCGCGACTGGTTCCAGCTGAGCCTGAAGGAAGGCCTCACGGTGTTCCGCGACCAGGAGTTCAGCCAGGACCTGGCCGGCGCCCCCTCGGCCCGCGCCGTCAAGCGCATCGAGGACGTGCGCGTGCTGCGCACCGCCCAGTTCCCCGAGGACGCCGGCCCCATGGCCCATCCGGTGCGGCCCGACAGCTATGTCGAGATCAGCAACTTCTACACCGTCACCATTTACGAAAAAGGCGCCGAGGTCGTGCGCATGATGCAGACCCTGGTGGGCCGCGAAGGTTTTGCCCGCGGCATGACGCTGTACTTCGAGCGCCATGACGGCCAGGCCGTGACCTGCGACGACTTCGCGCAGGCGATTGCCGACGCCAACCCCATGTCGGACCTGGCGCGCCTGCTGCCCCAGTTCAAGCACTGGTACAGCCAGGCCGGTACGCCGCGCGTGCGCGCGCAGGGCCGCTACGACGCTGCCGCCCGCAGCTACACCCTCACGCTGTCGCAAAGCTGCGCCCCCACCGTGGGCCAGTCCGTCAAGCAGCCCTTTGTCATCCCGGTCGGCCTGGGCCTGCTGGGCGCCGACGGTCAGGACCTGCCGCTGCAGCTGGCCGGCGAAAGCGGGGCACCGGCCAGCACGCGCACCGTGGTGCTCACGCAGGCCGAAGAAACCCTGACCTTTACCGGCATAGACGCCGAACCGGTGCCCTCCATCCTGCGCGGCTTCAGCGCCCCGGTGGTGCTGGAGTTCGACTACAGCGACGCCCAGTTGCTGCACCTGCTGGCGCACGACAGCGACCCCTTCAATCGCTGGGAAGCCGGCCAGCGCCTGGCCGTCAACCGCGCCATCGCGGCCATCACCGCGACCCCTGGCGGGGTTTCCACGCCCGCCGACGTGCTCGACGAAGCCTACCTGGGCGCCATGCGCCAGGTGCTGCGCCACCCCAGCCTGGACGCAGCCTTCAAGGAGCTGGTGCTCACATTGCCGTCCGAAACCTACCTGGCCGAGCAGCTCGAGGTGGTGGACCCGCAGCGCATCCACGCGGTGCGCGAAGCCATGCGCCTGCAGCTGGCCACGGCCCTGGCGGCCGACTGGGAGGCTGTCTACGACGCCAACCACGACACCGGCGCCTACACACCTGACCCCGTCTCCAGCGGCCGCCGCGCGCTCGCGGGCATGGCATTGACCTATCTGTGCCTGGCGGCGCAAAGCACCGGCAATACCGACTGGCCGCGCAAGACCCTGCAGCGCTTCAAGGACGCCGGCAACATGACCGACCGCTTCAACGCGCTGGCCGCGCTGGCCTCCAGCGGCCACGCCCTGGCCGGCGAGGCGCTGCCGCTGTTCCATGCCATGTTCAAGGACGAAGCCCTGGTCATCGACAAATGGTTCGGCCTGCAGGCCGGCGCGCCGGATCGCGGCGGAAATGTGCTGCCGGCCGTCAAGCAACTCATGAAGCACGCCGACTTCAGCCTGCGCAACCCCAACCGCGCGCGCAGCGTGGTCAGCACCTACTGCCAGGGCAACCCGGCCGCCTTCCACCGCACGGATGCCGCCGGCTATGTGTTCTGGAGCGAGCGCGTGATGGAACTCGACGCCATCAACCCGCAGGTCGCCGCCCGCCTGGCGCGCGCCCTGGACCGCTGGAGCAAGCTGGCCGAGCCCTACCGCAGCGCGGCGCGCGAGGCGATTGCGCGCGTTGCGGCCAAGACCGATTTGAGCAAGGACACCCACGAAGTGGTCTCCCGCGCACTGGCCGACTGAACGACTGAAGACGGACGGCACCCCGCCATGGCATTCTTCCCATTCAACACCCCCGCACAGCGGTTTGCGAAGAAGTTCAACCCGCTGCGCGACACGGTGTACGACGCCGGCGGCATGTTCAGCGGTTCGCGCATGTCGGCCGACCTGGCCGCGCTCCAGCCCCTGGCCGAGGCCGTGGGAGCCGATTCCGCCGAACTGGCTGACCTGCTGTGGCTGCAGTTCGTGGTGTTCCGCAAACGCCAGCAGCACAGCGAAGGCCTGCCCCTGGGCCTGCGCGCCCTGGCCATGCGCGCCGCCAAGGGCGGACTCACGCCCACCGAACGCTACGAGCAGCACTACGCCCTCGGCGAATCGGCCTTGGAGGCCGAGGAATACGACACCGCCGTCGAACACCTGCAGCAATCGGCCCAGTGGGCCGCGCACGAAGGCGCCACACTGAGCATCGACCAGAGGCTGGGCATGCGCGAAGAAATCGGCTACGCCCTGCACGAGGCCGGCCGCTTCACCGAAGCGCTGGCGCACAACCAGCAACTGCTGGCCGATGCACAAGCCGCCTTCGGCTCCAGCGCGGACGAGCGCCTCTCAGGTGTCGTCAACAATCTGGCACAAAATGCCTACGAGCTGGGCGAGCATGCCGAGGCAAAATCCTGGCTGCAACAGCGCATGGCGCTGGGCCAGGCCTTGCAAGACACCGACATCGTGCTCGACACCCTGTTCCAGCTCGGCGTGCTCGCGCACGAAACCGGTCAGCCGGCCGAGGCGCGCGCCCTCTTCCAGCAGCGCGTGGACATGGCGCGCGCCCAGGACGACGAAGACCTGCTGGAAGACGCCCTGGCCACGCTGGCCGAATTTGAAGAGCGCGAACAGCAGGGCGAGGCCCACTGAACGCCCCGCCCAACCGAATCACCCCTTTCATCGAACGGAGCCCCCCATGTCCCAAAAAATCTCACTGACCCGCTACCTGGTGGAGCAGCAGCGCATGGACGGCCACATCCCCTCGCAGCTGCGCCTGCTGCTCGAAGTGGTGGCCCGCGCCTGCAAAAGCATCAGCCAGGCCGTCAACAAAGGCGCGCTGGGCGGCGTGCTGGGCACCGCCTCCAGCGAGAACGTGCAAGGCGAGGTCCAGAAAAAACTCGACATCATCGCCAACGAGGTGCTGATCGAGGCCAATGAATGGGGCGGCCACCTGGCGGCCATGGCCTCGGAGGAAATGGACAGCATTTACGTGGTGCCCAACCGCTACCCCCAGGGTGAATACCTGCTGCTGTTCGACCCCCTCGACGGCTCCAGCAACATCGACGTCAACGTCAGCATCGGCACCATCTTCAGCGTGCTCAAAAAGCCCGAAGGCCATGCCGGCGTCGAGGAAAAAGACTTCCTGCAGGCCGGCAACAAGCAGGTCGCGGCCGGCTACTGCATTTACGGCCCGCAGACCACCCTGGTGCTGACGGTGGGCGACGGCGTAGCCATGTTCACGCTGGACCGCGAACAGGGCTCCTTTGTGCTGACCGAAGAAAACGTCAGGATTCCCGAGGACACCAAGGAATTCGCCATCAACATGAGCAACATGCGGCACTGGGACGCGCCGGTCAAACGCTACATCGACGAATGCCTTCAAGGCAAGGAAGGCCCGCGCGGCAAGGACTTCAACATGCGCTGGATCGCCTCCATGGTGGCCGACGTGCACCGCATCCTGACCCGCGGCGGCGTTTTTATGTACCCCTGGGACAAACGCGAGCCCGAAAAAGCCGGCAAACTGCGCCTGATGTACGAAGCCAACCCCATGAGCTGGCTGGTCGAACAAGCCGGCGGCGCCGCCACCAACGGCAAACAACGCATCCTGGATTTGCAACCCACCAAGCTCCACGAACGCGTCAGCGTGATGCTCGGCTCCAAAAATGAGGTCGAACGGGTGACCTCCTACCACTCCGGGCTATAATCTCGGGCTGTATTCCAAAATAAGCCGGTGTAGCTCAGTCGGTAGAGCAGCTCATTCGTAATGAGAAGGTCGGGTGTTCGATTCATCTCTCCGGCACCAATATCAGCCCCTGTTTCGCAAGAAACAGGGGCTTTTTTCATGTCCTTCCGGTTTTTCAGCAGGACGATGGCTACAGCCAATGAGTACCTTGGTCGTACCGGGGAAGCCCTGCCCCGACGGCGTTGCGTATTGAAGGCCTTTGCCTAAGAATGGACCCGAACAACGGGAGGTTCTTATGAAGACACCATTTCTAGGACTGTTGCCGGCCGCTTTGGCCCTGCTGGCCGTCGCCATGCCGCAAGAGGTACTCGCCCAGGCCACACTGGAAAAAATCAAGAGCCGGGGCCAGATCAATGTGGGCTACCGCGCGCTGGCGGCGCCCTTCTCGTATCACCAGACGCCGGAAAAGCCGATGGGCTACAGCATCGAGTTCTGCAAACCCATGATCGAGCGCCTGCGCCAGGCCGCGGGCAACAAGAACCTGCCGGTGCGCTACATCGAAACCGAACTGGATGTTCGCGTCCGCCTGCTGGCCGAGGGCAGTGTGGACCTGCTCTGCGAGAACGTGACCGACACGCCCGAGCGCCGCGCGCGCATGGAATTTTCGACGCCGATTTTTGTCGACGCCGTGCAGGTGGCGGTGCGCAACAAGGACATGATCAGCACGCTGGAGCAGCTCAAGGGCAAAAGCATTGTCGGCATTGACGGCAGCACCGTGGTGCCGGCCCTTGACCGCTATGCGCAATCGCACTCGCTGACCTGGCAGCACGCCAAGGCCGTCAACCCCGACGCGGCGCTGGGGCAGTTGCAGCTGGGCTGGGCGGCCGGTTATGCGCGTGACGGCGTGATGCTGGCGGCGCAACTCGCCAGCCTGCCCGACGCCGGCAACTACACCATCCTGCCGGAGCGCCTGTCGGTGGAGACCATCGCCATCGGCTACCGCAAGGGCGACGCGGCCATGGGCGCGCTGGTCAATGCCTCCATCAAGGAATCCATGCGCAGCGGTGCGGCGCAGCGCTGGTACGAGCAGTGGTTTTTAAAGCCGGCCAAGCCCGGCGGCAAGCCGCTGTTCACGGCCATGCCGGCGGAAATGAAAACGCTGTTTGACGCCGCCAAGGCGAACTGACGGGGCCCACGCGGGCGGGCCGGCATTGCTCAGGCGCCGGCGGGCGGCGGGGCGTCCTCGGGCGTGATGAAGGAGTCTTCCCATGGCACGGCGAACTGGTGGTCGGCGTTGTCGTGAACAATGCCGGAGCCGGTGCTCAGCGGGTCGAAGTTGGTGAAGCGTATCTTGCGGTTGCGCTCCAGCTTGGCGCGCAGGCTGCTGCGGGCGGCGGTGATGGCAGCCAGGTCTACTTGGGCGGCCTGCTCCACCGGCTTCAAAGAACTTGCCTGCGGCGCATCGGCGACCAGGGCGCTGCCGTCGGCCGCGCGCATGGTGTCGGGCACGGTGGCCAGGGCGTCAGCGTCAGCCTCCAGCGGCCAGGCCATGGGCGGCTCGCCGAGCACGGCCGGCGAGGACGGCTCGTCATCGTCCGACAAATCGATTTCACCAAGAAAGGCGGCGCGCACGTCTTCCAGCGTGGGCAGGTTGCCGGCGCGCACCACGGCGTAGGCGATGCCGCATTCGGCGAAGAGTTTTCGCTTGAGGTCGCGGTTGCTGGCGCGCAGGCCCTGCGGGCCGGGGACGTCCAGGCAGCCGATGACGGTGCCGTCGGCGGCGCAGACCGTGAAGCTGCAATAGACGTTTTTGAGCAGTTCGTAGGAACGCTGGCCTTCGGCCTCGTTGCGCGGCGAGACAAAACGGATGACCGGAACCTTGACCACCACATGGTGGTCGAAAAACGCGCGCTGCAGCCAGTGCCAGACTTCCTGCTCGGCATCGAGCAGCAAAGGCCTGGCCTGCAAATGCCACTGCGCGGGAATACGCCTTTTTTTTCGGGCGGCACGCGCCAGCCAGCCATGATGGCATGCCGCCCCCGTCGCCATCCCCGACACCGCCGTTGCCGTCAGCGCCAACACAAAAACATCAAACATGTGTGCCTTAACTTTTGATTCAGTTTAAACACAGCATCCGTGGTGTTACAACCATTTACGTACTGAGCTGTTGTTGCGACGTCTCATTTAGGCAATATCACCCAGCAAATGAGAACTTAATTCGGACAATCACCTGTAAGCGAGCTGAAAGCCCGGATGCAAAACTTACAGGTCGGGCGATTCCGCTTCGGGCAGCGCGCTGGCCAGCACCTTGTCGATGCGCTTGCCGTCCAGGTCCAGCACCTCGAAGCGCCAGCCCGCGCATTCGACGATCTCGGCGGTCTTGAGCAGCCGGCCCGAGACGCTTTGCAGCAGGCCGGCGACCGTGTTGTAGCGGCCCTTGCCTTCTTCGGGCAGCTCCTTGATGTCCAGCCTGGCCTTGAGTTCGGCCACGGGCATGACGCCGTCGATGAGCCAGCTGCCGTCCTCGCGTTCGGTGGCCCAGGCGTCCACCTGGGCACCGGGCTGCAGCTCGCCGGTGATGGCCTCCAGCATGTCCATGGGCGTCATCAGGCCCTGCACCACGCCGTATTCGTCGACCACAAACACCATGCGGGTGGAACGCGCACGGAACTGCTCCAGCAGTTCCATACCGGTCAGCGTCTCCGGCACGAAGACCGCCGGCACCGCGTAAGCGCCTATACGGTCGGCCACCGAGGGCACGGCGCCAGGGCCCTGGCCTTGTCCCCGGCCGGAAGCGGCCGATTGGATCTGGCCGCGCAGCGCGAGCAGCTTGGCGACGTTGACCACACCCACCACGTCGTCCAGGCTGCCGCGGCACACCGGGTACCAGGAATGGCCGGTGGCGCCGGCCTTGTCAATGGCCTGGGCCACGGTGTCGGAGGCGTCCAGCCATTCGATGTCGGAGCGCGGCCGCATCAGCGAGGTCAGCAGCCGGTCGTCGAGCAGGAACACGTTCTGCACCATCTGGTGTTCGTGCTCCTCGATCAGGCCGGCATCCACGCCCTCTTCCAGGCTGGCGGCGATTTCCTCCTCTGTCACGGCGCGGCCGGCCGTGTTGTCGATGCGCAGCAGCTTGAGCACCGCCTGCGTGCTGATGGACAGCAGCCTGACAAAGGGCTTGAAGCCGGTCGCCACCCACATCATGGGCCGCGACACCAGGCGCGCGACGGTTTCCGGATAGAGCTGGCCGATGCGCTTGGGCACCAGTTCGCCGAAGACGATGGTGATGAAGGTGATGACGGTCACCACCAGCGCGGTGGCGGTGATCTGGGAGGCGCGCGGCGGCGCGCCGAAGGTCTGTATCCAGGCGGCCAGGTTGTCGCTGAAGGCGGCCTCGCCGATGATGCCGTTGAGCATGCCTATGGAGGTGATGCCCACCTGCACCGACGAGAGAAACTGTGTGGGGTTGTCCAGCAGGCCCAGCGCGGATTGCGCCCCCTTGTCACCGGACTCCCCCATGGCCGTGAGCCTGGCCTTGCGGCTGGAGGCGAGGGCCATTTCCGACATGGCGAACACGCCGTTGAGCAGCGTCAAAAAAGCAATCAGCAAAAAGTCCATAGATTAGGAGTCTGGGCGGCAGGAATCCGTCAGCTGCAACGCGCGAGAAAACGGTCCATCGCGGCGCTACCGCCCGCGCCCATAGTCGGGCTATGGGCTTGTCGGTATCACCGCGCTGTCCTCGTTTTTCGCGCGTTTCGCTTCGACGGCTTCTGCCGCCCAGACTCCTAGCGCAAAATAAACACATGTCAATGTACTGTATCGGCGACCTGCAGGGTTGCGACGCGCCCCTGGGGCGGCTGCTGGAGAAGCTGGATTTCTCGCCCAGCCGCGACACGCTTTACTTCCTCGGCGACCTGGTCAACCGCGGACCCGAATCGCTCAAGGTGCTGCGCCGCCTGGCGGCCCTGGGCGACGCCGCGCAGTGCCTGCTGGGCAACCACGACCTGCATTTGTTGGCCTTGTGGCAGGGCGCGCGCAAGCCGGGCCGCCACGACACCATGCAGGAGATCCTGCAAGCCGGCGACGCCGACAGCTTGCTCGACTGGCTGCGGCACCGCGCCATGGCGCTGCAGCGCCACGGCTGGCTCATGGTACATGCGGGCGTGCTGCCGCAGTGGACGGCGGCGCAAACCATGGCGCTGGCGGCCGAGGTGGAACAGGTGCTGCGCGGCAGTGATCTCAAGGATTTTTTCGGCGCCATGTACGGCAACACGCCGGACCGCTGGAGCGACGGCTTGCAGGGCGCCGACCGGCTGCGCGTGGTGGTGAACGCGCTCACGCGCCTGCGCTTTTGCACACCCGAAGGCGTGATGGAGTTCGGCAGCACGGAAGGCGCCGAGGGCGCGCCCGCCGGCTACCTGCCATGGTTTGAGGTGCCCGGACGCCGCACGGCCGGCACGGCGGTGGCCTTCGGCCACTGGTCCACCCTGGCCAAGGACGGCGCCACGCCGCGCCTTCGCAACAACACCTTGCCGCTTGATACGGGCTGCGTCTGGGGCGGCTGCCTCACGGCGGCCAGGCTGGGGGCGCAAGCCGGAACGTTTGAGCTGATCGCCGTGCCCTGCGAACAGGCGCAAAAACCACGCAAGGCCGGCAAATCAGGCTGAAGCGGGCCGGCCCCGGCCGGCTTCGTCAGCCCAGGCGCGCGCCATGCTGGCGGCCAGCAGCAGCACGGCTGACGAAAAATAAATCCACATCAGGATCACCACCAGCGAGCCGGCCGCGCCATAGGCCGACACCACGGCGGCGGTGGAGAGATAAAAGGCCATCAGGTGCTTGCCAACCGCAAAGAGGATGGCCCCCGCGGCTGACCCCATCACCAGATAGCGTAAAGCGGGTTTGGGGCCCACGCTGATCCGCATGAGCGCCACAAACAGGAGCACGCAAAAACCGAAAGACACGAGCTCGTTGAGGACCCAGGCGACCTTCTCGATCGGCAAATAGCTGCCCGCCCAGCCCGACAGAAGGCTTAAAACGGTCGAGATCACCAGCGAAACCAGCAGCAGAAAACCAAACGCCAGAATGTAGGCCACCCCGCGCAGGCGCAGGGAAGCGCCGTGCCACCATTTTTGCTGCGGCACTTCGCCGCTGCCTTGCCGCCACAGGCGCTCAAACGCATCCTGCAATTCCGCGAACACGCCCGTCGCCCCCGACAGGAGCAGCGCAAAGGCAAACAGCGAAGCCGTAATGCCCTCCGAAGGCGCCTGGGCGCTGGACAGCGCCTGCTGCACCACCTGGGCACCCTGCGCCCCTATGACGCTGCGGATCTGGTCGACCAGGCTGGTTTCGAGATAGGCGCGGTCCAGCCACCAGCCCAGCACGGCGACCAACAGGACCAGCAGCGGCGCCAGGCTCAGGATGCCGTAAAAAGACATGGCCGCGCTCATGCGCATGCCGCCGGCGTCAATCCAGTGGTCAACGGCGCGCCACAAGGGGCGGAAAATTTTCAGGACTTGAGGGGAGAGCGCGGCAAACCCGAAAGCCGCCGGCGGAGAGGGCTTCAGGTCGGAATCGGATTTCGCCATCATGGGGACAGCGTAAAAGGCGGGCTGCGCGGCCCGCACCGGACAGCCCCTCTAGCCGCCGTAGGCTTGGACCGACGGCGGGGCGGTTTTTTAGCCTGCCGTCTTGAACAGCGCCGCGACTTTTTTCTTGGGCTTGATATTGGCCGACACGCCGCTGCGCGCGGGGGCGGCCTTGGCGGCGGCTTCCCAGGCGGGCTGGGCGTCGGGCGCGGCCGTCGGTTCGTAGGGCTGGTCGAAGAAGGGGTCGCGCGGCGCGGCCGGCTGGCGGTGCGGCGTGTATTCGCGGCGCTCGCGCGGCGGGCGTGCCTCGCGCGGGCTGCCGCCGTCCTCGCCTTCGCGGTACATGCGGCGGCCGTCGTTGATGCGGCCCTGCTCCTTGATGCGCGGGCGGTCTTCCTCGAACTCGAGGGGCTCCAGCTCGATCTTGGTCTTGATCAGCTTTTCGATGTCGGCCACCAGGCGGTTGTCGCTGCTGGCCACAAAACTCACGGCCAGGCCGGAGGCGCCGGCACGGCCGGTGCGGCCTATGCGGTGCACATAGTCTTCGGCGTTGAAGGGCACGTCGAAGTTGAACACCGCCGGCACGTCCTTGATGTCCAGGCCGCGGGCGGCCACGTCGGTGCAGACCAGCAGGTCGACTTCGCCCTTCTTGAAGGCTTCCAGGGCCTTGAGGCGCTCGTCCTGGCTCTTGTCGCCGTGCAGCGCGGCGGTCTTCAGGCCCTCGCGCTCCAGCGAGCGGGCCAGGCGCGCGCAGCCCAGCTTGCTGTTGACGAACACAAAGGCCTGCTTCATGCCGCGCTCTTTGAGGATCTGGTGCAGCGCGCGGCGCTTGTCGTCGGCGCCCACGCTGTAGAAATGCTGCTCAACGGTGGAGGCCGTGGCATTGGAGCGCGCCACCTCGATGGTGACCGGGTCCTGCAGGTAGCTGGAGGCCAGGCGCTTGATTTCGGGCGAGAAGGTGGCCGAGAACAGCAAGGTGATGCGCTGCTTGGGCAGGTAGCTCAGGATGCGCTGCAGGTCGGGCAGAAAGCCGATGTCCAGCATGCGGTCGGCTTCGTCCAGCACCACGTATTCGACCTGGTTGAGCACCGCGTTCTTGGCCTCGATGTGGTCCAGCAGGCGGCCCGGCGTGGCCACCAGCACTTCCACGCCTTTTTTGAGCTCGGCGGTCTGCGGCTTCATGTCCATGCCGCCGAACACCACGGTGCTGCGCAGGTTGGTGTACTTGGCGTAGAGCTCGACCTGCTGGGCCACCTGCACCGCGAGTTCGCGCGTGGGCAGCAGCACCAGCGCGCGCACCGGATGGCGCGCCGGCGAGGTCGAGGGGTTTTCGTGTTTCATCATGCGCTGCAGCAGCGGCAGCGAAAAAGCGGCGGTCTTGCCGGTGCCGGTCTGCGCGGCGCCCATCACGTCCTTGCCCTGCAGCACGACCGGAATGGCCTGCTCCTGGATGGGGGTCATGGTTTCGTAGCCCATTTCGGCGACGGCGCGGGCCAGCGGTTCAGCCAGCGAAAGATTCGAAAAAGAGGATGTCATAAGAAAGCTCTGCGTAACGCCTGCGGGTATCTCTGTCGGTGGTAGCGCGCGTATCGGGGGATGGGGTTGCCTGGGCGCGCGTGCGGCCAACAGCACAGCCGTTGGCGGGAAAGGTAACACCGCAGACCGCCCGGGTCCGCGCGATATCGACCGCGCGGCAGGGCTTGTGCAGGGCTTCCTCAGCCCCGTATTGTCGCACTTTGGGCCCATTGACTGGTTTTGCCGGGGATTCGCGGTTTCAGGGCCTGCCGGGGGCCCGGCGCCCGGGCCGCCTCCGGCCGCAAATTGCTATCAATCTTATAGCTCGAAACCACCGTCAATCAATGAATCCGGCCAGACAGGCTACAAATTTCGGGTACTAAAGGTGTCGCAGGCCTTGACACTGCCGGTTTTAAAGCCGGTGTCGAACCAGCGCTGGCGCTGGGCGCTGGTGCCGTGGGTAAAGCTTTCGGGCACCACCGCGCCGCCGCCGGCGCGCTGCAGGGCGTCGTCGCCGATTTTGGCGGCCGCGTTCATGGCCTCCTCGACGTCGCCCTGCTCCAGGATCTGGCGGGCGTTCTGCGCGTTGTGCGCCCAGACCCCGGCAAAGCAGTCGGCCTGCAGCTCCAGCCGCACGCTCAGCGCGTTGTATTCAACCTTGCTGACCCGGCCGCGCATCTGGTCCATCTTGGCGCTGATGCCCAGCAGGTTCTGCACGTGGTGGCCCACCTCGTGCGCGATCACATAGGCCTGGGCGAAATCGCCGGGCGCGCCCAGGCGGCTGCGCAGGGTTTCGTAAAAACCGAGGTCGATGTAGACCTTCTGGTCGCCCGGGCAATAAAACGGCCCCATGGCCGCCTGCCCCTGGCCGCAGGCCGTGGGCGTGGCGCCCCGGAACAGCACCAGCCGGGGTTTCTGGTAAGTGCCGCCACCCTTGGCGAAGACGTCGGTCCAGACGTCCTCGGTGTCGGCCAGCACAGTGGAGACGAACTTGGCCATGCGGTCGTCGGCCGGCGGCCTGTGGGCCGGCCCCTGCTGCTGCACCTGGGCCGGCGGCGCGCCGCCGCTGAGCAGCCCCAGAATGGTCAGCGGGTTGATCCCGAAAATCCAGCCGCCGACCAGGGCCACCACGATGGTGCCTATGCCGATGCTGCGGCCGCCGAAGCCAAAACCGCCGCCTCCGCCGCCGTCATCGCGGCGGTCTTCGACGTTGTCGGATTCGCGATTGCCTTCCCATTTCATGATCTTCCCCTTGTACCGTGCTTTTACCGTGCTTGTACCGTGCAATACTTGTTGGAGTCGGCACTGCCCCCACTGCCGCAATGCCCCGGGCGCGTGTCAGCGCATGCGCCGACTTTACTTGAGCGGCGCGCCCGCCGCGGAACAAAATTGAACCCCGGTGTATCCATTTCCCATGAACACTTCTGCCCTTTCCTCGCCCACAGGCTCCGGCCCGCAGCGCAGCGCCGGCGCCCTGTTGTTCCGCTCGCCGCGCCTGGCCCTGGCGCTGCTGCTGGCCATGCTGCTCACGGCCTGTGCCAGCCCCATCGCCACGCGCGTGACCAGCTTCAACCAGTGGCCCGCCGACGCGGCGGGCAGCACCTTCAGCTATATCACGCCCATGGACACCACGCGGCAGCTGGAGCAAGCCACCTATGAAGGCTATGTGCAGGCCGAGCTTGAAAAACGCGGCCTCAAGCGCGCGGCCGAGGGCCAGGCCGGGCGCCTGCAGGTCGACGTGGCGGCCAGCAGCCGCAGCGAGGAAAAAACCTGGCTTCAGCCGGTCTACCAGGACAACATGGTGTTCCTGCCGCCCTACCGCGACGCCGCGGGGCGGCTCTACGGCGGCGGCTGGGTGCCCGACCCCTTCGGGCCGCGCTACGTGGGTGACCGGCCGGTCAATGTGACGGTTTACACCAACAGCCTGCGCCTGCGGCTGCTCGACACCCAAGGCACACCGCCCGGCAAGCCGCCGCGCACGGTGTTTGAATCGCGCGCCGTCTATGAAGGCGGCAGCGGCGACCTGCCGCTGGTCGTGCCCTACCTGGTTCGCGCGGTGTTCGACGACTTCCCGGGCCAGAACGGCCAGGTGCGCGTGGTGAAGTTCGACAGCGAAACGGGTGCTGTGATCAAGAAATAGTTGCTCGGTTATTCAAACCGAACCACCAATCCCTTGAGCGCGCCGGCCTGCGGCCCGGCCGCTTCTATCTCGGTATGCCAGGTCTGCCCCGCCTGCACCGGCCAGGCGTCGGTCAGCGTGCCGGTGGTGATGAGGTCGCCGGCCCGCAAAGCCGGCGCGCCCGGCGTGGCGCGCAGCTCGCGCACAAAATGCAGCAGCGCCTGCACCGGGCCGTCCAGCACATTGGCACCCACACCCTGGTCCTTGAGCACGCCATCGGCGTAGAGCTTGAGCCGCAGGCCGGCCAGCGCTTCCATCAGTGCCTCGGGCACCGTTGCGGCGGGCAGCGCCACCCTGTGGCCCACCAGCAACCGGCCGTGCAGGCCGCCGTCGGCCACGGCTTGTGCGGCGCTGAACTTCCAGCCTGGGAAATGCGTGTGCACGATTTCATAGCCGTGCGCTACCCAGTCCAGCGACGCCACCAGCTGCGCTACCGTGCAGTCGGGCGGCGGCGCCTCGCGCAGGCCGAACACCACCTCGGGTTCTATGCGCGGCTCGCACAAGCCCTGGAGCGAGAGCACGCCTTCGTTGGGCGCCGAGGCGTTGACCCGCGCCAGGCTGCTGTGCCACACCGTGCCCCAGATGGGTCCGTAGACCTCATAGCGCGGCCAGATCGTGCGGTTGGTAAAGCCGACCTTGTAACCGGCCGGGGCGTCGCCCTGGGCGCTGCGCGCGGCGCGCACGGCCAACGCGGTGGCATAGGCCAGCGGCACATCGGCCGGCACGGTGGAAGGCCAGGGCAGCGGGCTGGCTTCGAGGCGGGCGCGGGTCAGGTCGGCGACCAGCGCGGGAATGTCCGGATGCGAGGGGGTGTTGTTCATCAGGCCATGGTAGCCATAAAGTCGCCCTCCCCCACAATGGCGACATGGCTTCCCTCTCCTCTTCTTCCTCCCGCGTTCTGCTGACCGGCTTTGACCCCTTTGGCGACACCGGCCACAGCAGCCAGCCCCTGAACCCCAGTTGGCTGGCGGTGAAGGCGCTGCACGGCAAGCGCATAGGCGGCCACCTCGTGGTGGCGGCGCAATTGCCCACCGTGTTCCAGGCATCGATGGACGAACTCACGCGGCTGATCCAGCTGCACAAACCGGCGCTGGTCGTCTGCGTCGGCCAGGCCGGCGGGCGCGGCGCGATCTCGCTGGAACGCATCGCCATCAACGTCAATGACGCGCGCATCCCCGACAACGCCGGCGCGCAGCCCGTCGATACACCGGTGGTGGCGGGCGGGCCGGCGGCCTACTTCAGCAGCCTGCCCATCAAGGCCATGCTGCAGGCGCTGCAAGGCGCGGGCGTGGCGGCCGAGGTCTCGCAAACGGCGGGCACCTTTGTCTGCAACCACGTGTTTTATGCGCTCATGCATGCGCTGGCCACCCGGCGAGGCTTCAAGCGCACGCGCGGCGGTTTTGTCCATGTGCCTTACCTGCCCGAACAGGGCGCGCCCAGCATGCCGCTGGACGAGATTGTGCGCGGGCTGCGGCTGGCCGTGGCGACGGCGCTGGCCACGCCGCGGGACATCGCCAGGGGCGCGGGCGCCGTCAGTTAGCCAGGGTGTCGTCCCGCGCGCCGGGCTCCTGCCGCGCCGCGGCCGGCTCGTCGCGCAACAGCCGCCACAGCAAAAAAGTGCCGAAGATGGCATTGCCCACGGCGAAGCCGGTGAGCAGCAGCGTGGCCCAGGCGTTCAGCGGGCGGTTATGCACCACCCAAGCCAGCAGCGGCGACAGGCCGTTGAGCGTGAGCATCAGCCAGAACAGCGGGTTGCGCGGCTGGTAAAGGCGTGAAAGAGGGCGTGAAAGAGGGCGTGACGGTTGCATCGTGGCCCCATGCTAACCGCGGCGGCCCTACGCGGGCCTGACAACAGGCAAAGCTAGCGGACGGCGAAAGACGCGGCCATAAAGCCCTGCGGCGGACGCACCGGACGGGCCGGCATCGCGTGGCCCGCGGAACTGGAAGCTTCGGCAAAAGCCGGCTCCCTGGGCACGCTGTCGGCCGCAGGCTGCGGCGGTGCGGTGGCGATGACGCGGGCCTGCTGGATACAGCTATGGCGCGCGGCACCCGCGCTGGTTTCCATGCAATGCGCGATCACCACGAGTTCCGCCCGCCGCTGCTCGTCGCGCAGCCTGGCTTTGGCGACCTGCGAATCGGCCACAAAGGCCATGGCGGCCAGCTGGCACAGGATCACCAGGCCCGCCGCGACCATCAGCAGCGTCTTGTATGGCAGTTCATCGAATTTCCTCAAATGCGCAGTAAACATGGCAACCTCCCCGTTGGTTACACCATGCTAGGGCGGGCTGGCAATAGTCCATTCGGCGCCTTGCCCGTCCCGCTGTAGGATAAAAACCTCTCGTGAAATTCGGCCGGGGCGCCGGCCCATCCACCACTTCGCGGGCCATCCCGCTTACCATCGCAGGCATGACGCTCCATCCGTATCCCACCTCGCTGGACGCCGGACAGACCGCCGCGCGGCTACCCTACCCGCTGCTGGTCACCGAACTCATGCGCCTGCTCAAGGACGAGTCGGTCCAGGTTCCGCAGCGGGTGGTGCAGCCCCTGCCGGGCGGCGGCAGCCTCTTCGTGATGCCGGCGCTGGACGCCCGCACCGTGATCGCCAAGCTCATCACCCTGACCCCTGCCAACGCCGGCACCGGCCTGCCCGCCATCCAGGGCGACGTGGTGGTGTTTGACGTCGCCACCGGCCGGCGCCGGCTGATGCTGGACGGCCCCACCGTCACCGCCAGGCGCACCGCCGCCGTCTCGCTGCTGGCCGCGCAGCGGCTGGCGCCTAACACCCGCGGGCCCATGCTGATCGTCGGTGCCGGCGTGCAGGGCGTGGCCCACCTCGAAGCCTTTGCCCAGGGCCTGGGCGTGCGCGAATTCCGCATCACCTCGCGCAGCCACGCCAGCGCCCAGGCCCTGGCGCAGCATGCGCAGTCGCTGGGCCTGAACGGCCGCGTCGTGCCCGACCCCGACGCCGCCCTGGCCGACTGCCCGTTGGCCGCCACCTGCACCCCCGCCGGCGGCGTGGTGCTCAGCGCCCTGCCGCGCGACGATGGTTTTATCAGCGCCGTGGGCGCCTACACGCCGGCCATGCGCGAACTCAGCGCCGCCCTGTGCCAGTACGTCGCCGCGCAGGGCAGCGTGCTGGTCGACACCCCTGACGCCGTGCATGAAGCCGGCGACCTGCTGCAGGCCGGCCTGGACGTGGCCCGCTTCGCCAGCCTGGGCGAGGTGATACGCCAGGACATGAAAAAACCCGCCGGGCCGGTGCTGTTCAAAAGCTGCGGCTGGGCGGGCTGGGATTTGGCCGCGGCGCGCACGGCGTTGGCCTGAGCGGTTTTCAGGCCCGCAAGGCGCAAGCAGGCGCTCACCTACACTTGTTCCGTGATGCCGGTGTTACGCTGGCCCATTCACATCGGAGGTAAAAGCATGAAGATTCTGTTCGCTGCCGACGGCAGCAAGTACACCAAAAAAGCCCTAGCCTTCCTGGTCAACCATGAAGACCTCGCCGGCGCCGAAGGCGAGGTGGTGGTGGTCAATGTGCAGGCGCCCGTGCCGGGCCGCGTCGAGACCATGCTGGGATCAGCCAACGTCAAGGCCTACCACGCTGAAGAGTCGCAAAAAGTGCTGGCGCCCATAGAGCGCTTCCTCAAGCGCCACAAGCTTGCATTCAAGACCATCGCCGTGGTCGGCACGCCCACCGACGAAATCCTGCGCGCCGCCAGGCGCGAGAAGGCTCATCTCATCGTCATGGGCACGCACGGCCAGGGCTTGCTGAGCCGCGCGCTGATCGGCAGTGTGGCGCAGCGTGTGGTCGCTGAGAGTGAGACGCCGGTGTTGCTGGTGAAATAAGCGGTAGAAGCTGGCCGCGCTTAGGGCGCGTTCAGCGCTGCTTCGGCTTGCGTCAGTTGACGCATCAACTCACCGAACGCTGGTGGGTCAGACAAAAACATGGGCCGCATCGTCGCGTAGTCTTCTCCAATAGCGGCCCAGCGGTACGGTGGCGGCACCAGTTTGAGGGTGCCTCGTGCAGCGGTGCCGTAATTTGCCCAAGCAGAGGCAAAGTAACGGCTCTTGTGCAACGCCACATCGGCCAGCAAGTCCAGCCTGTGTAGGCCAGCCGTGCGGGCACGGTCCTGCCTCCATAGCGCGCAAAAATCCGAATAATGCCGTGCGAACCGGTCACGCACCGGCAAGTGTTCCGGTCGGTGGTGCTCTGCGTGCAGGATGGTAGCTTTCTCCCAAAACGTGCGGGCAACGTCCAAAGCCACCACCGGCGCCGTCACATCCGTGAATGCGCCTGCGGGCAACACGCTTGAGATTAAAGTGCGCGCCGTAGCCTGCATACTGGGCTGCTGGTTGGTGAGCGAGCCAAACTCAAGCTTCACCCGCTTGGCAATGTATGCACTGGTTTGCGGGATAACGCTGGGGTAGGTAAACCATAGATTCGGTGTGCCCGCGTTGCCGTCTATCTCATAGCCGAGCCAGCGTGTCCCAGCGGGGCTGGCGCCCAGTACGGACGTAATTTCGACCTCCAACACCGGTTGAAGGCGCTGCACATAGGCCTCGCTGGCCTGCGCCAATGCCTCCATGCGCTTGCGGCGCTGACTGGCTGATGGCGCATCATTGAAGTAGCCTTCCTCAAAGCCCAGCGCAGCGGGCAGGATGGCCAGGTCGATGTCTTCCGAAAAACGCTGTACAGCACCAAACACCATAGACAGCGAAGTACCCCCTTTGAATTGCAGTTGCCCCGCCAGCGCAGGCATGGCAAACAGGCGGCCCAAAAGCCAGCCCACCCAAAAGTCTTTTTCCACAATCAAGCCGGCAACATGCAAGCGCGCCGCCACTTCATCAATCAAGGTGTGGCGCTCCCGCACACTTTGCAGGGCGAAGCTGGTGCTCGAGAGCGGGCGGGTGGCCATGACGTTCAGTCTTTGGGTGACGCGGCAATATGGCGCAAATACGGATGCATCCACACCGGCGCCAACGGCAAATCTTTGAGTAGCTGCGCGCGCTGCTTCGGCGGCAGCATCTGCTGCAGGTGCGCCACACGCTCCATCGTCACATGCGCTTTGCCCAGGCCGCGCAGCGCCGCAAACACCAGGTTGCTGGATTCCGCAGCTGCCGTGACGCGACGCGGTGATCGATGCTTGAATTCAATCTCCTGCTCTCCCACCCACAGCTTGCGGCTGGGGCCATTGGTCTCATACACCGGCTTGGCGACTACCTGCTCGCTCAGCCCCAGCAGGTTCGTGGCCTCCACGTCCAGGGGCTGCACCACCACGCCGTCGCGCCGGGCCACGGCTTGCACCACCGCATCGGTAGACGGGCTCAGTTCGCCCAGCAAGGGATGGATGCGCGGCACGTCATACAGGCCGCGCGCCACACGGCGCAACGTGCCTGCCCGCACCATGCGCGACAGCACCATGCCCACCGCGTGGGGCGTGCCAAGGTCCAGAAAATCCGCCGGGGTGAAGACCCGTGCGGACTCTTTGCGAACTAGGCCCGCAATCCGCTGCGCCAACTGACGCGACAGCGTGGCGGCAGGCACAGGCGTGCTGGCAGGCTTGGTGGCGGTTTTTGAGGCTGGCTGTAGGCTCATGGCTTGATTGTGAAATTATTTTGTTAAAAATACAAGGTATTATTTTTAACCAAATTTCAACCTGTCCGACCGAAAAGCAGACTGTTTTTCGGACAAATGCAATCCATTTTGCGAGCAATTTCCGGCAGTTTTCGCGGCAAAAGCTGGTTTCATATGCTGGTGTTGCTGGCCAAGTAACCGAACAATCCTTTGACCTGCGACAGGGTAGACGTGATCCGGCAAGACATGAAGAACCCGCCGTGCTGATGCTATTCAAAGCGACTGCAGGGCGGGCTGGGCTTTGCTTAGCCGCAGGGCACGCGGCATTGACCTGAGGCGCCGGCTTACTTGGCGGCGACGGGTGCTGGCAACTCTGTTCCCTTGTTGGGCTTGCCATCAACATCGGCCTTGCGGTCAAAAGTCAACAACTTACCCATAACGACCTGGATCCACTGCGGATAGGTATAGGCGGTGCCCTTGTTGTGGTCAATGATGGCGCCTATGCCGCCGCCAAAGAGGATGTTGCCGGCCATGCCGGCGTTCGCGCGCGAAACCACCACGCCGCGGCCATCGGTTTCGCCGGGCCTGACACAGGTGACCTGCAAATCTTTGGATGAGCGACGTACGTTGGCCGTAACAGGTGTCTTGATGATTTGCTGGCCGTAGTCGTTTTCGAGCGTGCACTCGACGTCTTTGACTTCCACACCCGCGCTATTGAATGTTTCAAACCGGACCGGCGTGGTGGTGTCGTTGGTGATAGATGCGCAACCGGTCAAGCCCGCAGCAGCGAAAATGATCGAACAGGAATACAAGCGAACAGACATTGGAACCTCCTTTTTTGGGTTCGCAGATCGTAAGTTCGCCACATGCCTGCTTCGGACAACTTTGTCTTTTGGTAGACAAAGAATGTACTTTTTAATTCTGGCTATCGAGCCAGAATCGTCTGCATCAGGCTGACGCGCGGCGTAGCCGCGTCGCCAGGAAAAATTCAGGCCTTCGGCAGCGTCACGCCCACCTGGCCCTGGTACTTGCCGCCGCGGTCCTTGTACGAGACCTCGCAGACGTCGTCCTTGTCGCTCTCGAAGAACAGCACCTGGGCGCAGCCTTCGCCCGCATAGATCTTGGCGGGCAGCGGCGTGGTGTTGGAGAACTCCAGCGTCACATAACCTTCCCATTCGGGCTCAAAGGGCGTGACGTTGACGATGATGCCGCAGCGCGCGTAAGTGCTTTTGCCCAGGCAGATGGTCAGCACGTTGCGCGGGATGCGGAAGTACTCGACCGTGCGGGCCAGCGCGAAGCTGTTGGGCGGGATGATGCAGCTGTCGCCGTGAAAGTCGACAAAACTCTTTTCATCGAAGTTCTTCGGGTCGACCACCGTGCTGTGGATGTTGGTGAAGACCTTGAACTCGGGCGCGCAGCGGATGTCGTAGCCGTAGCTGCTGGTGCCGTAGCTGATGATCTTGTGGCCGTCGCGCTGCCGGATCTGGCCGGGTTCGAAAGGCTCGATCATGCCGTGCTGCTCGGACATGCGGCGTATCCATTTGTCGCTCTTGATGCTCATTCGGGGAAACTCCTCACTGTGCCCCGATTGTAGGCAAGCCGGCGGCCGGCCGGCTCCGGCGGCCCGGCCGCTATGGATTTGGGAGCTGCCGGCGTCCACCCACCAAGGGGAAGCAGCTAAAACACATGCCCGGTGGCGAGCGCCGCGGCGGCCGCCCGGGTCTCAACGCCCAGTTTTTCGAAAATATGCTCCAGGTGCTTGTTGACCGTGCGGTGGCTCATGCCCAGGATGTCGCCGATGTCGCGGTTGGTCTTGCCTTTGGCCAGCCAGGAGAGCACCTCGGTTTCGCGCGGCGTCAGCGCGGCATTGGCCAGGCGCGAGGGCGAGGCCGCGTTGGCGCCGCGCTGCTCCAGCAGCAGCATGGTTTCGCCTATGCCGACCCGGCCCATGTTGCGCACCGACAGCTGTACGCCGGCCAGGCTCAACAGCACTTCGCCGGCGTCGCCTTCCAGCGCCGCATGGACGGAATCGGGCAAACGACCCGGCTGCGCCCCTCCCCCGGCGCCCTGCAGCCAGAGGGCGGCCTGCGGCGAACGCCAGGCGACGCGCCCGCGCGCATCGACCAGCACCACACCGAAGCCGGCCACGTCCACCGCATCGCGCGCCAGCCGCGTCATGCGCGCATTGCGTGTGTGGGTGTGCAGGCGCGCCACCACCTCCTGCGCACGCAGCGGCTTGACGACGTAATCGACACCGCCGCAGGCAAAGCCTTCGAGCACGTGCGGCGTCTCCGACAGGCCCGTCATGAAGATCACCGGGATGTGCGCCATGACAGGGTCGGCCTTGATGCGCCGGCAGGTGTCAAAGCCCGAGAGGCCTGGCATGACGGCGTCCAGCAGGATGGCGTCGGGCGCGACCAGCTCCAGGCGCTGCAAGGCCGAATCGCCGTCACGCGCCACCAGCACGGTGTAGCCTTCACCTTCCAGCGTGTCGCAGAGCATGCCCAGGCTGCTGGGGGCGTCGTCCACGACCAGCACCACGGGGCGTTGCTCGTCAACGGTATCAAGCATCGGCGCCCTCCGTCAAATGGTCCAGCAGCAGTTCCAGCTCGCAGCGGCTCACAAAGCCGCGCAGCCGCGCGCAGCTCGCGGCCAGCGCCGGGTCTTCCGCCGCGATGCGGTCCAGCAGGCGGTGCAGGCCGTGCACATGGCCCAGTTTCACCAGCCGTATCAGCCCGGCGCGGGCTTCCTCGGGCAGGCCCAGCGAGCTTTCCGCCGCCACGCCGGCCGCCAGCGGCGCAGGTGACACCACCGAGGTCACCCACTCCAGTCCCAGGTGGCGCTGCAAGGCGTCCATCAGTTCGGATTCGAGCACCGGCTTGCCGACAAAAGCCTGGCAGCCCGCGGCCTTGAGGCGCGAGGCCTGGTTTTCGAACACATTGGCCGACACCACGATGATGGGCACCCCGGCGTAACCCCGGCCGCGTATCTGCAGCGCGGTTTCCCAGCCGTCCAGGTCGTCCATGCTGATGTCCAGCAGGATGGCGTCGGGCACGCCGTCCTTGAGGCTGTCTATGCATTCCAGGCCGCTGGCCGCCTCTTTCACGTCAAAGCCCAGGGGCGTGAGCATGCCGGCCAGCATCTGGCGCTGCACCGGCTGGTCATCGACCACCAGCAGCGTCCTGCGCTTGCCGAAGAAGCCCGCGATCTGGTGCGGCGGGTCGGCCAGCGGGCCGGGGTCGTCGATCTCGCGCAGGTACAGGCGAACGCTGAAGGTGCTGCCCTTGTCGGGTTCGCTTTGCAAGCTCAGGTCGCCGCCCATCAGCGCGGTCAGGAGGCCGGTAATGGTCAGGCCCAGGCCGGTACCCGGCTCGCCGCGGCGCCGGCCCGCGGCGCCTCGCTCGAAGGGCAGGAAGATGCGCTGCTGGTCCTGCGGCGCGATGCCTATGCCGGTGTCCACCACGTCGAAGCGGATCACTTCGCGCCGGCAGTCCACGTGCAGTTTCACGCTGCCCGCGTCGGTGAACATCACCGCATTGCTCAGCAGGTTGATGATGATCTGGCGCAGCCGCTTGGCGTCGGCCTGCACCCAGGCCGGCATGCGGCCGCTGTGGGTGTAGAAAAAATCCACGCCCTTGGCCTCGGCCTGCGGCCGCACCATGCTGACCAGGCCTTCGAGGAAATCGGGCAGCGGCACGGGAATCGGCTCCAGCCGTAGCCGGCCGGCCTCGATGCGCGCCAGGTCCAGCAGGCCGTCGACGAGCTGCAGCAGGTGTTCGCCGCTGCGCTGTATGGTCTGCACGGCTTCACGCGGGGTGCTGGCCAGCGCCTCGCCCTTGAGCAGGATTTGCGAATAGCCCAGGATGCTGTTGAGCGGCGTGCGCAGCTCATGCGTCATGCCGGCCACGTAGCGGGTCTTGGCCTGGTTGGCCGACTCGGCCACTTCCTTGGCGGTCTGCAGCGCGGCGTCGGTGCGCTGGTGCGCCTCGATCTCGCGCGACAGCAACTGGTTCTGCCGGTTCGACTCGTCCTGCGCCATGCGCCGGCTTTCGCTGCCCAGCACCACCCACCAGCTGCACACCGCGACGATCAGCAGCAGCATGGCGAACACCTTCACAAAAGCCGAACGCAGCAGGCCGGCCAGGTCGCCCGAGGGCGGGAAGCTGGTCTCCTGCATGTAGACCATGCCCATCACCGTGGCCAGCAGCGCGCACAGCGAGAGCATCACCACCATGTAGTGCCCGACGCGGAAGTTCACACGGCTGGACAGCGCGCTGGGCAGCAGCTTGCTCAAAAATTCCTCGGCCTGTTCGGCCGCGCGCGAGCGCGTCTTGCAGCGGTCGTGGCAGCGCGACTCCAGCGTACAGCACAGCGAGCAGATGGGCGCGCCGTAGGCCGGGCAGCTGGCCATGTCTTCGGCTTCAAAGGCGTTCTCGCAAACGTGGCAGCGCACCCTCTGGCCCGGCACGCCCATGGCCTGCGGCTTGCGCGCGACGTAGTAACGCCCCTTGGTGAGCCAGGCCAGCAGCGGCGACAGCGCCAGCGCCATGCCCAGCGCGATAAAGGGCGAAAAGGCCTCGGCCCGTGGGCCCATGGCGCCGGTATAGGCGAACACCGACACCACGGTGGCCAGCAGCATGGAGCCCAGGCCCACCGGGTTGATGTCGTAGAGGTGCGCGCGCTTGAATTCGATGCCCGGCGGGCTCAGGCCCAGCGGCTTGTTGATGACCAGATCGGCCACCAGCGCGCCCACCCAGGCAATCGCCACGTTGCTGTAAAGGCCCAGCACCTTTTCAAGCGCAGAGAAGACGTCCAGCGTCATCAGCAGCAGCGCGATCGCGACGTTGAACACCAGCCACACGACACGCCCCGGGTGGCTGTGGGTGAGGCGCGCGAAGAAGTTGGACCAGGCCAGCGAGCCGGCGTAGGCGTTGGTCAGGTTGATCTTGAGCTGCGACACCACCACGAAGACCACGGTCGCGGCCAGAATCCACGCCGGGTCGCTGAACACGTGGGCAAAGCCCGCCAGGTACATCTGCGTGGGTTCCACCGCCTTGGCGGCCGGCAGCTCATGCTGCAGCACCAGGAAGGCCAGGAAGGCGCCGCCCAGCATCTTCAGCATGCCCAGCACGATCCAGCCCGGCCCGGCCATCAGCACCGCGGCCCACCAGCGCCGGCGATTCGCATGCGTCTTTTCAGGCAGGAAGCGCAAAAAGTCCACCTGCTCGCCGATCTGCACCACCAGCGAGAACGCCACGGTGGCGGCCGCACCAAACATGAGCGGGTCGAACTCGCTGCTGCCCGAACTGCGGCCCGTCAGCCCCGTGAAGTCGGAAAACGCCTGCGGGTTCTTCCAGAACACCGCCAGGTAGGGCAGCAGCAGCAGCACACCCCACAGCGGCTGCGTCCACATCTGCAGGCGCGAGATCAGCGTGATGCCGCGAACCACCATGGGCACGATGACCACCGCGCTGATCACGTAACACCACGCTATCGGGATGTCCAGGTACATCTGCAGCGCCAGCGCCATGATGGCCGCCTCCAGCGCGAAGAAGATGAAGGTGAAGCTCGCATAGATCAGCGAGGTGATGGTCGAGCCCAGGTAACCGAAACCGGCGCCGCGCGTGAGCAAATCCATGTCCACGCCGTAGCGCGCCGCGTAATAGCTGATGGGCAGGCCGGTGAAGAAGGTGATCAGCCCCACCACCAGGATGGCCCACAGCGCGTTGGTGAAGCCGTAATTGAGCGCGATGGCGCCGCCTATGGCCTCCAGCGCCAGGAAAGACATCGCGCCGAAGGCCGTGTTGCCCACGCGCCACTCCGACCACTTGCGAAAGCCGCGCGGCGTGTAGCGCAGCGCATAGTCCTCGATGGATTCGTCGGCCACCCAGGCGTTGTACTCGCGTCGAATACGAAAAATTTTCTGGGTGGCGATGGTCAAGGCGGTCTCCGTCAAACGGCCGTAGGGCGTGCGGCAACGCACGCCCAAGGTCCCGCAAGAAGTGTGCCCACATCTGGTGCAAGGGTGGCTACGTTGATTGACGTATAGGGATGCGCGGCCCTTGTGAACATGATTCACCTGACCCCGACGCAAGCCTTCATCACTTCATCACTTCAACCTTTCACCGTTTTTCACCAACCGCAGGAGCCCAGCATGTCCAACGACGATCGCGACCCATCTTCCCTCATCAACCGCCGCCGCCTCATGCAGGGCGTGGCCGCCGCCCTGCCGCTGGCCGGCCTGCCCGGCTGGGCGCAGGCCCAGCAATTTCCCACGGCCAAGGTCAACACCACCAAGCTGGCCGTCACCGACACCGAAGTGACCGTGGGCCAGCTGCACTCGGCCACCGGCACCATGGCGATTTCCGAGACGGGTTCCATCCAGGCCGAGCAGCTCGCCATCGACCAGATCAACGCCATGGGCGGCGTGCTGGGCCGCAAGATCAAGGTCATCAAGGAAGACGGCGCCTCCGACTGGCCGACCTTCGCCGAGAAATCCAAGAAGCTGCTGGTCAACGACAAGGTGGCCGCCGTGTTCGGCTGCTGGACCTCGGCCTCGCGCAAGGCCGTGCTGCCCATCTTCGAAAAAGAAAACGGCATGCTGTACTACCCGACCTTTTACGAAGGCCTGGAGCAGAGCAAGAACGTGATCTACACCGGCCAGGAAGCCACGCAGCAAATCCTCTACGGCCTGGACTGGGCCTCGAAAGAAAAGAAAGCCAAGACCTTCTTCCTGGTCGGCTCCGACTACATCTGGCCGCGCACCTCGATGAAGATAGGCCGCAAGCACATCGAAGGCCACCTCACCGGCAGCAAGGTCGTCGGCGAAGAGTACTACCCGCTGGGCCACACCAACTTCAACTCGCTGATCAACAAGATCAAGGTCGCCAAGCCCGACTGCATCTTCATCGCGGTGGTGGGTGGCTCCAACGTGGCCTTCTACAAGCAGCTCAAGGCCGCGGGCGTTACCGCCGCCAAGCAGTTCCTGCTGACCATCTCGGTGACCGAAGACGAAGTGCTGGGCATAGGCGGCGAGAACATGAACGGCTTCTACGCCTCCATGAAGTACTTCCAGTCGCTGGACAACCCCAACAACAAAGCCTTCGTCAGCGCCTTCAAGGCCAAGTACGGCAAGGACGCGGTGATCGGCGACGTGACGCAGGCCGGCTACCTCGGCCCCTGGCTGTGGAAGGCCACGGTGGAAAAAGCCGGCAGCTTCGACGTGGACAAGATCGCCGCGGCCTCTACCGGCATCGAGCTCAAGACCGCGCCCGAAGGCTACGTGAAGCTGCATGAAAACCATCACCTGTGGAGCAAGGCCCGCATAGGCCAGGCGCAGGCCGACGGCCAGTTCAAGGTGGTGGCCGAATCGCCGGCCCTGATCGAACCCAACCCCTTCCCCAAGGGCTATCAGTAAGCGAGCGCGCTGGCCCCTACCGGTTCATTCCGCCGTGTGGCGGGGTGAGCCGGCAGGGGCTTTCTTGACTGACGTATTGCCTTTTTTTGATTGACCCGCCGCACCGGAGCCCCGCCATGAATCTTTCCGAAATGCTCAACATCGGCCTGATGCAAGGCTTTGCCGGGCTCAGCCTGTTTTCCGTTCTGCTGCTCATGGGCCTGGGCCTGGCCATCATCTTCGGCCAGATGGGCGTGATCAACATGGCCCATGGCGAGTTCATGACCATAGGCGCCTACACCATCTATCTGTTTTCGCACCTGTCCGAAACCTACGCACCGGGCTTCATGCAGGCCTACTTTCCCTTCGCCATTGCGGCGGCCTTTATCTTCGCGTTCGCCGTCGGCTGGCTGGCCGAATGGGCTTTCATACGGCATCTCTACAAACGCCCGCTGGACACGCTGCTGGCGACCTGGGGCCTGTCGCTGGGCATGCAGCAGATCTTCCGCACCACCTTCGGCGCCAAGGAAGTCAGCCCCACCCTGCCCGATTGGCTGATGGGCTCCTGGGCGCCGGCCCCCGGCCTGGACATCCCGATCAACGGCCTGTTCGTGATGGCGCTCACGCTGGTGGTGACCTGCGGCGTGCTGATCGCGTTGCACAAGTCGCGCTGGGGCCTGCGCGTGCGCGCCACGGTCGCCAACCGCGTGATGGCCAACGCCACCGGCATCAACACCAAAAAGACCGACAGGCTGACTTTCGCGATCGGCTGCGGCATCGCCGGCGTGGCCGGCGCGGCCTTCACCACCATCGGCTCCACCGGCCCCACCAGCGGTTCGCTCTACATCGTCGATGCCTTCCTGGTCGTCACCTTCGGCGGCGCGGCCAGCCTGCTGGGCACGGTGGTCTCGGCCTTCGGCATCGCCCAGACCCAGTCGGTCGCCGAGTTCTTCATGACCGGCTCCATGGCCAAGGTGCTGACCCTGATGACCATCGTGACCATCCTGATGCTGCGCCCGCAAGGCCTGTTCGCCTCCAAGGTGCGGCGCTGAGCTTTTCAACACATTCCCAAGACAACCGGAGTTTTTCATGAACAGCCTCAAGCAATGGATAACGCGCAACGGCCTGGGCAACGTCGCCCTGCTGGCCCTGGTGCTGCTGGTGGCCTTCCCGCTGGCGCTGGACCTGTTCCGCCTCAACCTCGTGGGCAAATACCTGAGTTACGCCTTCGTCGCGCTGGGCCTGGTGATGCTGTGGGGCTACGGCGGCGTGCTGAGCCTGGGCCAGGGCGTGTTCTTCGGCCTGGGCGGCTACGGCATGGCGATGTTCTTGAAGCTCGAGGCCAGCGACCCCATCACCACCAAGATCCAGTCCACGCCCGGCATTCCCGACTTCATGGACTGGAACCAGATCACCGCGCTGCCGATCTGGTGGATGCCCTTCCAGTCCTTCCCGCTCACGCTGCTGCTGATCCTGGTAGTGCCCACGTTGCTGGCCTTCATCATTGGCTACGCCATGTTCAAGCGGCGTGTGGGCGGCGTCTACTTCGCCATCATCACGCAGGCCGTGGCGCTGATCCTCACGGTGCTCATCATCGGCCAGCAGGGCTACACCGGCGGCGTCAACGGCATGACCGATCTCAAAACCATCCTGGGCTGGGACACGCGCACCGACAGCGCCAAGTACATCCTCTACTTCCTCTGCGCCGGCCTGCTGCTGGGCGCCATCGTGCTGTGCACCTGGATCCAGAAAAGCAAGCTGGGCACGCTGCTGCTGGCCATGCGCGACAAGGAAGACCGGGTTCGCTTTTCGGGCTACGACGTGGCCATGTTCCGGGTCTTCGCCTTCTGTTTCGCGGCCATGCTGTCAGCCGTGGGGGGTGCGCTGTTCACCCTGCAGGTGGGATTCATGTCGCCTTCGCTGGTCGGCATCGTGCCCTCCATCGAGATGGTGATCTTCGCCGCCGTCGGTGGACGCATGTCGCTGGTGGGCGCGGTCTACGGCGCGCTGCTGGTGAATTTCGGCAAAACCTATTTTTCGGAAAGCTTTCCCGACCTCTGGCTGTTCCTGATGGCCGGCATGTTCCTGGGCGTGGTGCTGGCCTTCCCCGACGGCCTGGCCGGCGTCTACACCCAGCGCGTCAAGCCCTGGCTGGCCAAACGCTTTGCGCGCCGCGAAAAAGTCGTGCCGCCCGCCGTCCCACCGATAGTGCCCCCGTCGGCCGCTGCCAGCGAAGCTCCCGCGCTGCCGCCCGGCCTGAGCGGCCAGCGCACCTGAGACCAAGGAAGCCACCATGATCGCCCCCACCATGACCCCCAACGACTTCGTGCTGTCGGTCGAGGACCTGACGGTCTCCTTCGACGGCTTCAAGGCCATCGACAGCCTGAACCTCTACGTCGACCAGAACGAGCTGCGCGTGATCATAGGCCCCAACGGCGCGGGCAAGACCACGCTGCTGGACCTGATCTGCGGCAAGACCCGCGCCAGCCACGGCCGCATCAAGTTCAAGAACGCCGAGATGACGAAACTGCCCGAATACCAGATCGTGCGCTCGGGCATAGGCCGCAAGTTCCAGACGCCCTCCATCTACGAAAACCTCAGCGTGTTCCAGAACCTGGAAGTCTCGTTCCCGCGCGGGCGCGGTGTGTTCGGCGCGCTGTTCTTCAAGCGTACGGAAGAAGTCAAAGCCCGCGTGCAGGCCGTGGCGGCCGAGATCGGCCTGGAGGGCCAGCTGGACACCGAGGCCGGCCTGCTCTCGCACGGGCAAAAGCAGTGGCTGGAGATCGGCATGCTGCTGATGCAGGACCCGGAGCTCTTGATGCTGGACGAACCGATTGCCGGCATGAGCGTGCGAGAACGCGAGCTGACGGCCGAGCTGCTCAAACGCATCTGCAAGGGCCGCGCCATGATCGTCATCGAGCACGACATGGAGTTCGTCAAGCGCATCGCCGACAAAGTGACCGTCATGCACCAGGGAAAGATCCTGGCCGAAGGGTCGATGGAAAAAGTGCAGGCCGACCCGCGCGTGATCGACGTGTACCTGGGCCATTAAGCATCAAGGGGAAATCACCATGCTCAACGTCAACAACCTCCACGTCAGCTACGGCCAGAGCGAGGCCCTGCACGGCATCACCTTCAGCGCCAAGAAGAACGAAACCGTGGCCATCATGGGCCGCAACGGCATGGGCAAGACCACGCTGTTCAAGTCGCTGATCGGCATTTTGCCGCTCAAGTCCGGAACGATTGAGGTCGACGGCCTGGACATCTCCAAGGACGAAAGCTACCAGCGCGTGGCCAAGGGCGTGGCCTATGTGCCGCAGGGCCGCATGATTTTCCCGACGCTGACGGTGCAGGAAAACATCCTGACCGGCCTGGAGAACGCCAAGCACAAACAGATCCCGGACGAAATCTACGCGCTGTTCCCGGTGCTCTTCGACATGCGAAGCCGCAAGGGCGGCAACCTCTCGGGCGGGCAGCAGCAGCAGCTGGCGATTGCCCGCGCGCTGGTGACCAACCCCAAGGTGCTGCTGCTGGACGAGCCCACCGAGGGCATACAGCCTTCCATCATCAAGGACATCGCGCGCGCGCTCAACGAGATCCGCAAGATGCGCGAAATCACGATTGTGGTGTCCGAGCAGGTGCTGAGCTTCGCGATGGACGTGGCCGACCGGCTGTTCGTGATCGAAGGCGGCCAGCTGGTGCATGAAAGCACGCGGGCCGGCACCGACACGGCGCGCATCAAACAGTTTCTTTCCGTCTGATTTTCTTTTCCTTGTCCCTTTATTCATCACCACCAGGAGATATGGCATGACCGACACGCTGATCAAGGTTGACCTGACGAAGTCGCCCACCCTCAATGAAAACATCCACAATCGCTGGCACCCGGACATCCCCATGGCCTGCTGGGTCAACCCGGGCGACGATTTCATCCTGGAAACCTTCGACTGGACCGGCGGCTTCATCAAGAACAACGACAGCGCCGACGACGTGCGCGACATCGATCTTTCCACCGTGCATTACCTCTCGGGCCCGGTCGGCGTCAAGGGTGCGCAGCCCGGCGACCTGCTGGTGGTGGACCTGCTGGACATAGGCGCCAAGCAGGACAGCCTCTGGGGTTTCAACGGGTTCTTCAGCAAGAAGAACGGCGGCGGCTTCCTGACCGACCACTTCCCCGAAGCGCAAAAATCGATCTGGGACTTCAAGGGCATGTTCACGAGTTCGCGCCATGTGCCGGGCGTGAACTTCGCGGGGCTGATCCACCCCGGCCTCATCGGCTGCCTGCCTGACAAGGCCATGCTGGAGATGTGGAACACGCGCGAGCAGGCGCTGATCGACAGCGACCCGACGCGCACGGGCCTGGCCAACCCGCCCTCGGCCGGCACCGCCCATATGGGCAAGATGACGGGCGCCGCCCGCGACAAGGCCGCGGCCGAGGGCGCGCGCACCGTGCCGCCGCGCGAGCATGGCGGCAACTGCGACATCAAGGACCTGTCGCGCGGCTCCAAGGTCTACTTTCCTGTTTACGTCGACGGCGCGGGCCTGTCGGTGGGCGACCTGCACTTCAGCCAGGGCGACGGCGAGATCACCTTCTGCGGCGCCATCGAGATGGCCGGCTGGGTGCACATGAAGGTCACGCTGATCAAGGGCGGCATGGCCAAGTACGGCATCAAGAACCCCATCTTCAAGCCCAGCGTGATCACGCCGCGCTACGACGACTACCTGATCTTTGAAGGCATCTCGGTCGACGAGGCCGGCAAGCAGTACTACCTGGACGTGAACGTCGCCTACCGCCAGGCCTGCCTGAACGCCATCGAATACCTCAAGAAGTTCGGCTACTCGGGCGCGCAAGCCTATTCCATCCTGGGCACGGCGCCGGTGCAGGGCCACATCAGCGGCGTGGTCGACGTGCCCAATTCCTGCGCCACGCTGTGGCTGCCGACCGGCATCTTCGACTTCGACATCAACCCGAATGCATCCGGGCCGGTCAAGCACATCGACGGCAAGGTCAGCATGCCGCTGTCGCCCGACCTGCGTTGAACGAAACGACAAGGAAGAGGCGCCGCACCATGCCCACCTATGACTACGATTGCCCGCAATGCGGCAGCTTTGACGCGCTGCGCTCGGTCTCCATGCGCAACCAGGCCGCCGCCTGCCCGACCTGCGGCGGCCCGGCCGCGCGCATCCTGTCCGTCGCGCCCGCGCTGGCGCTGATGGAGGACGGCACGCGCCGCGCGATGGACACCAACGAGCGCGCCCGGCATGAGCCCAAGCGTTCGGGTGACTACGCGCGGCTCAAGCACCCGGCCGGCTGTGGTTGTTGTTCGAGCGGCAAACGTGGCGCCACGATGACCGCGCCCAATGGCAATAAAGCCTTTCCGAGCAAACGCCCCTGGATGATCAGCCACTGAGGGCATCCCTCACAAGGAGCACGACATGATTCACGGCGATATTTCAAGCAGCAAGGACACCGTCGGCGTGGCGGTGGTCAACTACAAGATGCCCAGGCTTCACACCAGGGCCGAGGTGGTGGAGAACGCGAACAACATCGCGCGCATGCTGGAAGGCATGAAGAAGGGCCTGCCCGGCCTGGACCTGGTGATCTTCCCCGAGTACAGCACTCACGGCATCATGTACGACAGCAAGGAAATGCACGAGAACGCCGCCACGGTGCCGGGCTTTGAGACCGAGATCTTCGCGGCCGCTTGCCGGCGCGCCAAAGTCTGGGGCGTGTTCTCCCTGACCGGCGAGCGGCACGAGGAGCACCCGCGCAAGGCGCCCTACAACACGCTGATCCTGATGAACGACCAGGGCGAGATCGTGCAGAAGTACCGCAAGATCATGCCCTGGGTGCCGATTGAAGGCTGGTACCCGGGCGACCGCACCTATGTGAGCGACGGACCCAAGGGCCTGAAGATCAGCCTGATCATCTGCGACGACGGCAACTACCCCGAGATCTGGCGCGACTGCGCGATGAAGGGCGCCGAGCTCATCGTCCGCTGCCAGGGTTATATGTACCCGGCGAAGGAACAGCAGATCCTGATCTCCAAGGCCATGGCCTTTGCCAACAACACCTATGTGGCGGTGGCCAACGCCTCGGGTTTTGACGGCGTGTATTCCTATTTCGGCCATTCGGCGCTGATAGGCTTTGACGGCCGCACCTTGGGCGAATGCGGCGAGGAGGAAATGGGCGTGCAGTACGCGGCGCTGTCCAAGAGCCTGATCCGCGACTTCCGCCGCAACGGCCAGTCGGAGAACCATTTGTTCAAGCTGCTGCACCGCGGCTACACCGGCATGATCAACTCGGGCGACGGCGACAAGGGAACGCCCACCTGCCCCTTCAGCTTTTACGCCGACTGGCTGCGCGACCCCGAGGCCGCGCGCAAGCAGGTGGAGTCGTTTACACGCACCACGATTGGCACGGATGAAGCGCCTATGGAGGGGATTCCGAATCAGAGCAGTGTGGTAGCGTAGGGAAAAAGCAGACTCATATCCGCAGATGACGCAGATTTACGCAGATTTACGCAGATTGAAAACAGAACATTTGTACCCGAGGCGTAACCTCTACATCCAGACACTGGCACACGACTTGGATCGTGGTTTTCTTAATCTGCGTAATCTGCGGATGAATTCTTTTATCCACGGATGACGCAGATGAACAGAGATAAGGGCAAACGCAAAGGAAGAAAGCAGATTCATATCCGCAGAT
>NZ_AKIV01000047.1 GCF_000282655.1 Polaromonas sp. CF318
CCCCAGCCGCTACACCGGCGAATACCGCCTGGCCGGCACCTTCAACCTCGTGAGCCCGCTCAGGATTGGCGACCAGCTCACGGCCAGCGTGCTGACCGCCGGCTCAGGCCTGAGTTTTGCGCGCCTGGCCTACCAACTGCCCGTGGGCAGCGACGGCCTCAAGGTGGGCGCGGCCTATTCCGACATCCACTACAAACTCGGCAAGGAGTTTGAAGCCCTGCAGGCCCACGGCACGGCCACCAGCAGCAGCGTGTTCGCGAGCTATCCCTTTATCCGCAGCCAGTTCAAGAACCTCAGCGGCACGGCCTCGTACGAAGACAAGAGCCTCAAGGACTACGTGGACGGCACCGTCACCTTCACGCCCAAAAAAGTCAGCGTCACCAGCCTGGGCCTGTCGGGCAGCCTGCAGGACGCGCTGGGCGGCGGCGGCATCACCAGCCTGGACCTCGGCATCGCCTTCGGCAATCTGAGCATCAACTCGCCCACGGCCCTGGCCATAGACGCGGCCTCGGCCCAGTCCAACGGAAGCTACACGCGCTTCAGCTACGGCGCGAATCGCCTGCAGCGTTTTACCGACAGCACTTTCCTGGCGCTCTCGGTGGCCGGCCAGACCGCCAGCAAGAACCTGGATTCGTCCGAAAAATTCTCGCTGGGCGGCATCAACGGCGTGCGCGCCTATCCGCAGGGCGAGGCCAGCGGCGACGAAGGCTACCGCGCCACCGTGGAGCTGCGCCACAACGTGATGCCCAATGTGCAGGCCACGCTCTTCTACGACGTGGGCAAGGTCACCATCAACCGCAATCCCTTCGGCGCGCCGGCCTCGAACAGCCGCAACCTGGCCGGTGTGGGTGTGGGCGTGAACGCCGCCTTGGGCCCGGTGCAACTGCGCTCATCGCTGGCCTGGCGCACCGACGGCGGGCTGCCGACGTCCATCCCTGCATCGGCGGCCAAGCGGCCTACCTTGTGGATGCAGGCGTCCGTCGCTTTCTGAAATAACTCCCTCTCCCGATTCAATTCCCTCCCCCGCTGGTGGAGGCGCGGCCTGTGCATGAAGCGGCGGAAGATGGATTCGCCGCTGGACCCTCACGCGTCATCGGCGCAAAAAAAATAACGCGCCGAAGTCTCCAGCACACGCCGCGCATTCACCGTCACATCGCCGCAAGGCCGAGGCGCCTGCACATAAAAAGGCCAGGGCGCCGCGGGCGCGCGGCCTGTTGTTGGCGGGCGGGCCGGCGGTGTGGCGGCCCGGGGCTGATAAGGGGGAGGGGAGAGCTGCATGTCTGTCCTTGGGGCCCTGGTGCGGGGCGGTTTTGTTGTTCTGCAAGAGCCGCCATCGTACTGTATGTACATACAGTTATCCACCCTGATTTACCCCTGGAAACAATGAGCCCCGGCCCCCTGCGGGCTGCGCCCTAGCGCGCCTTTTTTTAGCGCCATCCAGGCGCAATCCCAACAAGTCAGTTTTGTGAAAAATTCACAAAAAATCGTTACCTCTTTGTCCAGCAAAAGACAAAGCGGCTCCCTGATTTTTCCTCGCCTGCCTATCCTCGGCCGCATGTATGTAGCACTTAACAGCTACTGACAAATAAAACCTATCGGGTTTTATTAATGGAAAAGGTATCTCAATCTCGAATGTGTAGCACTTAAGGTTGAGATGCTCATCCGCAAGACCAAGAGGGGACGGGCATGAGTACTTTGATACCAGTCTTTCGGTGGGGCCGCAGCTTCCCCCCCCTCTCACCGGTGAAGGCCCGCAGGCCCTTCACCCTGAAGCCTGGCCGCCACGGCCGCCATAGCGCCTTTGCTTCCATCTCCGCCCCCACCCGCACACCTTCGTGAAGGAGACCTGCCATGACGACGCCCTCCAGCCCCAACTCCCCCGCTCTGGCCGACAAATTCACCATCCTGGGCAAGCTGGCCTGGCTGTGGATGAACTCACCGCTGCACCACTATTGGGAGGTCGATTTGCTGAGCCGCTTCGCGCTGCCGCCGATTGAGCTGGGCCAGTACCTGCTGCTCGAGCGCGAGGGCATGCCCGTCGCCTACTGCAGCTGGGCCCACCTGGACAGCCGGGCCGAGGCGGCCTACATGCTGGATGCCTCCCACATCGCGCTGCCCGACTGGAATTGCGGCGACCACCTGTGGTTTGTCGACTGGGTCGCGCCCTTCGGCAAGGCCGATTCGCTGGAACTGAAAAACCGCCTGGCCGACAAATTCCCGACCTCGGTCGCGCGTGCGATACGCGTCAAGCGCGGCAGCCGCACGGGGCGGGTCATGGAGTTCCGGGGCCGTGATACCGACAGGCAGGCCGCGCGCGAACTGCTGTCCGGCTACTACCGCGATTTTCTGGCAAGCATTGACGCGCAGAAAACCCATCAGGTGCGCATGAAGAAAAAAAACGGACATGCCGATGCAGAGGTCAAGACGGCGCTGTAGCACAGGCCGCAGTCCGTTTCATTTGATTAAAGGAGACAAATAGCCATGGCCACACTCAACGACGCACTCGCCCTAGTCAAGCAAACCTCCCAAATGGCTTTGTACAAAAGGCTGCTGGAGCCAGTCAACCCCTATTCGGCCTACAACAACACCGACAGGATGCTGAATCTGGTGTACCGGTATTACACCGCGGCTTACGCCACGCCCGGACTGGAGAAACTCTACACGTCCAAGTCCGTGGATATGGCCGCGCACAAAGATCAGCTGGAGTATCTGTATGAGGCACAGACGAACCAGATGTCTCAATATTACTGGGCGTCGGCGGCGATAAAAGGCGTGGGCTATAGCATCAACCGGACCCAATTCGGTTTGGAAGATGCCGGTGACCGGGCGCTCGCGGGCCTTATGTTGGTTCGTTCCATCATCAATGCCGTGGACGAGACGATGCTTGCGATTGCCAATGACGTGCGGTGGTCGCCGCGGCGGTTTGGGCGGGTGCCTTACGTCCCTGCAGGTGGTTTGGCTCATTTCGATCCAGGCCCTGTTCTAGCTCCCTCTTCACCTGCTTCATCTGGGCCTTCTGATTCCGTATTTGGGCGGGTTCAAGTTTTCCGGCAATTTGTACCGAATGTTCCACTTTACGCTGGCGGGCTCCTACCTCCTGCCCAGTTCAATAATGATGGAGAAATTATTGGGCCTGATGCGCGTGGCGCGATGGTCAACTACGGCCGTCCGGGTCAAACCTACCGGGATCCGGTTACTGGGCGGTATTGCGCGTTATTAAGTAACCAAATGACGGTGGACTACGGGTTCTCTCAACCCGATGTCAACGGGACCGTGGTCGGAGGCGCGCCGCGGCCCGTACAAATAATCAGTGGGAGCGCTGCAAGCACTGTGTCTAGCCCGCCGCCCGGCACGGCCCCGCCCATAGCCCCACCCGGGGGCGGGAGCGCGCCCGAGGCTCCGCCCGTAGGGTCAAGGGCCGCGCCCTCAGTCGCAGGTTCATACACTAAACTGGATCCCGTTGAGGCGCCAAAGCGTAACGCCGTCAAAAATTACCGCAATTGGGGCGGTACCGTCGGCAGCGCTACTTTTACGTTCAATGCGGTTCTTGCGGTGGGGGTGTCGATCTGGCAGATCAGGAACGCTGCCGCGAAAAAAGACGGCCAAAGGAGTGGCGCGGAGGTGGCGTCGGCGGTTATTGGGTTGACAGGTGCGCTGGCCAATATCGGCGCCAACGGCTTCAAGGCGCTGGACAGTTTTGGCAAGGTATTGGTCAACAAATATCCTCACGATTTCATAGGCCCCCATGCGGTGGGTGGCCCTAAAGCCACCGGTGAGGCCCGTGGTACCAGATTCAGGCCAAAAACAAGCAAAATCTTTGGCCTGCTGGGCACCTATGGAGGCGGGCTTGCCAACGGGGCGGCGGGCTTGTTTGTGCTGGCGCCCTACTGGGGCAGTGACAAGCTCACCAGCGAACAAAAAGGGGTTGTTGCGGCCGAGTCTGTTATCCAGTTTGCGTCGGCCGGTCTCCAGATAGGAGGGAATGCCTGGCTGGCGCAAGTGGTGGGCAGGGGGATCGCGTATCCCTTGGTGCCGGATGCTGCTTCTTTCAGCGGCGCTACACGTCTCGTGCGCCACAGGTCTTTGATGGGGCCCATGGGGCTGACTTTTACGGCCGGCGCGATGTTGGCGTTAAGCCCGCTGGAGATTTACGCCCTGGCCAAACAAAGCGAGTACGCCACTGATCTCGACAAATTGGCATCCGGCGGCTACGCCGGCCACGGTCTGCTCGCGGATTTTTACCGTGAAAAAAATGGCGTGCAAGCCGGCATCTTCGCGACAAGCGCGATCCTTGACATCGTTAGTTCACTGGCCGTGGCTGCCTGCGTGGTCAGCGGTGTCGGCGCTCCGATTGCCATTCCCCTGGGACTCGTGGTGACGGGGATCTCCGCGGTATTCAGGGCCGCGGAGTATGCTTTCATCGAAAAAATGGCGGAAAAGGCTGTCCAGAAAATCTACGCGTACGTTGACCCCAAGGACTCTTCGCGAAAAGGTCCCCAAGCTTATTTCGAGAACAGCCTGAACGCGCAGAACAAGTCGCTTTCCGACTCAGCGATGCTGACCGACTATCTGGCGAAATTACAGGGCAACTACGGGAGTGTGGTGTGGGTGGACACACAGACGATGTCGCCGCAAGCCATGGAATTGGCGGCATTGATCCGCAACACCACGGACCTGGTGACCGCAAAGGCCTATATCGAGCGGTTTAGCAACGGTATTTCGAGGCCCACCGCGTCTTTAAGAATCGATGCGGAAACGGGCGAGCTGAACCTGGATAACGATGGCACGGCCAAGCTTGGCAGCACGCAACTGCTGACCTTCCTCAACCCTTTGCTGGCGCCGGGCAAAGAAACGCGTAAAAAGGGGCATGTGGGCGGAAAGACCTCCTCGACCTCCCTGACGCTTACCGACGCGAACGGCACGGCCTATACCATCGGCAAGGGTTGGACCATCAATGACGGCAATGCGTCAAGCACCATGGATTTGACGAACGTGGTGACCAAGGTCATAAACAAGAACATGACGGATAAGCTGGAATTGCCGATAACCGTCAATGGCGGGGGCGGCGATGACAAAGTGATCGCCAATGCTTCGGCGATGCGATTTGACGGAGGGGACGGCTTCGATGTCGTTGACTACCAGCATTTGGCAAACGATGGAGGTATTGCCGCTATCACGAGTAAGCGGCAAGACGGAAACCGTGTCGTGACAAAGGTGATGGCTAACGTCGATACCTACCATGAAGTGACCGGCCAATATAGCTATGCGCCGACTGGCAAGAGAGTCGAGAACGTAGAGAGCCGGGAATTCGAGCTGACCAAGATCGACACGGACACCAAGACGGATACCCTGGTCAATGTGGAACGAATCATTGGCTCGGACGGCAATGACGTTATCGATGAGAGCGATGCCACCCCCACCCCCACCCCCACCCCCACCTTGGGCACTATCCATAAGAGGCAAATGAATCCCGGCGCCTTGATCGACGGAAGTGGCGGTAATGACATCATCACAGGCGGCAACAGCGACGAGAGCTTGGTGGGCGGAACGGGCTGTGACCTTGTCTGCGGCAACGCGGGCAACGACTTGGTTTACCAAGATATCGAATTGGTCAATGACACGATCGACGGCGGGGACGACACCGACACGGCGAGCTACAACCTCACGAAGCTGAGCGGAAAGGCCGCGGCCCAGACGGTCGTCAGCGTCGGGAAGCTTGATGTCGGGGCTGCAAGATACATCCGCATTTACCACATCGAGACCGAGCCCCGGGACTCCACAAAACCGAGGAACCAGGACATCCTGTCGCTGGCGGACCTGAAAGTTTATTCCGGCGGGCGTGACGTGGCTCAGGGTAAGGCCGTCGTCACGGCCGGCGCCGATCTGACGGGTGATCTGGGCTTCTATAACCTGACTATAAGGAGTCTCAGTGCCCTGACCGACGGCGTGCAGGGCGACGGCGCACCGGTGGCCACCGTGGGCCCGGCTGTTGATGCCGGTAATGCGCCGCGGGGCCGCATGATGTATTTCGACGTGGACCTTGGGGCCGGGTACGTCATTGACTCGATCGCGCTGTGGGGGAACGCGGGCAAGACCGAGGAGAGCAACAACCTGCGGGTCTATGTATCGAACACGCCGTTTTCCCAAATGACGGTGCCAAGCAGTTTGTCTCCTTCTACGTCTCTGCCTGCCAAGTATTTCGACTTTGCCGACTTGGCCGCCAAGGGGCAGATGAAACAGATTGACGTGGCAAAAGTGCAAACGGCCGGAAACACGCTGTCGCTGGACAACCTGGGCTCCACAGGAATTGCGGCTGACCTTGGCAAGGGCACGGTGATCAAGACCTTGCCCGGCACAAACGTTGTCCTCAATACCGTGGGCCGGTATATCCGCATTTACCACATTCAAGACAGCGCAACGACAAAGGCCGCCAAATCGGCCACCGTGTCGCTAGCCGAATTGAAGGTCTATTCCGACGGAATGGAGGTGGCCCATGAAAAAACAAGCGGGGTCGATGCCGACATTTACAGGAGCGGCATGTTCGGAGATCCCCTGGACCGCGGGGAGAATTCCGACAAAGCCCTGACCGATGGGCGTGTGGGTAGCGGCGTTCCACTGGCCTCGGCAAAGTCAGATACGTCGCTTGTGGATATTTTGACGCAAGGCCGCGAATTTGATGCCGAGCGCCTCTATATCGATATAGATCTTAAAGACCAGTACTCCATTGATTCCATCTCGCTGTGGGGTAACGCGGGCAAGCCCGAGGAGAGCAACAACCTGCGGATCTATGTGTCGGACAAGCCGTTTCCTTCGTCAAGCGGTGAGGCTTACTTCGGCTACTTCGGTTCTAGGTCCAACCCCTCCGTGAAGTCGTTTGATGTGGCGACGGTGACAAGCTCCCAGTCGACCGCCACCGACACCTTGACAGGGATCGAAAACCTGATCGGCACGGAGCTGGCCGACAGCCTGACGGGCACCGAGAAGAACGACGCCATCACGGGCGATGCCAATGCCAACAGTTTGAGCGGCCGGGGCGGGAATGACGCCATCTCTGGCGGCGCGGGCAATGACATGCTGTGGGGCGATCAGGGTAACGATGTGCTGAGGGGTGGAGACGACAATGACAAGCTGTATGGCGGCCTGGACAATGACACGCTGTCGGCTGGCGCGGGCGATGACTTCCTGTATGGCGATGAGGGATCCGACGTCCTGTTTGCCGGGGCCGGCAACGACTGGCTGGAAGGCGGGGATGCCGGCGGAACGGACACGGCGGACTACAGCGACATCTACCTGGGCGGCGGCATCAAGGCCTCCTTGGTCACGGGCATGGTGTCCAAGTATGAGACGGCCGGCAAGCCCGCGAAAACTGACACCTTGAGGGGCATCGAGAACCTGGTGGGGACGGCGGCGGGCGATTGGCTGGAGGGCAATGAACTCGACAACAGGTTGTTCGGTCGCGCGGGCAACGACACGCTGTCAGCCGGCGCGGGCAATGACTTCCTGTATGGCGATGAGGGAGCCGACTGGCTGTATGCCGGAGCCGGCAACGACTGGCTGGAAGGCGGGGCCGCCGGAGGTGCGGACACGGCGGACTACAGCACCAGCGGCGTGGCCGAGGGTATAGACCTGCGCGGGCACCGTGCAGAACGCGCGGCCATCGTAGGCGCTGGCCGTCACCGTGCTGTCGGTGCTCATGGCAAGGGAGCCGGCCCCCAGGCTGGCCGCGGGAACGGTGACGCTGACATTGTTGATGGTGGCGTTGTTGCCGGGCGTGCCGCCGGAACTGAAATTGCCCCCGGTCATGGTTCCTGCGCCCACTTGCAGAAACAGTGAGCGGGTACCGGGCGTGATGCTGACGGAAAAGGCCTGGGCGCCGGTGCACAGCAGCGTGCTGCATAGATATATGAGTCCAATCCAGAGGGACTGGCTGGCGCTGCCAGGGGAATGTGCAAAGGCAAGTAAGGCTCGCATGCGCATCGCTTTACGCCGGTCAGCAAGCCGGCAAAAGAATGGCCTCGTGAATGGAGGCCATTGGAAGAAGTGGCGAAAACTCAGAGCTGGGTCGCGGTGTAGGTCACGCGGCCGTTTTTGGCGACCGTGCCGCCATAGGTGCCGGCGGCGGGAATGCCTGTGTTGAGGTAGCTGTAAGTCCACTTGCCCTCGACACGGACCAGGCGGTTGGTGGCGGTCAGGGTGGAGGCCGTGCCGTTGCCGCCGGAGGCGCCGGTATTGAAGGCCGGATGGGTGATGGCTGCATTGGTAAAACCCGAGGTGGTGGCGGCCAGCGCCGCACCCGTGACGCTGATCTGGCTCCAGGGAATGGTCTCGCCGGCGGTGCCGGTGGTCAGCGGGCCGGTGGTCGCTGAATTGAGGCTGATGTTGCCGCCGTTGCCGTATACCCGCACTGTCACCGCGCCGGCGGTCAGGTCGCCGCCGACTCCGGCAATGGCGCTGGCGTCGCCCAGATTGGCTGCCGGCACCGTGAAGGTGGGGGTGTCTATGGTGGCTGTGGTGGAGGTGTTGCCGGCGCTGGTGCCGACGCGCAGAAACAGGACTTGCGGGATGACGATGCTGAAATCCAGGCGTGCCGTCGCGGTCGAGCCGGTGGTTGCGGGGCTGGTAAAGGTGGATTCAGCCTGGGCCGGAAGGGACGCGAGGCCGGCGAGGCCCAGGCTGCTGAGGGCAATGATTTTTTTCATGAAAATTCCTCGGGCGGGATGGAAGGAAAACGGGGATGCGTAACTGAAAAAAAACGCTGAATTGAGATTAGCGACATTTGTTGTGAAGTTGTAAGCAATGGTCCGTGGAAAGACAATCCTTGCTTTTTTGGTACGCAGGTTTTGCGGCTCGGAGAACCCGGCCGCATGGATGGCGGGCGCCTAGAATCGACTGGAAACTTCCGGCAAATGCCACAAGACCTTCCAGATGCACCGCTTCAAACGCCTCGTCGCCGTGCTGGCCTTTCTGGGCCTGCTGCTGGCGGTGTTCCAGCTCTCGGGCCTGCGGGACAACTTCAGCCTGGCGTTTTTGCACCAGAAGTTTCTGGACAACGAGGCCAGCGGGCTGCTGATTTTTATCGTGCTGTTCGCGTTGGGGAACCTGGTCCAGATCCCGGGCTGGATATTCCTGGCGGCCGCGGTGCTGGCGCTGGGCGAGGCCTGGGGTGGCGTGGCGACCTATCTCGCGGCGGTGGTGTCATGCGCTTTCACCTTCTGGCTGATACGCCTGCTGGGCGGCGATGCCTTGCGGCAGATCAGGGGGAAATGGGCGCAGCGGATGCTCGCGCAACTCGACGCGCGGCCCGTGGCCGGGGTTGTGTTGCTGCGCACCTTGCTGCAGACCGCACCGGCACTGAACTATGCGCTGGCAATGTCGGGCGTGAAGTTTCGCGACTATTTATTGGGGACCTTGCTGGGCCTGCCGCTGCCTATCGCGCTGTACTGCGTGTTTTTTGATTACCTGGCGCGGGTGCTCAAGGTGCCGGGGTATTGAGAGGCTTGCGAGGTGCACGCCGGCGGAAGAAACGAAGCAGAACTGCCAGCGCAAGGGCCAGCAAAATCCCGGCCAGGATGAACTTCCCCACGGCTGCGGCGACAGCCGCCGTGGTGACAAACCCGAAGCCCACCGCCATCTCGAGCAACAGCAAGCTGCTTTCCAGGAGTTTGCCTCGCCAGGTTTTGGACCAGAACATGGTATTTGCGCGTTGCGGCAAGCTCAAGCCGCCGCATCCGCAAGCAGTCGTTCATAGACCGCAAGGTCTTGCGCCGAGAAGCAGCAGAACACCACCTCGCTGATGGAGGAGGGCTGTTGCAAGGCCTGGCGCACGCTGGCGATTGCAACCTCGGCGGCCAGTTCAAGGGGATAGCTGTAAATGCCGGTGCTGATGCTGGGGAAGGCCAGCGAGGCTATGTCCTTGGCGGCCGCGATTTCCATCGAACGCCTGTAGCAGGAGGCCAGCAATTCCGGCTCGCCATTGCCGCCGCCGCGCCATACCGGGCCTACCGTGTGGATGATGAATTTGGCGGGGAGGCGATAGCCTTTCGTGAGCTTGGCCTCGCCGGTTTTGCAGCCGCCCAGCAGCCGGCATTCATGGACCAGTTCGGGGCCGGCGGCGCGGTGTATCGCGCCGTCGACACCGCCGCCGCCCAGCAGCGAGGAATTGGCGGCGTTGACGATGGCGTCAAGCTGCAGCCTGGTGATGTCGACCTGGACGGCCCTGAGGGTGGCGGGCATCGCGCGTCTTCCGGCTGTTTTGTCTGAAGAGGCGCGCGAGCCGCCCGGTTTACAAGACCTTGCTCAAAAAGCGCCGGGTGCGCTCTTCCCTGGGGTTGTCGAAGATTTCGGCCGGCGAGCCTTCCTCGATCACCAGGCCTTCGTCGATGAACATCACGCGGTCGGCCACCTGGCGGGCAAAGCCCATTTCGTGGGTGACGACCACCATGGTCATGCCTTCTTCGGCCAGGGCTTGCATGACGGCCAGCACCTCGCCGACCATTTCGGGGTCCAGCGCGGAAGTGGGCTCGTCGAACAGCATGATGCGCGGCTGCATGGCCAGCGCGCGGGCGATCGCCACGCGCTGCTGCTGCCCTCCGGAGAGCTGGTTGGGGTAGGCGTCGATCTTGTCGAGCAGCCCGACCTTGACCAGCAGCTCGCTGGCGCGGTTGCGCGCTTCCAGGGCCGTGAGTTTGCGCACCTTGGTGGGGGCCAGCGTGATATTTTCCAGCACGGTCTTGTGCGGGAACAGGTTAAAGCGCTGGAACACCATGCCGATTTCGGAGCGCAGGGCGTCGACGTCGGTCTTGGGCTCGTGCACCGAGACGCCGTGCACCAGCACTTCGCCGCCGCTGGCCTCTTCGAGGCCGTTGAGGCAGCGCAAGAAAGTGCTTTTGCCCGAGCCGGACGGTCCTATGACGCAGACGACTTCGGTGGCTTTGATGGCGCAGTCGATGCCGCGCAGCACCGGGGTGTGACCAAACTGCTTGGTCAGCCGGTTAACGCGAATCACCTCGTCCATAACGAGCCTCCAGTTTCTTGACAAGGTAAGCCAGGCCCAGCGTCAGCACCCAGTACATGACGGAGATGGTGAGGTAGGGTTCCCAGTAGCGTGAGTAGGCGCCGGCGACGGTGCGCGCGGCGTAGGCGAGTTCAGCGAGACCAATCGCCGAGATCAGCGACGAGTCTTTCAGCAGCGAGATCGCGTTGTTGCCCAGGGGCGGCAGCATGCGGCGAAAGGCCTGCGGCAGCACCACGTGGTACATGGTGCGCGGGAAGGACATGCCCAGCGAACGCGAGGCTTCGACCTGTCCCTTGTCGATGGACTGTATGCCGGCGCGGAAAATCTCGGAGATGTAGGCGCCGGCATTGAGCGTGAGGGCCACGATGCCGGAGAGGAAGGCACCGTAGTTCTGCTTGATGTTGCGCGCGGCTTCACCCGAGATGACCAGGCCGTCGGCCGGGTTGATGAACAGCGGCAGCACGGCGAAGTGGATCAGCAGGATCTGCACGAACAGCGGGGTGCCGCGGAAAAAACTGACGTAGACGGTGGCCGGCCAGCGCAGCGCGTATTTGCAGATCGCGCGCGCGGGCGAATGGCGGGATTCCGCAACGCGCGCCATGCCGATGGCCAGGCCCAGCAGCGTGCCCTGCACGATGCAGATCAGCGTGACCATGATGGTCATCTGCAGGCCGCGCCAGAACAGCACGCCGTATTCCGCGATGATGTCGGCCCGGAACCAGCCGAACCAGAGGACTTGCTCCATAGCGGGGAAGTCTCAGCGGTTTATTGCGCGGGCAACGCGGGTGCGTCGGCCTGGAACCATTTTTTGTAGATGGCGGCGTAGCTGCCGTCGGCCTTGACGGCGGCCAGGCCCGCGTTAAGCTTGGCCAGCAAGTCCTTGTTGCCCTGCTTCACGACGATGCCGAAGTATTCCTTGGGAAAGCTCGCGTCGCTGACGGTCTTGAGCTGCTTGTGTTCCTGGGTGCGGAAGGCGATCACGCCGTTGTCGCCGATGGCGGCGTCCAGGCCGTTGTTGGCCAGCTCGGAGATCACCACGGGGGTGCTTTCAAAGCGGCGGATGTCGGGGTTGGTCTTGCCGAATTCGCGGGAAGCCATGTCGTCGCCGGTGCTGCCGGTGACCACGCCGATTTTTTTGCCGGCCAGGTCCTTCAGGCCCTTGGCGGTGCTGTTGCTGTGCACGGCGATCAGCTGGCGCGCTTCGAAGTAGGGGGTGGTGAAGTCGTAGGACTGCTTGCGCTTGTCGTTGATGGTGACGCCGGAGATGACCAGGTCCACGTCGCCGTTGTTCAGAGCCGCGAAGATGCCGGTCCAGGGGGTGTTGACGATCTTGATCTGCAGGCCGGCCTTCTGGGCGATGGCCTTGATCATGTCCACGTCGTAACCGACGATTTCTTTGGTCGGGCTCTCATAGGCAAAGGGTCGGTAGGTGGCGCTGGAGCCGACGACCAGCTCCTTGTTCTGTGCCTGGGCGGTGCCGCAGGCGAGGATGAGCAGGCCGGCGGTGGCGGCGATCTTATGCAGGAAATTCATAGTCAGTGTCCAGAAAAGGAAGGGGAAAGTGCTTGTCGGCCCGTGTGGGGAGGCGAAAAGCGAAAGTAGCCAATGGTAACGCCTGCAAAAGCCGTGCCCGGCGGCCGGTGGGCAGGGTTTTCGCGAAGAGGGGATAGGCGGCGGGGAAAAAGCGCCCAAAGGAGGGCCCGAAGCCGGGCACCTGCGGTCAGGCCCTGAGTTGCCGGTTGAAAAACGCTATGGTGCGCTCCCAGGCCAGCTTGGCGGCGGCCGCGTCGTAGCGCGGCGTGGTGTCGTTGTTGAAGCCGTGCTGGGTGCCGGGGTACTGGTAGGCGGTGTAGCTGGCGCCGGCCGCCTTCAGGGCCGCTTCGTAGGTCGGCCAGGAGGCGTTGATGCGCTCGTCGACCGCCGCGAAATGGATCAGCAGCGGGGTTTTGACCTTGGCGGCGTCTTCCGCCGGGGGCTGGTTGCCGTAAAAAGGCACGGCGGCGCTGAGTTCGGGCAGGCGGGTGGTCAGGGTATGCGTCATGCCGCCGCCGTAGCAGAAGCCGACCACGCCCAGCCTGCTGCTGCAATCGTCACGGCCTTTCAGGTAGGTGACGGCGGCCACGAAGTCCTCCACGCACTTGCGTTGGTCGAGCTTGGCGAACAGCTCGCGTGCCTTGTCCTCGTCGCCGGGATAGCCGCCCAGCGGCGTGAGGGCGTCGGGCGCGAAGGCGATGAAGTTGTCCAGCGCCAGGCGGCGCGTGATGTCTTCTATATGAGGGTTGAGGCCGCGGTTCTCGTGGATGACCAGCACGGCGGGCAGCTTGCCGCCGGCATTGGCTGGTTTCGCGAGGTAGCCCTTGACGGTGCCGGTTCCGGCGGAAGAGGGGTAGCTGAGGGTTTCGGTCTTGATGCGCCGGTCGTCCTTGGCGACCTGCTGTCCCGCGGCAAAGTTCGGGCTCAGGGCGGCCAGCAGGGCCGTCGCCGTCATGCCGGCGGTGGCGAATTTCTGGGCGCGCTCCAGGAAGCCGCGCCGGTCCAGGTTGCCGTGCACATAGGCGTCAAACAGAATCAGCAGTTCCTGGTCAAAGTCCTGGGCGGTTTTCATCGGCATGGCAGCTCCCGCAAAAAGTCCAGCATAGCCATTCAGGCGCCGCCTGGCAAAGGGTGCTGCGCGCGCGACACGGCGGCGGTGCCGGCCACGGGCCGGCTTGCTATGAAACAGATAGCTGCCGGTGCCCGTGCCGGCTGGGCCGGAGAGCGCTGTTATGCGTCCAGACGGTGGAAAGCCGGGAAAAACCTGCTTTAATAGCGGCTTGGGCCGCCGCGGCTTCAATTGACACGGCGGGCTTTATATGACTCACTGGGCCCAGCGGGGCCATCCAGCCGCGGCTGCCTTCAGGCTGCTGCGCCCCCCAATCATGAGGAGAACCGCATCTTGAACCTGATTTCATGGCTGATGGCATTGTTGGGCTTGGCCGTGGGCGCGCTGGCCGGCATCCTCCTGTACGCCCGCTGGTTGCGGCAACAGGCGAGTGAACGGTTGCGTATTCCCAAAAAATGGCCGCTGGCCGCGCGCGGGGTCGTGACCGACGACGAATACGAGGTCTGGAAATGGCTGCGCAGCGCTTTCCCCGAGCATGCGGTCATGCTGAAGTTGCCGGTGCTGCGCTTCACCATTCCGACTGAAAAAGACAAGGACAAGGAAAAAAACAAGGAGAAGAAGGAGCGCCTGCTTGAATTGCTCAACGGCGTCTACACCAGCTTCACCATCTGCACGCTGGACGGCACGGTGGTGGGCTGTGTCGACCTGCGCGGCAAGCGCGATGTAAGCCGCGCCAGCCGGGAGCTCAAGGAGACCCTGCTGTCCGATTGCGGCATCGCCTACACCACGGTGAAGGCCGGCCGCCCGCCCACCGTGAGCGCCATGCGCGCGGCTTTCCTGGGCGAAATCCCCGAGGAATTGATGGAGGAGCACCAGGAAACGCGCGGCGGCGACAGCAGCTTCCATGCCGACCTGGAGTCTTTCACCCGCGAGCGCAAGAGGGCCGCCAAGGACGCTGCGCTCAAGGAGCTCAACAAGGAAACCAAGCAGGAGGCCGCCCAGGCGGCCGCCAATCGCGACATCGGTTTCAACCCGGACGGCACGGGCGGCCTTCGCATCGACAAGAAGAACCGTTTTTCGGCCCAATGGGAAGACTCTTTCATCGAGCCTGCGGACGCGCGGCCGGCCAAGCTCGAATAGGCAGGGAGTCTATGAGCGCGAGCCCCCGCAGGCGTTTGCCCCGGCACGCCTTGAGCCTCCCGATCTTGGCACTGTCGCGATGAAAAAACCGTCGTGAGCAGGCTGGGCCATACCCGGGACAAGATCTACAAGACCGTGGCGCGGCAGTTGCACGGCGTGGTGCCCTGCTGGGTCTGTGGCGAACATGTGACGCCCCAGGCCGCGACGCTGGAGCATATCCAGCCTTTGAGCGAGGGCGGCAACAGCCATATGGAAAACCTCGCCATCAGCCATGAAGTCTGCAACGGCCAGCGGCACGCCACCGGTGTGGTGCCGGCTTCGGCGGCCGCGCCGGGGCGGGTGCTCAGGCGCGCTGACCCTGGCGTTTGCGCATGAGGCGGGCCTGGTTGCGGGCTGCGTGGCTGCTGCTGGCCGTGCTGCTGGCCAGCCTGGTATTTCCGGCCGCCGCGCAGAAGCCGAAAACGCCGGTAACGGCAACAGCGAAGGCGCAAGCGCCCGCCGCCGCCGCGGCGCAGGCCGACACCCCTGCCGATACCAGCCTTGAAGTCGCCATAGGCCGTGAAGGCCGCTATGTGCTGTCGCGTTCTTTCTCCTACCTGGAAGATGCCGGCGGCGAACTGGTGCTGGCTGACCTGCTCAAACCCGAGGCCCAGGCGCGCTTCCAGCCGGTGCCGCAAACCGGCCCGGCCACCAATTTCGGCCTGACCCGCTCGGCCATCTGGCTGCGCGTGACGCTGCGTCCCGAGCGCGACGCCCCGGCCGACTGGATGCTGGAACTGGCCTACCCGCCGCTGGACCGGCTGGAGCTGTATGCGCCTGACGGCAAGGGCGGCTTCAGCCGGCAGGTGGGAGGCGACCTGTCGCCCTTCGCCGAGCGCGCCGTGGTGCACCGTAACCACGTGATGCCGCTGCGCCTGAAACCCGGCGCCGCCAGCACGCTATACCTGCGCGTGAGTTCGGGTGGCACGGTGTCGGCGCCGGTGAACCTGTGGCAACCGGCGGCGCTGTGGCGGCACGACCAGGCGGAGTACGCCACCATCAGCTTGTACTTCGGCCTGCTGATAGGCCTGCTGCTGTACAACCTGCTGCTGTTCTTCTCGGTGCGCGACCAGGCCTATCTGATCTACGTCGCCTTTGTGGCCTGCATGGCCGTCGCGCAGGCGGCGCTGACCGGTTTCGGCGCGCAGTTCCTGTGGCCGGGCCAGCTCTGGTGGAACAGTGTGTCACCGCCGACGGGCATGGCGGCAACGGCGATCTTCGGCGTGCTGTTCGCGCGCAGCTTTCTGTCCAGTGCGCTCAGGATGCCGCGCCTGGACAGATTGATGCAGGCATTGGTGGCGGGCTGGCTGCTGACTTTGCTGGCGGCGCTGACGCTGCCCTATGTGGTGTCGTCCTTGATGGTGACGGTGCTGGCGGTCTTCAGCGTCATTACCCTGGTGGTGGTGGGTGTGCTGAGCGTGCGTTCCGGCCACCCGGGCGCCAAATACTTCCTGGCGGCCTGGGCCCTGCTGCTGGTGGGTGTAGTGACCCTGGCGCTGCACAACACCGGCGCGCTGCCGTCCCACGCGCTGACGGCCAACTCCCTGCTGATAGGTTCGGCGCTGGAGATGGTGGTGCTGTCTTTCGCGCTGGCCGACCGCATCAACGTCACGCGCCGCGAGAAGGAGCAGGCGCAGGCGCGCATCATGGCCGAGCACGCCATGGTCGAAGCCCTGAGCGCCTCGCAGGAAAATTTCCGCACGCAGCTCAAGGAGCGCGAGATGATCCTGGAAAACTCCATCGTCGGGATCGCCTTCCTGACGCCGGACGGGCGTTTTCGCTGGGCCAACCAGGCCATGCTGGAGGTCTTCGGTGTGGGCAGCGATCAGCTGACCTCGATGGAACCCTTTTACCTGTCGCGCGAGGAATACCTGCGGGTGGGCGGCGAGGTGGCCGCCTGCGTCGCCCGCGGCGAGAACTACGAGGCCGAGATCCAGGTCAAACAGTACGACGGCACGCTGATCTGGGTGTCGCTGTCGGGCAAGGCGGTGAGCGAGCGCGACCTGGGCCAGGGCACGGTCTGGGTCATCATCAACATCACGCGGCGCAAGGAGCTGGAGGCGCAGCTGGTGCGCACCTCGTCGGAGCGCGAAGCCATCCTCAACAGCGCGCTGGTGGGCATCGTGCTGTCGGTGAATCGCCGCCACGAATGGGTCAACGAGAAATTCGCGCAGATGATGGGCAGCCCGCGCGAAGCGCTCATGGGCCAGCCCTCGAGCTACATCCATCCCGACCTGGCCACCTGGGAGCAGTTCGGCAAGGAAGCGCGCGAGGCGCTGATCGCCACCGGCAGCTACATCAGCGAGCGCCAGTTGAAGCGCCGCGACGGCCAGCTCTTCTGGGTGCAGATGGCCGGCAGCTGCGTGCAGGCCAGGGAGCCCGAATCGGGCGTGATCTGGGCCTTCCTGGACATCACCGAACGCAAGCAGTCGGAAGAGGACACGCGCGAGGCGCTGGAGCAGCAGCGCGCGCTCAACGAGCTGCGCACCCGCTTCGTGGCCATGACCAGCCATGAGTTCCGCACGCCGCTGTCGGGCATCCTGTCGGCCGAGGAGTTGCTGCGGCATTACGGCAGCCGGCTGCCCGAATCCGAGAAGCTGGAAATCCTCGACAGCATCGCCGCGGGCGTCAAGCGCATGACGCGCATGCTGGACCGCGTGCTGATGCTGGGCAAGGCCGATGCGCAGATGCTGGAGTTCGAGCCGCATCCGCTGGACCTGCAGGCGCTGTGCCAGCAACTGGTCGAGGAGGCGCGCATGCAGCAGCCCGGCAGCCTGTGCGAGCTGCGCCTGGACTACACGGCCGGAACGGGCCAAGGGCTTTACGACGAGAAGCTGCTGCGCCACATCTTCAGCAACCTGCTGTCCAACGCGGTCAAGTATTCGCCGCTGGGCGGCCTGGTGCTGTTCCGCGTGCGGACCGAGGAGGACATGGTGGTACTGGAAGTCGAGGACGAGGGCATAGGCATTCCCGAAGACGAACTGCCGCACCTGTTCGAGTCTTTCCACCGCGCCAGCAACGTGGGCACCATCCAGGGCACGGGCCTGGGCCTGGCGATCGTGCGCAACGCGGTCGACATCCACGGCGGCACCATAGACGTGCGCAGCAGCGCCGGTTCCGGAACCACCTTCACGGTGCGCCTGCCGGCCAGGCACTGAAGGCCGCGCGCATGAACACGCCGCTCGTGATCCAGAGGCGCCGGCTGCTGCAGTCGCTGGCGGCGGCGGGCGCCGGCTTGTACCTGCCGGGCAGGGCGGCCGCGCAGACGCGGCTGGCCGGCGACCCCTTCACGCTGGGCGTGGCCAGCGGCTCGCCCACCCACGACTCGGTCGTTCTCTGGACGCGGCTGGTGCTGGACGGCGATGAGGCCTTGCGCCTGCAATCCGGCCCGGTGGCTGTGCGCTGGGAAGTCGCGCATGACGAGGGCTTTACCCGCATTGCGCAGACGGGCCAGGCGCAGGCCGTGGCCGGGCTGGCGCATTCGGTGCACGTGGAGGTGCAGGGCCTGGAGCCCGACCGCTGGTATTTCTACCGCTTCGCCGTGGGCGATGCCCTGAGCGCCATCGGCCGCACGCGCACCTTTCCCGCGCCCGGCGCCGCGGTGGCGCGATTGCGGCTGGCCTACGCCTCCTGCCAGCGCTGGGAGCACGGCTATTACAGCGCCTACCGGCACATGCGGGCCGAGGACCTGGACCTGGTGATGTTCCTGGGCGACTACATCTATGAATACCCCAATGCCGGCCAGGCCGTGCGCAAACCCACCGGCGGCTGGGTGCAGACGCTGGACGACTACCGTGCGCGCTATGCCCTGCACAAAAGCGATGCCGACCTGCGGGCCATGCACGCGGCCTGCCCCTGGCTGGTGACCTGGGACGACCATGAAGTGCAGAACGACTATGCGGGTGTGTCGCCCGGCTACAGCGGGCCGCCGGTGGCTGATTTTTCCGCCCGGCGCGCCGCAGCCTACCAGGCGTTTTACGAGCACATGCCGCTGCGTGCCTCGGTGCTGACTCGCGCCATGGCGGGCCTCGCTGCCGGCGCCGAGATGCGCATCTACCAGCGCCTGCCCTACGGCCGGTTGGCCTCACTCTACATGCTGGACGCGCGGCAGTACAAGGACGCGCAGGCCTGCACGCGCGAAGGACGGGCCGGCTCCAGCACGCTGAACCCGGCCCATTGCCCCGCCTGGAAGGACCCGGCGCGCAGCATGCTGGGCGCGCAGCAGGAAAGCTGGCTGGATGCCGAATGGGGCGGCGCCGCGGCCAAGGCGGGCGACTGGAACCTGGTGGGCCAGCAGTCGCTTTTCGGCCAGCGCGATTTTCGCCCCGGGCCGGGCCAGGTGCTGTGGAACGACGGCTGGGACGGCTATGCGGCGGCACGCACGCGTTTCACCGATTCGCTGCGCAGGCATGCCGTGGCGAACCCGGTGCTGCTGGGCGGCGATGTGCACGAAAACTGGGTCGGCCACATCAAGGCCGACTATGCAGACCCGGCCAGCGCGGCGCTGGGCACCGAGTTCTGCGGCACCAGCATCAGCTCGCGTTCGACGGACAAGGCCAGAACCCCCGAGGTCCTGGCCGAGAACCCGCACTTCGTGTTTGCCGACTCGGAGCGCAGGGGCTACGGCGTGGTGGAACTGACGCCGGGGATGCTGACGGCCACGCTGCGTGTCGTCGACGACGTCACGCGCGCCGACAGCGGGGTGCAGACCCTGGCGAAGTTCGCGGTGCAGGCCGGGCGGCCGGTGGTTGAAAAGGCCTAGGCCTTGTAAGTCGCCGAAAGGCCTTTGTCCAGGAAAGCATTGTTGGCCTCGCGCACCTTCGCGGCCTCGTCGTCGTAGAGAAAAGGCAGGAAGGCATAACGCCGTCCGCGTGTCACCGTGGATACGGCATGCAGCAGGGAGCAGGAAAACACCACGGCGCCGCCCGGCGGGGGCTTGAAGGACCTGGGGCCGTATTCCGGGAAGCTGACCTCGCCGCCCTCGAAATCATCGTTGAGGTTGATGGACACGGCAAAGCGCCTGTGGGCCGTCCCGCGGGTGGTGTTGTCGCGGTGGGGGCTGAAATGCGCCTGCTGGTCGGCGCGGTAGCAGCCGATGATGTAGCGCTCCATGCGCGTGGCCTTGAATTGGTGCACCTTGGCGATCTCGGGAACGATGCGGCGCTGTATCCAGGCGCGCGCCGCCTTCACGACGGCAAGGTCGGTGATGTCGTAGTCCTCGCGGCGCTTGTGGCCGTGGTCGTGGGCCAGGACGGTTTTGCCGTTTTCCTCGCGCATAAAACCGGACTCCTTGCCCCCATGGGTTTCGTAAAGGCTGATGAGTTCCCGGCAGAAGCCCGGCGGGAAAACGTTCGGCAGCATGAGGATGGGGGCCTGCAATTCCATGCCCGCGAAGCGCGAGGGCGGCGGCAGGCCGGCGAGGCAGGACAGCAGCGCCTGCATATCGCCGGCATCAGCCAAGGGCAGCACTTTCAGTATCCTCAGGGTCGGGTCCAGGACAAAACACAGGCGGCGGATACCGGCCCGCTTTTGCGCCATGTCGGCGTCGTGCGGCACCACGCCATAAAGCTCGCTCACCTGTGCATCAAAATCCCAGAGGAAGCGGTAGCCGGGATAGCGGTCGGCGACGCGTTTTTCGCTTTCATCGCCCGGATCCAGGCTGACGCCGAAAAAAGAGCAATGCGCGTCGTTGAAGATGTCCTGCCGTTGCAGGGCCATTTCTATGGCCGCCCTGCCCAGGGGCTCGGCGGCGCTGGCGAAAAAACACAGCGCGATATACCGCCCGGCTGCGGCATGTATCGCATAGCGCGGATTCGCGAAGGATCTTTGCCGGAACCAGGGCGCCGGATCGCCCGCGAGGAGATTGAAGTATTTGCCCATATGTTGATGGGGGAAAGGCTGCTAGGGGCTTCCAGCTTCCAGCAGCGCGTTGATGGCGTTCAGGTCCGCTTCGCTCAGCGTGGCGTTCGCGGCCTTCAGGCGCAGGCCCTGAAGCAGGGTCTCGGCGCGCGCCTTGTGCCAGTCGCGCTGGGCCGCGAACAGCTGCTGCTCGGCGTTGAGCACGTCCATGTTGATGCGGGTGCCGACGAGGTAGCCCACCTTGTTGGCGTCCAGCGAACTTTTGCTGGAGGTGATGGCTGAGGCCAGTGCCTGGGTTTGCGCCGCCCCGTTGACGACGCCCGCAAAAGCCTGGCGCGCCTGGGCCACCGCCTGCCGGCGCGCCGCTTCCAGGTCTTCCGCGGCCTTGCCTTTCAATGCCACGGCTTCGCGCACGCGCGCCTGCACGCCGCCACCAGCATAGAGCGGGATGGTCAGGCTCATGCCGACCTGCGTGGAGCGCGAGCGCACTGAAATATCGCTCGGGGAGGTGATGCTGCCCGAGGTGAAGTTGTTGCCGTAGGCCGCCGTCAGGTCCAGCGTGGGCGAATGCGCCGCCTGGCTTTTGGCGATCTCGCGATCGGCCACCTCCAGCGTCGCCTGGGCGATGCGCACCTGGATGGATTGCTCGCGGGCGCTGTCCAGCCAGGGCTGCAGGCCCGCCGGCTCCATTCGCGGCGGGGAGCCGTCCGTGCGCAAACCCGCCAGGCGGGCATGGGAAATCCCCAGGATGCGCGTCAGCTCGGCCAGCTTGTTCTGCAGCTCGTTGCCGGCCACCACCGCCTGGGCGCGCGAGAGGTCCAGCCGCGACTGGGCCTCATGCACATCGGTCACGGTGCCGGTGCCGCCCTCGAAGGTGCGGCGGGCCAGGGCGCGTTGCTGCTCCATGGCGCCCGTCTGCAGGTGGGCCACACGCTCGGCCTCCTGGGCAACCAGTATGTCGAGGTAGGCCTGCGCGGTGCGCAGGATCAGTTCCTGTTCGGCCTGCCGGAACTGCGCCTCGGCCAGCAATTCCTGCTGCCCGGCCTGGTCCAGAGCCGCCGATGCGGTGGCGCGCCACAGGGCTTGGCTTAATTGCAGGTTCCAGCTGCGGGTATGCACGTCGCGCGCCACGGCAGGCAATTCATTGAAGGAGGCTTGCCCGGATTGCCGGCTGGCGGCGCCGACCAGGTTGACCGCGGGCAGCAGCGCGGCGCGCGCCTGCGGAACCCGTTCGCGCGCCGCCTGCAGGGTGTAGACGGCGCCGCGGTAAACGGGGTCGCGTGCCTGTGCCTGACGGTAGACCTCGAGCAGGTCGGCGGCCGGCGCGCTGAAGGAGGCCAGCAGCAGCAGGCTGGCCAGCCAGCGCCGGCTGCCCGCGGCATTCGGCGTGCGCCGTGGTTTTGATGTTTGAAGCGTGACGCGCGGCGTATGCACCGGCTTTGGTTCGGGGTCCTGCACCTCGACCTCCCTGCTGTAGTGTTCAAATTTGAACCATACGGGAGGCGATGGGTGCTTCTGCGGTCAATTGTCCGTAGACGGACTTTTATTGCGGTAAATACCCGGGCCGAACATGCCGGTGTGCCGCGGTTCAGGCGGCGAGTTCGGCTTCTTCTTCGAGGTTGTCGCTCAGGAAGCCGCCGCTCTGGTGGGCCCAGAGGCGCGCGTAGAGGCCGCCGTTAGCCAGCAAGGTGCGGTGGTCGCCCTCCTCGACGATGCGGCCCTGGTCCAGCACGATGAGGCGGTCCATGGCGGCGATGGTGGACAGGCGGTGCGCGATGGCAATCACCGTCTTGCCCTGCATCAGGGTGTTGAGGCTGCCCTGGATGGCGACTTCAACCTCGGAGTCCAGCGCGCTGGTGGCTTCGTCCAGCAGCAGGATGGGCGCGTCCTTGAGCATCACACGCGCGATCGCGATGCGCTGGCGCTGCCCGCCGGACAGCTTCACGCCGCGCTCGCCGACGTGCGCGTCATAACCCTTGCGGCCGTGCGGGTCGCTGAGGTATTCGATAAAACCGTCGGCCTCGGCGCGGCGGGCCGCGACGCGCATCTGCTCCTCGGTGGCCGAGGGCCGGCTGTAGGTGATGTTGTCGCGCACCGAGCGGTGCAGCAGCGAGGTGTCCTGCGTCACCATGCCGATGTGGCTGCGCAGGCTGTCCTGCGTGACCGTGGAAATGTCCTGGCCGTCGATCAGGATGCGGCCGGCGTCCAGGTCGTGAAAGCGCAGCAGCAGGTTGACCAGCGTGGACTTGCCAGCGCCGGAGCGGCCTATCAGGCCTATCTTCTCGCCGGGCTTCACGGTCAGCGTGAGGCCGTCTATCACCCTGAGGCCCTTGCCGTAGCTGAAGCCGATGTTGTCGAAGCGCACTTCGCCGCGCGGCACTTCGAGCGTGGCGGCATCGGGTTTGTCTTCGATCACGCGCGGGCGCGACAGGGTGTTGATGCCGTCCTGCACGGTGCCCACGCTTTCAAACAGGCTGGTCATCTCCCACATGATCCAGTGCGACATGCCCTGCAGCCGCAGCGCCATGGCGGTGGCGGCGGCCACCGCGCCGGCGCCGACCTGGCCCAGGCTCCACAGCCACAGCGAGGTGCCGGCCATGCCCAGGATCAGGCCCATGCTGAGCGCATGGTTGACGATCTCGAACGCGCTGACCAGCCGCATCTGGCTGTAGCCGGTCTTCATGAACTCCTGCATGGCCGAGCGGGCGAAGGCGGCCTCGCGCTGGGTGTGCGAGAACAGCTTGACGGTGGTAATGTTGGTGTAGGCGTCGGTGATGCGGCCTGTCATCAGCGAGCGGGCGTCGGCCTGCTGCTTGCCGATGCGGCCCAGCCGCGGCACAAAGAAAAACAGCGCGGCGATGTAAAGCCCCAGCCAGATCAGGAAGGGCGCGATCAGCTTCATGTCGAAGGCGGCGGCCAGCACCGTCATGGTGGCCACATAGACCGCCATGGCGACCAGCACGTCGGCCAGCACGAACAGGGTGTCGCGCACGGCCAGCGCGGTCTGCATGACCTTGGTGGTCAGGCGGCCGGCGAACTCGTCCTGGTAGAAGGCCATGCTCTGGCCCAGCATCAGGCGGTGAAAATTCCAGCGCAGGCGCATGGGGAAATTGATGGCGATGGTCTGGTGCTTGACGATGGTCTGCAACGCCACCACCAGGATGCTGGCGACGACAATCCAGGCCAGCACGGTGAGCGTGCCGCCGTGGACCGTCCACAGCTGCGCAGGTTCGGCCTTGCCCAGCCAGTCGACGATGCGGCCCAGCATGGCGAACATCAGGGCTTCGAAGGCCGACATCGCGGCGGACAGCAAGGCCAGCGCCAGGATGTAGCCGCGCGCGCCGCGGCTGCAAGCCCAGATGAAGGCGATAAAACCCTTGGGAGGCAGGCTGGGCTCACCCTCGGGGTAGGGGTGCAGCAGTTTCTCGAATTTGCTGAACAACATCGGTGCGGTGGGTGCTTTCTTTTGGTGTGCGCTGCCTGTTTACTTCACCAGTTCCAGCAGGCGGTCCAGGCCGCCTTCGTTGATGGCCACCATGGCCTGCTCGCGCACGCGCGGCTTGGCGTGGTAGGCCACGGACAGGCCGGCCACGCCCATCATGGGCAGGTCGTTGGCGCCGTCGCCCATGGCGATGGCCTGTAGCGGGTTGATGCCCAGCTTGCCGCAGGTCTCGAGCAGCATTTTTTTCTTTTCCGCGCCGTCGCAGATGTCGCCCCAGGGCTGGTCCACCATGCGGCCGGTGAGAAAGCCGTCTTCCACCTCCAGTACGTTGGAGCGTGTGTAGTCGATGCCGAGCTCGTCGCGCACGCGGTCGGTGAAGAAGGTGAAGCCGCCGCTGACCAGCAGCACCTTCATGCCGGCCTGCTTGCAGGCCTTCACCAGTTCCGCCGCGCCGGGGTTGAGCTGGAGGCGCTCGCGATAGACCTGCTCCATGCTGGCAACACTGACGCCCTTGAGCAGGGCCACGCGCTGGCGCAGGCTTTCCTTGTAGTCGCTGATCTCGCCGCGCATGGCCGCTTCGGTGATGGCCGCCACCTCGGCCTTGCGGCCGGCCGCGTCGGCGATTTCATCGACACATTCGATGTTGATGAGCGTGGAGTCCATGTCGAAGGCGATCAGCTTGAAGTCGCCGAGCTTGAGGTCGGGCGTGGCGACGTTGACGACGAGGCCGTGGGAGATTTCTGCGGGGGTCATGCGGGAGTGGCTTCCTTGGTGGGTTGTCCGAGTGAACGCAGGACGTCGCGCACCAGCTGGGCGCGGTCCTTGGGATTTTCGAGCTCGCGCTCTATGCGCAGCTTGTCGTTGCCGGCCAGCCGGATGTGCCGGTTTTTCTGGATCAGCTGCATGATGGCCATCGAATCGATGGGCGGGTCCTTCTTGAAGGTGATGCTGATGGCGCCGGGCGCGGCATCGACCTTGACCACGCCGTAAGGCCTGGCGATCACGCGCAGGCGGTGCACGTCGATCAGCGTTTGCGCCTGCGCCGGCAGCTTGCCGAAGCGGTCGACGATTTCCTCGAGCAGTGCGTCGATCTGGTCGGTATTCTTGGCCGTGGCCAGCTTCTTGTAGAAAGACAGGCGCAGGTGCACGTCGCCGCAGTAGTCATTGGGCAGCAGGGCAGGCGCGTGCAGGTTGATTTCGGTGGTGACGCTCAGCGGCGACAGCAAATCGGGTTCGCGCCCGGCCTTGAGCGATGCCACGGCCTCGCTGAGCATCTCGTTGTAGAGCTGGAAACCGACTTCCAGCATGTTGCCGCTCTGGTTTTCTCCCAGCACTTCGCCGGTGCCGCGGATTTCCAGGTCGTGCATGGCCAGGTAAAAGCCCGAGCCGAGTTCCTCCATCTGCTGGATGGCTTCCAGCCGCTGGCTGGCCTGCTTGGTCAGGCCCTCGATGTCGGGCACCATCAAATAGGCATAGGCTTGGTGGTGGCTGCGGCCCACGCGGCCGCGCAGCTGGTGCAGCTGCGCCAAGCCGAAGCGGTCGGCGCGGCTCATGACGATGGTGTTGGCGCTCGGCACGTCGATGCCGGTTTCGATGATGGTGGAGCACAGCAGCAGGTTGTGGCGCTGGGCGATGAAGTCCTTCATCACGCGCTCCAGCTCGCGCTCGGGCATCTGGCCGTGGGCCACGGCGATGCGGGCCTCGGGCAGGATTTCTTCGAGTTTTTCGCGCCGGTTCTGTATGGTTTCGACCTCGTTGTGCAGGAAGTAGACCTGGCCGCCGCGCTTCAGTTCGCGCAGCACGGCCTCCCGGATCACGCCGTTGTTTTCGCTGCGCACAAAGGTCTTGATGGCCAGGCGGCGCTGCGGCGCGGTGGCGATCACGCTGAGGTCGCGCAGGCCCTCGAGCGCCATGCCCAGCGTGCGCGGGATCGGCGTGGCGGTCAGCGTCAGCACGTCGACCTCGGCGCGCATGGCCTTCATGGCCTCCTTGTGGCGCACGCCGAAACGATGCTCTTCGTCGATGATGAGCAGGCCCAGGCGTTCGAACTTCACGTCCTGGCTCAGCAGCTTGTGTGTGCCGACCACGATGTCGACCGTGCCGTCGCCCAGGCCCTTGATGGCGGCGCTGATTTCCTTGCCCGAGCGGAAGCGGCTCATCTCGGCGATCTTGACCGGCCATTTGGCGAAACGGTCCACCAGCGTCTGGTAGTGCTGCTCTGCCAGCAAGGTGGTGGGCGCCAGCAGGGCCACCTGCTTGCCGCCGGTGACGGCGATGAAGGCGGCGCGCAGCGCGACCTCGGTCTTGCCGAAGCCCACGTCGCCGCAGACCAGGCGGTCCATGGGGCGCGGGCTGATCATGTCCTGGATCACCGCGTGGATGGCGGCACGCTGGTCGGCGGTTTCCTCGAAGCCGAAGTCGTTGGCAAAGGTCTCGTAGTCGCCCGGTGAGTAGCGGAAGGCATGGCCTTCGCGCGCGGCGCGGCGCGCGTAGATGTTGAGCAGCTCGGCAGCCGAGTCGCGTATCTGTTCGGCGGCCTTGCGCTTGGCTTTTTCCCACTGGCCGCTGCCCAGCTTGTGCAGCGGGGCTTCCTCGGCACTGACGCCGGTGTAGCGGCTGATCAGGTGCAGCTGGCTGACCGGTACGTAGAGCGTGGCCTTGTCGGCGTATTCGAGGTGCAAAAACTCCTGCAGCAGCGGCGTGCCGTCGGCATTCGTGCCCTGGCCCAGGTCCATATTGATGAGGCCGCGATAGCGGCCTATGCCGTGGGCGCTGTGCACCACCGGGTCGCCGACGTTGAGTTCCGAGAGGTCCTTGATCAGCGCCTCGACGTCGCTGACCTGTTCCTGCTTCTTGTTGCGGCGGCGCACGGTGGCGCCGGCGGCAAACAGCTCGGTCTCGGTGATGAGATCTATGCGTTCTTCCAGCCAGCTGAAGCCGGTGTGGAGGGCCGCGGTGGCGATGCCGAGCTTTTCGTCGCTGGCCTGGAAGTCGGCCAGCGAGTCAAAGGCCGGCGGGCTGACGCTGCTGGCACGCAGGAAGTCCAGCAGGCTTTCGCGCCGGCCCTCGCTCTCGGCCAGCACCAGCACGCGGTGGGCGGTGTTGCGCACATGGCCCTTGAACTTGGCCAACGGGTCTTCAGCGCCGCGCACCACGGCCATTTCACCGAGTTTCTGGAACTGGGCGTTGTCGGCCACGTCTTCCACCGTGGCGCGTATCGCCAGTTGGGCGTAGTCGTTGGCGCGCGCGTAGAACTGCTCGGTGCCCAGGAACAGCGACTCGGGCGGCAGCGCCGGTCGGTCGGGTGCATCGCGCACCAGCCGGTAGCGGTCCTTGGTGTCCTGCCAGAAGCGCTGGAAGGCCGGCTCCAGGTCACCGTGCAGCACCACGGTGGCGTCATGACCCAGGTAGTCGAACACCGTGGCGGTTTCTTCAAAGAACAGCGGCAGGTAGTACTCGATGCCGGCGGTGGCCACACCGTTGCCCATGTCCTTGTAGATGCGGCTCTTGGTCGGGTCGCCGTCCAGCAGCTCGCGCCAGCGGCTGCGGAATTTGGCGCGCGCATCGTCGTCCATGGGAAATTCGCGCCCGGGCAGCAAGCGCACTTCAGGCACGGGGTAGAGGCTGCGCTGGCTGTCGGGGTCGAAGGTGCGGATGCTGTCGATCTCGTCGTCGAACAGGTCGACGCGGTAAGGCACGGGGCTGCCCATGGGGAACAAATCGATCAGCCCGCCGCGCACCGCGTACTCGCCGGGGCTGACCACCTGCGTGACGTGGCTGTAGCCGGCCAGCGTGAGCTGGGCTTTCAGGCGCGTTTCGTCGAGCTTTTGCTTGACCTTGAAGTGGAAGGTGTAGCCGGCCAGGAAGCTGGGCGGCGCCAGGCGGTACAGCGCCGTGGTGGCCGGCACGATGACCACGTCGGCGCCGGTTTCCTTGTCGCGCTGCTGGATGCGCCACAGCGTGGCCAGGCGCTCGCTGATCAGGTCCTGGTGTGGCGAGAAGGTGTCATAGGGCAGGGTTTCCCAGTCGGGGAATAGCGCGCAGCGCAGGTCGGGCGCGAAGAAGGCGAGCTCGTCCATCAGGCGCTGGGCCGTGGTGGCGTCGGAGGTGACGATGGCGGTGAGCTTGCCGGCGGCCTTTTCGCGCGTGCCCAGGCGTGCCAGCAGCAGGGCATCGGCGGAACCGGCGGGCTGGGGCAGGGTGTAGCGTTTGCCGGAGGCGAGTGGGGGTAGCTGCATGAATCGGTGCGATGGTGAGGCTGGCCAGGTGGGTTCGGTCAATCAGGAATGAGAGAAATGATTCGGCAAAAGCCAGGCACCCCAAACCATCCGGAGTGGGGTGCCTGCGTATTCGATATGTGATTTTAGAATCTATGATGAAGTTATGACGACAAGCCCTGCCAATACCCGTCCTGAACCCCGTTTTTTTGTGCTGATCCCTTGTGCAGGGCAGGGAAGCCGGGCCGGAACGGCCAAAGCCAAGCAATACCAGCTGATTGACGGGCTGCCCATGGTGAGGCACACCGTGCAAGCTTTCCGGGCGTTACCGGACACTTTTGCAGCCGTCTGGGTGGTGATTTCGCCGTCTGACGACGATTTTCTCGAGGTGTTTCCGGACTTCAACCAGGGCAATGAAGTCCTGCTGGTGGGCGGGGGCGCCACACGCGCGGCGACAGTGCTCAACGGCCTCAAAGCCATGGTGGAGCAGCCCGGCGGCGCGGCCCTGAGCGACTGGGTGCTGGTGCATGATGCCGCGCGTTGCCTGGTGACGCCTGAGCAGATCAAGGCCCTGATCAGGGAATGCCGCAACGATGCGGTGGGCGGCCTGCTGGCGCAAAAGCTGCCCGATACGCTGAAAACCGAGCGCGATGGCCGCGTGGCCTCCACCCTGGACCGCAGCGACAAATGGCTGGCGCAAACACCGCAGATGTTTCGCATCGGGGCTTTGATCGACGCCTTGCAGAAGGCCGGGGATGCCGTCACCGACGAATCCAGCGCCATGGAGGCGGCAGGCCTTTCACCCCGGCTGGTGAGCGGCAGCGCCCAGAACTTCAAGGTCACCTATCCGGAAGACTTCGCGCTGGCTGAAGCCATTTTTGAGCGGCGCAGGAAATAGCAGGTGAAATAGCCATGGCCGACCGCTCAACCCAACTCAACCCAAGCAAGGCTCCACGATGACCGCCATGAATTTTCGAATCGGTGAAGGCTGGGACACGCACGCCCTGGTGCCCGGGCGCAAGCTCATCATCGGCGGGGTTGATATTCCCCACGCGGTGGGCCTGCTCGGCCATTCGGATGCCGATGTGCTGCTGCACGCGATCACCGATGCGTTGCTGGGCGCTGCGGCGCTGGGCGATATCGGCTCGCATTTTCCGGATACCGATGCGCGCTTCAAGGGCGCGGATTCGTCGGTGCTGCTCGCCGAAGTGGGCCGTTTGCTGAAAGAGCGCGGCCACAGCATCGCCAACATCGACAGCACGGTGATTGCCCAGGCGCCCAAGCTGGCCCCCTACATCGCGGCCATGCGGGCCAACATCTCCAAGACCCTGGGGCTGGACGTGGGGCAAGTGAACGTGAAGGCCAAGACGGCGGAAAAGCTGGGCCCGGTCGGCCAGGGCCTCAGCATGGAAGCCCACGCCGTGGTGCTGCTTTACTGAGAGCCTAGCTCCGGCGCAGCTTGATGTGCGCGGCCAGGCCGCCCGAACCGGTGTTGGCCAGGCCGAACACGCCGCCCATGCGGTGAATGGTTTTTTCCACGATCGCCAGGCCCAGGCCGGCGCCGGTGGCGGCCGTGCGGGCGGCATCGCCGCGGAAGAACGGCCGCGTGAGTTTTGAGAGGGTCTCGGGCGCCACGCCCATGCCGTGGTCGCGCACCTTGATCAGCACCCACTGGTCGCGGGCCTTGGCGGCGATGTCGACCAGTGCAATGCCGGTTTCCGGTGTCTTGCCGTAGCGCCTGGCGTTTTCCAGCAGGTTGGCGATCACGCGGGACAGCTCGACCTCGTCGGCCAGCACCGCCATGTCGTCCGGAATGGCGACGGTCACGCGCATGTCCTCGTAGTCGGCCACGGCATAGACCGCGGCATCGACCACTGCATTGAGCGACACGCGCTCCAACCGCGGCGGCTCGGGCCGGGCGTAATCGAGGAATTTGTCGATGATGGCGTCCAGCTGGGTGATATCGGCCGCCATGTGTTCGCGTGCGTCGGCATCGGTGACGCTCATCTCGGTTTCCAGGCGCAGGCGCGCCAGCGGCGTGCGCAGGTCGTGCGAAATGCCGGCCAGCATGATGACCCGGTCCTGCTCGATCTTGGAGAGCTGCTCGGCCATGCGGTTAAAGCCGATGTTGACTTCGCGGATTTCGCTGGTGGCGACTTTCTCGTCGAGCAGGCTGGCGTCGAAATCGCCGTCGCGCATGCGGCTGGCCGCGAAGGACAGCTGCTTGAGCGGCCGGTTGATCAGCCGGGCGATAAAGGCCGCTCCCGCCAGCGACAGCACGGCCGCCGTGATCAGCCAGATGACCCAGGTGCTGTTGCGCGACGGGCCTATCTTGGACGGGTCGGTGAGCAGCCAGTAGGAATCGCCGTCGATGGCAAAGCCCACCCACAGGCCCTTCTGGCCGTTCACGCTGCTGGCCACGACGGTGCCGTTGCCCAGCCGGGCCCTGAGCTCTTCGGCGGTGCGCTCGCCGAGCTCGTCGCTCTCGAACAGCTCGAACTTGTCCTTGGGTTCGCGCGGCGTGATGCGCACACGCTCCTCGTCGGCCAGGGTCTTGATCAGCGAGACGCGGGCGATGGCGTCGGAATAGCGCAGCGCGGCCCGGCTCAGGTTGACGAGGGAGGCCAGCTGCTGCGCGCTCTGGATGGCGCGCGGCTCGGATTCAAGCGCACGGAAGGTCTGCAGCCAGGCCACGATGGAGCCGAACAGCAGCAGGGACAAAAAGAAAAATGTCCGCCAGAACAGGCTGAAGCCGCGCCGCGGGCGCATCTCCAGCGGTGCCGGGGCGGTTTCAAGGGGGGCCGGGTTGGTGGCGTCCATAGGAGTCTGGTATGTGCCTGGAGATCGGGCGTGCAATGGACGTTAGCACGATACGCGGGCCGGGCGGCAACAGGGCTGTTGCAGCCTGTTTGTGCCCGCTGGAATTATTCTTCAATCCAGCATGAGCCGCGGAACTGGCTTTGCCAGGCCGCAGGCGGGCGGCCCCCTCGGGGGGCAGGAAGCTACACGAAGTGAGCGACCGTGGGGGCTAGTTAGTGCCGTCCGGCACGAACACGTAGCCTATGCCCCAGACCGTCTGGATGTAGCGGGGCACCGCCGCATCGACCTCGATCAGCTTGCGCAGGCGCGAGACCTGCACGTCCAGGCTGCGGTCAAAAGGCTCGAACTCGCGGCCGCGCGCCAGCTGTGCCAGTTTTTCACGGGACAGCGGCTGGCGCGGATGCCGCACCAGGGTTTTGAGCATGGCGAACTCGCCGGTGGTCAGCGGCAGTTCCTCGCCGTTCTTGTGCAGGGTCCGCAGGCCCATGTCGAAGGAGAAGGGGCCGAAGGTGATGACCTCCTGGTCGCTGGATGGCGCGCCGGGCACTTCGGCGGTGGGACGGCGGCGCAGCACGGCGTGGATTCGGGCCAGCAGCTCACGGGGATTGAAGGGCTTGGCAAGGTAGTCGTCGGCACCGACTTCCAGGCCGACGATGCGGTCCACGTCTTCGCCCTTGGCGGTCAGCATGATGATGGGGGTGCGGTCGTTGGCGGCGCGCAACCGGCGGCAGATGGACAGGCCGTCTTCGCCGGGCATCATCAGGTCCAGGACGATCAGGTCGACGGCGTCCCGCAGCATGATGCGGTTCAGGGCCTTGCTGTCTTCGGCCAGGATGACTTCGAAACCCTCCTGGGCGAGGTAGCGGCGCAACAGGTCGCGGATGCGGGCATCGTCGTCAAGGATCAGGATTTTGTCGGCACGGGCGTTAGGTTGGGCTTGGGTCATAGTCGTCTGGTAATTTGTAACAGAGCCATTTTGAAGGCTGAAAACACGAGATGTCTCGTTTTTCAGTCGCTTTGACACACTGTTACAAAAGTTGCGGCGATGTGCAACTGTGAGCGTGAGCGCAGGCCTTGTTGTGGCAATGCTCCTACAGGGATCGTCAAAATCACATGCAAAAATGGGCGGCCGCTTCTGCGCACCTGTTGCTGCAGTGCGTTACCTGCCGTAAACAGAAACCGGCCGGGCCCGAAACGGGCATCGGCCGCCGTCACCTTGGGGTCTGAATGACTTGCAAAAGCCACAAAAAGCGCGCCAACCCTGACGAATGTTTATGGCTTCTTTTTCTCTTTTTTCGGCCCGGCGCCGAGAACACCCCCGAAAGGCTTTTCCGATGCGAACTCCCACCCTGATCGCCGCGTGCGCCCTGTTTGCCGGCGCCGCGCTGGCCTCCAGCGCCATGGCCCAGACCATGCCGCATGAAACCCTGCAGAACGTGGCCCAGCTGTCGGCCAGCGGTTCCGTCGAGGTGCAGCAGGACCTGCTGTCGATTTCCCTGAGCACCACGCGCGACGGCAGCGACGCCGGCGTCGTGCAGACCCAGCTCAAGCAGGCCCTGGACACTGCGCTCACGCAGGCCAAGCAGGCGGCCGCGCCGGGCCAGATGGATGTGCGCACCGGCAACTTCAGCCTCTACCCGCGCTACGGCAAGGACGGCAAGATCAACGGCTGGCAGGGTTCGACCGAACTGGTGCTCGAAGGCAAGGACTTTCCACGCATCACCGGAACGGCAGGCAAGATCCAGACCCTCACCATGAGCAATGTGAGTTTTGCCCTGAGCCGCGAGCAGCGCGCCAGGGTCGAGGGCGAAGCCCAGGCCCAGGCGATAGAGCGCTTCAAGGCCAAGGCCGGCGAAATCGCGCGCAGCTTCGGGTTTTCCAGCTACAGCCTGCGCGAGGTCTCCATCAACGCCAACGACCAGGGCAGCCCGCCGCGTCCGCGCATGCTGGCGATGGCCAAGTCGGAAATGGCCGATGCATCCATCCCCGTGGAGGCTGGCAAAAGCACGGTGCTGGTCAATGTGTCGGGTTCTGTACAGATGAAGTGATGAAGCGGGGCGGGCTGCCCCGGCCCGCTCAGGCCGCCGAGGCGCAGGCTTGCTGCTTGCGGCGGCGATGGCGGGCGACAACCTTGGCGCGCAGGTAGTCGTAAGCCCAGTTGAAGCAGAAGGTGTAGGGCAGGAAGAACAGCACGATGGCGATGTCGAGCACAAAGGCTTCCCAGAGGCCTATGTCCAGCCACCAGGCGGCCAGCGGCACCACCGCGATGATCAAGCCGATTTCAAACAGCACGGCATGCACGGCACGCGCCGCCAGGGTGCGTTCAAAGCCCATGCGGCGTTGCGCCCGGTCGAACAGGGCGTTGAACAGCATATTCCAGCTCATGGCCATCAGCGAAACCATCAGGGTCAGCAGGCCCATGTGCGCCAGCGAATAGCCGAGCAGCCAGGCGCCCAGGGGCGCGCAGAGGGCGATGGCCAGGACTTCAAACCCGAGGGCGTGGAAAAAACGTTCTTTGAGGGATTTCTGCAGGCTCACGATGCACTTCACTTTCTGACGGTTTCGGGGCCCCTCGGCATGGATGCTGGGTGCCATGAGGGTATTTTTATCGTTATTTCGAATAGATTAAAATCAATAACTATCGTAAAAATAGATAAAAGGCCGCCCTATGCGCCACTCCCCGGAAGCCCTGACCGCTTTTGCCGAGGCCGCCACGCTGGGCTCGTTTTCGGCCGCGGCGCGCAAGCTGGGCAAAAGCCAATCGACGGTCAGCAGCGCCATCGCCAACCTGGAAATCGACCTCGGCATCACGCTGTTTGACCGCAGCAGCCGCAAGCCGGCCCTGACGGAGAACGGCAGGGTCATGCTGGGCAAGGTGCAGGAGATCCTGGCGGCCAGCGACCGGCTGGACCGCGCCGCCGGCCAGTTGGGCGGCGGCATGGAGCCCAAGCTCAGCGTGGTCTGGTCCGACACCTACCAGTCCGACCGGTTCGAGGAAATGCTGCTGGCGTTTGAGCAGCGCTTTCCGGACCTGGAGTTCGAATGCCTGATTGCCGAACACGGCGACCTGGTATCGCTGGTGCAGACCGGCCGGGCGCACATAGGCGTGGTGGCCGCGCAAAACGCCTACCCGCCGGACATCGGCTCGGCCACCATTGCCGAGCAGTCTGAAATCACGCTGTTTGTGGCCACGGCTCACCCGCTGGCCGGCATGAAGGACATCACGCCCGAATTGTTGGCCGGCTTCAGGGAGCTGCGGCTGGATACTTATATAGAGGGAGAGCAGGGCGCCCAGGGCCTGCCCCAGTCACGCCGCGCCTGGTCGGCGCCGAGCTACCTCATGCTGATGGAAATGGCGGTGCTGGGTTTTGGCTGGGCGGCGATTCCGCGCTGGATGGTGACGCGTTTTGCCACCGGCAAATTGAGCGAGCTCGATGCGCGCGGCTGGCCGCGGCGCGTGCCGGTGGATGCCGTGTGGTCGCGCCAGCGTTCCCTGGGCCGCGCCGGCACCTGGTTGCTGCAGGAAATGCTGGCGCCTGCCGGGCCCGGAAATCCGTCGGCGATCCCGGGCGGAATGTGAAAAAACCCGCAGCCGGGTCGGGCATGCGGGCGGTGGCGACGGGCGCAGCAAGCGCGCCCGCATCGGGGACGGTCAGAAGCGGTAGCGCAGGCCCAGGCTGGTGGTGCTGACGCGCTCCTTGCCGGTGCCGACGAACTTCAGGTCATGCTCGTCCCATGCCAGCACGGCCGACAGGGCCGGGGTAAAAGCCCATTCGGCGCCTATGCCGTAAGACACCCCCCAGTTGCTCTCGCTGCCGGAGGCCAGGCCGGAAGCCGGCGAGGCGGACACGCGGGTGTGCCCGTAGGTCGTTCCCAGCTTGCCCAGCAGGTTGAAGGAGTTGCTCAGCGGCAGGCGCCCGACCAGGCTCAGGTTGATGCCTTGCGCTTCCGTCTGTCCGCCGCCGCGGTTGGCCTTGCCGAAATCGGTGTAGCCCAGTTCCAGGCCGAAGTTGTTGTTGAAGTAGCTGCCGCCGTAGATGTTGTACGAGGTGTCCTTGTTGTCCGACGGGAAGGCGCCGGCGCCGCTGGGCAGTGAGAAGTCCGACTGGCCCACGTTCAGGCCGAAGTAGCGCGAGCCCGGTGCATAAAAGGAATAGTTGCTGCTGCTCGACATGCCCGTGCTGGAGCTCGAACTGCTCTGGGCTTGCGCGCCGGTGGCGGCCGCCAGCGCGGCCGCGGCGAGTAGGGAGGCGGAAAAGATACGAGTCATTGATGGCATGGTGTTTCCTTCAGGGATAAATGGGCGGCGTCACGCTTGTGGCAAAACGGCCGCATGTTGTTGATTTCCGTCGTGAAATTTAAGGTGCGCTCCGGTGCACTTTTGTGGGTGCAAAAGTTAAATCCCTGTAGGACAAGCGGAAGTTTGCCCGCTGGGTTTGCGCACGGCGGGACGCGGTGGCGCGGCGCCGCGCGAGGCTGCTGGGCCGATTTTTGCGGTGCTAAAGTCAGGGCATGCCGCTCATTACCTACCTGCCCGGAAGCACAGCGCTGGTCCTGGATTCTCCTCACAGCGGAACGGTCTATCCGGCGGATTTCCGGCATGCCTGCGAACTCGCCGTGCTGCGCAGCGCCGAAGATACCCATGTCGAAAAACTCTACGACTTTGCCCCCGCCCTGGGCGTGCATTGGGTTGAGGCGCACTTTCCACGCAGCTACCTCGACGCCAACCGCAACACCACCGAAATGGACGTGAGCCTGCTGGACGGGCCCTGGCCCGGGCCTGTGGAGACCGATCCCCAAATACTGTCCAAGGTGCGCTTGGGCAAAGGCCTGATCTGGCGCACCACGGACGAAGGTGTGCCGCTGTACGACCGCAAGCTGGGTGTGGCGGAAATCCAGGCACGCATAGAGCAGTGCTGGAAGCCCTACCACGCGGCTGTTGCGCGCGCGATTGACGCTGCCCACGAGGCGCACGGCTACAGCATCCACATCAACTGCCATTCCATGCCCGCGGTGGCCTCCAGCAGCGCGACGGATTTTCCGGGCGAAGCGCATGCCGACTTCGTGGTGGGCGACCGCGAAGGCACGACCGCCAGCAAGGCCTTGTCCAGGCTGGTGTGCGAACACCTGAAGGCGCGCGGTTACAGCGTGGCCTACAACCACCCCTACAAGGGTGTGGAGCTGGTTCGCCGCTACAGCCGGCCCGCCGAACACCGGCACAGCATTCAACTCGAAATCAACCGCAAGCTGTACATGGACGAAAGCAGCTTCGCGCTGACACCCGGCGCCGAATCGCTCAAGGCCAGCTTGCGCTCGCTGGTCGAGCGGTTGCTCCAAACCGACCCCCGCGCCACGTGAAGCCCGCGGGCTGCCGCCTTTTTTTTTGCCCAACCCCCCGCCACCATGCTTACCTTTTTCAGCGACAGCCACCACGCCCATGCCCCGCAGTACGAATTTTTTCGCGGCGAGCGCGTGCCCTGTTTTGAAACACCGGCCCGCGCTGAATATGTCAAGGCCCGTTTGAGCGAACGCGGCCATGTGCTGCAGACACCGGATGCCGACAGCCGCGCGGTGCTGGCCAAGGTGCACAGCGCCCGCTACCTGGCGTTTCTGGAGCATGCCTGGCGCGACTGGGTGCAACTGGAGGCCGGCAACGAAGAGCGCCAGCCTTTTCCCTCGGTATGGCCGGTGCGCACGCTGCGCAGCGACGTGGAGCCGCTCAACTTCACCGCGCGGCTGGGCTTGTATTCGATGGACAACGGCTCGCCGCTGTCGGCCGGCACCTGGCAGGCCGCCAAGGCCGGCGCGGATGCCGCCGCCAGCGCCGCGGCCCTGCTCACGGCTGGCGAGCGCGCCGTGTTTTGCTGCAGCCGGCCGCCCGGGCACCACGCGGGGCCCGACTTCATGGGGGGCTATTGCTTTCTGAACAACGCCGCGGTGGCCGCCCAGGCGCTGCGGGATGGCGGCGCGGCGCGCGTGGCGGTGCTCGACGTCGACTACCACCACGGCAACGGCACGCAAAGTATTTTTTACGACCGCTCGGACGTGCTGTTTGTGAGCCTGCATGGCGACCCCATGACCGAGTACCCGTTTTACCTGGGCCACGCTGATGAGACCGGCACGGGCAAGGGCGCGGGCTTCAACCTGAACCTGCCGCTGCCGGCGGGCTGCACGGTGGTGCGCTGGTTCGAGGCGCTGGAAGCGGCCTGCCTGCGCATCGCCAGCTTCAAGGCGGACGCGTTGGTGGTGTCGCTGGGGCTGGACACCTTTGCCGGGGACCCGATCTCCAAATTCGCGCTGCAGCCGGACGACTTCATCCGCCTCGGCGAGCGCCTGGGCAAGCTGGGCCTGCCCACGGTGTTTGTGCTCGAAGGCGGCTATGCGGCCGCCGAACTGGGTACCAATGCCGTCAACGTCATTGAAGGTTTTGAAGGCCTCTGATGGACAAAGTCGATTGTGTGGTGATAGGCGCGGGCGTGGTGGGCCTGGCCGTGGCGCGCGCGTTGGCGCTGCGGGGCAGGGAGGTCATGGTGCTGGAGGCCGCCGATGCGATAGGTACGGGCACCAGCTCGCGCAACAGCGAGGTGATACACGCCGGCATCTACTACCCGCAAGGCTCGCTCAAGGCCAGGCTGTGCGTGGAGGGCAAGGAACTGCTGTATGCCTACTGCGCCGAACGCGGCATAAGCCACAGGCGCTGCGGCAAGCTGATTGTGGCGACCAGCCAGGCACAGGTCGCGCAGCTGCAAGGCATACGCGACAAGGCGGCCGCCAACGGCGTGAACGACCTGGCCCTGCTGACACGCGAGCAAGCCCGCGCGATGGAGCCGAAGCTCGAATGCGTGGCCGCGTTGCATTCGCCCAGCACCGGCATTGTCGACAGCCACGGCCTGATGCTGGCACTGCAGGGCGACCTCGAGAACGCGGGCGGCCTGGTTGCGCTCAATTCGCCGCTGGCGCGCGCTGAATGCTCTGCATCGGCGATTTACCTGGCGGCGCAAGACGGTACCGAGCTCGAAGCCACAAGCGTCGTCAACGCCGCGGGCCTGCAAGCCCAGCAACTGGCCAGGCGTTTTGCCGGCCTGCCCGCCAAGCATGTGCCGCCCAGCCATTACGCCAAGGGCAACTACTTCACGCTGCCGGGACGCTCGCCTTTCAGCCGCCTGATCTATCCCGTGCCCGAGGCGGCCGGCCTGGGTGTGCACCTGACCGTGGACATGGGCGGCCAGGCCAAATTCGGCCCCGACGTGCAATGGGTGGATTCGCCCGACGACCTGGTGGTGGACCCGGCACGGGGTGAGGCTTTTTATGCCGAGGTGCGCAAATACTGGCCGGCGCTGGCCGACGGTGCGCTGGCGCCGGGCTATGCCGGCATACGCCCCAAGATCCAGGCGCCCCATGAGGCCGCCAAGGACTTTCTCATCCAGGGTCCCCGCGATCACGGCGTGGCGGGCCTGGTCAATCTCTTCGGCATTGAATCGCCGGGACTGACGAGTTCGCTGGCGATTGGCGACTACGTGAGCCGGATGCTGTAGGGCCGCTTACTGCGCCGCCCAGCCGCCGTCCATGTTCCAGGCCACGCCGCGCACATTGTTGCCGGCCGGCGAGCAGAAAAACACCGCCAGCGCGCCCAGTTCTTCGGGCGTGGTGAACTGCATCGAGGGTTCTTTTTCGCCCAGCAGCTGCCTGGTCGCCGCCTCATTGCTGATGTTGCCGGCGGCGGCCTTGGCGTCCACCTGTTTTTGCACCAGGGGCGTGAGCACCCAGCCAGGGCAGATGGCGTTGCAGGTGACACCCGTGGTGGCGTTCTCGAGCGCGGTGACCTTGGTCAGGCCGACGATGCCGTGCTTGGCGGCGACGTAGGCGGATTTTTCAGCCGAACCGACCAGGCCATGGACCGAGGCCACGTTGATGATGCGGCCCCAGCCCTTGCCACCGTTGGCCGCCAGCATGGCGGGCAGGGCCAGGCGGGTGGCGTGGAAGGCGCTGCTCAGGTTGATGGCGATCACGGCGTCCCAGCGTTCGACCGGGAAGTTCTCGACGCGCGCCACGTGCTGGATGCCGGCGTTGTTGACGAGAATGTCGACCTGGCCGAACTGCGCGGCGGCATAACGCATCATGTCCTCGATGTCGGCGACCTTGCTCATGTCGGCGCCGTGGTAGGCCACGCGCGCGCCCAGCGCTTCCACCTCGGCCTTGGGGCCGTCCACGTCGCCGAAGCCGTTGATCACGATGTTGGCGCCCTGCGCCGCCAGCGCCTTGGCGATGCCCAGGCCTATCCCGCTGGTCGAGCCGGTGACGAGGGCTGTTTTACCTTTGAGCATGGTGTTTCTCCGGATGATTTACGATGGTTGAACTGGGAACCCGAACCTCGCGCCGTGCATCTGGCGCCGGGTTGATTTCTCAAGCAATTATCAAGCCTTTGAATTGAACCGCCGCACCATGACCCAACCTACGCTGAACTACGTAAATTGCCCCGATGCCGGCGGTGGCCACCGCATGGCGTACTGGCAGTGGGGCAGGGCGGACAGTTCGCACGTCATCGTTTGTGTGCACGGCTTGTCGCGCCAGGGACGCGATTTTGACGTGCTGGCGCGGGCACTGTCCGAGCGGGCCGATGTGCGCGTGGTCTGCCCCGATGTGGTGGGCCGCGGCGAAAGCGACTGGCTCAAGGATCCCATGGGCTACCAGCTGCGCACTTATGCGGGCGACATGCTGGCGATGCTGGGCCAGTTGCACGCCCAGGCGCCGGTGGCCTCCCTGGACTGGGTGGGCACCAGCATGGGCGGGCTGATCGGCGTGGCGGTGTGTGGAACGCCCAACCTGCCTTTGCCGGTGCCTGTGCGACGGCTGGTGCTCAATGACGTGGGGCCGGCCATCCAGTGGCAGGCGATTGTGCGCATAGGCGCCTACCTGGGCCAAGCCGGCCACTTCGGCTCGGTGCAGGAAGCGGCCGATGCGATGTGGGCGATCTCCCAGAGCTTCGGTCCGCACACGCCCGAGCAGTGGCTGGCGTTGTCGCGCCCCATGCTCAGGCGCGTCTCCGAGGCCGCCGATGCCAAGTGGCGCCTGCATTACGACCCGGCCATCGCCGTGCCTTTCAAGCAGGAAACCGAGGAATCCGCGCGCCAGGGGGAGACCATGCTCTGGCAACTCTACGACAATATCAAGGCCGAAACCCTTGTGATACGCGGCCGGCAATCCGACTTGCTGAGCCCGCAGACGGCCCAGGCCATGACGCAGCGCGGGCCGCGCGCCCGCGTGGTGGAATTCGAAGGCGTGGGACATGCGCCCACGCTGATCGCGCCCGACCAGCTCGCCGCCGTGACGGGCTTTTTGCTGGGCTGAGGCCGCGCAACCATTTGACTGAAGTTTCATGAAAAGCAACGTGGTCGGGCCCGGTGGCCCGACAGCCTCCCAGGGGGCGAATGCCTCCATCGTGACCGCTACGGCCGACAGCCTGCCGGACCAGCCGCATGCGCTGGCCCGCGCCCGCGCGTTCGCCGAGCCCCTGATCGCCAGCGAAACGCATGACACGGGTGAAAACATCCTCGCCCATGCCGACGCGGTGGCGGCCATCCTGAAGACCATAGGCGGCTCCGAGGCCATGCAGGCGGCGACCTACCTGGTCTATGCCTGCCAGCACTTGACCAAACCGCAGGAAGTGATCACCAAGGCCTTCGGCGCCAACTACGCCGCGTTGGCCATGGAGACCACCAAGCTGGTCCAGGTGCAGCGCCAGGCACGTTCGGCGAATGCGAAAGCCCAGCTGCTGGACGACCCGGCCGCGCAGACCGAAAACGTGCGCAAGATGCTGCTGGCGTTTTCGCGCGACTTGCGCGTGGTGATGCTGCGGCTGGCGTCCCGCCTGCAGACCTTGCGCCACTACGCCGCAACGCGGCAGACCGCGCCGCTGCCGCTGGCCTACGAGTCGCTGCATGTTTTTGCGCCGCTGGCCAACCGCCTGGGTATCTGGCAGATCAAATGGGAGATGGAGGACCTGGCCTTTCGCTTCCTGGAGCCAGAGACCTACAAGCAGACGGCCCGCCTGCTTGACGAGAAGCGGGTGGAGCGTGAAGGTTTCATGGAAACCCTGCGTGCGCAGCTGGAGCGCGAACTCAACCAGAACGGCATTGCCGCGCTGGTGCAGGGCCGGCCCAAGCACATCTACAGCATCGTGAAAAAAATGCGCGGCAAGTCGCTGGACTTCGAGCAGGTTTTTGACATCCGCGCGCTGCGGGTGATCGCCGCCGACGTGAAGGGCTGCTATGCGGCGCTCGGCTACGTGCATTCGCGCTTCACGCCGGTGGACGGCGAGTTCGACGACTACATCGCCAAGCCCAAGAGCAACGGCTACCAGTCGCTGCACACCGTGGTGCGCGACGAGGCGGGCAGGGCGGTGGAAATTCAGGTGCGTACCCAGGCCATGCACGACCATGCCGAGCACGGCGTGGCCGCGCACTGGGCCTACAAGGAGGCCGGCACCAAGGGCTACGGCGGTGTATCGGCCAGCAGCGAATACGACGCCAAGATCGCCGTGCTGCGCCAGTTGCTGGCCTGGGAGCGAGATCTTTCGGGACCGGCGGCCCAGCGCGCGCGTGACGCCAAGCAAGGCCTGTTCGAGGACCGCATCTACGTGCTGACGCCGGACGCCGCCATCGTGGAGCTGCCGCAGGGCGCGACCACGGTGGACTTCGCCTACAGCGTGCACACCAGCCTGGGCCACCGCTGCCGCGGCGCGCGCATTGACGGTGTCATGGTGCCGCTCAACACACCGCTGCAGAACGGCCAGACGGTGGAGGTCATCACCGTGAAGGAGGGCGGGCCTTCGCGCGACTGGCTCAACCCTGAACTCGGTTTTCTGAGCAGCCATCGCGCGAAATCCAAAGTGCGAGCCTGGTTCAACGCGTTGGCGATGGAGCAGACCGTGGCCCGGGGCCGCGAGGCCGTGGAAAAACTGCTGCAGCGCGAAGGCAAGACGGCGATGAAGCTGGACGACTTGGCGGTGCAGCTCGGCTTCAAGGCGGCGGATGATTTGTTTGAGGTGGTCGGCAAGGACGAGTTGTCCCTGCGCACAATAGAGAACATGCTCAGGCCGCCCGAACCGGCCCTGAGCCAGGACGATTACGTGCTGGCAAAAAAAGCCCGTTCGCCCAATTCGAATGCCAAGAAGGCGGCGGGTGGTGTGCTGGTTGTCGGCATGGGATCTTTGCTCACGCAACTGGCCAAGTGCTGCAAGCCCGCGCCGCCCGATGAGATCCTCGGCTTTGTCACCAAGGGCAAAGGCGTCAGCATTCACCGCAGCGACTGCAGCAACTTCCGCAACATGGCCAGCGGTAGCCCGGACCGCCTGATCGAGGTGCAATGGAATTCGCCCAAGACGCCCGACGGCGCGGTCTACCCGGTGGACGTCGCGGTCGAGGCGGCCGATCGGCAGGGCCTGCTGCGCGATATTTCCGAGGTCTTCGCCAAGGAAAAAATGAACGTGATCGGCGTGCAGACGCAGTCGGTGAAAGACAACCGCGGCGGCACGGCCTGGATGACTTTTACCGTGGAAGTGGCGCAATCGGGCCGCCTCAACCAGGTGCTGGCCATCGTGGCCGAGGTGCCGGGCGTGCGCTCCGCGCGCCGGCGCTAAGTGCGACTTGCATTGATCGCAGCGAAAGAATGAGGGGGCTGTACTCCACGCCAGCAGGGGGCGCGGAACCGGCTTGGCCGGGCCGCAGGCGCAGCGCCCCCTCGGGGGACAGAGAGTCACACGCAGCGAGCGAACGTGGGGGCTCAAATTGCGTGCTATACTGCTAGCTTCGAACAGTCCTTAGGCGCGTAGCTCAGCTGGTTAGAGCACCACCTTGACATGGTGGGGGTCGTTGGTTCGAGTCCAATCGCGCCTACCAATTCCCTCGAAACGGTTCCTGTCCAGGCTTTCGCATCCATAATGCGGGCCCATCACACAGGGTAAACCAAGGGGATTGTGTACATCAGAATTCCTAGAATGTATTGAACCCCGGCGCTCAGGTGCTGGCCGTCATTCAGAGGAGAAATCAGTGCCAAAAAGCAAATCCACCAGCCCGGCATCCGGCCTTCCGCCTTCACAGGGCGATGCGGCTGCCGACGGTAATTCCGGCGCCAAAAGCGGCCGGGCTGCCGGCAAGGCTGCGGCGTCCCGCGTGATCAAGAAGTACCCGAACCGGCGGCTCTACGACACCGAGACCTCGACCTACATCACGCTCACCGAGGTGCGGCAGCTGGTGATGGAGAGCGCCGACTTTGTGGTGCGCGATGCCAAGACCAACGAAGACCTGACGCGCAGCATCCTGCTGCAAATCATTCTTGAGGAAGAAACCGGCGGCGCGCCCATGTTCACCGAAGCCGTGCTGGCCAACATCATCCGTTTTTACGGCAATGCGATGCAGGGCTTCATGGGCGCTTACCTGGAGAAAAATGTCCAGAGCTTCATGGACCTGCAGGTCAAGATGGCCGAGCAGTCCAAGGGGCTGACACCTGAAATGTGGGCGCAGTTCATGAATGCGCAGTCGCCCATGATGCAAGGAATGATGGGCACCTATGTGGAGCAATCCAAGAACGTTTTCACGCAGATGCAAGAGCAGATGCAAAAGCAGAGCGAGCAGATGCTGCAGGCTTTCGGCCTCAAGAAGTGAACTGAACGCCGGGCCTTGTGTCCGCGCGAGTACTGGCCGTTGAAGGCCATCCGGGGTTCACGGTTCGCCCTGACGCTTACCCTGAGACAATAGACCCCATGAGCGACGTAATTTCCCCATCCGCCCCTGCCACCGTCAAGGCCGCGCCCCGCGTCGGCTTTGTGAGCCTGGGCTGCCCCAAAGCCCTGACAGACTCCGAACTGATCCTCACGCAGCTGAGTGCCGAGGGCTACCAGACTTCCAAGACCTTTGAGGGCGCGGACCTGGTCATCGTCAACACCTGCGGTTTCATCGACGACGCGGTCAAGGAAAGCCTGGACACCATTGGCGAAGCCTTGGCCGAAAACGGCCGGGTTATCGTCACGGGTTGCCTGGGTGCCAAGGCCGGCGAGGACGGCGGCAACCTGGTGCGCCAGATGCATCCCAGCGTGCTGGCCGTGACCGGCCCGCATGCCACGCAGGAAGTCATGGATGCGGTGCACCTGAATTTGCCCAAACCGCACGATCCTTTTGTGGACCTGGTTCCCAATGCTTTCGGCGTTGCGGGCATCAAGCTCACGCCCAGGCACTACGCCTACCTGAAAATCAGCGAAGGCTGCAACCACCGCTGCACCTTCTGCATCATCCCTTCGATGCGCGGTGACCTGGTGTCGCGGCCCATAGGCGACGTGCTCAACGAGGCGCGTGCACTGTTTGAGGGCGGCGTCAAGGAGTTGCTGGTGATCAGCCAGGACACCTCGGCCTACGGCGTGGACGTGAAGTACCGCACCGGCTTCTGGGACGGTAAGCCCGTCAAGACGCGCATGCTGGAGCTGGTGCAGGCGCTGGGCGAGATCGCCGAGCCCTATGGCGCCTGGGTGCGCTTGCACTACGTCTATCCATACCCCAGTGTGGATGAAGTGCTGCCGCTGATGGCCACCGGCAAGGTTCTGCCTTACCTGGACGTTCCGCTGCAGCACAGCCACCCCGACGTGCTCAAGCGCATGAAGCGGCCGGCCAGCGGGGAGAAAAACCTCGAGCGCATTGCGCGCTGGCGCGAAATCTGCCCCGAGATCGTGATTCGCAGCACTTTTATTGCCGGCTTTCCCGGCGAGACCGAGGCCGAGTTCGAGCACCTGCTCGATTTCATGCGCGAAGCCAGGATCGACCGCGCGGGCTGCTTTGCCTACAGCGCGGTGGAGGGCGCCACCGCCAACGACATTCCCGGCATGCTGCCGATGGAATTGCGTGAAGAGCGGCGCGCCCGTTTCATGGCCGTGGCGGAGGCGGTTTCCAGCCAGAAGCTGCAGCAGCGCATAGGCGCGACCATGCAGGTGCTGGTGGATTCGGCACCCGCGCTGGGCAGAAAGGGCGGTGTCGGGCGTTCTTATGCCGATGCGCCCGAGATCGACGGCGTGGTCAAGCTGCTGCCGCCCGAGAAAATCAGCAAGACGCTGAAAGTCGGCGAGTTCACCCGGGCCCGCATCGTCGGAACCCAGGGCCACGACCTGGTGGCCGTGCCCGTTTGATCAAGCCGGCGCACGAGAAACCGGGCTGCAAGGCGGGGCCCGGAAACAAAAAAAGCCACTGGGTCACAGTGGCTTTAATCTTGCTTTCTTCCAGAGCTCGTTTCAGAGTCTGGCAAAGCTGTTTGGTGTATCTGGTGCCCGGGAGAGAACTCGAATCTCCACATCTTGCGATACACGGACCTGAACCGTGCGCGTCTACCAATTCCGCCACCCGGGCACAGCTAGCAGTGTACCATTACTTGAACGTATTCTGAGGCCCCGGCCTGCAAATTTTCCTGAAATATTTCGGCTGCATACTCAAAACCAGCAGCCCCCAACAAAAAGAGACTTTTTATCAAAACAACTCATTCCCATACGGGCGGATCGTCCGCCCATTCCTCCGGTCTGCTCGCTGAATTCGAGGGCACCGTTTCCGGCCACCGCGACGGCCATGGTTTCGTATTGCGGGACGACGGCGAGGCCGATATTTACCTGCCGCCCAATGAAATGCGCGCGGTGCTGCACAAGGACCGCGTCAAGGCGCGCATCGTGCGGCACGACCGCAAAAACCGGCCCGAAGGCCGCGTGACCGAGATCATCGAGCGCTCCTCCAACCCCATCATCGGCCGCCTGTTGCAGGAAAGCGGCGTCTGGCTGGTCGCGCCCGAAGACAAGCGCTACGGCCAGGACGTGCTGATCCCCAAGGGCGCCACGGGTACGGCCAAGTCCGGCCAGGTGGTGGTGGTGCAGCTCACCGAGCCGCCGGCGCTGTTCGGCCAGCCCGTGGGCCGCGTCAAGGAAGTGCTGGGCGAGATCGACGACCCCGGTATGGAAATCGAAATCGCGGTGCGCAAATACGGCGTGCCGCATGAGTTCAGCGACGAGGCGCTGGCCCTGGCCCGCGCCTTGCCGGACGCCGTGCGGCCGGCCGACAAAAAGCACCGCATCGACCTGACCGATGTGCCGCTGGTCACCATTGACGGCGAAGATGCCCGCGACTTTGACGATGCTGTGTATTGCGAGCCGGCCAAGGTCGGCCGCGGCAAGGGCTGGCGCCTGCTGGTGGCGATTGCCGACGTGAGCCACTATGTGGAAACCGGCAGCGCCATCGACATCGACGCCTACGACCGCGCCACCAGCGTGTACTTCCCGCGTCGTGTGATCCCCATGCTTCCGGAGAAACTCTCCAACGGCCTGTGCTCGCTCAACCCCAACGTTGAGCGCCTGTGCATGGTCTGCGACATGCTGGTCAATGCCAAGGGCGAGGTCCATGCCTACCAGTTTTACCCGGCGGTGATGTTCAGCCAGGCGCGCTTCACCTACACCGAAGTCGCCGCCATCCTGGCCAACACGCGGGGCCCGGAAGCCGCGCAGCGCAAGGCGCTGGTGCCGCACTTGCTGGACCTGCACGACGTTTACCAGGCCTTGCTCAAGGAGCGCGGCACGCGCGGGGCGGTGGACTTCGAAACCACCGAAACGCAAATCGTCTGCGATGAAGCGGGGCGCATTGAAAAAATCGTGCCCCGTACCCGCAACGTGGCCCACCGTCTGATCGAGGAGGCCATGCTGGCCGCCAACGTCTGCTCGGCCGACTTCATCTCGCAGAGCAAGCACGTGGGCCTGTACCGTGTGCACGAGGGGCCGACGCCCGAGAAGAAGGAGATGCTGCGCAACTACCTGAAAGCGGCCGGCATCGGCATGACCATCAGCGACGACCCGGAGCCCGGCGAGTTCCAGCGCATCGCGCTGGCCACCAAGGACAGGCCGGACGCGCAGCAAATCCACTCCATGCTGCTGCGTTCCATGCAGCAGGCCATCTACACGCCCATGAACAGCGGCCACTTCGGCCTGGCTTACGAGGCTTACACGCACTTCACCAGTCCGATCCGGCGCTACCCCGATTTGCTGGTGCACCGTGTCATCAAGGCGGTGCTGAACAAGGCCAAATACCAGTTGCCGACCCTGCCCACGCCGGGCGAGGCCGAGGCCAAGCTGTCCAAGCGGCTGGCCTCACGCGTCAAGGAGCCTACGCAGAAACCCAAAAAAGCCAGCGCCGACGAACTTGCCTGGCAGGCCGCCGGCCTGCATTGCAGTGCCAACGAACGCCGCGCCGACGAAGCCAGCCGCGACGTCGAAGCCTGGCTCAAGTGCAAGTACATGCGCGAACACCTGGGCGAGGAGTTCGGCGGCGTCGTCACCGCGGCCACCGGTTTCGGCATCTTCGTCACGCTGGACGCGATGTATGTCGAGGGCCTCGTGCACATCACCGAGCTGGGCGGCGAATACTTCCGTTTCGATGAAGCCCGCCAGGAACTGCGCGGCGAGCGCACCGGCATCCGCTACGCCATTGGCACGCGGGTCAGGGTGCAGGTCAGCCGGGTGGACCTGGACGGCCGCAAGATCGACTTCCGGCTGGTGAACGAAGGCCAGGACCTGGTCGGCCGCGCCATGAAAGACAAGACCGGCGGCCATGCCACGGAGTTGCCGGCCCAAGAGCGCGGCGCCGCGCGCCATGCCGCGGAACCCCGGACCGGCAAAGCCGGCAAAAAGACGGCCGGCAAGCACACGGAAACCCGCTCCGGCAGCCGCGGCGGCAGTTCGGGCCGCAGCGCCGGCAGCGAGCGCACGCCCAAGTCACCCATCCAGGCACTGAAGGCCGCCGTCAAGAAGGCCGCCGGCAGCGCCGGGCGCAAACAGGGCAAGAAGCCCCGCCGCTAGGAACCCAGGAAAGAGCCATGGACTGTTTTCTTCATCTTTTCTCTCCCGGGGCGCGCCGCGCATGCTGATCCGCATCCTGTCGTTTCTACTTGAAACCATTTTCTTCCTGCTGATTGCCGCAGCGCTGCTGCGCGCCTGGATGAACTGGGTCCGGGTCAACATGAGCGCCCAGCCGGGCAGCTTTGTCATGGCCCTGACCGACTGGCTGGTCAAGCCGCTGCGCCGGGCATTGCCCAGGTCGCTGGCGCAGTCGCGGGTGGACTGGGCCAGTGTGATCGCCGCCGCCGTGCTGGCGCTGGCCTATGCCTTGTTGTGGGCCCTGCTGTTTGGCCTGCTGCTGGGCGCGCTCCAATTGGCGCCCCTGGTCATGCTGACGCTGCTGTCCTTCGCGCTGAAGATGCTGGTGCGTGTGGCGCTGCAAACCCTGTTCGTCCTGGTGCTGGGTTTTGCCATCCTTTCCTGGATACAGCCCGGCTCGCCGGCCTACGTTTTGCTGGGCCGCCTGACCGAGCCGGTGCTGGCGCCGCTGCGCCGGGTGATCCCTGCCATAGGTGGGGTCGACATCTCGGCGCTGGTGCTGATCGTGCTGCTGCAGATCGCCTTGATGGTCCTGGTCTAGTGGTCTAGCGATCTAGGCGTTGGCCAGCGCCGACGCCGTCAGCACCTGCCCGTCGGTGGGCCATTCGTCGGCGAGATGCCCGTGCTCAAACACGGCACCGCACGCCGCTTCAAAAGCCTCCAATCCTCCGGCCATGCGGGCCCCCAGCATGCCGGCCAGCACGTCGCCCGTGCCCGCCGTGGCCAGCAGGGCATTGCCGCTGCTGTTGATGGCGCTGGACTGTCCAGGCGCGGCGATGACAGTTCCCGAACCCTTGAGCACCACGACGCACTGAAAGCGTTCTGCCAACTGGCGGGCGTAAACCAGTCGGTCGGCCTGCACCTCTTTGGCGCGGGTCCCGGCCAGCCGGGCGGCTTCGAGCGGATGGGGCGTGAGCACCGTCGCGTAGCCGCGATGGCTTCGGGCCGCGAGCTGGGTCTGCAGCTGTGTGTCCCCGGCGATGGCATTGAGCGCGTCCGCGTCCAGCACCAGCCGGGGCGCCGCCGATAGCACCTTGGGCAGCACGGCGCGCACGGCATCACCGCCGCCGCAGCCGCACACCACCACCTGCCGTGCCAGATCCAGGGCTTCAGGTGCGCGGAACATCAATTCGGGCTGTTGGGGGTCCGTGCCGAGCACCGGGCTGCCGAGCAGCGCCACATACACCCGGCCCGCGCCCGCATGCAGCGCGGTCCGTGCGGCCAGCAGCGCGGCGCCCGCCATATGGCTGCGGCTGGTGGATTCCCCGCCCAGTATCGCTACGTCGCCAAAGCTGCCCTTGTGGCTGGCATGCGGATTGGCATGCCTGGGCACGCGCGAAGCCCGGTCGGCGCCCAGCAGCCAGGCATCGGGCGCTGGCGCGCCGGCGGTTGCCGTGCCAAGGTCGTCAAACCACACCTGGCCCGCGCAGTCGCGGCCGCTCGCGGTGAAGAGGCCCGGTTTCAGGGTTAGGAGGCTGAGGGTAAAAACCTCCGGGGCTGCGGCAAACCCAGTGGTGAAGGCGCCGGTGTCGGCGTCCAGGCCGGTCGGCATGTCCACTGCGAGCCGCGGCGCGGCGCTGGCCTGCATGCGCGCCAGCCACTCCAGCATCAGGGCCGTGCCCGGCCGGGCCGGGTCCAGCGTGCCGCCTATGCCCAGTAGCGCGTCTATGCAGAAATCGAAGTCCTCGGGTGGCTGCGCGGCCATGGGCACGCCGGCGGCCAAAGCCCGTTCGCGCGAGGCTTGGGCGTCGGGCGGCTGGCCGGTTTTTCCGGGCGGCAGGCCGGTCCAGGTCAGGGTCACGTTTTTGCCCCAGCGGTGCAGGTGCATGGCGGCCTCGAAGCCGTCGCCGCCGTTGTTGCCGGGGCCACAGGCGATCCAGATGCGCCGCGCGTGCGGCGCCAGGGCCAGCGCCAGGCGTGCGACCGCCAGGCCGGCCCGCTGCATCAGCGTGTGCGGCGGCAAGCCGGCGGCGGCGAGGCGTTCAAGTTCGCGGGTGGCCGCCACGCCGTGAAGCGGCTCGCTATGGGCGCTGGAAATTTTTCGCATGGCCCGATTGTGCGGCCGCGGGCGAAAAAAAGCCCGGCGGACCGGGCTTTGGGAAGTCGCAAAGGACCGGGCTCAAGCCAGGCGTGCGACGCCCAGGCCTTCCATGTCGATGTCGGTGTTTTTGCCGGCCATGAGATCGGCCAGCGCCCGCGCGCTGCCGCAGCTGAGCGCCCAGCCGCTGGAGCCATGGCCCAGGTTGAGCCAGAGCCCGGGGATGCCGCTGTCGCCGATGATGGGCGGCCCGTCGGGCAGCATAGGCCTGGCGCCTTTCCATTCCTGCACGCTGGAGCCGGTGTTGGAGAGCTGGGCCGCGCCGGGAAACCAGTCGTGCAGAACCTTGTAAAGGGTTTGCAGCGAGGCGGCGCGCTTGTTGTCCAGTGAGCCGCCGATTTCGGCGCTGCCGGCCACGCGCACGCGGTTGCCCATGCGCGAAATCGCGACCTTGTAGCGTTCATCCATGAGCGCGCTGCGCGGCGCGTTCAGGGGTTCGCGAATCGGCGCGCTGATGGAGTAGCCGTAGACCGCGGCCATCGGGATCTTCAGGCCCAACGGCCGCAAGAGCTGCACCGAGGTCAGACCCGCGCACATGACCACCCGGTCGAAGCCGCGCGGCGTGCTTTCACCGGCGATGACCAGGCTGGCGGGCTGCGCCTGCTCCAGCCGCGCGACCGTGGTGTTGAATTCAAAATTCACGCCCAGGCGCTGGGCCTCGTTTTTCAACAGCAGCGCGAACTGCCGGCAGTTGGCCACCTCGTCGTTGGGCAGGTGCACGGCACCCAGGAAGGGCGTGTCGGGGTTCAGCGCCGGCTCGATCTTGAGGACTTCCTCGGGGCTGATTTCCTTGAAGGTTACGCCCGCGTCGCGCAGCACCGCCAGGCCGGGCTGCACCAGCTTGCTGTCTTTTTCGGAACGCAGCAACACCATGTAGCCGGGGCTGCCGTCGTATTCGAGCTGCAGCTCGGCCGTCAGGTGGTGCAGCCTTTCGCGGCTGTAAAAAGCCAGCCGCTGCATACGCGCGCGGTTGGCCAGGTAGGTGTCCAGCTTGCAGGCGCGAAACCACTGCCACATCCATGCGAGTTCGCCGGCCGACAGCGGCAAGCCGAGCTTGACCGGGGCGTGGCGGCTGAACAGGTGGCTGAGGACCTTGCGCGGCATGCCGGGCGCGGCCCAGGGTGTGACGTAGCCGGGAGCGACCAGGCCGGCGTTGGCAAAGCTGGTTTCCTCGGCCGCCGCGCCGCGGCGTTCGAACACCGTGACCTCGTGGCCGTCCAGTGCCAGTTCGTAGGCGGTGGTGATGCCGATGATGCCGGCGCCAATGACGGCGATCCTCATGCGAAAACTCCGCGGCGGCGTGGCGTGGATGCGGGGCGTTTGGGACGGGAAATTTTGTGGTGCATTGTTTTTTTTATGGATGAGCAGGCCGCGAGCCCGGTGGGAAGAGGGGTTTGCGGCGGTTATTGTTGTAGCGACTGTGCCAGAGCGGCTTCCACTTGCAGGGCCAGGTCCAGCATCGTGTCGTCATGCAGGGCCGCGTGCCACAACATCAGGCCCACGGGCAACTGGCCGGGCGCGTGGCAGGGTAGGGAAATCGCGCAACCGTCGAGCATGTTAACCACCGAGGTGTTGCGCAGCAAAAGGCCGTTGACCCTGAAAAACTCGGTGTCGTCATTGAGCAAACCGGCGATGGGCGGCGCGACCAGGGGCACGGTGGGCGACAGCACGGCGTCAAAGCCGTCCAGGCGCGCTTCCATGCGGGCTATCCAGTCCTTGCGCGCCGCCAGCAGGTCGATGTAGTCGGCCGCGCTCATGCCGGCGCCGCGCAGTATGCGCAGCGCGACACGCGGGTCGTAGCCGGCCTGGCGCTCGGCGATCAGCTTGCGGTGCCAGGCGTAGCTTTCGGCCGCCGACAGGCCGCCGGTGGCGTTGATGGCCGTCAGCTCGGTGATTTCCCCGAGCGGGATCTCCACGATCTTCGCGCCGGCCTCGCGCAAGACCTGCAGGCTGCGTTCAAAGGCCTGGGCCACCGTGCGGCTCAAGGCGTCCTGCATCAGCGTGCCGGCCACGGCCAGGCGGTATCCGGACAGGGGTTTGCCGGTCAGCTCGACCCGGCGTGCCGCCAGTACCTCGTGCACGGTGACGGCATCGCGCACCGAGCGCGTCAGGGCGCTCACGGTGTCCAGGCTGGTCGACAGCGGCAGGGCGCCTGCGGTCGGCACCAGGCGCGCCGTGCTTTTGAAGCCGACGATGCCGCACAGTGCCGCGGGAATGCGGATGGAGCCGCCCGTGTCCGAGCCCAGGCCCACCAAGGCCGCGCCTGTGGCCACCGACACCGCCGCACCTGAGGACGAACCGCCCGGGATACGCGCCGTGGCCGGGTCGGCCGGGTTGGCGGGTGTTCCGTAATGCGGGTTGATGCCTACCCCCGAAAAGGCGAATTCGACCATATTGGTGCGGCCCACCAGCGCCGCGCCGGCGGCCCTGAGCCTGGCCACCGCGGGGCAGTCGGCCTGGGCCGGGGCGGCCTGCGCCAGCACTTTGGAGCCGGCGGCGGTGACCTGGCCGGCTACGTCGAACAAATCCTTGACGGATACCGGAATCCCGGCAAGTGCCAGCCCGATATCACCGGACGGGGCGTTTTTCAGCGTTTCAGCCGGGTTTGCCGGCGAACCTGGCATGAAAACATGGCGGCAGGCCTCGCTTTGCGCGGCCAGGGCGGCTTGCGCCAGGATGTCCGGGGCTTGCACATGGCCCGCCTGGAGTGCCTGGCGGACGGCATGGAGGTCGCCGGAAAAGGGGGGCTGACTCATGGGGTGGGAGGGGGCTCAGGAGAGGAGGGCGGGAGGATGTTATACTCGACAGGCTTTGCAAATGACGATTTTGTTGTTTGCAATGCAAATCGCAAATCAGCCACCCAAGGTGTTGTCCCGACAAGGGCGATAAGCGCTGATTTTAGACACAACCTTTTGGAGTATTTTTATGTCGACCACTATGCGCGAAATGCTGGAAGCAGGCGTTCATTTCGGACACCAGACCCGCTTCTGGGACCCCAAGATGGCCCCTTACATCTTCGGCCATCGCAACCGTATTCACATCATCAACCTGGAAAAATCGCTGCCGATGTACCAGGAGGCGATGAAGTTCGCCAAGCAGCTGTCCGCCAACCGCGGCACCATCCTGATGGTGGGCACCAAGCGCCAGGCCCGCGAAATCGTCGCCACGGAGGCCAAGCGCGCCGGCGTTCCCTACGTTGACCAGCGCTGGCTGGGCGGCATGCTGACCAACTTCAAGACGGTCAAGACCTCGATCAAGCGCCTGAAAGAGATGAAGGCCCAGCAGGAAGCCGGCCTCGACTCCATCAGCAAAAAAGAACAGCTGACCTTCAAGCGCGAGATCGAAAAGCTTGAGAAGGACATCGGCGGCATCCAGGACATGAACGCCCTGCCGGACGCCATCTTCGTGATCGACGTGGGCTTCCACAAAATCGCGATCCTGGAAGCCAAGAAGCTCGGCATCCCCCTGATCGGCGTGGTTGACTCCAACCACTCGCCCATCGGCATCGATTACGTGATCCCCGGCAACGATGACTCCTCCAAGGCCGTGGCGCTGTATGCACGTGGCATCGCCGACGCGATCCTGGAAGGCCGCGCCAACGCCGTGAACGACGTTGTCAAGGCAGTTTCCGCCGAGAGCTCGGATGAGTTCGTGGAAGTGGACAACGCAGCCGCCTGATAGTTTTCGGCGCTGCGCCAGACGCGAAAAAGGGGCTCGCGTAGCCCCTTTTTCACAACTCAAGCATCAAGAAGGGGCGGGCCCTGTCGGCCCACCTCTGTGAACACGACAAAACGGAGAATCAAAATGGCAATTACTGCAAGCATGGTCGCTGAACTGCGCGCCAAGACCGACGCCCCAATGATGGAGTGCAAGAAGGCACTGACCGAGGCCGAAGGCAATTTCGAAAAAGCCGAAGAAATCCTGCGCGTCAAGCTCGGCAGCAAGGCCGGCAAGGCCGCTTCCCGCGTCACCGCCGAAGGTGTGGTGGCTGCGCACCGCGAAGGCGATGTGGGCGCGCTGGTTGAAGTCAATTGCGAAACCGACTTCGTGACCAAGAACGACAGCTTCCTGGCATTCACCAAAGGTGTCGTCGAAGGCATCGTCAAGAACAACCCGGCCGACGTGGAAGCCGTGGGCGCCATGCCCCTGTCGCTGGACGGTTTCGGTCCCACGGTCGAAGACGTGCGCAAGGGCCTGATCGGCAAGATCGGCGAAAACATGAGCGTGCGCCGTTTCAAGCGTTTTACCGGCAGCAAGCTGGCTTCTTACCTGCACGGCACGCGCATCGGCGTGGTGGTGGAGTTTGAAGGCGACGAAGCCGCCGCCAAGGACGTTGCCATGCACGTGGCCGCGATGAAGCCCGTGTCGCTGTCCAGCGCCGAAGTTCCCGCCGAACTGGTCGCCAAAGAGCGCTCGGTGGCCGCTGCCAAGGCCGCTGAAGATGCCGCCAAGGCCCAGGCCGAAGGCAAGCCCGTGCAGTCCGCTGAAATTGTTGCAAAGCGTATCGAAGGCGGCGTGCAAAAGTACCTGAAGGAAGTCAGCCTGTACAACCAGACTTTCGTCAAGAACGACAAGCAGACCGTCGAGCAGATGCTCAAGGAAAAAGCGACCACGATCAAGTCCTTCACGCTGTACGTGGTGGGCGAAGGCATCGAGAAGAAGGTCGACGATTTCGCCGCCGAAGTCGCCGCCCAGGTTGCAGCCGCCAAGGCCGCCTAAGCACTCAGCCTAGCCGGAAGGCCGCTAAACTCCCCTTCACTTCAACCACAGAAAGCCCCTCACATGCCAGCCTACAAGCGAATCTTGTTAAAACTGTCAGGTGAGGCCTTGATGGGGGACGATGCCTTCGGCATCAACCGCGCCACCATTGTGCGCATGGTGGAGGAGATCGCCGAGGTCACCCGCATGGGTGTCGAGGTGGCGGTGGTGATTGGCGGCGGCAATATTTTCCGCGGCGTGGCGGGCGGCTCGGTCGGCATGGACCGCGCCACCGCCGACTACATGGGCATGCTGGCTACCGTGATGAATGCCCTCGCTTTGGGTGACACCATGGACAAGGCCGGCCTCATCGCCCGCGTGATGTCGGCCATCGGCATTGAGCGTGTGGTCGAACCCTATGTCCGCCCCAAGGCCTTGCAGTACCTCGAAGAGGGCAAGGTCGTTATTTTCGCGGCCGGCACCGGCAATCCTTTTTTCACCACCGACACGGCGGCAGCGCTGCGAGGCGCCGAGATAGGCGCCGAGATCGTGCTCAAGGCCACCAAGGTCGATGGTGTGTACACTGCGGACCCCAAGAAAGACCCGAAGGCCACGCGCTACACCAACATCACGTTTGATGAAGCCATGGGAAAAAACCTCGAGGTCATGGATGCCACCGCCTTCGCGCTGTGCCGCGACCAGAAGCTGCCCATCAAGGTGTTCAGCATCTTCAAGCACGGTGCGCTCAAGCGCGTGGTACAGGGAGAAGACGAAGGAACACTGGTTCACGTCTGAGCTTTCAGGGCTTGCTTTTTTTCGCCATAAAAATCCGGAGATCCGACCATGAGCATTGCTGACGTCAAGCAGCTGGCAGAGCAAAAAATGCTGCAGTCCATCGACTCGTTCAAGAACGGCCTGACCAAGATCCGCACCGGCCGCGCCAACCCCGGCCTGCTCGACACCGTGCATGTCGACTACTACGGCTCCATGGTGCCGATCAGCCAGGTTGCCAACGTGTCGCTGCTCGACGCGCGCACCATCAGCGTCTCGCCCTGGGAAAAGGGCATGGGTGCCAAGATTGAAAAAGCCATCCGCGATTCCGACCTTGGGCTCAACCCGGCGGCGCAGGGCGACCTGATCCGTGTCCCCATGCCGCCGATGACCGAAGAGCGCCGCAAGGAGCTCACCAAGGTCGTGCGTTCCGAGGGCGAGCACGCCAAGGTCGCGATTCGCAACCTGCGCCGCGACGCCAACGACGGCATCAAGAAACTGGTCAAGGAAAAGCTCGCGTCCGAGGACGACGAGCGCCGCGCCCAGGACGACATCCAGAAGTTCACTGACCGTTTCATTGCCGAAGTCGACAAACTGGTCGCCGGCAAGGAACAAGACATCATGGCGGTTTGACGCTTCAGCGTCTGGCCTGAATTGTCCATGGCCACCACCTCCCATCCGGTCCCGCGCCACATTGCCATCGTCATGGACGGCAATGGCCGTTGGGCGACCAAGCGGTTTCTGCCCCGCATCGCGGGCCACAAGCAGGGCGTTGACTCGCTGAGCCGCTGCGTGCGCGCCTGCCTGGAGCGCGGCATCGGCGTGCTGACGGTGTTCGCGTTTTCATCGGAAAACTGGAACCGGCCCTCCGAAGAGGTGTCGGGCCTGATGGAGCTGCTGGCCCTGTCACTGGCCAAGGAAGTGCCCAGCCTCAATGAAAACGGCGTGCAGTTGCACTTCATCGGGGACCGTGAGCGGCTCTCCGAGAAGGTCAGGGCCGGCCTGGCAAAGGCCGAACTGGACACTTCGGCCAACAGCCGGCTGGTTTTGAATGTCTGCTTCAACTACGGCGGCCGCTGGGACATCGCGCAGGCCGCGCAGAAGCTGGCCAGCCGCGGCGAGGCCATCACCGAGCTGTCGCTGGACCGGGCGATGGCGATGGCGCACGTGCCCGACCCGGACTTGTTGATACGCACGGGCGGCGAGCTGCGCATCAGCAACTTCCTGCTGTGGCAGGCGGCCTATTCGGAGCTGCATTTTTCCGACAAGCTCTGGCCCGAGTTCGACGAGGCGGCGCTCGATGAGGCAATTGCCGTTTTTCGCACCCGCGAACGGCGCTTTGGCCAGACCTCCGCGCAGGTCAGTGGCCAGGGCGACAACCACAATGCAAAGGCGGCTTGATGCTTAAACAGCGTGTCATCACGGCGATCGTCCTGCTGGCCATCCTGTTGCCCGCACTTTTTTACTCGACCCCCCAGCCTTTTTGCGCCGTGGCGCTGTTGCTGATCGCGGCGGGTGCCTGGGAGTGGGGCCGGCTTAACGGCTATGGGCAGGGCGTTTCGCTGGGGCTGGGGCTTGTGAGCGTGGTGGCCTGCGCGCTGTCCTGGTATGCCGGCCTGCTGGATCAATCCCTGCCCATGCTCTGGGCCGCCGCCGGCGCGGTGTGGGTGCTGGCCGGTGGCTGGCTGCTGCGCAATGGCGTGGCCGGCTGGCCGCGCATTCCCAAGGGGCTGCGTCTGGCGGCAGGGCTGGCTGCGCTGTGGCTGGCCTGGCTGGCCGTCGCCCAGGCGCGTGTCGCCGGCATCAATTTCCTGCTGTCCGTGCTGCTGCTGGTCTGGGTGGCGGATATTTTTGCCTATTTCGCGGGCCGTACCTTCGGCGGTCACTTCAGCAAGGGCAAGCTGGCGCCTTCCATCAGCCCCGGCAAAAGCTGGGAAGGCGTGTGGGGCGGCATGGCTGGCGTGGTCGCGCTGTCGCTCGCCTGGGTTTATGCGAGCGCCGCCGCAGGTGGCGCCGGTTTTTGGGGCGAGGCCACGCTTTACAGCAGGCTGGTGGCCAGCCACGGCCTGGTGGTCATGCTTTTGGCGGTCGTTTTCCTGGCGGCCATGAGTGTGGTGGGCGACCTCGTCGAATCGCTGATCAAGCGCAGCGCGGGTGTCAAGGACTCCAGCGGCCTGCTGCCCGGCCACGGCGGGGTGCTGGACCGTGTCGACGCCCTGTTGCCCACGCTACCCCTGGCAATGATGCTGGTCACCCTTTAAGTCCGGTATGTCCTTCAGCAAGCAGCGCATCACCGTTCTGGGCTCCACCGGGTCCATAGGCGTTAACACGCTGGACGTGATCGCGCGCCATCCCGAGCGTTTTGAAGTGTTCGCGCTTAGCGCGGCGACCCAGGTCGACCTGATGCTGGGCCAGTGTGTCCAGTTCAAGCCGCGCTATGCCGTGATGGCGAGTGAGCCGCATGCCCGCCAGTTGGCCGACAAGGTCAAGGCCCACCAATTGCCTGTGCAGGTGCTGTCGGCGCCCGACGCGCTGGAGATGATTGCCTCGCACGAATCGGTGGATACCGTGATGGCGGCTATCGTGGGTGCGGCGGGCCTGGCGCCTTGCATGGCGGCGGCCCGCACGGGCAAACGCCTGCTGCTGGCCAACAAGGAAGCGCTCGTGGTGGGCGGCGAGGTCTTCATGCAGGCGGTACGCGCCGGCGGTGCCAAGCTGCTGCCCATCGACAGCGAGCACTCGGCCATCTTCCAGTCCTTGCCCGAAGACGCCGCGACCTGGGGCGACCGTGTCGAAAAAATCATCCTGACCGCCTCCGGCGGTCCCTTCCGCACCCGCGATGCCGCCAGCCTGCGCCATGTCACGCCCGACGAGGCCTGCGCCCACCCGAACTGGGTGATGGGCCGGAAAATCTCGGTCGACTCGGCCACCATGATGAACAAAGCCCTGGAGGTGATCGAAGCGAAGTACCTGTTCGGCCTGACGCCGGAACAGATCGAGGTGGTGATCCATCCCCAGAGCATCATCCATTCCATGGTCCAGTACCGCGACACCTCGGTGGTGGCGCAGCTCGGAACGCCCGACATGCGGGTTCCCATCGCCTACGGCCTGGCCTGGCCGGACCGGGTGGTGTCGGGGGCCAAGGCCCTGGATTTCAGATCGCTGGCCACCATGACCTTCGAAGTGCCCGATGACGCGCGCTTCCCGGGGCTGCCGCTGGCCTGGGAGGTGCTGAACGGGCCCGTGGGCAGCACCGCCGTGCTCAATGCCGCCAACGAGGTCGCCGTCGCCGCCTTTCTTGAAAAACGCATACGTTTTGACCATATTCACCATGTAAATCACGCAACTTTGGAGGCGCTGGCGCCCTCAGAGGTAAGTGATATTGAAGGCCTGCTCGGTCTGGATGGGCAGGCTCGCCGCCTTGCCCTTCGCATTGCCGGACAACTGGAGCCCTGACATGCTGACCCTGGTTTCTTTCGTTGTGACGCTGGGAATCCTGATCGCTGTGCACGAATATGGCCACTACCGTGTGGCCGTGGCCTGCGGCATCAAGGTCCTTAAATTTTCGATCGGATTCGGCAAGCCGATTTACAGCTGGAAGCTCAAAAACAAATCCACCGAGTTCTCCATCGGCATGCTGCCCCTGGGCGGTTACGTCAAGATGCTGGACGAGCGCGAGGCGCCCGTCGATCCGGGCGAGCGCCACCTGGCCTTCAACACCCAGCCGCTGAAATCGCGTGCCGCCGTGGTGGCGGCAGGCCCGGCGGCCAACCTGCTGCTGGCCATGCTGCTGTATGCCATCCTCAACTGGAGCGGCCTGCAGGAGCCCAAAGCCATCCTCGCCGGCCCCGTGGCCGGATCGCTCGCGGAAAAAGCCGGCCTGCGCGGCCAGGAAACCGTGGCGCAGGCGGCTTTTGAAGGTGATGAACTCCAGGACGTCCGCTCTTTTGAGGACCTGCGCTGGCGCCTGACCCAGGGCGCACTCGACGGCCGTGACCTCACGCTGGTGCTGGGCGCGGGCACCGCGGGCGCCGGGCAGACGGTGCGTCTGCCGCTGAGCAGCCTGGGCGCTCCCGAAGCCGATGCCCAGCTGTTCCGCAAAATCGGCATCCTGGGGCCCTGGACCCGTCCCGTGATCGGGGATGTGATGCCCGGGGGGGCGGCCGCAAAGTCCGGCCTGCATGCCGGCGATGTGGTGGTGCGCATTGGCGATACAGCCATCGTCGACGGCCAGCATTTGCGTGAAACCATACGGACCTCGGTCCCGGCTTCCAGCGCGGGCGGGGCTGCGGTGGCGCCCCAAAATTGGCAGGTCGTTCGTGCCGGCCAGACTCTGGCACTGCAGGTCACCCCGGAGCTCAAGACCGTGAACGGGACGGTGGTGCCCCGTATCGACGCCTATGTGGGGACCACGCCCGAACTCGTGACGGTGCGCTACGGCTTCGTCGACGGCTTGTGGCAAGGCGCTGCCCGTACCTGGCAGGTGTCCGCGCTCACGCTGCGCATGATGGGGAAAATGCTGACCGGCCAGGCCTCGCTCAAAAACCTCAGCGGGCCGCTCACGATTGCCGACTACGCGGGCAAGTCGGCCAGCCTGGGCTGGAGCTATTACCTGACCTTCCTGGCCCTGATCAGCGTGAGTCTTGGTGTCCTGAATTTACTCCCGCTGCCGGTTCTGGATGGGGGGCACCTGATGTATTATCTTTGGGAGGGGATCACTGGCCGAGGCGTGTCTGACGCCTGGATGGACCGGTTGCAGCGCGGTGGCGTTGCGATCCTGCTGGGCATGATGTGTGTTGCCCTGTTTAACGATGTCACCCGGCTCTTGGGCTAATTCCATACATTTCATGCAAAAACAAATAAATCGCTTCAAAGTTCGCGCAGTTTGCGCCATAGCCGCCGGTCTTTTTGCAGCCAGCACCGCCTGGGCGGTTGACCCTTTCACGGTGCGCGACATTCGGGTTGAGGGTTTGCAGCGCGTGGAGCCTGGAACCATTTTTGCATCGCTTCCCTTTCGTGTCGGTGAAACTTACAACGATGACAAGGGCTCGACCGCCATTCGCGCGCTGTTCGGCCTGGGGTTGTTCAAGGACGTAAGACTGGAAGTCAGCGGCGACGTGCTGGTGGTGATTGTTGAAGAGCGTCCCACCGTCGCCGACGTGGATTTCGTCGGAACCAAGGAATTCGACAAGGAAGCGCTGAAAAAAGCGCTGCGCGAAGCGGGCGTCGCCGACGGGCAGCCTTTCGACAAGGCGCTTGCCGACAAGGCCGAGCAGGAACTCAAGCGCCAGTACATCAACAAGAGCCTGTACGGCGTCGAAGTGATCACCACCGTCACGCCGATCGAGCGCAACCGCGTCAACCTGACCTTCAGCGTCGTTGAGGGCGAGGTCGCGAAGATCAAGGAAATCCACGTCACCGGCAACAAGGCGTTCAGCGAATCGACGCTGCTGGACCTGTTTGACCTGGACACCGGCGGCTGGCTGAGCTGGTACACCAAGTCCGACCGCTACTCGCGCACCAAGCTCAATGCCGACATCGAGACGCTGCGCTCCTACTACCTGTCGCGCGGCTACCTGGAGTTCAAGGTCGAGTCCACCCAGGTCGCGATCTCCCCGGACAAACAAAGCATTGCCATCACCGTCAATGTGAGCGAAGGCGAGCGTTTTGTGGTGTCGGGCGTCAAGCTCGAAGGCAACTACCTCAACAAGGAAGAAGAGTTCAAGACCCTGGTGAAGATTGAACCGGGCGAGCCCTACAACGCCGACCAGGTGGCCGAAACCACCAAGGCCTTCACCGACTATTTCGGCACCTTCGGATTTGCGTTTGCGCGCGTCGAGGCCGTGCCCGAGATTGACCGCAGCAACAACCGTGTGGCCTTTGTGATCCAGGCGGATCCTTCCCGCCGTGCCTATGTGCGCCGCGTGAATGTGGCCGGCAACAACCGCACGCGCGACGAAGTCGTGCGCCGCGAGTTCCGCCAGTTCGAGTCGTCCTGGTACGACGGCGACAAAATCCGCCTTTCGCGCGACCGCGTGGACCGCCTGGGTTACTTCACCGACGTCAACATAGACACGCAGGAAGTGCCCGGCACCCAGGACCAGGTCGACGTGACGATGACCGTGACGGAAAAACCCACCGGCAACCTGCAGCTCGGCGCGGGTTATTCCAGCGCGGACAGCGTGTCCCTGCTGTTCGGCATCAAGCAGGAAAACGTTTTCGGCTCGGGCAACTACCTGGGTATTGAGCTCAATACCAGCAAGTCCAACCGCCAGCTGGTGCTGAGCACCATAGATCCGTATTTCACCGCCGACGGCATTTCGCGCACCATCGACGTTTACGACCGCACCTCCAAGCCGCTTTCCGGCCAGGGCGGAGATTACAGCCTGAAAACCCGCGGCGCCAGCATTCGTTTCGGGGTGCCGTTCACCGAGAACGACACCGTCTATTTCGGCAGTGGTTACGAGCAACTGACCATTGTTCCCGGCACCAACCTGCCGGCCAGCTACCTGACCTATGCCAATCAATTTGGCTACAAAAGCGACTCGATTCCCCTGACGGTGGGCTGGTCCCGCGACAGCCGGGACAGCTCCCTGGTTCCCACCATGGGCCGCTACCAACGCGTGTACGGCGACTGGGGTGTCGCCGGGGACATCAAGTTCGTGCGGGCCAATTACCAGATCCAGCAGTACATTCCGCTGAACAAGCAGTTCACCGTCGCCCTGAACGGCGAGTTCGGCTGGGGCAAGGGACTGAACGGCCAACCCTATCCGCTGTTCAAGAACTATTACTCGGGCGGCCTCGGATCGGTGCGCGGTTTCGAACAGGGCTCCCTGGGCCCGCGCGACGCGTCCGACCTGGCCGTTGGCGGACCGAAAAAACTGACCCTGAACGCCGAACTGATAGCGCCATTCCCGGGCGCCGGCAATGACAGGACCTTGCGTTTGTACGGTTTTATCGACGCCGGCAACGTGTTCGGGGAAAAAGAGCAATACAAGCTGAATGACCTGCGTGTCTCAACCGGCGTCGGCATCAGCTGGATTTCCCCATTGGGGCCTTTGCGGATCGCCATTGCCACGCCCCTGCGTAAAAAGCCAGGCGATAGAATAGAGCGGTTGCAATTCCAAATTGGTACATCTTTCTAATGAAGCATCTTTCACACAAAATTTTCCTCGGCCTTGTTGTCGCATTGGCGGGCTTCTCCGCGAGTGCGCAGGAGTTCAAGGTCGGTGTCGTCAATCTGGACCGGATTTTCCGCGAAGCCAATTCCGCCAAAGCCGCCCAGACCAAGCTCGAGCAGGAATTCAGCAAGCGTGAAAAAGAGCTGAACGACCTGGCCAACCAGCTCAAGACGCTGTCCGACAAGTTTGAGCGTGAGGCGCCCACGCTGGCCGAAAGCCAGCGCAACACGCGGCAAAAGCAGCTGGTGGACCAGGACCGGGATTTCCAGCGCAAGCGCCGCGAGTTCCAGGAAGACCTGAACACCCGTAAAAACGAAGAACTCCAGCAGGTGATTGAGCGCGCCAACAAGGTCGTGAAAACCCTGGCCGAAACCGAAAAGTACGACCTGATCCTTCAGGAATCGGTCTACGTCAACCCCAAACACGACATCACCGACAAGGTGATCAAGGCGCTGAACGCCGCCCGTTGATGGCGGGGGTGTTCAGCACGACCTCCATCGTCAAAACGGCAGGCGCAGTGTGACACTCCGTCTTGCCGACATCGCCCAGTTCCTCGCCGGCCTCAATGCCGAATTGATCGGCGACCCAGGCTTGCAAATTGAGCGGCTCTCCACCCTGGAAGCCGCCGGGCCCCAGGACCTGAGCTTCCTCAGCCATCCTAAATACCTGGCCAAGCTGGCGCAATCCGCTGCCGCCTGCGTCATCGTTGCGCCTGCCGCGCGGCAGGCTGCCGTAGCCCGGGGCGCCTGCGTCGTGGTGGACGACCCCTATCACGCTTTCGCGCTGGTCACCCAGCTCTGGAAGCAGCGGCATGCCCCGCAGGCCGTGCCGCAGATTCACCCCAGTGCCTTTATTGATCCCACGGCTTCGCTGGCCCCCGGCGTGTCGGTGGGGGCGTTTGCCTGCGTAGGGGAGGGCGCGGTCATAGGCGAGGGGGCCCGCATCGCCGAGCACTGCGTCATCGGCCGGGGCGCGCAGGTCGGAGCCGGCAGCCGTCTGTCGGCACGCGTCACTTTGGCGGACGGTTGCCGCATGGGAGCGCGCTGCATTGTGCATCCGGGCGCGGTGATAGGCGCCGACGGTTTCGGTTTTGCTTTGCACCAGGGGCAATGGGTCAAGATAGAGCAACTGGGCGGCGTGCTGATAGGCGATGACGTGGAAATCGGGGCCAACACCTGCATAGACCGCGGCGCCCTGCAGGACACCATCCTCGAAGACGGCGTCAAGCTCGACAACCTGGTCCAGATCGGCCACAACGTGCGGGTGGGCAAGCACACCGCCATGGCCGGCTGCGCCGGCGTCGCGGGTAGCGCCACCATAGGCGCCCACTGCACGGTGGGCGGCGGGGCCATCGTGCTGGGCCACCTGAGCCTGGCCGACCATGTGCATGTGTCGGCCGCGTCCGTTGTGACGCGGTCCATCCTCAAGCCCGGAAATTACACCGGGCTCTTTCCCATCGACGACAATGCTGTCTGGGAAAAAAATGCCGCGACGCTCAAGCAACTGCACACGCTGCGCGAGCGCCTGCGGCTGGCTGAAAAAGCCATTCTGAACTCAGGACACATTGAAGAAAAATCATGATGGATATCCACCAAATTCTCAAGCAGCTTCCGCACCGCTATCCCATCCTGCTGGTGGACCGCGTACTCGAAATTGAAAAAGGCAAAAGCATCAAGGCGCTCAAGAACGTCACGATCAACGAGCCGTTTTTTATGGGCCATTTCCCGCATCACCCGGTCATGCCCGGCGTGCTGATGCTCGAAGCCATGGCACAGGCCGCCGCCTTGCTGGCTTTTGAAACCCTGGGCGTGACGCCCGACGACAAGACGGTTTATTACTTCGCGGGTATAGACGGCGCGCGCTTCAAGCGACCCGTCGAGCCCGGTGACCAACTGATCATGGACGTCACGCTGGACCGCATGAAAGCCGGTATCTTCAAGTTCAAGGGCGTGACCCGCGTCGGTGACACCGTCGCCTGCGAGGCTGAATTGATGTGCACCATGCGCACCATCGCGTGAGTTGGGCCGTGACCATCCAGGCGAGCGCGACATGACAGCATCCCCTCAGGCGCCGGGCATACACGCCACGGCCATCGTGGACCCGCAAGCCCAGCTTCATGAGTCGGTGAGCGTCGGGCCCTACACCGTCATCGGGCCGCACGTGAAGATAGGCGCGGGCACCACGGTCGGCGCGCACTGCGTCATCGAAGGCCACACCACCATAGGCCGCGACAACCGGATTTTCCAGTTCAATTCGCTGGGCGCGATTCCGCAGGATAAAAAGTACGCGGGCGAGCCCTGCGAGCTGGTCATAGGCGACCGCAACACGATCCGCGAGTTCTGCACCTTCAACATCGGCTCGCCGGGCGACACCGGCGTGACGCGCGTGGGCAACGACAACTGGCTCATGGCCTATGTGCACCTGGCGCATGACTGCTCGGTCGGCAACAACACCATTTTTGCCAACAACTCCCAGCTGGCCGGCCATGTGCATGTGGGCGACTGGGTGATCCTGGGCGGGTTCACGGTGGTCCATCAGTTTGTCAGGCTGGGCGCACATAGCATGACGGCCATGTGCTCGTTGCTGTTCGCCGACCTGCCGCCTTTTGTCATGGTGCAGGGCCAGCCCGCCGAGGCGCGGTCCATGAATTTCGAGGGCTTGCGCCGGCGTGGTTTTTCGCCCGACCGTATTTCCGCCGTCAAGGCCATGCACAAGGCCTTGTACCGTGACGACCTCACATTGGAGCAGGCGCGCGCTCGCATTGCCGAGCTGACCGGGAAGCATCCGGACGCGGCGCCCGATGTGCAGATGATGCTCTCCTTCCTGGAGCAAACCTCGCCGCAACGCGGCATCGTCCGGTAAGGCCCATGTCTCTCGAGACCAGCCCTCTGCCAGCCCGTGGAGAGGCTGGCGGCTCCACGGCACGGCCCCAGGTGGCCATGGTCGCTGGGGAAACCTCCGGCGACCTGTTGGCGGGTTTGCTGCTTGACGGCCTCAAGGCCCGTTGGCCGGCGTTGGCTTCCAGCGGTATAGGCGGCCAGCAGATGGTCAGACGCGGTTTTGCAGCCTGGTGGCCCAGCGAGAAGCTGGCCGTGCGCGGTTACGTCGAGGTGCTACGCCACTACCGCGAGATCGTCGGCATACGCGAGCAGCTCAAGCAACGCCTGCTGGCGCAACGTCCCGACGTCTTCGTCGGCGTGGATGCGCCCGACTTCAACCTGGACCTTGAGGCCGCGCTGAAAGCCCAGGGCATCAAGACCGTGCATTTCGTCTGCCCCTCCATCTGGGCCTGGCGGGCCGACCGCGTCGAGAAAATCCGCCGCAGCGTGGACCACGTGCTGTGCATCTTTCCCTTCGAGCCGGCGTTGCTGGCCGCCCACGGCATTGCCGCGACCTATGTCGGGCACCCGCTGGCCAATGTCATTCCGCTTCAGCCCGACCGGGCCGCCGCGCGGCGCGCGCTGGGCCTGCGGGATGAAGACACCGTGATTGCCATCCTGCCGGGCAGCCGGAAGTCGGAAATCCAGTACCTGGCTCAGCGGTTCTTTGCGGCGGCCGCCCTGATCCGGCGGGCGCAGCCGTCCGTCCGCTTCGTCGTACCGGCCATTCCTGCCCTGAAGGCCGTCATCGAACGCATCGCGGGCGAAACCGGCATGCGAGCACAGCTGCAAATCCTAGAAGGCCAGTCGCACACCGCGCTGGCAGCCTGCGACTTCACGCTGATCGCCAGCGGCACCGCCACGCTGGAGGCGGCGCTTTTTAAACGGCCCATGGTCATTGCCTACAACATGAACTGGCTGTCGTGGCAGATCATGCGGCGCAAAAAACTGCAGCCCTGGGTGGGCCTGCCCAACATCCTGTGCCGGGACTTCGTGGTTCCGGAGCTGCTGCAAGACCAGGCGACGCCCGAAGCGCTGGCCGCGGCCGTCCTGCAGTGGGTGGATGCAAAATCATCGGCACCTGACAAAATAGCGGCCGTGGAACAACGATTCGCCGCGCTGCACACCGAACTGCGGCGGGACACTTCAACATTAGCGACCGATGCGATCCAGCAAATTCTTGAAAGCTGAGCAAACCGCGCTGTCCTGGGACATACCCGGGCTGGTGGCCGGCGTTGACGAGGCGGGGCGCGGCCCCCTGATGGGGCCGGTGGTGGCCGCCGCCGTCATTCTTGACGAGTTGAACCCGATCAAGGGACTGGCCGACTCCAAAAAACTCACGGCCCTGCGCCGCGAAAAACTCTACGACGAAATCCGCGCCAAGGCCCTGTGCTGCTCGATCGCCGAGGCCAGCGTGGAGGAAATCGACAGCCTCAACATCCTGCAGGCCACCATGCTGGCCATGAAGCGCGCGGTGGAGGGCCTGCGTCTGAAACCCAACAAGGTGCTGGTCGACGGCAACCGCCTGCCCACCTTGGTGATCCTGTCGGAAGCCATTGTGGGCGGCGATGCGCTGGTGCCCGCCATCTCGGCGGCCTCCATCCTCGCCAAGGTGCACCGCGACCGCTGGTGCGCCGAGTTTCACCTGGAATACCCGCAATACGGCTTTGCCGACCATAAGGGCTACAGCACGGCCGAGCACCTTGCCGCGCTGCGCGAGCACGGCGCCTGCCCGCAGCACCGCAAGTCCTTCGGGCCCGTGGCCGAGGTTCTGCGGTGAGTTCAGGCTTTGCCTCCTCCGGCGGGCCGTCCACCGAAGCCACGCACCTCACCTCGCGCGACAACCCGCTGATCAAGGACTTGCGCAAGCTCTCCCAGGACAGCACGGCCTATCGCAAGCAGGGGCGCGTCTGGCTGGAAGGTGACCACCTGTGCCGCGCGGCGCTGGCGCGTGGATTCAAACCTGCGCTGGCCGTTTTCGCCGAGTCCTATTGGCCCGCGGCACCTGCTGAATTTTCGCGGGCGGCTGTCAAAAGTATCGTGATCCCCGACGCCTTGCTGCCCGAGATCAGCGGCCTGGAGTCGCCTGCGCGCATGGGCTTTGTGATGGGGCTGCCCGCCGCTGCCGGCCTGAAGCCAGGCGCAGCCTCAGTGATCCTGGACCGGGTGCAGGACGCCGGCAACGTCGGCTCCATCTTGCGCAGCGCGGCGGCTTTCGGCTTTAGCCAGGTCCTCGCCCTCAAGGGCACGGCGGCGCTCTGGTCGCCCAAGGTGCTGCGCGCGGGCATGGGCGCGCACTTTGCGCTGCAGCTGGTGGAGGGCCTGGAGCCCGAGGCCCTGGCGGCCCTGGCGGTTCCCATCGTCGTCACCAGCTCGCACCAAGGCAGCTTTTTGCACCAGCAAAAACTGCCCATGCCCTGCGCCTGGGCCATGGGCCATGAAGGGCAGGGCGTCGGCGACCACCTGATGGCCAGGGCTGCCCTCAAGGTCCGCATAGACCAGCCGGGCGGCGAAGAGTCGCTCAATGTGGCCGCGGCTGCCGCGATTTGCCTGTACGCCAGTTCGTTGACCATCTCTGATTCGTAAACCCACGGACGGTGGGCGACATTGGGAGTTTTGTCTTCACCAGCCTGAGCCGCGGAACCGGCTTTGCCGGGCCGCAGGCGGGCGGCCCCCTCGGGGGGTAGCGACCCACACGAAGTGGGGGAGCGTGGGGGCCACGTCCCTAGGCTATAATCAGTGGCTTTTCAAAACACAGCTTCGCCCGAGCGCATACAAAGCCACCACCCTCTCAAAAGCAGCCTGCAAGAGTCTTGACCGAGACGTATCTTGTGCACGCTTGGGCGAACCGTAACCAACCCGGAGAACCCAGTGCTTTTGTCTCTACAGGGAAACACCCCTCACGCCATCCTGGCGCTCGCAGACGGCACGGTCTTTATCGGCAATTCGATTGGAGCCGCGGGCTCCACGGTCGGCGAAGTGGTGTTCAACACCGCGATGACCGGCTACCAGGAAATCCTCACGGATCCGAGCTACTGCCAGCAGATCGTCACCCTCACGTACCCGCACATCGGCAACTACGGCGTCAATGCCGAAGACGTCGAGGCTGAAAAAGTCCACGCCGCCGGCCTGATCATCAAGGACCTGCCGCTGCTGGCCTCGAATTTCCGCAAGTCCATGACCCTGTCCGACTACCTGGTCAAGGAAAACACCGTCGCCATCGCCGGCATAGACACCCGCCAACTGACCCGCCACCTGCGCACCAAGGGCGCGCAAAACGGCTGCATACTGGCCCTGTCTGCGGGCGAGGCGGTGAGCCAGCCGGCGATTGAGAAAGCCGTCGCGGCGGCCCGCGGTGCCCCCAGCATGGCCGGCCTCGACCTGGCCAAGGTCGTTTCGGTCAAGCAGACCTATGAATGGACACAGACCGAGTGGAAGCTGGGCGCGGGCTACGGGGTGCAGATCACGCCAAGGTTCCACGTCGTGGCCTTCGACTTCGGCGTGAAGAAGAACATCCTGCGCATGATGGCTGAACGCGGTGCACGCATCACGGTGGTGCCGGCGCAAACGCCTGCGGCCGACGTGCTCAAGCTCAAACCCGACGGTATCTTCCTGGCCAACGGGCCGGGCGACCCTGAGCCCTGCGACTACGCCATCAAGGCGGTGCGTGAGCTGATCGAAACCGGCATCCCGACCTTCGGCATCTGCCTGGGCCACCAGATCATGGCCTTGGCCAGCGGCGCGAAGACCTTCAAGATGAAGTTCGGCCACCATGGCGCCAACCACCCGGTCAAGGACCTGGACAACGGCCGCGTCAGCATCACCAGCCAGAACCACGGTTTCGCGGTCGACGAAAAAAGCCTGCCCGCCAACCTGCGGCCCACGCACATCAGCCTGTTCGACGGCACGCTGCAGGGCCTGACCCGCACCGACAAGCCGGCGTTCTGCTTCCAGGGCCACCCGGAAGCCTCGCCCGGCCCGCACGATATTTCATACTTGTTTGACCGTTTCACCGCGCTGATGGAACAGGCCGGGGAGAAGAAGAATGCCTAAGCGCACAGACATCAAAAGCGTCCTCATCATCGGTGCCGGTCCCATCATCATCGGCCAGGCCTGTGAGTTCGATTACTCCGGCGTTCAGGCCTGCAAGGCGCTGCGCGAAGAGGGCTACAAGGTCATCCTGATCAACAGCAACCCCGCGACGATCATGACCGACCCGGCCACCGCCGACGTCACTTACATCGAGCCCATCACCTGGCAGACGGTTGAAAAAATCATCGCCAAGGAGCGTCCCGACGCCATCCTGCCGACCATGGGCGGGCAGACCGCGCTCAACTGCGCGCTGGACTTGTGGCACAACGGCGTGCTCGACAAGTACAAGGTCGAGCTGATAGGCGCCAAGCCCGAGGCCATCGACAAGGCCGAAGACCGCCTGAAGTTCAAGGACGCGATGACCAAGATCGGGCTGGGCTCGGCCCGCTCCGGCATCGCGCACAGCATGGACGAAGCCTGGGCCGTGCAAAAGAGCGTCGGCTTTCCCACCGTGATCCGCCCCAGCTTCACGCTGGGCGGCACCGGCGGCGGCATCGCCTACAACTCCGAAGAATTCGAAGTCATCTGCAAGCGCGGCCTCGAAGCCTCGCCCACCAACGAGCTGCTGATTGAAGAATCACTGCTCGGCTGGAAAGAGTACGAGATGGAGGTCGTGCGCGACACCGCCGACAACTGCATCATCGTCTGCTCCATCGAAAACCTGGACCCCATGGGCGTGCACACCGGCGACTCCATCACGGTCGCCCCGGCCCAGACGCTGACCGACAAGGAATACCAGATCCTGCGCAACGCCTCCCTGGCCGTGCTGCGCGAAATCGGTGTGGATACTGGTGGCTCCAACGTGCAGTTCTCCATCAACCCGGTCGACGGCCGCATGGTGGTGATCGAAATGAATCCGCGCGTCTCGCGTTCCTCGGCGCTGGCTTCCAAGGCCACGGGCTTCCCGATCGCCAAGGTCGCGGCCAAGCTGGCCGTGGGTTACACGCTGGACGAGCTGCGCAACGAGATTACGGGCGGTGCCACCCCCGCGAGCTTCGAGCCCAGCATCGACTACGTGGTCACCAAGATCCCGCGCTTCGCGTTCGAAAAATTCCCGGCGGCCGATTCGCGCCTGACCACGCAGATGAAATCCGTCGGCGAGGTCATGGCCATGGGCCGCACCTTCCAGGAATCCTTCCAGAAAGCACTGCGCGGCCTGGAAGTCGGCGTGGACGGCATGAACGAGAAAACCCAGGACCGCGAGGTGCTCGAGAAAGAACTCGGCGCGCCCGGCCCGGACCGCATCTGGTACGTGGGCGATGCCTTCGCTCAGGGCATGAGCGTCGACGAGGTGTTCGCGCTGACCAAGATCGACCCCTGGTTCCTCATCCAGATCGAGCAAATCGTCAAGATTGAGCTTGAACTCGAAACCACCTCGCTCGACAAGATTGACGCCGTCACGCTGCGCACGCTTAAGCAAAAAGGCTTTTCCGACCGCCGCCTGGCCAAGCAGCTCAAGACCACCGACACGGCCATCCGCGAAAAGCGCCGCGCCCTGGGCGTGCGCCCGGTCTACAAGCGTGTGGACACCTGCGCCGCCGAGTTCGCGACCAACACCGCCTACATGTACTCGACCTACGAGGCCGAGGGCAGCGAGTGCGAAGCCGCGCCCACCGACAAGAAAAAAATCATGGTGCTGGGCGGCGGGCCCAACCGCATCGGGCAGGGCATCGAGTTTGACTACTGCTGCGTGCACGCGGCTTTGGCCATGCGCGAAGACGGCTACGAGACCATCATGGTCAACTGCAACCCCGAGACCGTCTCCACCGACTACGACACCAGCGACCGCCTGTATTTCGAGCCGCTGACGCTGGAAGACGTGCTCGAGATCGTCGACAAGGAAAAACCGCTGGGCGTGATCGTCCAGTACGGCGGCCAGACGCCCCTGAAGCTGGCGCTGGACCTCGAGGCCAACGGCGTGCCCATCATCGGCACCTCGCCCGACATGATCGACGCGGCCGAAGACCGCGAGCGCTTCCAGAAGCTGCTGCACGAACTCAAGCTGCGCCAGCCGCCCAACGCCACGGCGCGCACCGAACCCGAGGCACTCGAAAAAGCCGCCGCGCTGGGTTACCCCCTGGTGGTGCGCCCCAGCTATGTGCTGGGCGGCCGTGCCATGGAAATCGTGCACGAGCAGCGCGACCTCGAACGCTATATGCGCGAAGCCGTCAAGGTCAGCCATGACTCGCCCGTGCTGCTGGATCGCTTCCTGAACGACGCGATCGAGTGCGACGTCGACTGCCTGCGCGACCCCGAAGGCCGTACCTTCATAGGCGGCGTGATGGAGCACATCGAGCAAGCCGGCGTGCACAGCGGCGACTCGGCCTGCTCGCTGCCGCCGTATTCGCTGAGTGCCGAAACCGTCACCGAAATCAAGCGCCAGACCGCCGCCATGGCCGAGGCGCTGACGGTGGTGGGCCTCATGAATGTGCAGTTCGCAATCCAGAACATCGACAGCAAGGACGTGATCTACGTGCTTGAGGTGAATCCGCGTGCCTCGCGCACCGTGCCCTTCGTCAGCAAGGCCACCGGCATTCAGCTGGCCAAGGTGGCGGCGCGCTGCATGGTGGGCCAGTCGCTGGCGTCCCAGGGCATCAAGGATGAAGTCACGCCGCCTTACTTCAGCGTCAAGGAAGCGGTATTCCCCTTCGTCAAGTTCCCCGGCGTGGACACGATTCTCGGCCCCGAGATGAAGTCCACCGGCGAGGTCATGGGCGTGGGCAAGACCTTCGGCGAGGCCTTCGTCAAGTCCCAACTGGGCGCGGGCACCAAGCTGCCGACCTCGGGCAAGGTCTTCCTGACCGTCAAGAACAACGACAAGCCGCGCGCCGTGGAAGTCGCTCGCGCGCTGGCCGCGCAGAAGTTCGAGCTCGTAGCTACCAAAGGCACGGCGGCCGCCATCCAGGCGGCGGGTATTGCCTGCACCGTGGTCAACAAGGTCACCGAAGGCCGGCCGCACGTGGTGGACATGATCAAGAACAACGAGATTGCCCTGGTCATCAACACCGTCGAAGAGCGGCGCAACGCGATCACCGATTCGCGCCAGATCCGCACCTCGGCGCTGCTGGCCCGCGTGACGACCTACACCACGATTGCCGGCGCCGAAGCGGCCGTGGAGGGCATGAAGTACCTGGACAACCTGCCGGTCTATTCCGTGCAAGAACTGCACGCCCAGCTGGCCTGAAAGCCCGGGCCCGGCCACCGGTTTTTCCCGGATTTCGCCGGGCCTGATTTGCATTAAACTTGTTTCATTGAAGTTTTGAATTCAAGCGCCGCCGCCAGGTGACTGGTGGCGGTTTCGCTTTTGCAGGAGCAAAAACATGGCCACCATCCCCATCACCAAACGCGGCGCGGAAAGCCTCAAGGCGGAATTGCACCAGCTGAAAACCGTTGACCGCCCCTGGGTCATCAATTCGATTTCCGAAGCGCGCGCCCAGGGCGACCTCAGCGAAAACGCCGAATACGACGCAGCCAAGGATCGCCAGGGCTTTATTGAGGGCCGCATCCAGGAAATCGAGGGCAAGCTTTCCGCTGCGCAGATCATCGACCCGTCCGAGCTGGACGCGGGCGGCAAGGTCGTTTTCGGCTCGACCATAGAACTGGAAGACGAAGACACCGGCGACAAGGTGACCTACCAGATCGTCGGGGAAGACGAGGCCGACATCAAGCTGGGCCGTGTCAACATCAGCTCGCCGATTGCGCGGGCGCTGATCGGCAAGGACGAGGGCGACACGGCCGAAGTCCAGGCGCCGGGCGGCGTCAAGCGCTATGAAATCATCGCGGTGATGTACATCTAAAAAATGTGGCCCCCACGCTCACTCACTATGTGTAGTTCTCTGCCCCCCAAGGGGGCTAATTTTCCTAGGGGCGGCCCGTCGGAAAATTTCTCATGAAGCAGCGCTTCAATGTGATGGTGGCAGCCCTCTGGTGGGGCAGCCTGACGGCTTTGGGGTTTGTCGTCGTCCCCATGCTGTTCGCCAATCTGGGCGCACCCGCCGTGGCCGGCGCCATGGCGGCCAAGCTTTTCACGGCCCAGACTTGGCTCAGCGCCGGTTGCGCCATGCTCCTGCTGCTGGTGCTCAACAAAAAAGACGATGCGGCCCTCGCGCGGCAGGCGCAGGCCGCCATGAAGTTCGTCGTGGCCGGCTTGCTGCTGGCCTTGCTGGTGGAGTTCGGCATCGCGCCGCGCATCGTCAGCGCGCGTGCCGAAGGCGGCAGCCTCAAGCTCTGGCATGGCCTGGGCACGGCCCTGTATGTCGTGCAATGGCTGTGCGCCGGCCTGGCGCTGTGGCGCCTGATGCCCACAGCGCAAACTGCCCAGCCGTCCACGGCGGACTGAGAAAAACCGCTTCAACCGCGCTCAGCGGCTTCGAGTGTATTGACCAGCAGCATGGTGATGGTCATGGGGCCGACGCCGCCCGGCACCGGCGTGATGTAGCCCGCGACTTCCTTCACGCCCTCAAAATCCACGTCGCCGCAGAGCTTGCCTTCATCGTTGCGGTTCATGCCTACGTCGATCACGACGGCGCCCGGCTTGACCATGTCGGCCGTCAGCACATTACGCTTGCCGACGGCGGCCACGACCACGTCGGCCTGCAGCGTCATGGCCTTGAGGTCCTTAGTCGCGCTGTGGCAGATGGTGACGGTGGCGTTCTTTTGCAGCAGCATCAGCGCCATAGGTTTGCCGACGATGTTGCTGCGGCCTATGACCACGGCATGCTTGCCCTTGAGGTCGTAGCCAATGCTCTCCAGCATCTTCATGCAGCCGTAAGGCGTGCAGGGCCAGAAGCCGGGCTGGCCGACCATGAGCGCGCCGGCGCTGGCGACGTGAAAGCCGTCCACGTCCTTGGCCGGCGAGATGGCCTCGATGACCTTGTGCGCGTCGATGTGTGCGGGCAGCGGCAACTGCACGAGGATGCCGTGGATGGACGGGTCCTTGTTGAGCGCGTCCACGCGTGCCAGCAGATCGGCTTCGCTGAGGGTGGCGGGGTATTTTTCGAGCACCGAATGCAGGCCGCTGTCCTCACAGGCCTTCACCTTGTTGCGCACATAAACCTGGCTGGCCGGGTTTTCGCCCACCAGCACCACGGCCAGGCCGGGCGTGACGCCGCGCGCGCGCAGGGCGGCGGCCCGCTGTGCGACGTCGGCGCGCAATTGTTTGGAGAGGGCGTTTCCGTCAATCAGCTGGGCGGTCATTTTTGAATCGGCTTTTCAAAGTGAAAACGCCCGCTGGTTCAATCAATACGGGCGAATACAGTAGTCAAAGGGCTGCCGGGAAGACAGCGAAGGAGTGATCAGCCTTTGGGCGCGTTGGACCCCAGGGCGATCTTGAGCAGGTCGGCCACGGTGTTGGCGTTGAGCTTTTCCATGATGTTGGCGCGGTGCGCCTCCACCGTCTTGATGCTGATGCCCAGGTCGTCGGCGATCTGCTTGTTGAGCCGGCCGGCCACGATGCGCTCCAGCACCTGGGCCTCGCGCGAGGTCAGTTTAGCCAGCAGGGCGTCGCGGCTGGCGGACTGCTGGAACTCGCTGAAGGCTTCCTTGGCCTGCTCCAGCATGCGTTCGACCAGGTTGACCAGGGCTTCTTCCTGGAAAGGCTTCTGGATGAAGTCCATTGCGCCTTTTTTCATGGTGTTGACCGCCATGGGCACGTCGCCGTGGCCGGTGATGAACACGATGGGCAGCGGCGACTTGCGCTCGACCAGGCGGTCCTGCAGTTCCAGCCCGGTCATGCCGCCCATACGGATGTCGACGATCAGGCAGGCCACTTCACGCGGGTCGTAGCGGGAGAGGAAAGTTTCGGCCGAGTCGTAGCAGCGGACGCGGTAGTCCTTGCCCTCGAGCAGCCACTGCAGCGAGTCGCGCACGCCCTCGTCATCATCAACGACGTAGACGGTACCTTTTTTGGGAATCAAGCTCATGCCAAACTTTCTTTCGTGAACTTCTCAAGAGACGGTTCTTGAAGGGTTTTCAGTGAACGCCCGCGTTCCTGGCTGCCGTGCTGTCGCCGGCTGGTGCCGTCGGCAGGATCAGGGGTGCCACAGGGATCCAGAAGGTAAACCGGCACCCCACCACTTCATCCCCATTGTAGAGGTTCTCGGCCTCCATTCTTCCCTGGTGGGACTCGACGATGCTGCGGCACAGCTTCAGGCCTATGCCCATGCCTTCGGCCTTGGTGGAGTAGAAGGCCTCATAGAGCCGGCCCATGACTTCGGGCGACAGCCCGCGCCCGGTGTCCAGCACGGAAAACTCCACCACGGCCTGGTCTTCGATCTGCTTGGGCACCACGCGCAGCTCGACGCTGCGGCGCGCCGTGGGCAGGTGGGCCTGCTCGATCGACTCGGCCGCGTTCTTCATCAGGTTGATCAGCACCTGCTCGATCAGGATGGGGTCCACCATGATTTCGGGCAGGCGGGCCGCAATGTAGTGGCTCAGGCGCACATGGTGGCGGCGCAGTTCGATGTCGGCCAGCTCCATGGCGTTGCTGACCATGGTGGCCACGTCGGCCGCCATGCGGTTGGGCTCGCTGCGTTTGACGAACGAGCGTATGCGCTGGATGATCTGCCCGGCGCGATGCGCCTGCTTGGCGGTCTTGTCCAGCGCGATCAGCAGGTCCTCGTTGCTGATCTGCTTGCCCTTGATGCGCGAGACCATGCCGTTGCAGTAGTTGTTAATGGCGGTGAGCGGCTGGTTCAGCTCATGCGCCACGCTGGAGGCCATCTCGCCCATGGTGATCAGCCGGCTGGCGGTCTGGGCCCGCTCGTTTTGCTGGGCGGCCTGCTCCTCGGCATGGCGCCGCGGCGTGATGTCGGTGGCGATCACCATCTGGGCCAGGCGGCCGTCCACCCAGGTCAGGTAGCGTGAACGCACTTCCAGCCATTTGCTGAGTTCGGGCACGTAAATCTCGGCGTTTTCCGTCTGCGCCGCCGTCAGCGTATCGGTCGGGAAACCGGCCAGGCCGTCGACCGCGTCCAGCGTGTCGTCGGTGGGCACGGCGCTGGGCACGCCGGCCTGCGCGATCAGGTTCAGGTGGCCCGACACCTCGCCGCCAAACCAGGAGCGGTACAGCTTGTTGGCGAACAGCAGTTCCTCGCTGCCCAGCGGCGCCACCGAGACGGCCGCATCCAGTCCTTCGAGCACTGTCGTGAAGCGCTCATAGGAGGCGGTCAGTTCCTCGCGTATCCGTTTGGGCTCGGTGATGTCCGTCATGGAGGTCATCCAGCCGGTCTGCTGGCCGCGCGGGTCGATCAGCGGCGAGACGTACATGCGCGCGTCGAAGATCTGCCCGTTCTTGCGTTTGACGCGCACCTCGAAGCCGCCCGGCGGTGTGCGGCCGTGCAGCTCGTCGTCCAGCCGCTGCATCAGGGTGTCGATCTCGCCTTCCGGCCAGTGCGGGAAGGGCGGCGTGCGGCCCACCAGGTCGCCTTCGGTCAGGCCCGTCATCTGGCAGAAGGCCGGGTTGACGTAAGTGATGCGGCCCTGCAGGTCGAGTGCGCGCATGCCGGTCAGCATGGAGTTTTCCATGGCGCGGCGGAAGTTGGTCTCGGCGATCAGCGCCTGCTGGGCCTGCACGCGGCGGCGCGTATGGCGCCAGGTGCCCAGCAGCATCCACACCGTGAGCGCGCTCAGCGCGCTGACCAGCCAGAAAAAGCCGCTGCCGACCACGCCCAGCGAGGCGCGGTAGCCCTCGGCGCGTATCAGCAGGCCGTTGCCGACCGGCGAGACCGGTATCTCGTATTCGGCCGCGCCGTCGGACCAGGGCAGCAACCGTGCCGCGGGATTGCGCGGCGGCGGCAGGTTGCCCGCCAGCACCCGGTTTTTGTCATCGATCAGGGTTACCGCGTATTTGGCGGTGACCTCGGTCGGCACGCCGAAGCGCAGCAGCCCGTCGATGGAGTATTCGCCCATGATGACGCCGGCGAACTTGCCCTGGTCGTCCAGCGGTACCTGCAACTGCAGGGTGGGCGCGTTGTAGCCGCCGGCCTCCTTGGGCGTCAGCGGACGCGAGTACACCGGCTGGCGCAGGTCCCTGGCCAGCTCGTAGGTGCCGTCGGTCTCGCCGACCTTGAGCTGTTCGCCCGCGCCGCGCAGCTGGCTGCCATTGGCGCTGGGCGATACATAGGCCACCTTGATGCGCCGCTTGCTGTCCACCCAGGTCACCGCCATGAGTTCAGGGTACTGGTTGACCAGCGACTCGGCCTGGGTGATGAATTCCTCGGTGTCGACCTCCTTGTTGGAGACGTCGCGGCCTATGCGCATGAGTTGCTCCTGCCGCTCCAGCAGGCGCAGGCGCAGGCGCTGCTGGGCGTATTCGACGTCGCGCTTGACGGCCTGCTGCTCGCGGTCGATTTCCTCGATGCGCAGGTAGCCGAAGGCGGCGATCACGGCCGCCAGGAAGAGCGCGACGGCCAGCAGCGGGCCCAGCGTGATGAAGCGGTCCTGGCGCGACGGCGACTGCCGGCGCCACCAGCGGCGCCACAGGGCCAGGGGAGCGGGGGTCACCGCGGATTCGGCGAGGGCAGGGGCTTGCTGGGTCATAGGAGGAATGGTGCAGTTTAAGGGAGATGCCCCGTGCGAGGCAGGGTTGTCCCTGATTCTTGAAGGTGAAGCGCGGCGCGGCGATGCGACGGCAATGCCGCGGAAATGTCGCGGAAAAGGCTTGCCCCGGGCCCATGGATGCGACGTATGCTTACTGTTAAATTTCTCAATATGAAATCAATAGGCACTATTTGAAATCTCACAAATATTATGAGAAACTAGGGACTTGAATCTAATTTGCGTTTACAACACGTTTAGACCCAAGTTGGACACAGGCCCTGTGAGCGGCTCGACAAGAGGCCGCATCGCAGCTTAAACAAGCTTTATCAGGCTACTCAGGAGACAAAAATGGCTGCCAATCCCACCCAAGCCGGCGACAACTTGCGCGCCGCCGCCAACGACGCGCTGGACAAAGACAGCCAGGAAACCCGAGAGTGGATGGACGCCTTGTCCGCCGTCATCGAAAGCGAAGGCCCGGAGCGCGCCCACTTCCTGCTGGAGCAACTCCTGGAGCACGCCCGCCAGAAAAGCATAGACATGCCTTTCTCGGCCAACACCGGCTACGTCAACACCATTGAAACCGACCAGGAAGAGCGCTCGCCCGGCAACCTCGAGATCGAGGAGCGCCTGCGCGCCTACATGCGCTGGAACGCCATGGCCATGGTGGTCAAGGCCAACCGCCTGCACCCCGCCGACGGCGGTGACCTGGGCGGCCACATCGGCTCCTTCGCCTCGCTGGCCAGCCTGTTCGGTGCCGGTTTCAACCACTTCTGGCACGCCGAGAGCGAGAACCACGGCGGCGACTGCCTCTACATCCAGGGCCATGTCTCGCCCGGCGTCTATGCCCGCGCCTACCTTGAAGGCCGCCTGACCGAAGAACAGCTGCTCAACTTCCGCCAGGAAGTCGACGGCAAGGGCCTGTCCAGCTACCCGCACCCCAAGCTGATGCCCGAGTTCTGGCAGTTCCCCACCGTCTCCATGGGCCTGGGCCCATTGATGGCGATCTACCAGGCGCGTTTCCTCAAGTATCTCCATGCCCGCGGCATCGCCAACACCGAAAACCGCAAGGTCTGGGCCTTCCTTGGCGACGGCGAGATGGACGAGGTCGAATCCATGGGCGCCATCGGCCTGGCCGCGCGCGAAAAGCTCGACAACCTGGTCTTCGTCATCAACTGCAACCTGCAGCGTCTGGACGGCCCGGTGCGCGGCAACGGCAAAATCATCCAGGAGCTCGAAGGCGAGTTCCGCGGCGCCGGCTGGAACGTCATCAAGCTGCTGTGGGGCAGCAACTGGGACCCGCTGCTGGCCCGCGACAAGGACGGCGCGCTGCGCAAGGTCATGATGGACACCCTGGACGGCGACTACCAGGCCATGAAGGCCAATGACGGCGCCTATGTGCGCAAGCATTTCTTCGGCCAGGACCCGCGCACGCTCGAGATGGTCGCCAAGATGAGCGACGAGGACATCTTCAACCTGCGCCGCGGCGGCCACGATTCGCAAAAGGTCTATGCGGCCTTCCACGCGGCCGTCAAGCACAAGGGCCAGCCCACCGTCCTGCTCGTCAAGACCGTCAAGGGCTTCGGCATGGGCAAGATCGGCGAAGGCAAGAACAACGTCCACCAGACCAAAAAACTGGCCGACGAGGACATCAAGGCCTTCCGTGACCGCTTCAACATTCCCATCCCCGACAGCAAGCTGGCCGACATTCCCTTCTACAAGCCGGCCGACGACACGCCCGAGATGCGCTACCTGCATGAGCGCCGCAAGGCCCTGGGCGGCTACCTGCCACACCGCCGCGTCAAGGCCGACGAGCAGTTCACCGTGCCCGCGCTGGAGACCTTCAAGTCGGTGATCGAGCCCACGGCCGAAGGCCGCGAAATCTCCACCACCCAGGCTTATGTGCGCTTCCTCACGCAGCTGCTGCGCGACCAGGCCCTGGGCCCGCGTGTCGTGCCCATCCTGGTGGACGAAGCCCGCACCTTCGGCATGGAAGGCCTGTTCCGTCAGATCGGCATCTACAACCCCGACGGACAGAAATACACGCCGGTCGACAAAGACCAGGTGATGTACTACAAGGAAGACAAGCAGGGCCAGATCCTGCAGGAAGGCATCAACGAGGCCGGTGGCATGAGCAGCTGGATCGCGGCGGCCACCTCGTACAGCACCAACAACCGCATCATGGTGCCCTTCTACGTGTACTACTCGATGTTCGGTTTCCAGCGCATAGGCGACCTGGCCTGGGCGGCCGGCGACATGCAGGCGCGCGGCTTCCTGCTCGGCGGCACCTCGGGCCGCACCACGCTCAACGGCGAAGGCTTGCAGCACGAAGATGGCCACAGCCACATCCTGGCCGGCACCATTCCCAACTGCATCAGCTACGACCCGACCTTCGCGCACGAAGTCGGCGTGATCCTGCACCACGGCCTGAAACGCATGGTCGAGAAACAGGACAACGTTTACTTCTACCTCACCCTGCTCAATGAGAATTACGCCATGCCCGGCCTCAAGCCCGGCACCGAAGAGCAGATCATCAAGGGCATGTACCTGTGCAAAGAAGGCGCCAAGCTCACGCCGCGCGTGCAGTTGCTGGGCTCCGGCACCATCTTGCGCGAATCCATCGCCGCGCAGGAATTGCTCGAAAAAGAATGGGGTGTTGCCGCCAATGTCTGGAGTTGCCCGAGCTTCAACGAACTGGCCCGCGACGGCCAGGGCACCGAGCGCTGGAACCTGCTGCACCCGGCCGACAAGCCGCAGGTGTCCTTCGTGGCCCAGCAGCTTGAGAAGCACACCGGCCCCGTCATCGCGTCGACCGACTACATGAAGGCCTACGCCGAGCAGATCCGTCCCTTCATCCCCAAGGGCCGCACCTACAAGGTGCTGGGCACCGACGGCTTCGGCCGCAGCGACTTCCGCAGCAAGCTGCGCGAGCACTTCGAGGTCAACCGCCATTACATCGTCGTGGCGGCGCTCAAGGCGCTCAGCGAAGAGGGCACGGTGCCGGTTGCCAAGGTGACCGAGGCCATCAAAAAATACGGCATCAATGTCGACAAGATCAACCCGCTTTACGCTTGAGTTAAAACCCCGACGTAGACGCCTGAACGCCTGAAGCAAACGGAGACAAGAATATGGCAGTGGTAGACATCCAAGTTCCTGATATCGGGGATTTCGACGAAGTGACCGTGATCGAATTGCTGGTCAAGCCCGGCGACACCGTCAAGGCCGAGCAGTCGCTGATCACCGTGGAGTCCGACAAGGCCTCCATGGAAATCCCCTCCAGCCACGCGGGTGTGGTCAAGGAGCTGCGGGTCAAGCTGAGCGACAAGGTCAAGCAGGGCTCGGTCGTGCTGACGCTGGAAGTGGCGGGCGCCGGCGCCGAAGCCGCCCCGGCCCCCAAGGAAAAGGCGGCAGCCGCTGCGCCAGCCCCCGCAGCCTCCGCGCCGGCACTGGCACCGGCACCTGCCGCCGCACCTTCGGCCTCCGGCCCGGTCGAAGTCCGCGTGCCCGACATCGGCGACTTCAAGGACGTGTCCGTCATCGAAGTGCTGGTCAAGCCCGGCGACACCATCAAGGCCGAGCAATCGCTGGTCACCGTCGAATCCGACAAGGCCTCGATGGAAATCCCATCCTCGGCCGCCGGCGTGCTCAAGGAACTCAAGGTCAAGCTGGGCGACACCGTCAACATCGGCGACCTGCTGGCCATTCTCGAAGGCTCTACCGCCGCGGGCGCATCGCCCGCTCCGGCGCCGGCCCCCGCGCCGGCATCCGCTCCCGCCGCAGCTGC
>NZ_AKIV01000048.1 GCF_000282655.1 Polaromonas sp. CF318
GCGTCGTGGCCAAGATCATCGCGTAATTCTGAAAAAACCAAGGAATTACCATGGCCACCAAGCAAAAAATCCGCATCCGCCTGAAGGCGTTTGATTACAAGCTGATCGACCAGTCGGCAGCTGAAATCGTTGACACCGCCAAGCGCACCGGTGCGATTGTCAAGGGTCCCGTGCCCCTGCCAACCCGCATGAAGCGTTTCGACATCCTGCGTTCGCCCCACGTCAACAAGACGAGCCGCGACCAGCTGGAAATCCGCACCCACCAGCGTCTGATGGACATCGTGGACCCCACGGACAAAACCGTGGACGCCCTGATGAAGCTCGACCTGCCGGCCGGCGTGGACGTCGAAATCAAGCTGCAGTAAGCGAGAAATCGGGGTTTCAGCCACAAGCCGGGCCCCAAATCGACAGGTTTTAGCCCAGGTTTGCCATTTTCGGCAGCCTGGGCTATACTCTTGGGCTGTCCATTGCATATTGGCTTGTTGCCGGTATGGATTGGGCGGTTTTATTAACTGTCTTTCACATCAAAACGTCTGCGGCCAATTGAAGTCGCAGCGGTGAAAGTTACGAAAGAACACATCATGAGTCTGAGCAACTCCCTCGGGTTGCTGGGCCGCAAAGTTGGCATGATGCGTCTGTTCACGGATGATGGGGACACAGTTCCTGTCACCGTGGTGGATGTATCCAACAACCGCGTGACCCAGGTTAAAACCGAAGCAAATGACGGCTACGATGCCCTTCAAGTGGCATTTGGCGCACGCAAAGCATCGCGCGTGACCAAGCCGGCCGCCGGCCACCTTGCGAAAGCAGGCGTTGAAGCTGGTGAAATCCTGAAAGAATTCCGCGTGACGCCCGACGTCGCAGGCAAATATGCTGCCGGCACCGTTGTGCCCGCAGCCGACGTGTTTGCAGTGGGCCAACTGGTGGACGTGCAAGGCACCTCCATCGGTAAAGGCTACGCCGGCACCATCAAGCGCCATAACATGAGCTCGCAGCGCGCGTCGCACGGTAACAGCCGGTCGCACAACGTTCCCGGCTCCATCGGTATGGCGCAGGATCCCGGCCGCGTGTTCCCCGGCAAACGCATGACGGGCCATCTGGGCGACGTCACCGTGACCACGCAAAACCTGAACATCGTGCGCATCGACGAAGCCCGTCAGCTGCTCATGATCCGCGGTGCTGTGCCTGGTTCCAAAGGTGGTTTTGTCACGGTTCGCGCCGCGATCAAGGCCAAGCCCGCCAACGCTGCTAAAGGAGCGAACTGATGCAGGTCGAACTCCTGAATGACCAAGGTCTGGCTTCGTCCAAAGTGGACGTGCCCGATACCGTGTTTGGTCGCGAATACAACGAAAGCCTGGTTCACCAGGTGGTCGTGGCCTTCCAGGCCAACGCCCGCCAGGGCACCCGTGCCCAGAAGGACCGTGAGCAGGTTCGTCACTCGACCAAGAAGCCTTTTAAACAAAAGGGCACTGGTCGCGCACGTGCCGGTATGACGTCTTCGCCCCTGTGGCGCGGCGGCGGTCGTATCTTCCCGAACATGCCTGACGAAAACTTCACGCAGAAGATCAACAAGAAGATGTACCGCGCCGGCATGGCGTCCATCCTCTCGCAGCTGGCCCGTGAAGGCCGCCTGGCTGTGGTTGATTCCCTGACCGTGGACTCGCCCAAGACCAAGGTCCTGGCCGACAAGTTCAAGGCCATGAACCTCAACTCGGTGCTGGTCATCGCTGATGAAGTTGATGAAAACCTGTACCTGGCTTCCCGCAACCTGGTGAACATCCTCGTGGTTGAGCCCCGCTACGCCGATCCGGTGTCGCTGGTCCACTACAAGAAGGTTCTGGTCACCAAGGCCGCCATGGACCAACTCAAGGAGATGTTCGCATGAGCGCCCGTAACCCATCTTCTCCAAAACTGAAATTCGACGAAGGCCGCCTGATGCAGGTCCTGGTCGCGCCCATCGTGTCCGAAAAGGCCACCATGATCGCCGACAAGACCAATGCCGTGACCTTCAAGGTGCTGCAGGATGCCACCAAATTTGAAATCAAGGCCGCCGTGCAGTTGATGTTCAAGGTGGACGTCCAGTCGGTTGCCGTTCTCAACATCAAGGGCAAGACCAAGCGCTTTGGCAAGTCCATCGGCCGCCGCGACAACGTTCGCAAGGCCTATGTGACGCTCAAGCCCGGTCAAGAGCTCAACCTCGGCGGGGAGACTGCGTAATGGCTGTCATTAAAATGAAACCCACCTCCCCCGGCATGCGCGGGATGGTGAAGATCTCCCGGGATCACCTGCACAAGGGTGAAGCTTACGCGCCGCTGCTGGAGCCACAATTCCAGAAGTCCGGCCGTAACAACAACGGGCACATCACCGTTCGCCACAAAGGCGGCGGTCACAAGCACCACTACCGTGTGGTGGACTTCAAGCGCAACAAGGACGGCATTCCGGCCAAGGTCGAACGCATCGAGTACGACCCCAACCGTTCCGCCCACATTGCCCTGCTCTGCTACGCCGACGGCGAGCGCACCTACATCATCGCCCCCCGCGGCCTTGAAGTCGGCGCTACGCTGGTGAGCGGTTCGGAAGCGCCGATTCGCGCCGGCAATACGCTGCCCATCCGCAACATTCCCGTGGGTTCCACCATCCATTGCATCGAGATGCAAATCGGCAAGGGCGCGCAAATCGCCCGCTCCGCCGGCACCTCGGCAACGCTGCTGGCCCGCGAAGGTACCTACGCCCAGGTGCGTATGCGCTCCGGTGAAGTTCGCAAGATCCACATCGAGTGCCGCGCCACCATCGGTGAAGTCGCCAACGAAGAACACAGCCTGCGCCGTCTCGGCAAGGCCGGTGTGAAGCGCTGGATGGGTATTCGCCCGACCGTTCGCGGTGTGGTGATGAACCCGGTTGACCACCCGCACGGCGGTGGTGAAGGCAAGACCGGCGAAGGCCGCCATCCTGTCGACCCATGGGGTAACCTGACCAAGGGCTACCGCACCCGCAACAACAAGCGCACGCAAGTGATGATTGTTTCGCGTCGCAAGAAGTAAGGCTAACCCATGACACGTTCACTCAAAAAAGGTCCGTTTGTCGACCATCATTTGGTAGCAAAAGCCGACAAGGCCGTTACCAACAAGGACAAAAAGCCGATCAAGACCTGGTCGCGTCGCTCCATGATCCTGCCCGAGTTCATCGGCCTGACCATCGCCGTGCACAACGGCAAGCAGCACGTGCCTGTCTACATCACCGATCAAATGGTTGGCCACAAGCTGGGCGAGTTCGCACTCACCCGGACTTTCAAAGGTCATCCGGCTGACAAAAAAGTTGTGAGAAAGTAAGGAAAGACCATGGAAACACGTGCAACCCTCCGGGGCGTTCGTCTGTCGGTCGACAAGGGCCGTCTGGTCGCTGACCTGATCCGCGGCAAGAAAGTGGATCAAGCCCTCAACATCCTGAATTTCACGCAGAAAAAAGCTGCTGGAATCATCAAGAAGGTTGTTGAGTCCGCCATCGCCAACGCTGAACACAACGATGGTGCCGATATCGACGAACTGAAGGTGAAAACCATTTACGTCGAACAAGGCGCCACGCTCAAGCGTTTCTCCGCGCGCGCAAAAGGCCGCGGCAACAGCATCAGCAAGCCCACGTGCCATGTGTACGTGGTGGTTGGCAACTAAAGGCAGCAGGATATGGGACAAAAAATCAACCCAACCGGGTTTCGCCTTGCAGTTAGCCGCAACTGGGCCAGCCGCTGGTACGCAAGCAACCGTGACTTCGCCGGCATGCTGGCTGAAGACATCAAGGTTCGCGAGTACCTCAAGGCCAAGCTCAAGAACGCAGCGGTTTCGCGCGTTCTGATCGAGCGCCCCGCCAAGAATGCCCGCATCACGATCTTCTCGGCACGTCCGGGCGTCGTGATCGGCAAAAAAGGCGAGGACATCGAGAACCTCAAGAAAGAACTGAGCCGCCAGCTGGGCGTGCCGGTCGCCGTGAACATCGAAGAAGTTCGCAAGCCTGAAATTGATGCCAAGCTCATCGCCGACAGCATCACGCAGCAGCTTGAAAAACGCATCATGTTCCGCCGTGCGATGAAGCGCGCCATGCAAAACGCCATGCGTCTGGGTGCCCTGGGCATCAAGATCATGTCGTCCGGCCGCCTCAACGGCATTGAAATCGCTCGCTGCGAGTGGTACCGCGAAGGCCGCGTGCCCCTTCACACCCTGCGCGCCGACATCGACTACGGCACCTCTGAAGCCAAGACCACCTATGGTGTGATCGGCGTCAAGGTCTGGGTCTACAAGGGCGACACGCTGGGCCGCAACGATGCGCCCGGCGCCAAGATGGTGGAAGTGCCTGACGAAGAACGCAAGCCGCGCGGCCCCCGCCGTGATGCGCGCCCTGGTGATCGTCCAGGCAGCGACCGTCCCGCTCCCCGTGGTGCTCGCGCACCGCGCGGCGCGACCAACACCGCCCCGGCGGATGGAAGCGACAAGCCGGCTGAAGCTACCCCTGGTAGCGAAGCCCCGAAAACCACCGTTAAGCGCGTCCGCAAAGCCGCGCCAGCTGCAGCAGCTGACGGTGCCAAGACCGAGTAATCGGTCTATTAACGGAGAATCAAAATGCTGCAACCCGCTCGCAGAAAATACCGCAAAGAGCAAAAAGGCCGTAACACCGGCGTCGCAACCCGGGGTTCCTCGGTTGCGTTCGGTGACTTCGGTCTCAAATGCACCGACCGTGGTCGCCTGACTGCTCGTCAAATTGAAGCCGCGCGCCGCGCGATTTCCCGTCACGTCAAGCGTGGCGGCCGTATCTGGATCCGTGTCTTCCCGGACAAGCCGATTTCCCAAAAGCCCGCTGAAGTGCGTATGGGTAACGGTAAAGGTAACCCGGAGTACTACGTGGCTGAAATCCAGCCCGGCAAGATCGTCTTTGAAATCGTCGGTGTGCCTGAAGAGCTGGCCCGCGAAGCGTTCCGCCTGGCATCCGCCAAGCTGCCGCTGCGCACCACCTTCGTCAGCCGCATGATCGGCCAGTAAGGGGAAATGACAATGACCAAATCTACTGAACTGCGCCAAAAAGACGTTGCCGGCCTGAAAGCTGAAGTCAAAGAGCTGCAAAAAGCCCACTTTGGCCTGCGCATGCAAAAAGCCACGCAGCAACTGACCAACACTTCCACGCTGCGTTCCACGCGTCGCAGCATCGCTCGCGCCAAGACCATCCTGGCCGAAACCATCGTCAAGCAAGGAGCCAAAAAATGACGGAAGCTAAAAAATCCCTCAAGCGCACCTTGATCGGCAAGGTGGTGAGCGACAAGCGCGCCAAGACCGTGACGGTTCTGGTCGAGCGCCGTGTGAAGCACGAGCTCTACGGCAAGATCGTGTCCCTGTCCAGCAAGTACCACGCCCATGACGAAAAGGGCGAGTACCACACGGGCGACGTGATCGAGATCACCGAAAGCCGCCCGATCTCCAAGACCAAGAACTGGGTTGTGACCCGTCTGGTTGAAAAGGCTGCGATCGTTTAAGGTCCGGCTTACCCGGGGCTGGCGTCAAGTCACTCTCTCAAAAATGGCTCACCTTGGTGGGCCGTTTTTGTTTGTGCCGGTGCTTGCCGATGTTTGCCGCTTCCCCGAAGATGACCTTCAGAGCCAGACCGGTTTTCGCACAGTGAGCGCACGCTTGCCGCCCCCGCACTACACTTCGAGGGTTGATTTTCAACCCCTTCATTATTCTTAGAGGAGCACACCATGATCAAAGTAGGCGACACCCTTCCGGCCACCACGCTGATGGAATTTTCCGAAGTCGAAGGCAATGGCTGCAGCATAGGCCCCAACCCGGTTGACGTGGCCAAGGCCTCGGCCGGCAAGACCATCGCCCTGTTTGCCCTGCCCGGTGCGTTCACGCCCACCTGCTCGGCCAAGCACGTGCCAGGCTATGTGGAGAAATTCGCCGAGTTCAAGGCCGCCGGGGTCGATGAGATCTGGTGCCTGAGCGTCAACGACGCCTTTGTCATGGGCGCCTGGGCGCGCGACCAGAAGACCGGCGACAAGGTGCGCATGCTGGCCGACGGCAGCGCGGACTTCGCAAAGGCTGCGGGCCTGACGCTGGACCTGACGGCACGCGGCATGGGCCTGCGCAGCAACCGTTACTCCATGCTGGTCAAGGACGGCAAGGTCGCCAGCCTCAATGTGGAAGGCCCCGGCAAGTTTGAAGTCAGCGATGCGGCCACGCTGCTGGCGCAAGCCAAGGGCTGAGAGCGGATTTTTCGCCACAAAAAAAGCCACCGCGCGCAAGCTCGGTGGCTTTTTTGTTCCCGCCTCCGGAAAGACTCAAAGATCCACCTTGAGGTAATGCGCCCCCGCGATGGGGTTGTGATAGTAGGGCGGGATCTCGGTGAAGCCCAGTTCGGCATACAGCGCGCGCGCCGATTCCATGTCGTCCAGCGTGTCCAGCAGCACCGAGTGGTAGCCCGCCACACGCGCCGCGTCCAGGATGGCCTCCGCGAGCTGGCGGCCCAGGCCGAAGCGGCGAAAGGGCTTGCGCACATAAAGGCGCTTCATCTCGCCGGCGTTGGGATAGTCGACCGAGTCCAGCGCGCGCAGCGCGCAGCAACCTGCGACTTCACCGTCCACCAGCGCCAGCAGCAGCGCGCCTTCGGGGACATCGTATTCACCGGGCAGCTCGGCCAGTTCGGCCTCAAAGTTCTGGAAGCACAGGTCCACGCCCAGCTGCTCCGCATACTCGCGAAAGATCAGCCGCGTGGCGGCCAGCTCCTGGGGCGAGTCGGGTGTGATGAACTGGATGGAGGGGCGCTGCACGGGGTCGGCGGTGAAAAGTCACAACCAGTTTAACGTGATTTGCCCCATCGCCGACCCGCGCAAGCCCGGCCCTCAGCCTGCGGCGGGGCCTCAGAAAGCCGGCGCCGCCAGCGTGGAAACCCAATAGGCCACGCCGGCGCAAACCGCCAGGATCAGCACCGCGGCCACACGCGACACCGTGTCGTCGCGCGAGGGCGGCGCCTGCACCACCAGTTCCTTGTCGCCGTGCAGCATGGCGCCCACCAGGTTGTGCTTGCGGCTCAGGTAAAAAACAATGGCCGCGATGTGCAGCAGCACCAGCGCCAGCAGCACCCATTTGCCGATGTTCTTGTGGTAGTTGGTCGTCAGGCTGACCGTGGCGTTGGAGACAAAGCGCGTCAGTGGGCCGGCAAAAGCGATCTCGTCGTCACTGAGCAGACCCGTGCCGACCTGTGCCACCAGGAAACCCAGCATGGCGAACACCGAGCCGGCGCCTATCGGGCTGTGGCCGATACCGTGCTCGGGCTTGCCTTGGCCCTTGAGGTAGTTGATGACGCTTTGCGGCGCATAAATGAACGCACCAAAACGGGACCATCGCCCGCCCACCAGGCCCCAGACGATGCGAAACAGCAGCAAGGCCAGTACCGTGTAGCCGAAACGGAAGTGCCAGACCATGGCGTTGCCACCCACGGTGCCGGTAATGGCCAGGCCGATCACGCAGGCCACCAGCGCCCAATGGAAAAACCGCGTGGGCAGGTCCCACACACGCACCTTGTGAAGATTTTTATTGGTGTACACGCTCACTCCTCGTTCATGTGGTTTGTTCTGTGCAAGGCATTGTCCGCAGCCGGCCCGCTGCAGGCTTGGTGCTTTCCCGTAGTGCATAAGTTCCTGCGGAACTTATCAGGCTTGGCTAAACTCAGCCACATGGCAGCGAGCCCAGCGCGCTGCCATGGCCTGTCACCGACCATATCCTAAAAAAACCTCACGAGGAAAACCATGAAATTTTTCGCCAGCATCGCAGCGGCCGCCACCCTGGCGGCCATGGCCGCCCCGGCCTCCGCGCAGTTCGCCAAGCCCGAAGACGCCATCAAATACCGCCAGAGCGCGCTGTTTGTCATGGGCCAGCATTTCGGCCGCGTCGGCGCCATGGCTAACGGCCGTGTTCCCTTCGACGCCAAAGTCGCCGCCGAGAACGCCGAGATCGTGGCTGACATGGCCAAGCTTCCATGGGTTGGCTTCGGGCCCGGCACCGACAAGGGCGGCAACACCAAGGCCAAGCCCGAAATCTGGACCGAGCAGGCCAAGTTCAAGGAAGGCCATGAAAAACTGGTCGCCGAAACCGCCAAGCTGGCCGCCGCCGCCAAAACCGGCAACCTCGACGCGCTGAAGACCGCATTTACCGCAACCGCCGGCACCTGCAAGGCCTGCCACGACGCTTACCGAGCACAGTAAAGGCCCCCACGCTTTTCACTTCGTGTAATGCGCTGCCCCCCGAGGGGGCCGCTGCGCCTGCGGTCTGGCAAAGCCAGTCCCGCGGCCCCGGCTTGAAAAGATGAGGCAACCCACGCGGAGTGAATAACAAAAAAGCCGGTTCGTTTGAACCGGCTTTTCTTTTGGGGGAGGCGAAACGCTTCAGGTCTCAGCCAGCAGCTTCTCGATCAACTGGTGCAGCGCCGCAAAATCCGGCTCGCCCACATACTGTTTGACGATCTCGCCGCGCTTGTTCACGAGGTAGGTGGTGGGCGTGAGCTGCACGTCGCCCCAGGCCTTGGCGACCGCGCCGGTGTTGTCGATGGCCACCTTGAACGGCAGCTTGCGCGTCTGGGTGTAGTTCACGACGTAGCTGGGCGGGTCGTAGCTCATGGCCACGGCCAGGGTGTCGTAGCCCTGGCTCTGGTACTTGTTGTAGGTGGAAATGACCTTGGGCATCTCCGCCACGCAGGTCACGCAGCTGGTGGCCCAGAAGTTGACGAGGGTGACTTTGCCCTTCAGGTCGGCCGTGGTTTTTTTGCTGCCGTCCAGCAGCACGAAGGTCGACTCAGGCGCGGCCTGCGCGCCGCTGCATCCGGGCAGGCTGGCGAAAGCCGCCAGCGCCAAAATACCGGCCAGTGCCATGCGGCATACTGTCCAGCTGGATGTCAATTTCATGGGAGACCTCATCATGCAACGTCGCAATTTTAACCAGGCCGGCGTCAGCGCGTTGGGCGCACTGATATTGGCCACTTACCACCAGGCCCACGCGCTGTCGCTGGGAGACCTGTCCGGCATCAGCAACGCCGACGCCAGCGCCGGCCTCAAAACCGCCCTCGAAAAAGGCGCCGTCGCGGCCGTTGCCCTGCTCGGCAAGACGGATGGATTCCTCGGAAACCCAAAAGTTCGCATTCCTTTGCCCGGTTACCTGGAAGACGCGTCGAAAATCCTGAAAAACTTCGGCCAGGGCAAGCGCATCGACGAACTGGTCACCTCCATCAACCGCGCCGCCGAAGCGGCCGTGCCCATGGGCAAGGACCTGCTGGTCAATGCGGTGCGCACCATGAACGTGAACGACGCCAAGAACATCCTGACCGGGGGCGAGACCTCGGTCACCACCTTTTTCGCGGAAAAGACGCGCGCCCCGCTGGGTGTGAAATTCCTGCCCGTGGTCACCAAGGCCACCGAAAAGGTCGGGCTGGCCAACAAATACAACGAGTTCGCCGGCAAGGCCGCCGGTTTCGGCCTGGTGAAGAAAGAAGACGCCAACATCCAGCAATATGTCACCGGCAAGTCCCTGGACGGCCTCTACCTCATCATCGGCGAGGAAGAAAAGAAGATCCGCCAGGACCCGGTGGGCACCGGCAGCGCGATCCTCAAGAAGGTATTCGGTTCAATGAAATAAAAAGTTCTAACGAACGGGGTGTCGCGAAAGACTGGGCGGATTCGCGATTCCCGTCTCCTCTATTTGGAGGGGGTGAAGCATTCCCTTACATAGTGTTGGTAAATATGCCCACACGGGAAATGCCCTTGCGGCGCGGCTGATAAACGTGCTCTGATTGGGACTGGTTGCAGTTAACGATCAGGAGGACAGCAGCCGTGCAAATAACAAAATCGGTGTTGGCGTACGTCCGCGGGAGCGGGCACTGCGTGCGGCCTGAGAAGGCCGGCGCACAGCTGGCCGCTGTGCGCCTTGCGGTGCTGCTCCTGGCCGCCTTGGCCGCATGGATATCCCCCGCCGCCACCGCCGCCCCCTTGCTCGACGAACCGATACAACCGGTTCCCCTGACGCTCAAACAGGACCCCGCTCGCGCGGACATCGGGCGCCAGCTGTTTCGCGATACCCGCCTGTCGGGCAACGGCCGCATCTCATGCGCCAGTTGCCACGACATCAGCAAGGGCGGCGGCGACGGGCGTGACCGCTCGGTGGGCCTGCATGGCGGCCTCACCAGCGTCAACGCCCCGACCGTGCTCAATGCCGCGCTCAACTTCAAGCAGTTCTGGAACGGCCGCGCCGAGTCGCTCGAGGCGCAGGCCGACCACGTCATGCAGAACCCGGTCGAGATGGGCTCGAAATGGGAGGAGGTGGTCCAGAAGGTCTCGCAGGACCCCAAGTACAAGGCCGCGTTCGCCGCCTCCTACAAGGACGGCGTCACCAAGGCGAACATCCAGAATGCCATCGCCACTTTCGAGCGCACCCTGATCACGCCCAACTCGCGTTTTGACAAATACCTGCGCGGCGACGCCAATGCGATCTCGGCCGCGGAGAAAGCCGGTTACGCGAAATTCAAGCAGTATGGCTGCGTCGCCTGCCACCAGGGCGTGAACGTCGGCGGCAATATGTTCCAGAAGTTCGGCGTCATGGGCGACTACTTCGCCAAACGCGGCAACCCGACGGAGGCCGATCTCGGCCGCTACCTCATCACCAAGGTGGAAAGCGACAAATACGTCTTCAAGGTTCCCAGCCTGCGCAACATCGCGCTCACTGCACCGTATTTCCACGACGCCTCGGCAAAAACCCTGGACGAGGCCGTCGACATCATGTTCCGCTACCAGCTCGGCCGCGTCGCTTCCAAGGAAGACAAGGAGGCCATCATCCGCTTCCTCAACACACTCACCGGCGAACTGGATCCCAAACCGTGAAAAAAACGAATCGACTAGCCTGGATGCCCATGACGGCGGTCACCGCCGTGCTCTTGTCCATCCTGGTGTTTCTGTACGCCAAGACCCAGAGCTTCGACGAGTCGCATTACTTTGAGGATATCGCCGTGCTGCGCCACCTCAAGCAGCTCGACGCGCAATGGGAACTGGACGTGCTGAAGTCCAGGATAGGGATCAACACGCACTACGACGCGCTGGCCGACAACCAGGGCGAGATGGCCCGGCTCATGGAGCAACTGCTGTCGGACGGGGACGTCCATCAACACGATGCCCCCGGGCGGACGGGCAAGCTCGCAGCGCTGCAGCGAGCCGTCCAGGACAAGGCCCAGCTGATCGAGCAGTTCAAGTCGCACAACTCGGTGCTGCGCAACTCGCTGGCCTTTCTTCCTACCGCGGCGGAGGATGTGCAGCAGTCGCTCGGACCGGGCCGCCGTGCCGCGCAACCGGCGCTCCAGCCGATCTCGGCCGGCGTCAGCCGGCTTTTGCTCGCGAGCATGCTGTACAGCCAAAGCCCGACAGGCGACAAGGGGGCCGAAATACACGACGAGTTAAACCGGCTTGACGGCACGCTGCACCTTGCAACCCCGGGCATACGCGACAAGCTGGGTATTTTCCGCGCGCATGTCCAGGCCATTTTGCGCGAGCAGAAAACCGTCAATGAGCTCCTCGTCGGCATTTCCGTGGCGCCGACCGGAAAGCTGCTCGATGACGCCAGCGACGCCTTGACGGTAGAGCAGCAGCAGGCCGGCGTGGAGGGCGAGCGCTACGGCCGCTACCTGCTGATTTTTTCGGCGGTGCTGGTGGCGCTGCTGCTGTACGCGGCGGGCGACCTCCTGCGCAGCCACTCGACCATACGGCGCGTCAACGAAGAACTTCAGGGGGCCAATGAAACCCTGGAGCAGCGCGTGCGGGAACGCACCGTTGCGCTGCATGCCAGCGAAACCCAGCTGCACCTGATCACGGACACGGTGCCGGCCCTGATCGCCTATATCGACGCCGACCAGCGCTTCCAGTTCCACAACCTGGCTTATGAAGAACGCTTTGGCTTGAAGCGCGAGCAGATCCACGGCAAGACCATGCGCCAGATGATGGGCCACGAGCTCTACGAGAAAGAGCGCGGCAAGATCCAGGAGGCCCTGGCGGGCTATGCGGCCGAATACGACCGCACCCAGGAAGCCGCCGACGGCCAGATGCACGACTACGTCATGCAGTACTTCCCGCGCTATGGCGAGGGCCAGGACGAGGGCAAGGTGCTGGGCTTTTACTCGCTGGGGACCGACGTGACCGCGCTCAAGCGCGTCGACCGCATGAAGAGCGAGTTCGTCTCCACCGTCAGCCATGAGCTGCGCACGCCGCTGACCTCCATACGCGGCTCGCTGGGCCTGATCGTCGGCGGCGTCGCCGGGGAGCTGCCGCCCATGGCCAAGAACCTGGTCGGCATCGCCACCAGCAACTGCGAGCGGCTTATCCGGCTGATCAACGACATCCTCGACAGCGAAAAAATCGAATCCGGCAAGATGCGTTTTGACATGCAGGTCACAGAGCTGGCGCCGCTGCTGGCCCAGGTCCTGGTGGCCAATGAAGGCTTTGCGGACCAGCACAAGGTCAAGCTGGCGCTGGACGTCCAGGCCGAAGGGGTCATGGTCAGCGTCGACAGCGACCGGCTGACCCAGGCCGCCACCAACCTGATCTCCAACGCCGTGAAGTTTTCACCGGCGGAATCCTTTGTCTATATCAGGCTGCTGTGCAGCAACAGGCGGGTTCGGGTCGAGGTCGCCGACAGCGGCCCCGGCATTCCCGAGGAGTTCCGCAAACGCATCTTCCAGAAATTCTCGCAGGCCGACACCTCCGACACCCGGCAAAAAGGCGGCACCGGCCTGGGCCTGAACATCTCGCGCGCCATCGTGGAGCGCATGGGCGGCAGCGTGGGCTTCACCTCGCAAACCGGCGTGGGAACGGTTTTTTATTTCGAGCTGCCAGAAGCGTTTGCGCTGCCGGTGGAAGAGGCCAGCGTCGATGAAAGCAAAACCAAGGCCGGCGCACCGCCCCGGCCCTTGATCCTGGTCTGCGAGGACGACCCCGACATCGCCCACCTGATCAACCTGATGCTTGACAAGGGCGGATTTGACTCGGACATGGTCTACCGCGCCGCGCAGGCCATGGAGCAGGTGGTGAAACGGCCCTACGCCGCCATGACGGTCGACCTGGGCCTGCCGGACCTGGACGGCATCAGCCTGATCCGCGCGCTGCGCCTGGAAGAGCGCACGCGTGAGCTGCCCATCGTGGTGGTGTCGGCCAACGCCGAAGCCGGCGAGCTTGAATTCAACAACCAGCCGCTGGCGGTGTCGACCTGGCTGGAAAAGCCCATTGACGAAAACAAGCTGATCCTCAGCCTGCAGCGCGCCATCGCCAACATGGCCGAAGGCCGGCCGCGCATCCTGCATGTCGAGGACGACCTGGACATCCAGCGCATCGCCGCCGCCATCGCCCAGGACTTCGCCACCTTTGAGTTCGCCAGCAGCCTGCGCGAGGCGCGTGAACAGCTGAGCAAGCATCACTACGACCTGGTGCTGCTGGACCTCACCCTCAAAGACGGCTCGGGCTGGGAATTGCTGGACACCATCGAGGAGCTGAACCCGGCGCCCCCGGTGGTCGTGTTCTCCGCCAGCGACGCGGTGGCCCTGGAAAGCGATCGCGTGGAGGCCGTGCTGGTGAAGGCCCACACCTCCAACGACCAGCTGCTGCGCACCCTGCAACGCGTGCTCGACGAAAGCCTGTGGGGCACCGTGCACCCGCCGTTGAGTGAATCACCCCCGTCCAGGCTCACTGGCGTGTAGCCTGTTCCCCCCTCAAGGGGGCGGCGCTAGCGGCCCGG
>NZ_AKIV01000049.1 GCF_000282655.1 Polaromonas sp. CF318
TTCGTGTAATGCGCTGCCCCCCAAGGGGGCCGCTGCGCCTGCGGCCCGGCAAAGCCGGTTCCGCGGCCCCTGCTTGCCTTTGGCTGCGTGCTTGGCGGTGTGCTGCTGCTTCTCCGCCTGAGGCCTGATCATGGCCACCAAACGCATCGGTGACGAACCCGCCTACGTCCTCCACCGCTACGACTGGAGCGAGTCCAGCCTGATCCTGGAGGTATTCACCCGCAAGTACGGGCGGGTGGCGCTGGTGGCGCGGGGGGCTAAAAAGCCCAGTTCCAGTTTCCGGCCTATTTTGCTGCCGCTTCAGCCGTTGCATATTGCCTTCGGCGGTGACGCGGAAATCCGCACCCTCAAGAGTGCCGAATGGCAAGGTGGGCATGTGATGCCGACCGGCGATGCCTTGCTGTCGGGTTACTACCTCAATGAGCTGCTGATGCGCCTGCTGGCCCGCGACGACCCGCACCCCGTGCTGTTTGACGCCTACGCGGCCACGGTGCAATTGCTTGCCGCGCAGAGTGCCGAGACCCTGCAGCTGGCCTTGCGCGCCTTCGAGTTGCGGCTGCTGCGCGACATAGGCCTTTTGCCGCTGCTGGACGCCGAAACCGCCACGCTGGCGCCGCTGGACCCGGACACCGGCTATGTACTGGTGCCCGAGGCGGGCCTGCGGCAGGCGCATGACGACGACCGCGTCAGCCTGCCCGGCGGGCAATGGCAGGCGCTGCAGCAGGCGCTGGGCGACGAGTCCCTGTTTTCCGACACCGTGCGGGCCTGTATCCCGGGCTTCAATGAGCTTAAAACCCAGCTGCGCGGCCTGCTGCACTACCATTGTGGCGTCAAGGTCCTGAAAACCCGGCAAATGATGATGGACCTGCAAGCTTTTTAACGAGCCACCGCCATGAAAATCCTTTCGCCCGTTCCCGTCGTGTCCCATGCGCACGACAAGACCGCACTGTCGGTCAATGTCAACAAGGTCGCCTTGCTGCGCAATTCCCGGCACCTGGACATTCCCAGCGTGCTCCGCGCCGCCGAACTGTGCCTGGAGGCCGGTGCCCAAGGCATCACGGTGCATCCACGGCCCGACGAGCGCCACATCCGCCGCGACGACGTCTTTGAGCTCGCGGCGCTGATGAAGGACTGGCCCGACCGCGAATTCAACATCGAAGGCAATCCCTTCCAGAACCTCATGGATTTTGTGCACGACCTCGCCGCCCGCGGCCTGCCGCTGCACCAGTGCACCTTTGTGCCCGACAGCGAAGACCAGTTCACCAGCGACCACGGCTGGAGCTTTCCCGAGGACGCCGAGCGCCTGCGGCCTTTGATCCAGCAGGCGCACGATCGCCGCGTGCGCGTCAGCCTCTTCATGGATCCGGTGCCCGAAGCCATGGCGGCGGCCAAGGCCGTGGGCGCCGACCGCGTGGAGTTTTATACGGAAACCTATGCCCGCGCCTGGGCTGGTTCCGAAAAAGCGAAGGTGCTGGCCCGTTTTACCCTGGCGGCGCAGGCTGCGGCGGCCGCCGGCCTGGGCATCAACGCCGGTCACGACCTGAACCGTGACAACCTCACGGAGTTTGTGCGTGAAGTGCCGGGCGTGCTGGAGGTGTCCATAGGCCACGCCCTGATCGCCGACGCGCTGGAGTTGGGCTACGCCGCCACCGTCAGAAGCTATCTGGCCAGCATAGACCGGGCGTTCGTTTCTGCATGATCTACGGCATTGGCACTGATATTTGCGACGTGCGCCGCATTCGCGCCAGCCTTGAAAGGCACGGCGAGCGCTTTGCCAAGAAGATACTGGCGGACGGCGAACTGGCCACCTGGAAGGCCCGCAGCGCGCGCTGGCCGGACCGCGGCGTCAGCTACCTGGCTACCCGTTTTTCCGCCAAGGAGGCTTTCAGCAAGGCGATAGGTATGGGCATGCGCATGCCCATGACCTGGCGTTCCTGCGAGATCGCCAAGGCTGCGAGCGGCAAGCCCGAGATCGTGTTGCACGGCGCGCTCAAGGCCTGGTTCGAGGCGCGCCAGCTCACCGCCCATGTCACCGTGACCGACGAGACCGATTACGCCGCCAGTTTCTGCGTGGTGGAAAAGCTCTCCTGACCCTCAACGGAACCCCCACTCCGGATTTTTTATGACCCAGCACGCCCCCCTCATCATCGATATCGCCGGCCACGCGCTCACCAAGGCCGACCGCCGGCGCCTGAAACACCCGCTGACCGGCGGCATCATCCTGTTCGCCCGCAACTGGAAGGACCGCCGGCAGCTGTCCGACCTGTGTGCCGAGATCAAGGACATCCGCGAGGATTTGCTGATCTGCGTGGACCACGAAGGCGGCCGCGTGCAGCGCTTCAAGACCGACGGCTTCACCCACCTGCCGCCCATGCGCGAGCTGGGCCTGCTGTGGATGAAAGACCAACTGGCCGCCACCAATGCCGCGACCGCCTGCGGTTATGTGCTGGGCGCCGAGTTGCGCGCCTGCGGCGTCGATTTCAGCTTCACACCTGTGCTGGACCTCGATTACGGTGAAAGCGGCGTGATCGGCGACCGCGCCTTCGGTCGCGACCCGCGCGTCGTCACGCTGCTGGCCAAGAGCCTGATGCACGGCCTGCTGCAGGCCGGCGTCGCCAACTGCGGCAAGCACTTCCCCGGCCACGGTTTTGTCAAGGCCGACTCCCACACCGACATCCCCGTCGACAAGCGCAGCCTCAAAGCCATACTGGCCGACGATGCCGCGCCTTACGGCTGGCTCAACACCACGCTCAGCAGCGTGATGCCCGCCCATGTGATCTATCCCAAGGTCGATGCCCGACCGGCCGGTTTCTCCAGCCAGTGGCTGAACTTCATCCTGCGCAGCCAGCTGGGCTTCGGCGGTGCGATTTTCAGCGACGACCTCAGCATGGCCGGTGCCCGCCTGATCGACGGCAAGGAAGTCAGCTATAGCGAGGCGGCCGTCACGGCACTCAACGCCGGCTGCGACATGGTGCTGCTGTGCAACCAGTCCGTAGGCGAGGGCCAGCCTGTCGACGAACTGCTGGACGGCATGTCCGAGGCCCTGCTCAAGGGCCAGTGGGAAGCCATGGAAGCCAGCGAGTTGCGGCGGCTGGCGCTGCTGCCGCAGGGGAGGGCGTTTGGCTGGGATGAATTGATGGTGCAGCCGGCGTATATGCATGCGGTGGGGTTGATTCCCTGATACCGCGGCCTGCTGGCTGCTAAACCTCAGGCCGCCTGGCTTCCTGGCCAAGCCAGCTTACCCACCACGTCCATGTGCGTGAGGTAGACCCGCAAATCAAACTCATACTGGTGATACTGCGGCTCCATATGCGTACACAACTGGTAGAAAGCCTTGTCATGGGCCTTCTCCTTGATGTGGGCCAGTTCATGGACCGCGATCATCCGCAAAAACTCCACGGGCACGTCCTTGAACAAGGTGGCCACGCGGATCTCGCGTTTGGCCTTGAGCTTGTTGCCCTGCATGCGTGACACGGTGGTGTGCGTGCCCAGCGCGTGGGCGATCACGTGGAGCTTGCTGTCGAAGGCCACCTTGGACAGCGGCTCGGAACTGCGCAGGAAATCGTTCTTGAGATCCATCACGTAGTCGTACAGCGCCTTGTCGGTCCGCACGCCGTGGCCCTGGGGGTATTTGGTGAGCAACACTTCGCCCAGCCGGCCCTGGGTCAGCAATTGCTGAACCTGGGTTTGCAAGTTGTCCGGATAGCCGGCGAGGTATTTGAGCGGTGCCATGAATTCTTTAACCAGCATAAGCCGCGGAACCGGCTTTGCCGGGCCGCAGGCGGCCCCCCCGGGGGGCAGGGAGCGACACGAAGTGCGCGGCCGTGGGGGCTAACTCTCGCGGCGCAGCGCTGGGAACAGAATTACGTCGCGAATGCTGGCGCTGTCGGTCAGCAGCATCATCAGGCGGTCGATCCCCACGCCGCAGCCGCCTGTGGGGGGCATGCCGTATTCGAGGGCGCGCACGAAGTCGTGGTCGTAGAACATGGCTTCGTCGTCGCCGCTGTCCTTGGCCGCCACCTGGGCATTGAAGCGGGCGGCCTGCTCTTCGGCGTCGTTGAGCTCGCTGAAGCCGTTGCCGAACTCGCGGCCGGTGATGTAAAGCTCAAAACGCTCGGTCACCTCGGGCCGGCTGTCGTTGGCGCGCGCCAGCGGCGAGATTTCCGTCGGATGTTCCATGATGAAGGTCGGTTGCCAGAGCTTTTCCTCGACCAGTTCCTCGAAATACAGCACCTGCAGGCTGGCCAGCGAACGGGTCGAGAGGCGGTCTTTTTCTTCGTTCATGCCCAGCTTTTTAAGGGCGTTGGTCAGCCAGGCCGCGTCATCGACGTGCTCGCCGGCTTCGGTATGCTTGAGGATGGCTTCGCGTATCGTCAGCCGCTCAAAGGGTTTGGCGAGGTCGACTTTTTCTTCCTTGCCGCCGTAGCTCAGCTGCAGCGTGCCAACGGCTTTTTGTGCCGCGTCGCGGATCAGCGCCTCGGTGAAGTCCATCAGGTCGTTGTAGTCCCAGTAGGCCGCATAGAACTCCATCATGGTGAATTCGGGGTTGTGCCGTACCGAGATGCCCTCGTTGCGGTAGCTGCGGTTGATCTCGAAGACACGGTCAAAACCGCCGACGATCAGGCGCTTGAGGTAGAGCTCGGGCGCGATGCGCAGGAACATCTCCTGGTCCAGCGCATTGTGGTGCGTCTTGAAGGGTTTGGCATTGGCGCCGCCCGGGATAGGGTGCAGCATGGGCGTCTCGACCTCGAGGAAATCGTGCTTGACCATGAATTCGCGGATCGAGCTGACGGCTTTGCTGCGCGCGGTGAAACGCTTGCGCGCCTGTTCGTCGGTGATCAGGTCCACATAGCGCTGGCGATATTTCTGCTCCTGGTCGGCCATGCCGTAAAAATCGCCGGGCAGGGGGCGCAGGCTCTTGGTCAGCAGGCGCACGCTGGTGGCATGGATGGACAGCTCGCCGGTTTTGGTCTTGAAGACCTTGCCTTCGGCCGCCACGATATCGCCCAGGTCCCAGTGCTTGAAAGCGGCATAGAGCTCTTCGCCGATCTCGTCGCGCGTGAGGAAAATCTGGATGCGTCCGGTGCTGTCCTGCAGCGTGGCAAAACTCGCCTTGCCCATCACGCGCTTGAGCATCATGCGGCCGGCGATCTTCGCGGGAATCGCCTCGGCGGCCAGTGTCTCGCCGTCCTTGCCACCGTGCGCTGCGTGCAGCTTGCCCGCATGGTCGCTCGGCTTGAAGTCGTTCGGGAAGGCCACGCCTTTGCCGTCCGCCTGGTCTTTGCGCAAGGCCTTGAGCTTTTCGCGGCGCTCGACGATCAGCTTGTTCTCGTCTTGTGGCGCGGGGGTGGCGGTGGGCGTATTCGGCTGGTTGGACATAAGGTCAAGTTTTCCGGAAAGGGGTCGAAAGGTGCCGGGCGCCGGCCCACGCGAGGTGGGTCCGAAAAGCGCCGAATTGTCGATTTTAAGTTTTTACAGGGGCGTTTTGGCCCGGTCGCCTGAAAAGGCTTTGGGATCGCCCACAGATCCCTACAGCGCGATGCCGGTGCGCTCCAGGATGTCGCTTACCAGTTCCAGCCGCATCAGGGGGTTGTCCAGCTGCATGAGGCGCTGCTTGAGCTCCAGGGGGATGGGCAGCAGCTCGCACCAGCGGTTGGAAACCCAGCCGCAGTCGTCCAGCCGGTAAGGCGACTGCAGCGGCATCTGGGCCTGAGGTATGTCGCGCACCTGCAGGCTTTTGATCAGCCTGCCCAGCGCGTCGGCCGCGGCTTGCAGGTCGGGTGGAATGGCGACGGGCTGGTCGTCTTCCAGCCGGGTGACGTCGGCGATCCACAGGCCGTGCTTGAGTTTTTCGCGGCGGGAGATTTCAAAGCGCTGCGCGCCGGTGCAGCGTATGGTCATCAGGCCCGGCTGGGGGATAGAGAATTCGGTGATGGTGGCCAGGGTTCCCACGCTGCTGAAGGCCTCGTGCGCAAAGCCGTCGCCCGTCGGGGCACCGGCATCGGCGGGGCGGCGGACCTCGGATCCTTCGATGAGCGAAACCACGCCGAAGGGCGCGCCGGCCTTGTGGCATTTGCCGATCATGTCGAGGTAGCGGACCTCAAAAATACGCAACGGCAAGACACCGCCGGGGTACAGCACCGCACCCAGCGGAAACAGGGGAAGGGAGCTCAGGGTCAAGGCTTCTGACATGGTCTCATCGTGCTCTGGGGTGCCGTGAACCACATCATCCCATGTGACCCGCGCTGCAAATTTTTCGTGCGGCTAATACGCCTTGCTTGAGGGGCTTTTCGGGGGACGCAGGGCCTGCCGGTTTCTCAGCTGACGGCATCCGCAGGCTGGCGCAGCAGCATGGCCAGGGAGTTGGCCACGGTCTTGCGCAGTTCCCTGCGGTCGCAGATGAAGTCGATCGCGCCCTTGGTCTGCAGGAACTCGGCGCGCTGGAAACCTTCCGGCAGCGTGACGCGCACGGTCGATTCAATCACGCGCGGGCCGGCAAAACCGATCAGGGCCTTGGGCTCGGCAATCACCACGTCGCCGACAAACGCGAAGCCGGCGCTCACCCCGCCCATGGTCGGGTCGGTCAGCACGCTGATGTAAGGCAGGCCTTTTTTGGCCAGGCGCGTCAGGGCGGCATTGGTTTTGGCCATTTGCATGAGGCTGAGCAGGCCTTCCTGCATGCGCGCGCCGCCGGTGGCGGTAAAGCAGATGAAAGGTACTTTTTGCTCGATGGCTGCGTGCACGCCGCGCACAAAGCGCTCGCCCACCACGCTGCCCATGCTGCCGCCCATGAAGTCGAACTCAAAGCAGGCCACAACCACGCCTATGCTGTGCACCGCGCCGCCCATGACGACCAGCGCGTCGGTTTCCTGGGTGTTTTCCAGGGCTTCCTTGAGGCGTTCTGGGTATTTGCGGCTGTCCTTGAATTTCAGGGCATCGACCGGCAGCACTTCCTGGCCCAGCTCGTAGCGGCCTTCCGGGTCCAGGAAGGCGTCCAGCCGCGCGCGCGCGCCTATGCGGTGGTGGTGGCTGCACTGCGGGCAGACGTTCTGGTTTTTCTCCAGGTCGGTTTTGTAAAGCACCGCTTCGCAGCTCGGGCACTTGATCCACAGGCCCTCGGGCACCTGGCGGCGTTCCGTCGGGTCGGTGGGGCTGATTTTGGGGGGGAGAAGTTTTTCTAGCCAAGACATGAAGTCAGTCCTTGTGGTGTCGGGCGGCGCCTGGGGCCTTGCCGGGCGAAAAGCGCAATTATGCGCCGGTTTGCCCGGTGTCCGGCCCCAGGCCGGCCCGCTTGAAAGTCAGTCCAAAGCAGTACGGATTTCCTGCAAAAACGCCTGCGCGGTGGCGGCCACCTTGTCGCGGGGCTGGTTTTCGATCAGCTGGATGATTTTGCTGCCTATGACCACGGCATCGGCCACCTTGCCGATAGCCTTGGCCGTGGCGGCGTCGCGTATGCCGAAGCCCACGCCCACGGGCACGTTCACATGCTTGCGTATGCGCGGCAGCGTGGTTTCGACGGCCGCGACATCCAGCGTGCCGGCGCCCGTCACGCCCTTCAGCGAGACGTAATAGACATAACCGCTGGCAACCTCGGCCACCTGTGCCATGCGCGCGTCAGTGCTGGTGGGCGCCAGCAAAAAGATCAAATCCATGTTGTGCGCGCGCAGCCGGGCGGCGAACTCCACGCATTCCTCGGGCGGGTAGTCGACGATGAGCACGCCGTCCACGCCGGCCTGGGCTGCATCGCGGATGAAGGCGCTTTCCGTCTTGCTGCCGCCGTGCTTGATGTCGTAGCGCTCCACCGGGTTGGCGTAACCCATCAGGACCACCGGTGTGCTGCCATCTTTGCTGCGGAACTGGCGCACCATCTCCAGCACCTGGGCCAGGCCGACACCGAAGGACAGGGCCTTGTCGCCGGCTTTCTGGATCACCGGGCCGTCGGCGCTGGGGTCGGAAAATGGCACGCCCAGCTCGATCACGTCGGCGCCGCCGGCCACCATGGCATGCATCAGCTCGGGCGTGACGTCGGCAAAGGGGAAGCCCGCGGTGACGTAAGGAATCAAGGCCTTGCGGCCCTGGCTTTTGAGCGTGGAGAAGGTGGCAGCAATGCGGCTCATGATTGCACCCCGCTGCCCTTTGCCCCGTTGGCGCTGGCCGAAGCCGCGCCGCCCTTGACGGACAGGCCGCGCATGGAAGGCCGGTCGTAGAAGTCGGCGCCCGAGAGGTCGGCCACCGTGCCTATGTCCTTGTCGCCCCGACCCGAAAGGCAGACGAGCAGGCTCTGGTCGCTGCGCATGCTGCGGGCCATCTTCATGGCGCAGGCCACGGCATGGCTGGACTCCAGCGCGGGAATGATGCCTTCGGTGCGGCACAGGTAATGGAAGGCCTCCAGGGCTTCCTTGTCGGTGATGCCGACGTATTCGGCGCGGCCTATGTCCTTGAGAAAGGCGTGTTCCGGGCCCACGCCGGGGTAGTCGAGCCCGGCGCTGATGCTGTGGGTCTCGGTGACCTGGCCGTCCTCGTTTTGCAGCACATAGGTGCGGTTGCCGTGCAGCACGCCCGGCAGGCCGCGCTGCAGCGAGGCCGAATGCTTGCCGCTTTCCAGGCCCTCGCCGGCCGCCTCGACGCCGATCAGGCGGGTTTTAGCGTGCTGGATATAAGGGTGGAAGATGCCCATGGCATTGCTGCCGCCGCCCACGCAGGCGATCACCGCGTCGGGCTGCTTGTTGCCGATGAATTCCGGCATCTGTTGCAGGCATTCGGCGCCTATCACGCTCTGGAAGTCGCGCACCATCATGGGGTAGGGGTGGGGGCCCGCCACCGTGCCGATGATGTAGAAGGTGTTGTCCACGTTGGCGACCCAGTCGCGCATGGCCTCGTTGAGCGCGTCCTTGAGCGTCTTGCTCCCGCTTTCGACCGGCACCACCGTGGCGCCCAGCAGGTTCATGCGGTAGACATTGGGGCTCTGGCGCTTGACGTCCTCGCTGCCCATGTAGACCACGCACTCCAGTCCGTAGCGCGCGCAGATCGTGGCGGTGGCCACGCCGTGCTGGCCGGCGCCGGTCTCGGCGATGACGCGCGGCTTGCCCATGCGGCGCGCCAGCATGGCCTGGCCTATGGTGTTGTTGATCTTGTGCGCGCCGGTGTGGTTGAGGTCCTCGCGCTTGAGGTAGATCTGCGCGCCGCCCTGTTCGCGACTCATGCGCGCGGCATGGTAGATCGGGGAAGGGCGGCCCACGAAATGCGCCAGCTCGGAATGGAATTCGGCGATGAATTCCGGGTCGTGCTGGTACTTGGCGTAGGCGGCCTTCAGTTCGTTGATCGCGTGGGTCAGCGTTTCCGAAACGAAACTGCCGCCGTAAATTCCGAAATGGCCTGAAACGTCAGGCTGGTGGTACTCGTACATGATGGGGACTCTTTGCAAGTAACTCGTCGGCGGCGCGCACGGCCGCGACGAACTGGTTGATTTTGTCGGCGCTTTTGATTCCCTTGGAAACCTCGACGCCGGAACTGACATCAACGGCCAGCGTCGTGCAACGCGGCCAGACTTGCGAAATGCCATCGATCACGTTTGCAGGCGTCAATCCACCAGACAAAACGAGGTGAGCGTTGACGTTTGGAGGAAGAAGTGACCAATTGAATGTTTTCCCGCCGCCGCCATAACCCTCGACATGAGCGTCGAGCAGGATGGCTTGTGCGGCCTTGAAGTCCTGGGCGTATTTTACGAGATCAAAGCCGCCTGGGTTGCCCGGGGTGTTTGGGGCGGTTTTTTCATCAAGCGGAATGCGCGCGGCGCGCATGAAGGGTCGACCGGCCTGCAGGCAGGCTTCGGGCGTTTCGTCCCCGTGAAATTGCAGAAAAGCCGTGGGCATGAGGGCGCAGGCGGCGCTGATGCGGGCCGCGGGCGCGTTGACGAAGAGCAGCACCGGGGTCACAAAGGGCGGCAGGCGGCGGGCCAGTTCGGCGGCGCGTTCGGCCGTCACATGGCGCGGGCTGGCCTCGTACATCACAAAGCCGACCGCATCAGCCCCGGCCGCCACGGCGGCGTCCACGTCTTCCTCGCGGGTCAGGCCGCAGATCTTGATGCGGGTACGGGTGATCGGGGTCGGTGTCATGGCAGCCAATCATAGGCCGCTGTGCGACTTGGGAGGCCGTAGTGGTCTTCATAGACCGGCCCCAGGAAATACAAACCGTCCGGCGAAAACGTCGGCGCGGCGGCATCGCGGCTGCGCGCGGCCATCACGCCGGCCAGCCAGTCCGGCGGGTAGCTGCCCTGGCCTATGGCGACCAGGCAGCCCATGATGTTGCGGATCATGTGGTGCAAAAAGGCGTTGGCTTCGAACTCGAAGCGCCAGTACCGGGCTCCAGGCTCCCCACGGTGCGAGATCGTGATGCGGCTGATGGTTTTGACCGGGGACTTGGCCTGGCATTGCGCGGCCCGGAAGGAGCTGAAATCGTGCTCGCCGACCAGGTGGGTGGCGGCCTGACGCATGGCCGCCTCGTCCAGCGGCCGGTAGACCCAGCCGACGCGCCCGGCTTCCACGCTGGGGCGCACCGGCGACTCCAGCACCACGTAGGCATAGCGGCGCGCGATGGCGCTGCCGCGGCAATGGAATTCGTCCGGGACTTCGCGTGCCCATTGCACGGCGATGTCGACCGGCAAAAAGGCGTTGGTGCCGCGCACCCAGGAGGCGATGTCGCGCTGCACAAAGGTGTCGAAGTGCACGACCTGCATGAGGCCGTGCACGCCGGCGTCGGTGCGGCCGGCGCAAAGGGTGCGGATCGGCTGGGCGGCGAATTTGCCGAGCGCCAGCTCCAGCTTGTCCTGGACCGTGTTGCCCGAAAGCTGGCTCTGCCAGCCTTCGTAGCCGCTGCCGCTGTAGCTGATGCCGAGTGCGATCCTCACAGGCGGGCACGCAGTGAACGCAGCGCGTTCAGGCTGCGCTCACGACAGTGCGTTCAGGAAAGCCTGCGCCTTGACCTTCAGCGGGCCCTTGGCTTCGGCCATCACCTCTTCGGCCAGGGACCTGGCGCCATCGGAATCGCCGAGCGAACGGAATTCCTCGGCCAGCAGGAATTTGGTTTCCAGCGGGTCTCCCGATACGGACAAGGCTTCCTCGGGATGGGCGGGGCTTTCCGTGGTGGGGCCGTTCAGGTCCAGCGACAGCGAACCGAGGTCGAACTCCAGCATGCCGCTGTCAGCCGCGGGTGCCGGTGCCGCTGCTGGCGCAGGGGCCGGCGCGGGCGCTGCCGCTTTCACGGGGGCGGGTGCCGGTTTGGGCGCCGGTGTGAACGGTTCGGGCGTGAAATTCAGGCCTTCGTCGAGGAAAGACGCGTCGGCCGCGGCCGGGGCGGGTTTGGCGGCCGGCGGCGTCGCCGTCGGGAGCGCCACCGTGGCACTGCCGAAATCCATGTTCAGGGGAGCGGGTTCCGGTGCCTTCATGGCCACTGTGGGCTCAACGCGCACAGGTGCCGGCGGCGGCGGAGGCGGGGCCGAGATGGCTGCCGGGGTGGTCGGCTCACTGGGTTCGTCACCGAGCGAGAAGTCCAGGTCGAGGTCAACATCCACCGAAGGCGTGGGCGCGGGGACATGCGCCGGTTGTGCCACCATGGCCACGGTGCCGCCCGGGCTGAAGGCCGAGGTGCTGCCGCCGTGGCCGGAGCCGGCGGGCTGCCCGCCTGGCTGGTACATCGGGTTGGCGGGGTCGAGTTCGCGGCCCATTTCGGTGATGTAGGCCCACTCGGGACCGCTACCGTGAGTGAGGTTGAAAGCCTCGATGGCGACGGTCTCAAACGCCTTGCTGTCGCGGCGCTTGGCGTAGATTTCCATCAGCTTGGCATGGATGGCCACACGCATCGGGCTGGTGCGCATCGCTTCCTTGAGGATTTCCTCGGCCTGCAGGTCACGTCCATAGGCCAGGTACACATCGGCTTCGGCTACGGGGTCGACGTCGCCAGCGGCATCCAATTGACTGGGCGAATACACCAGGGACGAGCCCGTGGCGTTGCCTTCATTCGTGTCAATTCTTTGGCCGCCGCTGGCGCCGAAAAAAGAATCGGGCTGCAGCCTGCTTTCGAGGAAGGAACTGTCGACCTGGGCCGCGCCGCCGCGCTGGCGATAGCGGTAAAAGCCGAAACCGGCGAGCAGCAACAGCAGGCCGCCGGCGATGGGCAGTATCAGCGGGTTGTCGAGCAGTTCGTCGAGCAGGCTGGGTTCAGGCGGGGGTGGTGGCGGTGGCGCCACGGGTTTTTTGGCAGCAGCCACAGGCGGTGTGACCGCAGCGCTGGCGGCCGGGGCCGGTTCGGAGGCCGAAGCCATCGGGGCAGGGCTGGCGGAGGCGGATGCCGCTGCTGCGGAAGCGGAGGCTGCTGCTACTGGTGCGCTGGCGGCGGTTGCTGGCGGTGTGACGGCGGCAACAGCCGGTGCCGGTGCCGGTGCCGGCGTGATGGCTGGCGTGGATGCGGGTGCGGCAGGGGCGGCTGCCGCGGCAGGAGCCGGTGCGGCCGCGGGGGTCGGCACGCTGGCGGGTGCGGGAACGGCGACGCCAGGGGCTTTGGTCGCACTGGCCGCGGGCGCCGCCGCAGGAGCCGCGCCCAGCTTGTTCAGTTCGCTGATGTTCTTGGACAGTTCGGCCACCCGTGTAGAGGCTTCCTTGGCCTGGCGTTCCTTGGCGATCTTGTCTTCGGCCGCCGTCGGAGCTGCCTTGCCCTGGACTGCGCCCTTGGAGAGGGTCAGCTTGTCGGGTGTGCTGCTGGCAGGCGCGCGGTCTTCGACCTTGGCCTGCACCTTGCCGCCGGCCTGGCGGTCGGCGCTGGCCACCTGGGTGGCCGGCACGCCTTCGGCCAGTTTGCGGCGGAAGCTGTTGAAGTCCTTGCTTTGCGCGACGATGGTCTGGCTGGCTTCACCGGCGGCAATCGCGCCGGCCGTTTCGGCGCTCGGGATGTCCAGCACGGCGCCGGATTTGATGCGGTTCACGTTGCCGCCGATGAAGGCGTCCGGGTTGCTGCGCAGCAGGGCCACCAGCATCTGGTCCAGCGACACGCTGGCGGGCTTGTTCTGGGCGGCAATCTTGCCGGCCGTGTCGCCGGTCTTGACGGTGACTTGTTTGTCTCCGCCGGCGGGTACTTTTTCGAGAGGCGCGGCGGGAGCCTTGGCGACCGGCGCGGGCCGGGTGCTGGGGCCGGCCGGCGGCGAGTAGGGGATGGAGGCAATGCCCTTGGCCGGCGGCGCCGCGGGGCGGGACGACAGGACCGGTGCGGTGGGCGCGGCTGCGGAGCTGCCCGAGCGCAGGGCCGGCGGGTCGAACAGCATGGTGTAGTCGCGCGTGATACGGCCGTTGGCCCAGCTGGCTTCCAGGATCAGGTCGACAAACGGTTCGGTGACGGGGCGGCTGCTGCTCAGGCGCAGAAAGGAGCGGCCATCGGCGCGTTTTTGCAGGCTGACCTCGACGCCGGAAACCACACTGCCGTATTCAAGCCCTGCGGCCTTGAAGGTGTCGGGCGGGGCCACGCCGGCCTTGAGGCTGGACGCTTCATCGGGCCTGATATCGGCGATTTCGATTTCCGCGCGAAGGGGCTCGCCCAATGCCGACTGAACCGTGATTCGGCCCAGCGCGAGCGCGTGGGCCTCCAGACTTGCCAGGCTGCCGAGCAGTGCAATGGCACTTGCCAGGGCGCCTATACGCCAACGACCGCGATTATTCATGGGGTTGTGAGCCTCCAGTGCTCGGTCTGCATGTAACTTTATTCTGCTTATGCGCACAAAAACCTCGATGCGAATTTTCGAAAAACAACCTTAACATCAAGGCATTAGGCTGACAAGCTAAGACACCACTTAAGTTTTGACACAGCGAGTTAGCAGCAACTTACAAGTTTCGGATGTTGTCTGACGACAACGTCTTGTGACATGTAGTTACTGATGGGCGGCTGTATGTTGGCAGCCGCTCACCTGCATTATTTCAGGCCTGCAGCAGGATGCGCAGCATGCGGCGCAGCGGCTCGGCGGCGCCCCACAGCAGCTGGTCGCCCACCGTGAACGCACCCAGGTAGTCAGGGCCCATGGCCAGCTTGCGCAGGCGGCCCACAGGGATCTGCATGGTGCCGGTGACGGCCACAGGCGTGAGGTCCTTGATGGAGGCCTCGCGTGTGTTGGGCACGACTTTGACCCACTCGTTGTCAGCCGCGATCATGGCCTCGATGTCGGCCAGCGGCACGTCCTTCTTGAGCTTGAAGGTCAGCGCCTGGCTGTGGCAGCGCATCGCGCCTATGCGCACGCAGAAGCCGTCGACCGGGGTTTCGGCCGTGCCGAAGCTCGCGCCCTGGCCCAGGATCTTGTTGGTCTCGGCGCCGCCCTTCCATTCTTCCTTGCTCATGCCGTTGCCCAGGTCCTTGTCGATCCAGGGGATCAGCGAGCCGCCCAGCGGCACGCCGAAGTTGGCGGTCTCACTGGCGCTCAAGCCCTGTTGTTTGGCCAGGATGCGGCGGTCGATTTCAAGGATGGCGGACTTCGGGTCGTCCAGCAGCGAGCGGACTTCGCTGTTGAGCGTGCCGAACTGCGTCAGCAATTCGCGCATGTGCTGCGCGCCGCCGCCCGAAGCCGCCTGGTAGGTCATGCTGGTCATCCACTCGACCAGGCCGGCCTTGTACAGCGCGCCCACGCCCATCAGCATGCAGCTGACCGTGCAGTTGCCGCCAATCCAGTTGCTGCCGCCCTTGGCCAGCGCGTTCTGGATCACCGGCAGGTTGACCGGGTCCAGGATGATGACGGCGTCGTCGTTCATGCGCAGCGTAGAGGCCGCGTCTATCCAGTGACCCTTCCAACCGGCTGCGCGCAGCTTGGGGAAAACTTCGGAGGTGTAGTCGCCGCCCTGGGCGGTGATGATGACGTCGCACTTCTTGAGCGCTTCAATGTCAAAGGCGTTTTTGAGCGTGGTTTCGTTCTTCGCCTGGGCGGGGGCTTTGCCGCCCGCGTTGGAGGTCGAGAAGAACACCGGCTCGATCAGGTCGAAATCGCCTTCGGCCTGCATGCGGTCGATCAGCACCGAGCCGACCATGCCGCGCCAGCCGACGAGCCCTGTGAGATTGCCTTTGAGTTTCATTGGAACTGCCCCTTCAAAAAGTCAAAAATATGGCTTTTGGGCCCGGCTCATCGAGCCGGCAGGGCACGACGAACCAGGCTTGCTAGCCTTTAATGGTGGTCGTTTTGGTGATCTGGGCAAGAACCGGCGCGCCATGACCCGCGCGCAGGGCGGCGGGGCAGTGGGTGAAAGCGGGGTTTTTGCGCATAAGTGTCAATTGTAGCCAGGCTTGGCTTTGCCGAGGCTGACAGCCGCCTCAAACCATCGGTAAAACCGTGGTTTGAGGCGGTTTGCGGCGAAAAAACGTCAGCTCAGCGCTTTGACGACCGCGTCGCCCATCTGCACCGTGCCGACTTTGGTCGTGCCTTCGCTGTAAATGTCGGGCGTGCGCAGGCCCTGGCTCAGTACCGCATCCACGGCTTTTTCGATGCGGGCGGCGGCTTCGGGCTGGTTCAGGCTGAAGCGCAGCATCATGGCCGCGCTCAAAATCGTTGCCAGCGGATTCGCCACGCCCTTGCCGGCGATGTCGGGCGCGCTGCCGTGGCTGGGCTCGTACAGGCCCTGGTTTTTGTCGTTCAGGCTGGCCGAGGGCAGCATGCCGATGGAGCCGGTCAGCATGGCGGCGGCGTCGCTGAGGATGTCGCCGAACATATTGCCGGTGACGACCACGTCAAACTTTTTGGGCGCCTTGACCAGCTGCATCGCGGCGTTGTCCACATACATATGGTCCAGTGCGACGTCGGGGTATTGCGTGCCGACCTCGGTGACCACGTCTTTCCAGAGCTGGAAGGTCTCCAGCACATTGGCCTTGTCGACGCTGGTCACGCGCTTGCCCCGCTTGCGGGCGGCCTGGAAGGCGACGTGGGCGATGCGTTCGATCTCGGGGCGCGAATAGCGCATGGTGTCGAAAGCCTCTTCCGCCCCGGGAAAGTGGCCGTCGGGCGAGACGCGGCGGCCGCGCGGCTGGCCGAAGTAGATGTCGCCGGTCAGTTCGCGGATGATGAGGATGTCCAGGCCGGACACCAGCTCGCGCTTGAGGCTGGAGGCGTCCACCAGTTGCGCGTAGCAGATCGCCGGGCGGAAGTTGGCGAACAGCCCCAGGTTTTTGCGCAGGCCCAGGATGGCCTGCTCGGGCCGCAGCGGCCTGTCCAGTTTGTCGTACTTCCAGTCGCCGACCGCGCCGAAGAGCACGGCGTCGGCTTCTTTGGCGAGCTTGAGCGTGGCCTCGGGCAAGGGGTGGCCGTGGGCCTCGTAGGCGGCGCCGCCGACCAGCGCGCTCTCGGTTTCAAATTTGAGGTCCAGGGCCTTCAGGACCTTGACGGCCTCGGCGACGATTTCGGTGCCAATGCCGTCACCCGGCAGGATTGCGATTTTCATGGTGCAGTCTTTGGATGGCTGCGCGCCCCTCTATGAGGCGACGCGCAGCGGATGCGTGAAAGGAAGGGGTGTTCAGCCCGCGACGGTGTGGTTCAGCCAGGGTTTGGTCGCCAGGCGCTCGGCTTCAAAGGCCTTGATCTTGTCGCTCTGGCGCAGGGTCAGGCCGATGTCGTCCAGGCCGTTGAGCAGGCAGTATTTGCGGAAGGCCTGCACCTCGAAGGGGAGTTCTTCTCCCTGCGGCTTGACGATCACCTGGCGCTCCAGGTCCACCGTCAGCTGGTAGCCGGGAAAGGCCAGCGCCTCGTCGAACAGCTGGGCCACCTGCGCTTCGGGCAGCACGATGGGCAGCAGGCCATTCTTGAAGCTGTTGTTGAAGAAAATGTCGGCGTAGCTGGGCGCGATGATGGCGCGAAAGCCGTATTGGTCCAGCGCCCAGGGCGCGTGTTCGCGCGAAGAGCCGCAGCCGAAGTTCTTGCGCGCCAGCAGGATGGAGGCGCCCGCATAGCGCGGCTGGTTCAGCACGAAGTCGGGATTGGGTTTGCGCGTGGCCGGATCCTGGCCGGGAAAGCCCGCATCCAGGTAGCGCCATTCGTCGAACAGGTTGGGGCCGAAGCCGGTCTTGCGTATCGATTTGAGGAACTGCTTGGGAATGATGGCGTCGGTGTCGACGTTCTCGCGGTCCATGGGGGCCACGAGGCCCTTGTGTATGGTGAATTTTTTCATTTACTTCTTCGCCGCGTTTTCGATTTTCTCGCCGACTTTCTGGACGTCCTGGCCGACACCGCGGAAGGTGTTGCAGCCGGCCAGCAGCAGGGACATGGACGCCAGCGACAGCGCGAGCAGGGTGGTGATTTTTTTCATGGAAAGTTCCTCCTGTGGCTCGGGTTAGACAAACTTGCGGATATCGACAAAGTGGCCGTGCACGGCCGCCGCCGCCGCCATGGCGGGGCTGACCAGATGGGTGCGTCCGCCGGCGCCCTGGCGGCCCTCGAAGTTGCGGTTGCTGGTGGAGGCGCAGCGTTCGCCCGGCTCCAGCCGGTCGGCGTTCATGGCCAGGCACATGGAGCAGCCCGGTTCGCGCCATTCAAAGCCGGCAGCCACAAAAATCTTGTCCAGGCCTTCACGCTCGGCCTGCTCCTTGACCAGGCCGGAGCCCGGTACCACCAGCGCGAGCTTGACGTTTTTCGCGACCTTCTGGCCAATCTTCTTGATCACGGCGGCGGCTTCGCGCATGTCCTCGATGCGGCTGTTGGTGCAGGAGCCTATGAACACCTTGTCGATGTAGAGGTCGTTCAGCGCCTTGCCAGGCTCCAGGCCCATGTATTTCAGGGCGCGTTCGATGGCATCGCGCTTGTTGGCGTCTTTTTCCTTGTCGGGGTCGGGCACGCGGTCGTCAATCGACAGCACCATTTCGGGCGAGGTGCCCCAGGTGACCTGCGGCAGGATCTGGCTGGCGTCGAGCTCGACCACGGCATCGAATTTCGCGTCGGCATCGGAGTGCAGCGTGTTCCAGTACTTGACGGCCATGTCCCATTCGACGCCGGTGGGCGACAGCAGGCGGCCCTTGACGTAGTCGATGGTTTTCTGGTCGACGGCGACCAGGCCGGCGCGCGCGCCGGCTTCAATCGCCATGTTGCAGACCGTCATGCGGCCTTCCATGCTGAGCGCGCGTATCGCCGCGCCGGCGAATTCAATCGTGTAGCCGGTGCCACCTGCTGTTCCGATCTTTCCAATGATCGCCAGCACGATGTCTTTGCCCGTGAGGCCGGGAGCGAGCTTGCCCTCGACTTTCACGAGCATGTTCTTGGCCTTCTTGGCCAGCAGGGTTTGCGTGGCCATCACGTGCTCGACCTCGCTGGTGCCTATGCCGTGCGCCAGCGCGCCGAAGGCGCCGTGGGTGGAGGTGTGCGAGTCGCCGCAGACCACCGTCATGCCGGGCAGGGTGGCACCGTTTTCGGGGCCGATCACATGCACGATGCCCTGGCGCTTGGAGAGGAAGGGGAAGAAGGCGGCCGCGCCGAATTCCTTGATGTTGCTGTCCAGCGTGGTGATCTGTTCCTTGCTGACCTGGTCGGTGATGCCGTCGTAGCCGAGTTCCCAGCCGGTGGTGGGGGTGTTGTGGTCGGCGGTGGCGACGATGGAGCTGATGCGCCAGACCTTGCGGCCGGCCTCGCGCAGGCCTTCAAAGGCCTGCGGGCTGGTGACTTCGTGCACCAGGTGGCGGTCTATGTAGAGGATTGACGTGCCGTCGTCTTCGGTATGAACGACGTGCTCGTCCCAGATCTTGTCGTAAAGGGTGCGTCCCATGGTTTTCCTTCGTGGTCTCTCGTTGCCGTTTGTGTTTGTGTTTGTCGTTGCAGGTGATTTTAGGCGGCCGCACCGACGGGGACGGTCCCGGTTTGGGCCGGTTTGGCGCGGGGCGCCGGCGCCGCGGGTTGCGTCAGGTGCTCCACCAGCAGCCGGGCCGTCAGCGGCAGCGTGGAAAAGTCGCGGGCGACCAGCTGGATCTGGCGCTCCGCCCAGCTGTCCAGCAGCGGTATGGATTCGAGCTCGCCGACGCCGTGCGTCAGCTCAAAGGCGCGCTGCGGCATCACGCCCACGCCCAGGCCGTTGTGGATCATGCGGCACATGGCGTCCAGGCCGGTCACGTGGATGCGCAGCTTGATGGTGCGGCCCAGCCGGGCCGCGGCCTCGCGCATGGCCAGGTAAATCGAGCTGTTGGAATGCAGGCCGACCTGGTCGTAGTCGAGTGCCGCCTCGAAGCGGATGGCGCCTTGCGCGCACAGTGGGTGGCCCCTGGGGACGATGAGCACCAGCTTGTCGCTGCGGTAGGGCAGTATCTGCAGGTCGCCCGCGCCGTCGGCGGTGTTGCAGATGCCCAGGTCGGCGGCGCCTTCCTGCACCGCGCGCACGACCTCGGTGCTCAGGTGCTCCTCGAGGTCTATCTTGATGCCGGAATGCTCGCGCGTGAAAGCCCCCAGGTCTTCGGGCAAGAACTGCACGATGGCCGAGATGCTCGCGTGCACGCGCACATGGCCGCGCACGCCGTCGGCGTACTCGCTGAGCTCGCTCTGCATTTTTTCGAGGCTGAACAGCACCGAGCGCGCATGGTGCAGCAGGCTTTCGCCGGCCGGTGTCAGGTCGACACCGCGGGTGTGGCGGTACAGCAGCGGGGTGTCCAGCGTGGCCTCGAGGTCGGAAAGGCGCTTGCTCACGGCCGAGGCGGCGATGAATTCGCGCTCGGCGGCCTTGCCTATGCTGCCCAGCTCGCACACGGCCACAAAGAGCTGAAGCGAGGTCAGGTCTATGCGGCGGGCAAAGTTGCGTTCTGAGCTTTTCATGGGCGTGGGGCTTGTCGTCATCGCGTTAGACGACGATGAATCGCTATTTTGCCGCTAAGAATAGGATTTTGTCATCGCAATACGCGATGGCCCGCTTGCCGGCAGGCGTTTCCCGGCCGGGGCGTAAAAAAGCCCGCCGATGCTGCCATCAGGCGGGCTTTGCGCAAAGCGCAGGCTTGCTTAGCGCTTGGCCAGCGGCTTGACCTGGCGGGTCGTGGCGCCGGTGAACAGCTGGCGCGGGCGGCCGATCTTGTACTCGGGGTCGCCGATCATTTCATTGAGCTGGGCGATCCAGCCGACGGTGCGGGCCAGCGCGAAGATCGCGGTGAACAGCGGCACGGGGATGCCGATGGCGCGCTGCACGATGCCGGAGTAGAAGTCGACGTTGGGGTAGAGCTTGCGCGAGACGAAGTAGTCGTCCTCGAGTGCGATTTTTTCCAGGGCCATGGCCAGCTTGAACAGCGGGTCGTTTTCCAGGCCCATTTCCTGGAGCACTTCCTTGCAGGTTTCCTGCATGAGCTTGGCGCGCGGGTCGTAGTTTTTGTAAACGCGGTGGCCGAAGCCCATCAGCTTGACGCCGGAGCTCTTGTCCTTGACCTGCTTGATGAATTCGCCGATTTTCTCGACGCCGCCCTGTTTCTGGATGTCGCCCAGCATGTTGAGGGCTGCTTCGTTGGCGCCGCCGTGGGCCGGGCCCCAGAGGCAGGCCACGCCGGCCGCGATGGCGGCAAACGGGTTGGTGCCGGAGGAGCCGCACAGGCGCACGGTGGAGGTGGAGGCGTTCTGCTCGTGGTCGGCGTGCAGGATGAAGATGCGGTCCAGCGCGCGTTCGAGCACCGGATTGACCTTGTATTCCTCGCACGGCGTGGCGAACATCATGTGCAGGAAGTTGCCGGCGTAGCTCAGGTTGTTCTTGGGGTACATGTAGGGCTGGCCCACGGTGTACTTGTAGGCCATGGCGACCAGGGTCGGCATCTTCGCGATCAGGCGGATCGCGGCGATTTCGCGGTGTTCCGGGTTGTTGATGTCGGTGCTGTCATGGTAGAAGGCCGACAGGGCGCCGACCAGGCCGGTCATGATGGCCATGGGGTGAGCATCGCGGCGGAAACCACGCAGGAAGAACTGCATCTGCTCGTTGACCATGGTGTGGTTGGTCACGCGGTGCACGAAGTCGGCTTTCTGAGCCACATTGGGCAGCTCTCCGTACAGCAGCAGGTGGCAGGTTTCCATGTAGTCGCAGTTGGTGGCCAGCTGCTCGATGGGGTAGCCGCGGTACAGCAGCTCGCCTTTGTCGCCGTCGATGTAGGTGATGGCCGACTGGCAGGAAGCGGTCGAAAGGAAACCGGGGTCGTAGGTGAACATGCCGGTCTGGGCATACAGCTTGCGGATGTCGACGACGTCCGGGCCGACATTGCCCTGGTACACCGGCAGTTCAATGCTGGGGCTGCCGTTGCTGAAGGACAGGGTGGCTTTGTTGTCAGCTAGCTTCATTTCTTGCTTCTTTCTTTCGTATCAGTGTCAAATTGGGACGGGCTGGGAATCACGGAGCCGGGGTCGAGGGCTGCAGCAACTTTAAAACGTCATGGGCTTCAGAAGTAGAGGCGCTTGCCTTGGCCGATTCGTCCGCCAGCTGGCCAGCGGCCTTCCGTTTTAACAGCAGGTCGAGCAGGTCGTTGTCGGACAAATCCATTAAATCACTCAACCCTTTAGCCTGCCTGACGGTCAGGGTGGCCTCGTGGCCCTGGAAGAAGCGCGCTATCAGCAGGTCGTTTTCCAGCAGGCCGCGCCGACAGCGCCACTTGAGCTTGCTCAGGGCGCGCTCATCGAGCAGGGCGTCGGCGGTTTCCATAGTGTCGGGTCGGTCAGCGAACGGTCAGACTGTCCTCAAAACCATCATTTCCTTGATCTTGCCGATGGCTTTCGTCGGGTTCAGGCCCTTGGGGCAGACGTCGACGCAGTTCATGATGGTGTGGCAACGGAACAGGCGGTAGGGGTCTTCCAGGTTGTCCAGGCGCTCGGCGGTGGCTTCGTCGCGGCTGTCGGCGATGAAGCGGTAGGCCTGCAGCAGGCCGGCCGGGCCGACGAACTTGTCGGGATTCCACCAGAAGCTGGGGCAGGAGGTCGAGCAGCTGGCGCACAGGATGCACTCGTAGAGGCCGTTGAGTTCGTCGCGCTCTTCGGGGCTCTGCAGGCGCTCTTTTTCGGGCGGCACGTTGTCGTTGATCAGGTAGGGCTTGATCGAGTTGTACTGCTTGAAGAACTGCGTCATGTCGACGATCAGGTCGCGCACCACGGGCAGGCCCGGCAACGGCTTGAGCACGATGACTTCGGGCAGCGTGCGCATATTGGTCAGGCAGGCCAGACCGTTCTTGCCGTTGATGTTCATCGCGTCCGAACCGCAGACGCCTTCGCGGCAGGAGCGGCGAAAGCTGATGGACGGGTCCTGCGCCTTGAGCTTCATCAGCGCGTCCAGCAGCATGCGCTCATGGCCGTCGAGTTCCACCTCGATGGTCTGCATGTAGGGCTTGGCATCGGTATCCGGGTCGTAGCGGTAGATCTTGAAGGTGCGTTTGGTCATGGGGTTCTCGCTTCTTATGGGGTCGCAGGCCGTCTGTCGTGTCTGTTTTTAGAACGTGCGCGTCTTCAGCGGCACGGAATCGACGGTCAGGGGCTTCATCTGCACCGGCTTGTAAGCCAGGCGGCTGCCTTCGCTGTACCACAGCGTGTGCTTGTGCCAGTCGGTGTCGTTGCGACCGTTCGGGTGCTCCGGCGTGTCGCCGTAGTCGTCGACCGAGTGCGCGCCGCGGCTTTCCTTGCGGGCGGCGGCCGACACGATGGTGGCTTGCGCGGCCTCGATCAGGTTTTCAACTTCCAGGGCCTCGATGCGCGCGGTGTTGAAGATCTTCGACTTGTCTTTCAGGCCGATGCGGTTGACGCGCTCGCGCAGGGCGGCGATCTTGGTCACGCCCTCATCCATGATGGCCTGGGTGCGGAACACGCCGGCGTGCTGCTGCATGGCGGCGCGCAGGTCGTTGGCCACGTCCTGCGCGTATTCGCCGTCGGTCGCGTTGTCCAGGCGCGCGATGCGGGCCAGGGTCTTGTCGGCGGCGTCGGCCGGCAGCGGCTTGTGCGTGGTGGTCTTGGCGAACTCGACGATGTGGTTGCCGGCGGCCTTGCCGAAGACCAGCAGGTCCAGCAGCGAGTTGGTGCCCAGGCGGTTGGCGCCGTGCACGCTGACGCAGGAGCACTCACCCACCGCGTAAAGGCCGTTGACCACCTGGCTCTGGTTGTTGGCGTCCTGCGTGACGACCTGGCCGTGGATGTTGGTCGGGATGCCGCCCATCTGGTAGTGGATGGTGGGCACCACGGGAATCGGTTCCTTGGTGATGTCGACGTTGGCGAAGTTGTGGCCGATCTCGAACACCGAGGGCAGGCGCTTCATGATGGCGTCCACGCCCAGGTGGGTCATGTCCAGCAGGATGTAGTCCTTGTTGGGGCCGCAGCCGCGGCCTTCCTTGATTTCCTGGTCCATGGAGCGCGAGACGAAGTCGCGCGGCGCCAGGTCCTTCAGCGTGGGCGCGTAGCGCTCCATGAAGCGCTCGCCGTTGCTGTTGCGCAGGATCGCGCCTTCGCCGCGGCAGCCTTCGGTCAGCAGCACGCCGGCGCCGGCCACGCCGGTCGGGTGGAACTGCCAGAACTCCATGTCTTCCAGCGGGATGCCGGCGCGCGCCGCCATGCCCAGGCCGTCGCCGGTGTTGATGAAGGCGTTGGTCGAGGCGGCGAAAATGCGGCCCGCGCCGCCGGTGGCCAGCAGCGTGGTCTTGGCTTCAAAAATGTGGACGTCGCCGGTTTCCATTTCGAGGGCGGTCACGCCCACGACGTCGCCCGCCGCGTCGCGGATCAGGTCCAGCGCCATCCACTCGACGAAGAAGCTGGTTTTTTCCTTGACGTTTTGCTGGTACAGCGTGTGCAACATGGCGTGGCCGGTGCGGTCGGCCGCGGCGCAGGCGCGCTGCACGGGTTTTTCGCCGTAGTTGGCGGTGTGGCCGCCGAAGGGGCGCTGGTAAATCGTGCCGTCGGGGTTGCGGTCAAAGGGCATGCCCATGTGCTCGAGGTCGTACACGACCTTGGGCGCTTCGCGGCACATGTATTCGATCGCGTCCTGGTCGCCGAGCCAGTCGGAGCCCTTGACGGTGTCGTAGAAGTGGTAGTGCCAGTTGTCCTCGCTCATGTTGCCGAGCGAGGCGCCTATGCCGCCCTGCGCCGCGACGGTGTGCGAACGCGTGGGGAACACTTTGGAGAGCACGGCCACGTTGAGGCCGGCGCGCGCCAGCTGCAGCGATGCGCGCATGCCGGAGCCGCCGGCACCGACGATGACGACGTCAAATTTGCGCTTGGGGAGTTGGGAAGTTGCGGTCATGATTTTTGTGGGGGTGTCGGTCTTCTTGTCGGATCTGGAGGGCGGTGGCTCAGAGGCGCCACAGCACCTGGATGCCCCAGCCGGCGCAGGCCACGAGCCAGACGATGGTGAACACATTCAGGACCAGCTTGATGGAGGCCGGCTTGATGTAGTCCATCCAGATGTCGCGCATGCCGACCCACACGTGGTAGAGCAGGGCGATGATGACCGTGAAGGTCAGCACCTTCATCCATTGCGCCGAAAAGATGCCGGCCCATTTGTCGTAGCCGATGGGGCCCTTGCTGAAGATGACCTGGGCCAGCAGCAGCACCGTGAAGAGGGCCATCAGGGCCGCAGTGACGCGCTGCGCGAGCCAGTCGCGCAAACCGTAGTGGGCGCCGACAACAATGCGCTTGGAGCCGTAGTTAACTGCCATTTTTTATGCTCCTTGTGATCAGTAAAGGCCGAACAGCTTGGCGCCGAGGACCAGTGTCAGGGCGATGCTCGCGGCCAGCGTGAAGATGGCGGAGGATTTGCCGAATTCCTTGCTGACGGCGGCGTGGCTGACGTCCATCCAGAGGTGGCGCAGGCCGGCGATGAAGTGGTGCAGGTAGGCCCAGATCAGGGCCAGGGCCGCGAGCTTCCAGAGGAAGCCGGGCAGGCCCAGCATGCCGATATTGAAGGCGGCCTTGAATTTTTCGAAGGAGATCTCGGAAGAGATCGAGGTGTCGAACATCCAGATGATGAAGGGCATCAGCAGGAACATGATGAAGCCGCTGATGCGGTGGAGGATGGAAACCCAGCCTGCGGGCGGCAAACGATAGGAAGGGAGGTCGGAGAGCGCGTTGATGTTGCGGAACTCGGGCCGCTTGGGACGCTGTTTGGATGCCAGCTCTGTCATTTTTTTAGGCTTTCGTGGGGGGGTGTAACTGATGGGTAACCGGGGATGCAATTACAGCTAAACAGCCGAATTCTATTGCAACGCAACAATAAGCTTACAAACGATTGCAGCTTCTTGATGAATCCCGTCAACTAAGGTCGTTTTTGTAGTGATGGGTGTCGGTGCGGTACAGGCCCCGGCGCAATTCCATGGGCAGGTCGTTGTAGGTAAAGGCGATGCGCTCCACGCTGAGCAGCGGCGCGCCCACCGGCACGCCGAGCAGCATTGCGGATGCTTCATCGGCCGCGATGGCGCGGATTTTTTCCTCGGCGCGCACCATACGCACGCCGAACTCGGTTTCAAACAGCGCATACATGGGGCCGCGGTGGGTGGCCAGCCGCTCGGCGGTCAGGCCCTTGAAGGGGCCGCCGGGCAGCCAGACGTCTTCGAGGATGGTCGGCGTGCCCTGGAAAGCCAGCACGCGGCGCAGCTGCAGCACGGCGTCGCCGGTGCGCAGCGACAGCGGGCGGGCGATGTCGGCGGGCGCGCGCAGGCGCTTGCAATCGATGATCTGCCGCTCGGCCGGGCCTTCGCTGTTGGTGTCGCCGCTGTCGGGCATGAGGCGCAGGAAGCGGTACTGCACATGCTGCTCGGCATGCGTGGCCACAAAGGTGCCCTTGCCCTGGCGGCGCACCACCAGGTTTTCGGCGGCCAGCTCGTCAATCGCCTTGCGCACCGTGCCCTGGCTCACGCGAAAGCGCGCGGCTAGGTCCATCTCGCTGGGGATGGCTTCGCCGGGTTTCCATTCGCCGGCCTGCAGGCTTTGCAGGATCAGCACCTTGATCTGCTGGTACAGCGGGCTGAAGGCCGGCGCCACGCCCGCCGCCGCGCCGGCATCGCCGGCGAGGGCGGCGGGATCGGTCAATGAGGACGTATGGATGGCCATGGCAACAGTTTGGCGGCGGTTAACGGCAGGTTGAGGCGACGCCGCGGCGGGCGCGCGGCATCCCGGGAAATAAACTCCGAATCAAGCCCGAATCATATCTTATATAAGACATAAGACAAATTGACGCCCGTCACTTTTCAAGCGTAAAATCTTGGGCTGAGCCAGTGCATGGCCTGCCGTTTTGCGGTGATTTTGAGGGGTGAAATCCCGCCAAACCATCCCTGAATATCCCAGGCTCGCGCCAGACATCTCACATCACACCCTCATCAACCGATTCTTAACTTTCCTGGAGCCCTCGATCATGAGCAAAAAACCCGTCCGTGTTGCAGTCACCGGTGCAGCTGGCCAAATCGGTTACGCACTGCTGTTTCGCATTGCCTCCGGCGAAATGCTCGGCAAGGACCAGCCCGTCATTCTGCAACTGCTCGAAGTGCCTGTTGAAGGCCCGCAAAAAGCGCTCAAGGGCGTGATGATGGAGCTCGACGACTGCGCCTTCCCGCTGCTCGTCGGCATGGAAGCCCACAGCGACCCGATGACGGCCTTCAAGGATGCCGACTACGCGCTGCTGGTCGGTTCGCGCCCGCGCGGCCCCGGCATGGAACGCGCCGAACTGCTGGCCGTCAACGGCGCCATCTTCACGGCGCAGGGCAAGGCCCTCAATGCCGTCGCCAGCCGCAACGTCAAGGTACTGGTGGTCGGCAACCCCGCCAACACCAACGCCTATATCGCCATGAAGAGCGCGCCCGACCTGCCGCGCAAGAACTTCACCGCCATGCTGCGCCTGGACCACAACCGCGCTGCCAGCCAGATCGCCGCCAAGACCGGCAAGCCTGTGGCTGACATCGAAAAACTCACCGTCTGGGGCAACCACTCGCCCACGATGTACGCCGACTACCGTTTCGCCACCATCAAGGGCGAGAGCGTCGCCAAGATGATCAACGACCAGGAATGGAACGCCAATGTGTTCCTGCCTACCGTCGGCAAGCGAGGCGCCGCCATCATTGAGGCGCGCGGCCTGTCCTCGGCCGCATCGGCCGCCAACGCCGCAATCGACCACATGCGCGACTGGGCGCTGGGCACCAACGGCAAGTGGGTCACCATGGGCATCCCCTCGGACGGCCAGTACGGCATTCCCAAGGACATCATGTTCGGCTTCCCCGTAACCTGCGAGAACGGCGAGTACAAACTGGTCGAAGGCCTGGAAATCGACGCCTTCAGCCAGGAACGCATCACCAAGACCCTGGACGAGCTCAAGGGTGAGCAGGACGGCGTCAAGCACCTGCTGTAAACCAGTACCCAGTTCGAGGCCGCCCAGCACCTTGCCCGCACACCACCGCCGCCCCTCATGAGCGACTGGAACCCCGCACTCTACAGCCGCTATGAGGACGAGCGCACGCGCCCGGCCCAGGAGTTGCTGGCGCGGGTTCCGCTGGCGCAGGCGGCCGCGGTGTTCGACCTGGGCTGCGGGCCTGGCAATTCCACCGAGTTGCTGGTTCGCCGCTTTCCGGGCGCCACGGTCACGGGCACCGACAATTCCGAAGCCATGCTGGCCAACGCGCGCCAGCGCTTGCCGGCCGCGCGTTTCGAGTTGAGCGACATCGCCGATTGGCAGCCCGCTTCAGGCGATGCCGCGCCCCAACTGATTTACGCGAATGCGGCCCTGCAATGGGTGCCCGACCACGCCATATTGATCCCGCGGCTGTTCGCCGCGCTGGCGCCCGGCGGCGTGCTGGCCATCCAGATGCCGGACAACCGCGACGAGCCCACGCATCGCCTGATGCGCGAACTGGCCGCCGAGGCGCCGTGGACCGAGGCGATCGGTGACTACTCCAAACTGCGCACCGAGCTGTTCTCCATAGACCGTTATTACGACCTGCTGGCCGATAAGGCCGCGCACGTCGATGTCTGGCGTACGGCCTACCAGCATCCCATGGCTTCGGCCGCGGCGATCGTGGAATGGGTGCGTGCGACGGGCCTCAAGCCTTTTGTGGACCGCCTCCCGCCGGACCTGCGGGCGAGTTACCTCGCTGAATACGAACGCCGCGTCGACCGGGCCTATCCGCCGCGCAGCGATGGAAAACGGTTACTGGCCTTCCCGCGCATGTTCATCGTCGCCCAACGCAAACCATGAGCACCACCGCCGTTCATCCCGCGCAAGTGCTGCTGGGCGCTCAGGCCGGTGCCATGATTTTGCCGGTCTGCGACCACTACAGTGGCGTGGAAGCGCGCATGCGCAAAAGCCTGCAGCTACAGGCCGAGATGATCGAGGAGTTCGGCGCCTGCGTGTTCGACGTGACGCTGGACTGTGAAGACGGTGCGCCCGTGGGCGGCGAAGCCGACCATGCGGCCATGGTGGTGGCGCTGGCGGCGCTTGCCAGCGACAAGGCGCGTGTCGCCGTGCGCGTGCATGCGGTCGGCCACCCGGCTTTTGATGCCGACATGGCGGTCATTGCCGGCAAGCTGGCGCGCCATCTCTCACACATCATGGTCCCCAAGGTGGAATCGCTGGCCGACGTGCTGCGCGCCGAGCAGGCGCTGCTGGCCGCCGGCGCCGGGGATTTGCCCCTGCATGTGCTGATCGAGTCGCCGCTGGCGGTGAGCAATGCCTTTGAGATCGCCGCGCACCCGCGCGTGCAGTCATTGAGCTTCGGGCTCATGGATTTTGTGTCGGCCCATGGAGGCGCGATTCCCGCCGCCGGCATGAGTAGCCGCGGCCAGTTCACGCATCCGCTGGTGCTGCGCGCCAAGCTCGAAATCGCCGCGGCTTGCCATGCCCACGGCAAAGTGCCCTCGCATTGTGTTGTCACGGAATTCAATGACACTGAAGCCATGACCGCCGCCGCACGCCATGCCGCCCGTGAACTGGGCTACACCCGGATGTGGAGTATCCACCCGAACCAGATCCGCCCCATCCTGGAGGCCTTCGCGCCCGGCGAAGGCGAGATTGAAGACGCCGCCAAAATCATCACCGCCGCCGCTCGCGCCGACTGGGCGCCCATCAGCTTTGAAGGCAAGCTGCACGACCGCGCGAGCTACCGTTTCTTCTGGCAGGTGCTGGAGCGCGCGCACCAGACCGGCCGGGCGCTTCCCCCAGAGGCGCAAGCTTATTTCAAGACCGCGTTTCACTGAACGTTCACCATCTCATCACCGTACGAAAGCCCCATGCAAAAACTCCACACCCCCTCCGTTGTCCACGCACTGGCCGCCGCTGTTTTGCTGGCCGCTTCCGGTTTTTCCATGGCCCAGACCGATGCGGCCGCCAAGCCCGCGGCAAAACCCGCCGCCAAGAAGCAGCCCGTCGTCAACCCGTCCAGCCGCACCAACCTCAAGAGCGCTGCCAAGAACGTGGCCGCCGGCATTGAGGCCGCCGAAGCCGCGCTGACGCCGGCCGAGCTGGCCATCGCCGAGCGTGTGCATGTGGGCAAGCTGCCCTGCGAACTGGGTGCGGCGGTCGACCTCACGGCCGACCCCAAGGCGCCCGGCTATTTCAGCGTCGTCGGCAAGAACTTCAAGTACCGCATGTTCCCCGTGGCCACCAGCACCGGCGCGATCCGCCTGGAAGACCAGAAGGCCGGCGCCGTCTGGCTGCAACTGGCGAATAAATCCATGCTGATGAACCAGAAGCTGGGCATACGCCTGGCCGACGAGTGCATGAGCCCGGCGCAGCTGGCGGTGGCCGAAGCCATCAAGCTGAACCCGCCCGCCAGCGTGCTGGACGCGCCCAAGCCGGCCGTCGCCGCCGCCCCTGCCGCCGCTGCACCCGGCACTTCCGATGCGTCGGCCGTCGCCGCGCAGCCCGCCTCGGCCGCCAAGTAAACAGCAACCGATTTTTTACACACCACGATTTCGATCACAGGAGAAACCAGCATGTCATCCGAGTTCTTGCAAACTTACCGCAACCATGTCGCTGAGCGCGCGGTGATCGGCATCCCGCCGCTGCCGCTGTCCGCCAAGCAGACCGGCGAAGTCATCGAGCTGCTGAAGAATCCGCCCAAGGGTGAAGAAGCTTTCCTGGTCGAACTCATCACCTATCGCGTTCCCGCCGGCGTGGATGACGCCGCCAAGGTCAAGGCCAGTTACCTGGCCGCCGTGGCCCACGGCACGGAAAAATGCGCGCTGATCTCGCGTGAAAAAGCCACGCAGCTGCTGGGCACCATGCTGGGCGGCTACAACATCAGCCCCATGGTCGAACTGCTCGACGACGCCGAAGACAGCGTTGCCACGCAAGCCGCCAGCGGCCTGAAAAACACCTTGCTGATGTTCGACCAGTTCCACGACGTGCAGGAAAAGGCCGAGAAGGGCAACAAATACGCCAAGGCCGTGCTGCAAAGCTGGGCCGATGCCGAATGGTTCACCAGCCGCCCCGAAGTGCCCCAGTCCATCAAGCTGACCGTCTTCAAGGTGGCCGGCGAAATCAACACCGACGATCTCTCGCCCGCGCCCGACGCCTGGAGCCGTCCCGACATCCCGCTGCACGCCCTGGCCATGCACAAGAACGCGCGGCCCGGCGTCACGCCCGAGGAAGACGGCAAGCGCGGCCCGGTCAAGTTCATTGAAGAACTCAAGGCCAAGGGCAACCTCGTGGCTTATGTCGGCGACGTGGTCGGTACCGGCTCCTCGCGCAAGTCCGCGACCAACTCCGTGCTCTGGTGGACCGGTGAAGACATTCCCTTCGTGCCCAACAAGCGCTTTGGCGGCGTCTGCCTGGGCGGCAAGATCGCCCCGATCTTCTACAACACCATGGAAGACTCCGGTGCGCTGCCGATTGAGCTCGACGTGAGCCAGATGGAGATGGGCGACGTGATCGAGCTGCGTCCCTACGAAGGCAAGGCGCTCAAGGACGGCAAGGTGATCGCCGAGTTCAAGCTCAAGAGCGACGTGCTGTTCGACGAAGTGCGCGCCGGCGGCCGCATTCCGCTGATCGTCGGCCGTGGCCTCACGGCCAAGGCGCGCTTCGCGCTGGGCCTGCCGCTGTCCACCCAGTTCCGCCTGCCCGTCAGTCCCGAGGACAACGGCCGCGGTTTCACGCTGGCGCAAAAAATGGTCGGCCGCGCGGTCGGACTCCCGGAAGGCCAGGGCGTGCGCCCCGGTACCTACTGCGAGCCCAAGATGACTTCGGTCGGTTCGCAGGACACCACCGGCCCCATGACCCGCGACGAACTGAAAGACCTGGCCTGCCTGGGCTTCAGCTCCGACCTGGTCATGCAGTCCTTCTGCCACACGGCGGCTTATCCCAAGCCCGTCGACGTGAAGATGCACCACGAGTTGCCCGACTTCATCAGCACGCGCGGCGGCATTTCGCTGCGTCCCGGCGACGGCATCATCCACAGCTGGCTCAACCGCATGCTGCTGCCCGACACCGTGGGCACCGGCGGCGACAGCCACACCCGTTTCCCCATCGGCATCAGCTTCCCCGCGGGCTCGGGCCTGGTGGCTTTCGGCGCCGCCACCGGCGTCATGCCGCTGGACATGCCTGAATCGGTGCTGGTGCGCTTCAAGGGCAAGATGCAGCCCGGCATCACGCTGCGCGACCTGGTCAACGCGATCCCGCTCTACGCCATCAAGGCCGGCCTGCTGACGGTCGCCAAGCAGGGCAAGACGAACATCTTCTCGGGCCGCATCCTGGAAATCGAAGGACTGCCCGACCTCAAGGTGGAGCAAGCCTTCGAGCTCAGCGACGCCTCGGCCGAGCGTTCCGCCGGTGGCTGCACGGTGCACCTGAACAAGGAACCCATCATCGAGTACATCAACAGCAACATCACGATGCTGAAGTGGATGATCGCCACGGGTTACTCGGACGTGCGCACCATCAAACGCCGCATCGCCGCCATGGAAGCCTGGCTGGCCGACCCGCAGTTGCTCAAGGCCGATGCGGATGCCGAATACGCCGCCGTCATCGAGATCGACCTGGCCGACATCCACGAACCCATCGTGGCCTGCCCCAACGACCCCGACGACGTGAAGACCCTGGCCGAAGTGGCCGGCAGCAAGATCGATGAAGTCTTCATCGGCAGCTGCATGACCAATATCGGGCACTTCCGCGCGGCTTCCAAGCTGCTCGAAAACAAGCGCGACATCCCGGTCAAGCTGTGGATGGCGCCGCCCACCAAGATGGATGCCAAGCAATTGACGGAAGAAGGCCACTACGGCGTGCTCGGCTCGGCCGGCGCGCGCATGGAAATGCCGGGCTGCAGCCTGTGCATGGGCAACCAGGCGCAGGTGAAGGAGGGCGCCACGGTGTTCTCCACCTCCACCCGCAACTTCCCGAACCGCCTGGGCAAGAACTCCAACGTCTACCTCGGCTCCGCCGAACTGGCCGCGATCTGCTCCAAGCTGGGCCGCATCCCCACCAAGGCCGAGTACATGGCCGACATGGGCGTTCTGACGGCCGCCAGTGCGCAGGTCTACCAGTACCTCAACTTCGATCAGGTCAAGGATTACACCGACATGGCCGATACCGTGAAGGACGGCGTGCCCGCCTGAGCGGACACGCTGCCTGCGGCTTGACAGCCGCAAGATGAACTGGAAGGATGAAGTGATGAAGAAACCATCACTTCTTTCCTTCCTTTTTTTTGCCCTTCTTCCGGCGGCGGGCGTGCAGGCTCAGGAAGCTCGCACCAACGCCTTCAACGATCCCTTCCTGCAGGTCACCTCGGCCATTGCCCAGTGCCCGGTTCCCGAAGGGCCGCTCTACACCGAGCAGGAAGTGCGCGACGTGGCCCATGTGCGGGCGCAGCACGGCGGCAGTTGCTACCGCGTGGGCCGCTGCCGGCTGCCCAACTCCTACTGGTACGACGCCGAAATCATTCCGCGCGTGTCGCAATACATCAAGCTCGACGGACGCTTTGACGACACCAGCGTCTGGGTGCAGGGTGAGCGGCGGCTGGTGTTTCTCAAAGGCTGCGTCAAGACGCGCGAGCAGTCCGAGGCCCTTGAAAAAGCCGTCTGGCTGGTCGATGACGTGATGGGCGTTGTGAACTACCTGCGTGTGGGTGATGAGCCGATCCGTTACGTGCCCGCGCAATCGGCTTCAAAATAATCCGGCACCACGACACAAAGCCTTGCTGGTTTCGGCCGGGCTTTTCTTTTGGGCGTCTGGCGCGTGTGCTCAAAGTCCCGACGGCAGCGGGTCCGCCACCCGCAGTTCCGAACCGTCGACAAACTTCAGGTACCAGAATTCCGGCGCCATCGGCAGGTTGGGGCGTATATAGCTCACGTTGGCCGCCTGTACATAGACCGTGGACGCGCCGTCCTCGGGCGGCGGCGCCAGGTAGTGGCGCCTGAAGCCCACCAGACCGCCTATGGTGGAGACCACGGTGCCTATGGACTCGGTAACGGCGTTGACTGTGCCGCCCTGGCCCAGCATGTGGATCAAGGTCCGGCCGACCAGGTCGGGCGGCGAAGCCTCCACATAGAGCACCGCGGCGGAGTTGATGCGCAGGTCGTCGGGCGCGGCCGGCTCGGTGGATTTGTTGAACGAGATAAAGGGCATGGGGCAAGCCTTCAGGGTCAGGAAATGTGCAGTTCTTTGTGCTCGCCCAGCTTGCGCGGCAGTTCGCCCGTGATGGCCGCCCTGGCCATCTTGAACAGTTGCACCATCTTGCTTTCCTTCACGTCCCAGTATTCGGCATGGTGGACGCGCACTTCGAGCAAAGCCAGGTCCGGGTCGTGGACGCCGGCGGGAAACCAGCTGCGGGCCAGCGGCGACCAGAGCTCCTCTTTTTTATCCTGGTCCTCGGCGACCAGCGCCTGGCCCGACAGCGACACATAGCTGTCTTCGCCGGGGTCGGCGTAAGACACGTTGACGTTGCCGTCCTGTTGCAGGCGTTGCGCGAGCTCGCTTTTGCGCGAGATGAAGAAATACAGCCGCGCGTCCTCGTCCAGCGACTGGTTCTGGGTGGTCAGCGGATGGGCGTGCAGCATGCCGTTGGCATGTCGGTGCGTCAGCATGCCGAAGCGTATGCCCTGGATCAGCTCCCACAGCGTATCGTGGTCGGATTTGGGTGTGCTCATGGGAACTCCCTGAAAAGTTGGCGTATCCGGCCCATGCTAGGAGTGCATACGGGGTCGGCGCATCAGCCTCGGTCGCGGCCGTCTGTCAGCGCGGGCCCACAGCCTCACGGTCCGCCCAGGTTTACCCACCAGACATGCCCCGGGGCTGTGGAAGCGGTTACCATACAGATGCAAGTAATTCGCATTTGTATTACGGCTTGCTTACAGGCGTGACCCGCCGCAGCACGCGCCGTTTTCCATCCCCTGAAGGTGTTTCATGAAATTGTCCCTCCCATTCCTCGCCGCCGCCGCCACATTGGCCGCCGGCCTGCTGGCCGCACCCCTGGCCGCCACCGCCCAGGGCGTCAAGCCCACGCCCGAAGGCATCGTGGTCTACAACGCGCAGCACGCCAGCCTGACCAAGGCCTGGGCCGAGGCCTTCAGCAAGGAAACCGGCGTCAAGGTCACGCTGCGCAACGGCAGCGATACCGAACTGGGCAACCAGATCGTGCAGGAGGGCGCCGCATCACCCGCAGACGTGTTCCTGACCGAGAACTCGCCCGCCATGGCGCTGGTTGACACCGCCGGGCTGTTTGCCCCGCTGGACGCGGCCACGCTGTCTGAAGTGCCCGCCAACTTTCGCCCCGCGCACGGCCGCTGGACAGGCATCGCCGCGCGCAGCACCGTGTTTGTCTACAACAAGGCCAAGCTCACGCCGGCCCAGTTGCCCAAGTCCATGCTGGACCTGGCCACGCCCGCCTGGAAGGGCCGCTGGGCCGCGTCGCCCTCGGGCGCCGACTTCCAGGCCATCGTGAGCGCGCTGCTTGAGCTCAAGGGCGAGGCCGCCACCGCCGCCTGGCTCAAGGCCATGAAGGAAAACGCCACGCCTTACAAAGGCAACGGCACGGTGCTCAAGGCCGTCAACGCCGGCCAGATCGAGGGCGGCGTGATTTACCACTATTACTACTACGGCGACCAGGCCAAGACCGGCGAGAACAGCAACAACACCCAGCTGCATTATTTCCGCAACCAGGATGCCGGCGCCTTTGTGAGCATTTCCGGCGGCGGCGTGCTGGCCTCGAGCAAGCACCAGCCCGAAGCCCAGGCCTTCGTGAAATGGATCGCCGGCAAGGGCGGCCAGGACATCCTGAAAACCGGCGATGCCTATGAGTACGCCGTCGGCACGGGCGCGCAGTCCAACCCCAAGCTGGTGCCGCTGGCCGAGCTGCAGGCGCCCAAGGTCGAGCCCTCCAAACTCAACAGCAAGAAAGTCACCGACCTGATGACCCAGGCCGGCCTGTTGTAAACCGTTTTTGGGCTCCGCTGACCGGACGCTTCCCTTGAGCGCCTTACCCCTCGATGCTGGTGCCGATGTCGCCCTGAAGCCGGCGACCGCGGTGCTGCTGCCCGCGCCGGCGGCCGGCCGCGGCGGCTGGCGCCTGTCCTGGGTGGGCGGCGCGGCCCTGGTGGTGTCGCTGCTGGCCTTGCTGCCGCTGGGCTTTGTGCTCTGGGTCGGTGTGCAGACCGGCTGGGACACGGCCTCGGCCCTGATCTTCCGGCCCCGCGTCGGCGAGCTGCTGCTCAATACCGCGCTGCTGGTGGCGCTCACGGTGCCGCTGTGCGCGGTATTGGCGGTGGCGCTGGCCTGGCTCACCGAGCGCAGCGACCTGCCCGGCGCGCGCACCTGGGCCTGGCTGCTGGTCGCGCCGCTGGCGGTGCCGGCCTTTGTGCACAGCTATGCCTGGATGACGGTGGCGCCCGGCCTGCATGGCCTCACAGCCGGTGTGATGGTCTCCTTGATCGCCTATTTTCCGTTTCTGTATCTGCCGGTGGCCGCAGCCCTGCGCCGGCTGGACCCGGGCATGGAAGACAGCGCCGCCTCCTTGGGCCTGGGCCCCTGGGCTGTGTTCTTTCGTGTGGTGTTGCCGCAGCTGCGCCTCGCGGTGTGCGGTGGCTCGCTGCTGGTGGGGCTTCACCTGCTGGCCGAGTACGGCCTTTACGTGATGATCCGCTTCGACACCTTTACCACCGCCATCGTCGACCAGTTCCAGTCAACCTACAACGGGCCCGCCGCCAACATGCTGTCGGGCGTTCTCGTGGTGTGCTGCTTCGCGTTGCTGGGGCTGGAAGCGGCCGCGCGCGGCAAGGAGCGTTATGCCCGTGTGGGCACGGGCGCGGCGCGCATGCCATCCAAGCGCAAGCTGGGCCGCTTGACCGCCTTGAGCCTGCTGCTGCCCACGCTGCTCAGCCTGCTGGCGCTGGGCGTGCCGCTGTTCACGCTGGGGCGCTGGCTGCTGGCGGGCGGCGCGGCCGTCTGGCGCTTCGATGAACTCGGTCCGTCGCTTTTGCAAACCCTGGGTCTCGCGCTCGCCGGCGCGCTGCTGACCACCGTGGCTGCCGTGCCCATGGCCTGGCTGTCGATCCGCTCGCCGGGCCGGCTGCAGCGCGTGCTGGAAGCCTGCAATTACATGGTCGGCTCGCTGCCCGGCGTGGTGGTGGCGCTGGCCCTTGTCACCGTCACCGTGCGCCTGCCGATCTACCAGACGGCGATCACGGTGCTGCTGGCCTATCTGCTGATGTTTTTGCCGCGTGCCCTGATCAGCCTGCGCGCCGGCATCGCGCAGGCGCCGGTGGAGCTCGAGCAGGCCGCGCGCAGCCTGGGCCGTACGCCCGCGCAGGCGCTGTGGGCCGTCACCCTGCGGCTGGCCGCGCCGAGTGCTGCGGCCGGCGCGGCGCTGGTGGGCCTGGGCATCACCAATGAGCTCACCGCCACCCTGATGCTCGCGCCCAACGGCACGCGCACGCTGGCGACCTCTTTCTGGGCCTACAGCAGCGAGATCGATTACGCCGCTGCCGCGCCCTATGCGCTCATCATGGTGCTGCTCTCGCTGCCCATGACCTGGCTGCTTTACCACCAATCCAAACGCACGGCGGGACGATGACGCGATGACGACTTCCCTGGAATTGAAAGCGATACACAAACACTACGGCACTGTCCAGGCACTGGGCGGCGTGGACCTGAGCGTCGCACCCGGCAGCCGCACCGCCATCGTCGGCCCCTCGGGCTCGGGCAAGACCACGCTGCTGCGCATCATCGCGGGTTTCGAAGCGCCCGACGCGGGCCGCGTCACCCTGGGCGGCCGGCAACTGGCTGACGGGCCTGAGGCCGTGCCCGCACACGAACGCGGCATAGGCTATGTGCCGCAAGACGGCGCACTGTTTCCGCATCTCACGATTGAAGGCAACGTCGGCTTCGGCCTGCCGCGCAACACGCCGCGGCGCGCCGAACGCATTGCCGAACTGATGGACATGGTCGCGCTGGACAGCGCCATGCTGGCGCGCCGCCCGCACGAGCTCTCGGGCGGCCAGCAGCAGCGCGTGGCGCTGGCACGCGCGCTGGCGCAGCGGCCGCGGCTGATGCTGCTGGACGAGCCTTTCTCGGCGCTCGATACCGGCCTGCGCGCCAGCACCCGCAAGGCGGTGGCGCAGCTGCTGGGCGCGGCGGGCATCACCACCATCCTCGTCACGCACGACCAGGCCGAGGCGCTTTCGTTTGCCGACCAGGTGGCCGTGATGCGCGGGGGGCTGCTGGTGCAGGCCGGCCGGCCGCTTGATGTGTATTTGCGGCCGCGCGACGCGGCGGTGGCCGGCTTCCTGGGCGACAGCATTGTGCTACCCGCGCAACTGGCCGGCGGCTGGGCCGATTGCGCGCTGGGGCGTGTCGCCGTCAACGACAGCGGGCGCCGGGGCGCGGCGCAGATCATGCTGCGGCCCGAGCAACTGCAGGTGGTGCAAGTGCCTGCTGAAGCGGCGGTGCATGGCGATGCCTGTTACGGCGCGGTCACCGACACCGATTTCGGCGGCTCGGTGTGCGTGCTGTCGGTGCGCCTGGTGCGCGGCGCCGGCCCCGCCGCCGCGGCGCCGGCGCCATCGGCCGCCTGGGATGAGCCGCTGCTGGTACACAGCGCGAGCATGCATGCGCCGGCGCTGGGCGCCATGGTGCGCATCACGGTGGCCGGCCAGGCCCACGTTTTCAGCGCCTGAAACCGCCACCGAGGGCGACCGCCCCCGGAGGGCCAGCAAGCTTTGTTACTTTTTCCGGCGAGGGAATTCCTGTTTTGGGTATATTGTGTACGGCGTACACAAGCGCTGCGATGGCACCCGCTGCTGTTTCCCGCTTGTGTCGCATGCACTTCATTGACCCTCAAGCAAGGAGACTTCCCATGGCCCGTTATGTTGATGGATTTGTGCTTCCCGTTCCAAAGAAGAAAGTCGACGCTTACCGCAAGCTGGCGCGCAAGGCCGGCAAGATCTGGATGGAGTACGGCGCGCTCGACTACACCGAGTGCATCGCCGACGACGTCAAGCCCGGCAAGCTCACCTCCTTCCCGCAAAGCGTCAAGCTCAAGAAGGATGAGGTGGTGGTGTTTTCGTGGATCAGCTTCAAGTCGCGCAAGCAGCGCGACAGCATCAACAAGAAGGTCATGTCCGACCCGCGCCTGGAGGGCATGATGGATCCGAAGAACCACCCCTTCGACGCCAAACGCATGTTCTGGGGCGGCTTCAAGACCATCGTCGAGTTCTGAGTTCTGAGCTCTGAACCCTGAGTCCTGGGACTGTCTCCTAGGCCTGCACCACCGCTGCCGCGGTGGCGCTGGCCGCCGGCCGGGCCTCCAGCGCCCTGATCGTCACCGGTATGCCGCTCAGCACTGCATTGCCCGACAGCGGGTCGCGCCACTGCTCATCCAGCAGGGCGTTGAGGTTGGCGCCGGGGCGCTCGGCCGCCAGCGACAGCCGTGTCCCGGGTTGGCCGTGGCCCCATCCGTGCGGCAGGCTCACCACGCCAGGCATCATGCTTTCACTCAATTGCACCTGCGCCTCGATGTGCCGCGGGCCGGCCACCTTGCTGCTGCTGATGCGCGCGATAGCGCCGTCGGCCAGGCCGAATCGCGCCGCGTCCTGTGGGTGGACCAGGGCGGTGCAGCGCAAGGGCCCCTTGGCCAGCAAGGGCAGGTTGTGCATCCAGCTGTTGTTGGACCTGACGTCGCGCCTGCCGACAATCACCAGGTCGGGCACGGGGCGAAGCAAATCAGCCGCGGGGCGGGCCAGGTCGGCCAGCAACGAAGGGGGCGCCAGCTCCACCTTGCCGGAAGGCGTGCGCAATATCTCGGGGATGCGCGGCGCCAGTTCGCCGAGGTCCATGCCGCCCAGGGCGCCGCTCATGCTTTTGGCCTTGGCAAGGGTCAAGCCCTCCGGCTTGCGGCCAAAGCCGTCGCCGTAGGGGCCGCTGCGCAGGGCCACATCCAGCAGGCGTTCGGTCCCCTTGAGACCGCTGACCGCGTGGACGACCGCCGCGCTGTGCTCACCAAACAGGCGCTGGGTGTCCTGTGCGAACTGTATGTCGTCCAGGTCTACCGCGCTGGTGCCAATGCCTTTTCCCTGGAGGATGCCCGTCAGCCGGGTGAGGGTCTCCCATTCATCGGGCTGCCCGTCCGCACGGGCAAACACCGGTGCGCTGTAGCGCGCGTGATTGCGCCACGAGAACTGCGTGAAGACCACGTCGTAGTGCATGTCTTCCAGCGGCGAGGGGCCGGGCAAAATCACATCTGCGTGGCGTGAGGTTTCGTTGAGGTAGATGTCCAGGCTGACCATGAAGTCCAGCTGGTCCAGCGCGCGCGACAGGCGCTCGCCGTTGGGCACCGACAGCACGGGGTTGGTCGCGATGCTGATGAAGGCCTTGACCTGGCCGGGGCCCGCGGTTTCGATTTCTTCGGCCAGGCAGGTGGCCGGCAGCTCGCCCAGCACCTCGGGCGCGCGGCTCACGCGGCTGTGGTGGCGGCCGGTGGTCACGCCCTTGCCGCTGCCGGGTCGGCCCGCGGTGTTGGCGGCAAAGGCCGCGGCCTTGGGAAACAGCACGCCGCCGATTTCGTCGAGATGGCCGGTCACGGCATTGAGCACGTCGATCAGCCAGCTGGCCAGCGTGCCGTATTCCTGCGTGCAGGTGCCGATGCGGCCGTAGACGGCGGCGCGCGGTGTGCCTGCAAGCGTGCGCGCCAGGCTGCGGATGGTGTCCGCGCCGATGCCGCACCGCGCGGCCACGGTGCCCGCGTCAAACGGCGCCACTGCCGCTTCAAGCTCGGCCAGGCCGTTGAGGTGCTCCGCCAGCCGGCCGGGGTGGGCGAGCTTCTCGGCAAACACGGTGTGCAGCAGGCCCAGCAAAAAGAACATGTCGCCGCCGGGGCGGATGAAGTGGTGCTCATCGGCCATGGCGGCCGTCTCGGTGCGGCGAGGGTCCACCACCACCAGCTTGCCGCCGCGCGCCTGCAGCGCCTTGGCCTTGCCCTTGAAGTCGGGCACGGTCCACAGGCTGCCGTTGCTGGCCAGCGGGTTGGCACCCAGCATCAGCACAAAGTCGCTGCGCGAGATGTCGGGCACGGCCACACTCAGCCAGTTGCCGAACATCAGGCCGGAGGCCAATTGCTTGGGCATCTGGTCCAGCGTGGAGGCCGAGTACACATTGCGCGAGCCCAGTGCGCGCACCAGGCGCGGAAAGTACAGCAGCAGGCCGGCCTTGTGCGAGGTCGGGTTGCCGGCCATCACGGCCACGCTGTCTTTGCCGTGGGCGGCTATCAGCGGCGGCAGGCGGCGGTTGATTTCCTCAAACGCCTCGTCCCAGCTGGCTTCGACAAACACCCCGTCGCGTTTGATCAGCGGTGTGCGCAGCCGGTCAGGGTCTTCATGCAGGTCTTTCAGCGCCACCCCCTTGGGGCAGATGTAGCCGGCGCTGAAGACATCGGCCTCGTGCCCGCGAATGCTGATGACCTTGCCGGCTTTCACCTTGAGCTCCAGTCCGCAGCAAGCCTCGCAGAGCGGGCAGATGCGGTGGTGGGTGGTCTCCCCGTTTGACTGGATGGCTGTGGATTCGGTCATGGCTGTCTCCGCTGTCTGTGGCTGGTCTGTCCCCTCATTACGCGCTTGCGGCGCCGGCTTGCCAATCACGCGGGCGACATGGCGTTCAGGGTTTCGGGTTCCTCAAGCCCTGCAACATCTGGAGGGTGGTCTCGTCCGCCGGGAAAAAAGTCTCCAGCGCCAGCTCCTGCAGGGTGACGTCCACGGGCGTGCCAAACACCGTGGTGGTGCTGATGAAGTTGAGCACACCGGCCGGCGTGCGAAACCGCAGCGGCATCACCACACCCAGGTGCTCTCCGTCGAGCTGCGTGTCTTCGGCGCCCGGCGGCAAGGGGTAGGCGCGCAGTTCCTCCAGCAGCGCCGCCAGCCCAGGGTCGGCCGTGGCCGTGACCTGCTGGCGCAGCCGTTCAAAGATATGGCTGCGCCACTGCACGATGTTGACGATGGCGTGCGCCAGGCCTTTCGGGTGCAGGCTCAGCCGCAGCACATTGGTCTGGCCCGGCTGCAGCAGGGAGGGGTCGGCGCCCGCCAGCAGGTGCGGCACCATGGCGTTGGCTGCCACCAGGTTCCAATGGCGGTCTACCGCCAGCGCGGGGCAGGGTTCGTGGCTTTTCAGAATCAGTTCCACCGCCCGGCGCGCCGAGTCCAGGGCCGGGTCGGCCAGCGGCCTTTCGCGGTACATGGGTGCGTAGCCGGCGGCCACCAGCAGCACGTTGCGCTCGCGCAGCGGAATGTCCAGCCGCTCCGACAGCCGCAGCACCATTTCGCGGCTGGGCACGGATCGGCCGGTTTCCACAAAACTCAGGTGGCGCGTCGAGATGTCGGCCTCATGGGCCAGATCCAGCTGGCTCAGGCGCCGGTGCTGGCGCCAGTGGCGCAGGTGGTCGCCAAAGGGCTGGGGCGCGCTGCGCGGCGCCGGGCGGCTGGGGGAGTGGGTGCTGGCGGTCATGGCCTCATCGTAAAGCCATGGGGCCGGTTTTCCATTACCTGCCAGGTTATCGACGGTCGGCCGGGGCCCGGGAATGATGGCTTCCATGCGCACCGACCCGGCGGCCCGGCGCGCTGATCCACGTCACCGGCTGCCGCATCAGGAGTTTTGCCATGTCTTCGAGTTCCATGCTGTCTTCCCCCAACTTCCTGCGCAACGTGCTGCGCGTGGATGCGCTGTCGTGCATTGCCTGCGGCGTGTTGCAGGTCGCTTTTCCGGCCGCGATGGCCCGCCTCTTGAACCTGCCCGAGGGCTTGCTTGCCTACACCGGGGCGTTTTTGCTGGTCTATGCCGCCATCGTTGCGTTTGTTTCAACGCGTAAGCCTTTGCCGCGGTCCATCGTCTGGGTATTGGTGGCGGGCAATATAGGCTGGGCGCTGGCCTGCGTGCTGCTGCTGGTCGGCGGCCGGGTGTCGCCTTCCATGCTGGGTGTGGCCTATGTGGTGGTGCAGGCGCTGACGGTCGCGGTGCTGGCCGAACTGCAATACTTCGGCCTGCGCCGCGCGGCGCCGCAACCGGCTTGGTAAGAAAAAGAAAGCACAAGACTGGGCAGGAGGGCAGGATATGCGGGCTCGGCCCCCCACGGGGCCGCAGTGCCTGCCAGAATGGGGGCTGCCGTCAATAAAAAAGGAGTCCGCCATGGCCAAACCGCCTCCCCACGCTTTTCCCTCCACGCTCAAAAGCTTCAAGACCGTTTCGGGAAAAACCGGCAAGTTCTACTCCCTGCCGGAACTGGCCAAACAATTCCCCAAAGTCGCGCGCCTGCCGGTGTCCATGCGCATCGTGCTCGAATCGGTACTGCGCAACTGTGACGGCAAAAAAGTCACGGCCGAACACGTGGCCCAGTTGGCCAACTGGCTGCCCAAGGCCGAGCGCAGCGAGGAAATCCCCTTTGTGGTCTCGCGCGTGGTGCTGCAGGATTTCACCGGCGTGCCGCTGCTGGCCGATCTGGCCGCCATGCGCAGCGTGGCGCTCAAGCTGGGAAAGAACCCGAAAGCCATAGAGCCGCTGGTGCCGGTGGACCTCGTGGTCGACCACTCCATCATGGTCGACTATTACGGCAAGAAAAATTCGCTGGACCTCAACATGAAGCTCGAGTTCCAGCGCAACCGCGAGCGCTACGAGTTCATGAAGTGGGGCATGCAGGCCTTCGACACCTTCGGCGTCGTGCCGCCGGGCTTCGGCATCGTGCACCAGGTCAACCTCGAATACCTGGCGCGCGGCGTGCATAAAACGGCCGGTGGCGTGTACTACCCCGACTCGCTGGTGGGCACCGACAGCCACACCACCATGATCAACGGCATTGGCGTGGTCGCCTGGGGCGTGGGCGGCATCGAGGCCGAGGCCGCCATGCTGGGCCAGCCGGTCTACTTCCTCACGCCCGACGTGGTCGGCTTTGAGCTGACCGGCCGCCTGCGCGAAGGCGTCACCGCCACCGACCTGGTGCTGCGCGTGACGGAGCAGCTGCGCAAGGAAAAGGTCGTCGGCAAGTTTGTTGAATTCTTCGGCGAGGGTACACGCACGCTGGCCTTGCCCGACCGCGCCACCATAGGCAATATGGCGCCCGAGTACGGCGCCACCATGGGCTTCTTCCCGGTCGACGAAAAAACCATTGACTACTTCAAGGGCACGGGCCGGACCAAGGAAGAGATCGAAGCCTTTGAAGCCTACTTCAAGGCCCAGGGCCTGTTCGGCGTGGCCAAGGCGGGCGAGATCGACTACTCGCATGTGGTGAAGCTGGACCTGGGCGACGTCACGCCCAGCCTGGCCGGCCCCAAGCGCCCGCAGGACCGCATCGAGCTCGGCAATGTCGCCGGCCAGTTCAAGTCGCTGTTCAGCAAGCCGATTGCCGAGAACGGTTTCAACCAGCCGCCGGCCATGCTCAATACGCGCCACCTGGTGCGCCGCACCGACGAAGGCCGCCAGGACACCCTGCCGGCCGCGCCGCCCACACCCGCGGGCGCCGCGCGCGCCGTGGTCGAGATGGAAGGCAACCGGCCCACGCTGGCCCATGCCCGCGCCAGCAACACCACGGACGCACCAGCCACGGCACAGACCGAGGTGGTGCATTCGCCGCCCGGCGTGACGGTGGGCAACGGCGACGTGCTGATCGCCGCCATCACCAGCTGCACCAATACCTCCAACCCCAGCGTGCTGCTGGCAGCGGGCCTGCTGGCCAAGAAGGCGGTGGAGGCGGGCCTCAAGGTGCAGCCGCACATCAAGACCTCGCTGGCGCCCGGCTCGCGCATCGTGACCGAGTACCTCACGGAAACCGGTTTGCTGCCTTACCTTGAAAAGCTCGGCTTCGCGCTGGCCGGCTACGGCTGCACCACCTGCATAGGCAATGCCGGCGACCTGACGCCCGAGCTCAACGAAGCCATCACCAAAAGCGACCTAGTCTGCGCGGCCGTGCTTTCGGGCAACCGCAACTTCGAGGCGCGCATACACCCCAACCTCAAGGCCAACTTCCTGGCCAGCCCGCCGCTGGTGGTGGCCTATGCGATTGCCGGCACGGTGATGCGCGACCTGATGACCGAGCCCGTCGGCAAGGGCAAGGGTGGCAAGGACGTCTACCTCGGCGATATCTGGCCGAGCAGCGACGAAATCTACAAGCTCATGAAGTACGCCATGAACGGTAAGGCCTTCCGCGCCAACTACGCCAAGGTCAAGACAGAGCCGGGCAAGCTCTGGGAGAACATCAAGGGCGTCAAGGGCACGTCCTACACCTGGCCCGCCAGCACCTATATCGCCGAGCCGCCTTTCTTCAAGGACTTCAGCATGGCCGCAGGTGCGGCCGGCAGCGTGTCGGTCAAGGGCGCTCGCATCATGGCGCTGTTTGCCGATTCCATCACCACCGACCACATCTCGCCGGCCGGCTCCATCAAGGCCAGCTCTCCCGCTGGGCTGTGGCTGCAGGAAAACGGCGTGCAGAAGGCCGACTTCAACAGCTATGGTGCGCGCCGCGGCAACCACGACGTGATGATGCGCGGCACGTTTGCCAATGTGCGCATCAAGAACCTGATGATCCCGCCCGACGCGGAAGGTTCGCGTGAAGAGGGTGGCGTGACGCTGTTCCAGCCCGGCAACGAAAAGATGTTCATCTACGACGCCGCCATGAAGTACATGGCGCAGGGAACGCCCACGGTGATTTTTGCCGGCGAGGAATACGGCACCGGCTCCTCGCGTGACTGGGCCGCCAAGGGCACGCAGCTGCTGGGCATCAAGGCCGTGGTGGCGCGCAGCTTCGAGCGCATACACCGCAGCAACCTGGTGGGCATGGGCGTGCTGCCCCTGCAGTTCAAGCCGGGCGAATCGTGGCAAACCCTCAAGCTCACCGGCACCGAAGTCATCGACGTGATTCCGCACCCCGAACTCAAGCCGCAAAGCGAGGCCAAGCTGGTCATCACGCGCGCCGACGGCTCGCGCGAGGAAGTCACCGTGATCCTGCGTGTGGATACACCCATCGAGGTCGACTACTACCGCAACGGCGGCATCCTGCCTTTTGTATTGCGGCAGTTGCTGGCTTGATGTTCAGGCAAGCCCTGGTAGCCGGCGGCGGCATCGGCGGACTGGCGGCGGCGCTCGCGGTGTCGCGCGCCGGCTGGGATGTTCGCCTGTTTGAACGCGCAAACGCGTTCAGTGAGGTCGGCGCGGGTATCCAGCTCGGCCCCAATGTGGTCAAGGTGCTGCAGGGCTGGGGCCTGGCCGGCGCCTTGCAGATCGTGGCCGCGTTTCCTGAGCGCCTGCAGGTGCGCAGCGCCATTTCGGGCCAGGTGCTGGGCGAGTTGCCGCTGGGTGCCACCATCGCCGAACGCTATGGCGCACCCTATGCCACCTTGCACCGCGCGGATTTGCACCGCCTTTTGCTGGAGGCCGTGCAGCAAAACGCCGACGTCAAGCTGCACCTGAGCCGCCCGCTGCAGTCCTTCAGCCAGACCGCGCAAGCCGTCACGGTGCAGGCCGACGACGGCCCCGGCATTGAAGGCGACGCCCTCATAGGCGCCGACGGCATCTGGAGCACGGTGCGCCAGGAGTTATTGGGCGACGGCCTGCCGCGCCGCACCGGCCACCTGGCATACCGCGCACTGGTGCGGCAGGCGGACCTGCCCGAAGGGCTCAGGAGCCAGCAGGTCACTGCCTGGCTGGGGCCGCGCATGCATGTGGTGCAGTACCCGGTGCGCGGCGGCGAATCACTCAACGTGGTGGCCATCGTGCATGGCGAAGTCGCGTCCGAAGCCGACCTCTGGGATCACAGCGCCAACGCCGCCGACCTGGCCGCCGCAACCGCCGGCTGCTGCGCCGCGCTACGCGAAGTGATGGACGCCATCCAAGGCTGGCGCCTGTGGGTGCTGCACGACCGCGCGCCCATGCAGGGCGCTCACCAGCACGCGGTCGGCCGTGTGGCCCTGCTGGGCGACGCCGCCCATCCCATGCGCCCCTACCTGGCGCAAGGCGCGGGCATGGCGATTGAAGACGCCGCCGAACTGGGCCGCGCCCTGGCCCAGGCGCTGGACCCGGCCCTGGACGTGCCCACCATGCTGCAGCGCTATGCGCTCAACCGCTGGCAACGCAATGCGCGTGTGCAGGCGAGGGCGCTGCGCAACGGGCAGATTTTCCATGCCGATGGAGTGGTTCGGTGGGGGCGGGACATGGCGATGAAGATGCTGGGGGAGAAGGTGCTGGATTTGCCTTGGTTGTATGGGGCCGCAAGCGCGCAGTCCTGATGGTTCGGGAAACCGTCGGGTGATGTATCGCTGCGCGCTTCCTCACGGCCCTAGTCCGCATAGGCTCCCGCCGCCTTGATCACCGGCGTCCAGCGCGCAATCTCGCTGCGCAGGTATTCGCGATGGCCCGCGGGCGTGTTGCGCGCGTCTCGAACCACATCGATCCCGGAAGCGAGTTGCGCCTGTTTGAATGCGTCCGTCTGGATGGCGGCCAGCAATGCGCTGTTGATCCTGGTTTGTACTGCCGCAGGCGTGTTCTTCGGCGCGTACAGGCCGTACCAGACGCCAACCTGGACGGAGGGGATGCCGAATTTCTCGAGCGTCGGGATTGATGAGGCGCCGGGAACGCTGAGCGGCTTGCGTGATGTCACGCCGATGGGCCTGGTTTTTCCGTTGAATACCTGAGGGAGCACATTGGCCGTCAAATCACACATCAGGTCCACATGGCCTCCCAGCAAATCCGTCAATGCCGGAGCGGTGCCGCGATAGGGAACGGTGGTCATGCCGATGCCCAGCGAAGACTGCAGCAGCAGGCCGCACAGGTGTGATGCCGACCCAATGCCGCCATTGGCAAGCTTGACCTGTGGTTGCCTGGCGATCCATCGCACCAGTTCAACCGCCGAGCCTGCCGCGATCTGCGGGCGCGTCACCAGCATCAGCGGGGATTCGGCCATGATGCCCAAAGGTTCGAAATCCGTTTCGGGGTTGAAGCCGAGGCGGCGATACAGGGCAGGGGCTGTCGCCATGCTGATATGGTTCAGCAGCAGGGTATAGCCGTCGGGAGCCGCACGCACGGCGATGGCGCTGCCCAGGTTGCCTCCGGCGCCTGACAGGTTCTGGATGACGACGGGCTGTCCCAACTGCTTCTCCATTGGCAAGGCGAATTCCCGCGCGAGCTTGTCCATGGGACCTCCCGCGGGGTAGGGAACAATCAGGGTGACCGGTTTTGAGGGGTAGGCACCTTGCGCCTGCGCGCCCGCGCCACATGCCAGCAAAGCCCACACAAGCAGTGAAAACAGTTTCTTGCTCATAAGTTTCTCCTGGGTTACCGGTACTTCAGTACTTTTCAAGCCGGCATGCGAAGGGCTGCATGGCCGACAGCCGAGGCTCGCAAAGCCCGCCGCGCCTGTGTGGCGGCCAGGCATTTTTCAACGATGCCCGGCTCCGAGGTAAAGGGTGTACCACCTGGAAAGGGCGGCTTGGGGTCGTATTCGATCTGGAGCTGGATTTGCTTGGCGGCTTCGTCTCCCATCAGCATTGCGACGACCTTCAAGGCCATGTCGATGCCGGATGTCACGCCGCCCGCGGTGAAGATATTTCCGTCCACGCACATGCGCTCCCTGGTGACGATGGCGCCGAACGCCGACAGAAAATCGATGGCCTGCCAGTGGCAGGGGGTTCGC
>NZ_AKIV01000050.1 GCF_000282655.1 Polaromonas sp. CF318
AGGCGCGCCGCCGCAGACAGTGCACCAGCACGGCAAGGCGGCGCAACAACGCCAGGAGGGGTTTTTGAGTGTCTATTCGGTAGCGCGTGCCATGCGTTCGCTCTTCCAATACACATCGTCGCCGCCGTTCATGCGGTTAAGCACACGCGACAGCACGAACAGCAGGTCGCTCAGGCGGTTGAGGTACTGGCGCGGGGCATCCTTCAGGGGCTCGGCCGCGCCCAGTGCCACCACGGCGCGTTCGGCGCGGCGCGCCACGGTACGGCACACATGGGCCAGCGAGGCGGCGCGCGAGCCGGCCGGCAGGATGAACTCGGCTAGGCGCGGCAGTTTCGCGTTGTGTTCGGCCAGCGCCTCGTCGAGCAGCGCCACCGCCTCGGGCTTGAGCAGCTCAAAGCCCGGGATGGACAGCTCGCCGCCCAGGTTGAAGAGCTGGTGCTGCACCTCCACCAGCAACTCGCGCACACCGGGCGGCAGCTCTTCACAGAGCAGCACGCCGATGTGCGAGTTGAGTTCGTCGACGTCGCCCATGGCATGGACGCGCAGGCTGTCCTTGGATACGCGCGTGTTGTCCCCCAGGCCGGTGGTGCCGTTGTCGCCGGTGCGGGTTGCGATCTGTGAAAGTCTGTTGGCCATGGTGTGCGATGCGCGATGAAGCGCAATGAAGAAAAGTCAATGAAGCAAAGGGACTAATAAGAGACTTAATCGGCAAGCGTTACGTCGGGCAAGAAAATGTGTCGTCGTAGGCCATCATGTGAGTGAGGCAACACCCTGAAAAACCGCTAGCCGCGAGGCGCCGGCTGGGTTGCAATGGCGGCTTGTTCACTCTTTGAAAGACTCCTCGCATGACCATGCACACGACGGCAACATCCCCCGCAAAACATTCAAAACATTCTATTCCCGGCTTCGAGTTGCGCAGCGTGCTGCTGGTGGCCGCATTGGCCGCGGGCGCTGCCGGCGCCGCGCGGGCCCAGACCGCACCCTCTTCGCCGGCCAGCCCCGGCAGCCCGCCCTCCCAGATGGCGCCCTCCGCCACCCCGGGTGCCGTGCCACAGAACCGCACCACGTCCAAGGACGTCGAGGCGGCTTTCAACCGCGCCGACGCCAACAAGGACGGCAAGCTGGACCGCCAGGAGGCCGAACACCTGCCGGCCGTGGCACAGCGTTTCGAGCAGATCGACACCAACCACGACTCCTTTATCTCGCTGGCCGAGCTCACCAAGGCCGCCACGGGCTCCTGACCTCTCGCGGGGTGACCATCGCCCCGCTTTCATGCCCTTCTCCTCTTCTCCCTCGGCCGGGGCCGCGGGGTCTGCGGGGCCGCCTCGGCGGAACATGGCGGAAAGGATGCACACGTCGTAAACTGTGCCACCGATCCGGAGACAACCATGAACGCCCCCCTTCCCCAGCACCTGCTTCCCGAAATCCACCAGCGCGAGACGCCGGCGGCGCTGATTGACGCGCTGAAAGCCCGTTTTGCCGAGCGCTGCTCCACAGCCCTGGTGGTACGCGAGCAGCACGGCCGCGACGAGTCCTCTTTCGCCGCGCCGCCGCCTTCGGCCGTGGTGTTCGCCGAAAGCACGCAGGACGTGGCCGATGCGGTCAAGCTGGCCGGCCAGTACAACGTGCCCGTGATCCCCTTTGGCGTGGGCACGTCGCTGGAAGGCCACCTGCTGGCCGTGCAGGGCGGCATCAGCATCGACGTGAGCCGCATGAACAAGGTGTTGTCCATCAATGCCGAAGACCTGACCGTCACCGTGCAGCCGGGCGTCACGCGCAAGCAGCTCAATGAGGAAGTCAAAAGCACCGGCCTCTTCTTCCCCATAGACCCGGGCGCCGACGCGACCCTGGGCGGCATGAGCGCCACGCGCGCCAGCGGCACGAATGCCGTGCGCTACGGCACCATGCGCGAGAACGTGCTGGCGCTGGAAGTCGTCACCGCCGACGGCAGCGTGATACGCACCGGCACGCGCGCCAAAAAATCATCGGCCGGCTACGACCTGACCCGCCTCATGGTGGGCAGCGAAGGCACGCTGGGCGTGATCACCGAAGTCACCGTGCGGCTTTACCCGTTGCCCGAGGCCATCTCGGCCGCGGTGTGTTCCTTCCCGAGCATCGAGGCGGCCGTGCGCACCACCATCGAGGTGATACAGCTGGGCGTGCCGATCGCGCGCGTGGAGCTCATCGACCACAACACCGTGCGCATGGTGAACGCGCACTCCAAGCTCACGCTGCGCGAGGAGCCCATGCTGCTGATGGAGTTCCACGGTTCTCCCAACAGCGTGAAAGAGCAGGCCGAGCTGGTGCAGGAACTCGCCAGCGGCCACGGCGGCAATGCCTTTGAATGGGCCAGCACGCCGGAAGAGCGCACGCGCCTGTGGACGGCGCGGCACAACGCCTACTTCGCGGCCATCCAGTCGCGGCCCGGCTGCCGCGCGATCTCCACCGACACCTGCGTGCCGATCTCGCGCCTGGCCGACTGCCTGCTCGAATCGGTGGCCGAAGTCGACGCCAGCGGCATCCCCTACTTCCTGGTCGGCCACGTCGGCGACGGCAACTTCCACTTCGGCTACCTGATTGACCCGACCATCCCCAAGGAGCGCGAAGTGGCCGAAGCGCTGAACCACAAGCTGGTGACACGCGCGCTGGCGCTGGAAGGCACGTGCACCGGCGAACACGGCGTGGGCCTGCACAAGATGGACTTCCTGGTGACGGAAACCGGCGACGGCGCGGTCGACATGATGCGCACCATCAAGCGCGCGCTGGACCCGAAGAACATCATGAACCCGGGCAAGATTTTTTCGCTATCCTGAAGCCGCATCACCTCAGCCCCCGGCCTTGAGGCCGGGTTCGGCGAGCGTGAAGAAAAACGTGGCGCCCCGCCCAGGCTCCGAGTGCGCCCACACCCTCCCCCTGTGCCGTGCCACCACGGCGTGGACAATGGCCAGGCCCGCGCCCAGGCCGGGGAATTCGTCCGCCGCGTGCAGCCGCTGGAAGGGCATGAACAGCTTGTCGGCATGGGCCATGTCAAAGCCTACGCCGTTGTCCCGGATCCACCACATCGGCACGCCGGACTCATCCTGGCCGCAGCCGACCTCTATCTCCGAAACGTCGCGGGCGGCGCTGAATTTCCAGGCATTGCCGACCACATGCCACACCACCACCGCCAGCAGGCTGCGGTCGGCGTGCGCGGGCCGTGTGGGCCCGGCAAAAAGCCTCACCCGCCGACCCGGCTCCTGCTCGCGCAGCTGCCTGACCATGGCCTTCACCAGCCCGCTGACATCCACCGTCTGTATCCACAGGCTTCTGCTGGAGACGCGTTCCAGTTCCAGCAAGGCGTCGGCGCAGGCGTCCACCTGCCGGGTGGCGCGCAGGATGCGCTGCATGAGCTTGCGGCCCTGCGCGTCCTTGGTTTCAAGCAGCCGGCGGTCCAGGAGTTCGCCGAAGCTGCCCAGGGAGATCAGGGGCTGCCTGAGGTCGTGGGCCAGCAGGCTCATGAAGGTGTTCAGGCGCTCGTTGGCCGCTTTGAGTTCGGCGGCGCGCTCGTGCACACGCTGCTCCAGGTGCTTGTTGAGCGCGAAGATCTCCGCGCGCGCCAGGATGTTGCGGCTCATCTCCCGCCTGACCGATGCCATCAGCACGACAAACACCGCCACCGCCAGCCCTATGGTGACGAGGAGCGACACCAGCATGGTGGTGCGGCCTTTTTCCAGGGGGCCGGCCTGCTCGTGCCGCAGCGACTGCTGCGCGGTTTCAAGCTCCCGCCCCAGCCGGGAGAGCTCCGCGAACAGCACCACGCTGGCGAAGGAGTCGCCCGCATCGCCGTAGCCGGCCGGCAGCGGCGCGCCCGGTGAGGCGGACAGTGCTTCGGCCGCCACCCGCTGCGCGCGCGCCAGCGAGGCCTTGAGCGCCGCGACATGCTGCTGCTGGTCGGCCGCCATGTGGTCGGCGTGCCCGGTAAAGGCCACCACCGAGCGATAGGTGTAGCTGGCCGATGCCACCAGGACCACCAGCGTGCCGGCCATGGCGAGCACCACCTTGACCTCCAGCGGGGAGAGCTCGGTTTCCACGCTGCTGAGCGAGGTGTCGCGGGCATGCGCGGCGGCGACGGCAAGCCCCAGGGCGGTGAAGGCCAGCGCGGTGTTGACCGCCACGGGCGGCAGCCAGACGTCCGTGACCAGCTCGCTGGCATGCCAGAGGTAGCCCAGCAGGCTGACCGCGCCTATGCTGGCAACCTGGCCGCCGCACACATAGGCCAGCCAACCCGCGTGGCGGCAGCGCACAAAGCCCAACCCCATGCCCAGCATGAAGAATGTCCAGGCGCTGAAGGGCGACATGCGGCCGGGGGCCAGGTTGTAGGCATTGGCCCCGTCGCGAAACAGCAGCTCATCGATCTTCAGGTCGACCGCGAAGAGGTATTCAAACAGCGTGGCCGCGCCGATGGCGCTGACGGCAGCGGCCAGGCCGTAGCCCCAGTAGCGCATTCTTTTCTCATGGCGACGCATACCCACGAGCAGGGCCGCGGCGCACAGGCACAGGCCGACGGCCGTGTTGGGTTTCATCTGGACGGCGCCCGGTATCAGGCTTTTCAGGATGTCCAGCTGCAGCACCCAGCCCAGCAGCGCCACGATACCCATGGCCATGGCCAGGCCCGCGGCAACCAGGACGGTATGCCTCCTGATGTGGCTCAGATCAAAGGTGCGCATGGCGGACCCCATTGCTTCTTCGCCGGTGCGGCCAACTCCGGAGGGACGCCCGAAGACCTGGCCGCGCCCTTGAGCCCAAAGATTAGCACTTTATTACTCAAACATGTTGAATAAATAACACTATTTGGGTATGCCCTTGGTGCCGAAGCGGAAAGGAAAAAGCCCCCTGGAGGGGGCTGCGGCGGAGCGTGAAGGGCCTTTGCCCGGGCGGGCCAGGCGGGCTATTTGTTGCCGCGTAGCCGCTCGATGAGCCCGTTGAGTTCGTCCATGGATGCGAACTGTATGGCCACCTCGCCCATGTCCTCGCGCCGGCCGTTGCGCTTGACCTGCTTCTTGACGCGCACTTCCACGTCGGCCATCAGCAGATCGGCCAGTTCTTCCTCAACGCGGCGGGTGTCGCGCGATTTTTCTTTCGCGGCTTTTTGCGGCTTGAGCGAGAACTCGGCGCTGAGTTTTTTGACCAGGCTTTCGGCCTCGCGCACCGACATTTTTTTGGCCGAGATCTGGTTGGCCGCGGTGATCTGCGCGGCGCGGTCCAGGGCCAGCAGCGCGCGCGCATGGCCCATGTCCAGGTCGCCGGCCATCAGCATGGTCTGTACCGGGTCGGCCAGGTTGAGCAAACGCAGCAGGTTGGAGGCGGCGCTGCGCGAGCGGCCCACGGCCTGCGCGGCGAGTTCGTGCGTGAGACCGAACTCTCTGACCAGGCGCTGCAGGCCCTGCGCTTCTTCAAGCGGGTTGAGGTCTTCGCGCTGGATGTTTTCGATCAGCGCCATGGCGGCGGCCGACTCGTCGGGCACGTCGCGCACCAGCACCGGCACGCTGTCCAGGCCGGCCAGTTTGGCCGCACGGAAGCGCCGCTCGCCGGCGATGATTTCATACTTGCCGTCGTTGGCACCGGAAGTCAGGCGCCGCACCAGGATGGGCTGCATGATGCCCTGCACCTTGATGGATTCGGCAAGCTCGTAGAGCGCGCCCTCGTCCATGCGGGTGCGCGGCTGATACTGGCCGGCGACCATGTCTTCCAGCCGCAGCGAGGCCGGCAGGCCCGGGCTGTTGGCGGTGTTGCTGGCGTTCTCGGCGTCGGTCGCACTTTCGCTGACCTTGGGGCCCAGCAATGCTTCGAGTCCGCGGCCCAGGCCTTTGGGTTTTTTGGTGACCATGGTTTCTATTCCTTCAATTCGTCAATGTTTATGTATGGAGCAGTGTTCAAGGGGGCGTGAGGCTGCCGCCGAGGGACTGCAGCACGCCGCGCCACAGGGCGTCGCGCTCTTCGTAAGGTTGCACGTCCTGCTTGCCGCTGGCCTGCTCCCAGGCCGATGTCATCACCAGCACGATGCCGGTTGAGGGCTGTACATAGACTGTCTGGCCGTGGATGCCCTGCATCGCAAATGTGCGCGACCGCATCGGCATGAGCCAGAACTGGTAGCCGTAGCCAAAGTAGGGCGTGGCCGTGCGCGGCCTGAAGGCCGGCGGCTGGCGCGTCGCGTCGGTGGCGTCCAGCAAATAGTCCGGCGGCAGGACCTGCAGCGCGCCGGGCTTGCCGGTGCTCGTGTCAATCGCGCGGCCGTCATTGGCCAGCAGCTGGCCCAGCCGCGCCCAGTCGCGCAGGCTGGCGTTGAAGGCGCCGTAGGATTGCTCCTGTCCATCGACCGAGACGCGCCAGAAGGCGTCGTGCTCTGCGCCCATGGGTTTCCAGATCCACTCGGTGGTGAGCTCGGACATGTTCTTGCCGGCGGCGGCCGCCACCACGCGGCCCAGCACGTCGGTCTCCGAGCCGGCGTAGACAAATTTTTCACCGGGCGGCGAATGCCGGTCGGTGATGGACTTGAGCACATCCACCGGTTTGCCCGCACCGGGCGCACCGGCGCCGGCACGCGAGAGGCGCGCGATGTCGTCCTTGCCGTCGTAGCGCTCGGTGAAAGTGAGGCCCGAGCTCATGCGCAGCAACTGGCGCAGGGTGGTCGCGCCATAGGGGCTGCCGGCGAGTTCCTTGACGTATTTTTCGGCAGGGTCGTCGAGCGAGGCGATCAGCCCCAGCGAGAGCGCCTTGCCAACCAGCATCGAGGTCACGCTCTTGGCCATGGAGAAGGACAGAAAGCGCGCGTCGTCCTTGCGGCCGTAGCGGTAGTGCTCGGCGACGATCTCGCCGTTTTTCAGCACCAGCAGGCCGGTGGTGCGCTGGCGGTCCAGGTAGTCGGCCAGCGTGTAGTGGGTGTTCTTGTAGCGGTAGCTGATGGACGCGGGGCTGGCCGCGCGCGGCAAGGGGCTGGCCTCAGCGGGGCGCGCCACCGCGCGGACCTGCACCCCGGGCACCTTGTCCATGGCCGACCAGGAGCCGATACGGTAAGGATTGCTGTACCAGGTGCTGGCGTTGCCCAGCGGGTAGCCCTGCGATTTGCCAAGCAGTTCTTCATCGGGCTCGGCATGCAGCGCGGGGCAGGCGAGCGAGGCGGCCAGGGCGGCCACGGCCAGTGCGGTGGACGCCCAATGAGAACGGGAGCGGGCGAAAGAGCGGGGCAAGGGCATGGGTTCTCTTGTTATGAATGGCTGTGTTGGAGAGAAGCAGGCAATGCCTGAAGGCGCTGCAATTTTTCAAACGCCTCGGGCCAGTCGCCCAGGCCGCTGTCGGCATTGAGGTGGCCGCGCGGCCCGGCTTCGACGAACTCGGCGCCCCAGGCCGCCGCGAACCGGCGGGCGCGCTCGGGCGCGCAAAAGGGGTCGTCGCTGCTGCAGAACACCACGGCGGGAAAGGGCAGCTTGCGCAGCGGCACGGGCGCCCAGCCCGGCAGCATCTGGCACACGTCCGCGCGCTCCACGTCGGGCGGCGCGACCAGCAGCGCGGCCTTGACGCGATGGGTGTTGCGCGAGTGCGAAGCCCAGGCGGCGGTCAGCATGCAGCCCAGGCTGTGCGCGACCAGCACGGCCGGCCCGTCGCAGGAAAGCAGCACCTCTTCAAGCCGCGCGCTCCAGTCGCCGCGCAGCGGCCGCATCCAGTCGTGCTGCTCGACCCGCGTATAGCCGTGCGCATTCTCCCAGCGGCTTTGCCAGTGGCCGGGGCCGCTGTTTTGCCAGCCGGGGAGTATCAAGACATTGCGGGGGTTCATGGCGCGCGGAGGTCGATTGCTACTGTATTGATAGCTACAAATCGCCTGTTCATGCGGATTTCAGCCAATCCTGATTACATCGCCTTGATGCGGTCGACCATCTCTTCGGCGAAGGTGATGAAAGCCTGCGCGCCCCTGGAGGACGGGTCGAACACCACGCCGGGCAGGCCGTAGCTGGGCGCTTCGGCCAGGCGCACATTGCGCGGGATCACGGTGTTGAAGACCTTGTCGGCGAAATGCTCCTTGAGCTGGTCGCTGACCTGCTGCTGCAGGGTGATGCGCGGGTCGAACATCACGCGCAGCAAGCCGATGATCTGCAAATCCTTGTTGAGGTTGGCGTGCACCTGCTTGATGGTGTTGACCAGGTCGGTCAGGCCTTCGAGCGCGAAGTACTCGCACTGCATGGGCACGATCACGCCGTGCGCGCAGCACAGGCCGTTGAGCGTGAGCATGCTGAGGGACGGCGGGCAGTCGATGAGCACGAAGTCGTACTGGCTGTCGACTTCGGCCAGCGCGAGCTTGAGGCGCTTTTCGCGGCGCTCGACATCGACCAGCTCGACCTCGGCGCCGGCCAGTTCGCGGTTCGCGCCCAGCACGTCGTAGCCGCATTTCTCGCTGCGCACCCGCGCCTCGGCCACCGAGGCAGATTCGAGCAGCACGTCGTAGACCGTCATCTCGAGCTGGCGCTTGTCCACACCCGAACCCATGGTGGCATTGCCCTGCGGGTCCAGGTCGATCATCAACACCCGCTGGCCGACTTTTGCCAGCCCCGCCGCCAGATTCACCGTGGTGGTGGTCTTGCCCACCCCGCCCTTTTGGTTGGCAATGCAGAATATTTTGGCCATGTGTGCTTTTAGTTTTTGTTCGGAAGAGGACGCGAAATGCGATGACGGCTTATTTGGAGACCGCGAGCTTGAGGCCGAAGCCGATCAGGAAAATGCCGGCCAGCTTGTTCAGGATCGCCGTGATTTTCGGGTTGGCGCGTATGCGCTCGGCCAGGTGGTAGGTGATCATCACCGAGCACAGGCCGTACAGGAAAGTCAGCCCGGCAATCGTGGCCGCCATCACGGCAAAGGTCTTCAGGCCCTGGTGCTGGGCCGGGTCCACAAACAACGGGAAGAAGGCCATGTAAAAAACAATGGCCTTGGGATTCAGCAAGGTGATCAGGGTGGCCTGCTGGAAGTAGTGGCGGGGCTTGATGTTCAGCAGGGGTGCGTCACCAGGTTTGGCCACCAGCATCTTGATGCCCAGCCAGGCCAGATAAATGGCACCGGCCCACTGGACGATGTGGAAAGCCGTCGGGTAAGCCGCCATGATGGCCGACACACCGGCCACCGCCGCCCAGAGCAAAACCTGGTCGCCGGCGATCACACCAAGGGTCGCGCCCAGGCCGCCGGCAATGCCGCCCTTGCTGGTCGAAGTGATCAGCGCGAGGTTGCCCGGGCCGGGAATCAGCAAAAACACAATGATGGCGACGACAAAAGCACCGTAGTCGGCGATGCCGACAAATGAGCCCAACATGGAGGTTCTCCAGAAAGTAGAGAAAAGAAAGAGGAACCGAGTTTACGACAGGGGTGTGCCGCCCAAATGCCAAATCGGCCAATCAGGGCCGATTCCGTGTTTGGGACGGTTTCTTTTTGTGCCCGAACAACGGGTCGGGTGGCATTGCCCTCTCCCAGCCCCCCCTCAACCGGGCTCAGGGAGCAGTCTTTTTGCGCATCCAGACAATGCAGCGCTCGGCATTCAGCCCTGGAACCTGCAGCTGTTCCACGTGAAACACCTCGGCGCCGGCCGGCAAGGCGGCGATTTCCTCCGCCGGATGTTTGCCTTTGAGCGCCATCCAGACACCTTGGGGCGCCAGGGCATCGACAGACCAATTGCTGAAATCAGCCAGCGAGGCGAAGGCCCGGGAGCAGATCACCTCAAACGGCGTGGCAATGGTTTCGACCCGGGCATGCAATCCCGAGAGATTGGGCAACTTGAGCGCCAGCGCCGCCTGCTTGATAAAGGCGGCTTTTTTGGCGACCGTGTCCACACAGGTGACGGCCACTTCCGGGCAGCAGATCGCAATCACCACACCCGGAAGGCCGGCGCCCGAACCCACATCCAGCAGACGGGCGCCCTGCCCCAGCCCGGCTTTTTGCAGGTGGCGCCGCAGCGGAAGCACCGCGGCTAGGCTGTCCAGCAGGTGGTGGGTCAACATTTCGGCCGGGTCGCGCACCGCCGTCAGGTTGTAGACCTTGGTCCATTTCCCGATCAGGTCCTGGTAATCCAGCAACTGGCCAACCTGGGCATCACCCAGGTCCAGCTGCAGCGCCTTCAGGCCGGCGCGCAAATCCTGTTCACCGGCCCGCATCAGGCTTTGGCTTTTTCGTTGGCGGCGCCAGCTGCCTGGAGCGGAACCGTGTTTTTCCACAGGTTCTTTTTCAGGTGCACCAGCAGCAGGGAGACGGTGGCCGGTGTGATGCCCGAGATGCGCGAAGCCATTCCCAGGGTTTCAGGCCTGTGCTTTGCCAGGGTCTGGCGCGCCTCAAAACTCAAGGCCGAAACCTGCAGGTAGTCCAGGTCGGCCGGCAGCTTGAGATTTTCATAGTGGGCGGCGCGCTCGACTTCGGTCTTCTGCAGGTCGATGTAGCCGGCGTACTTGGCGGTGATTTCGATCTGCTCGATCACACTTTTGGCCAGGTCGTCGCTGGCCGCGGCCTCGGCCGCCAGTTCGGGGTTGGCGTACTTACCCTCCTCCAGCGACATCAGCCCGGCGTAGTTCACGTCGGGGCGGCGCAGCAGGTCCAGCAGGTTGTACTCGCGCTCAATCGACTTGCCCAGCACACGCTCGGCCTCGGCCGCCGGCAGGTTGTTGGGGTTGACCCAGATGCCGCGAAGCCGGGCTGTTTCACGTGAAACCGTGTCGCGCTTGCGGTTGAAGGCGTCCCAGCGGGCGTCGTCGACCAGGCCCAGCTCCCGGCCTTTTTCGGTCAGGCGCATGTCGGCGTTGTCCTCGCGCAGCATCAGGCGGAACTCCGCCCGGCTGGTGAACATGCGGTAAGGCTCGGTCACACCCTTGGTGATCAGGTCGTCGACCAGCACGCCGAGGTAGGCCTCGTCGCGCTTGGGCAGCCAGGCATCCTTGCCCTGGCATTGCAGCGCGGCATTGATGCCGGCGAACAAGCCCTGGGCCGCCGCCTCTTCATAACCAGTCGTCCCATTGATCTGCCCGGCGAAAAACAGGCCGCCAATCGCCCGGGTTTCAAAGCTCGACTTGAGCGCCCGCGGGTCGAAGTAGTCGTACTCGATGGCATAGCCGGGCCGCAGGATGTGGGCGTTTTCCATGCCGGCCATGGAGCGCACCAGGTCATATTGGATGTCGAAAGGCAGGCTGGTCGAGATGCCGTTGGGGTAGATCTCGTGGGTGGTCAGGCCCTCGGGCTCCAGGAAAATCTGGTGGCTGTCCTTGTCGGCGAAGCGGTTGATCTTGTCTTCCACGCTAGGGCAGTAGCGCGGACCGACACCGTCAATCTTGCCGGTGAACATGGGGCTGCGGTCAAAACCGGAGCGGATGATCTCGTGGGTGCGCTCGTTGGTATGGGTGATCCAGCACGGCACCTGGCGTGGATGGGCGATGTTGCTGCCCATAAAACTGAACACCGGGACCGGCCCTTCAATGCCGCCGGGCATGCCGTCGCCCGGCTGCTCGATGCATTTGCTGAAGTCAATCGTGCGGCCGTCTATGCGCGGCGGCGTGCCGGTTTTGAGCCGGCCCTGCGGCAGCTTGAGCTCCTTGAGCCGGCTGGACAGCGACACCGCCGGCGGGTCGCCCGCACGGCCCGCCGAGTAATTGTTGAGGCCCACATGGATCTTGCCGTCCAGGAAAGTCCCGGCCGTCAGCACCACGGTGCGCGAGCGGAACTTGATGCCGACCTGGGTGACGGCGCCGACCACGCGGTCGCCCTCCACCATCAGGTCGTCGACGGCCTGCTGGAACAGCCAGAGATTGGGCTGGTTCTCCAGCCTGCGGCGTATCGCCGCCTTGTACAGAATGCGGTCGGCCTGGGCCCGGGTGGCGCGCACGGCGGGGCCCTTGGAGCTGTTCAGGATGCGGAACTGGATGCCGCCTTCGTCGGTGGCCAGCGCCATCGCGCCGCCCAGGGCGTCCACTTCCTTGACCAGATGGCCTTTGCCGATGCCGCCTATCGAGGGGTTGCAGCTCATCTGGCCGAGCGTCTCGATGTTGTGCGAGAGCAGCAAGGTCTTGCAGCCCATGCGGGCCGAAGCCAGGGCGGCCTCGGTGCCGGCATGGCCGCCGCCGACCACGATCACGTCAAATTCTTGGGGGTAAAACATATCCAACCTTCAGGCCTCTCGGCCGCTACTGACTATTAACTCTCGATCAATTCGGTGGCCAAACCCATGCCGCGCGCCACCTGCGCCTGGCGCCGGTCGGCCGTGACGAACAGGTCCACGCGGCTGGCCAGCGCGCTGCCCACATGCAGGGCGTCCATGCCGCGCAAAGGCCCCTGCTCCATCGCGGCAAAAGCAAAGCGCTCGACATGCGCGTCCAGCGGCACCAGCGTCATGTCGGCCACGTCGCGCTGCGCCGCCGCCCAGGCCCGGTCAAATTCCGGCGCCGGCAGGCTGCCGTCACGCCGGCGCCGCAGCAGCGCCGAAGCCACCTCGGTCTTGCAATGCGCCGCGACCAGCAGCTCGCTGGCGGCCTCGAACAACATCAGCACCCGGTCGCGCCCGGCTTCGCTGGCGTAGCGTTTGGTCAACGCCGAGGCGTCGAACATCAGCCGCGCGTCGCCGTCGCGCGCCACCACCCGGGTGGCGGAAACCGCCTGCGGCGCATAAGCGGCTTGCGCCCTCTTTACCATGGTGATTCATTCCGCTCGTCCAGCACCGCCTGCGACAGCGACACGCCGGGCGGCAGGACCACGGGTTCAAACGGCTTTTTCCAGTTCGGTACCTTGGCGGCGTCGTCTTCGGCCTTCAGGGGCACGAGTTCAGCCACCGGCTTGCCGTGCCGGAGTATGCGGACAGTTTCACCCTGCTCCACCAGGTCGATCATGGCGGAGGCATTGGCGCGAAACTCACTAAGTGCGATGGTATGCATTTTGTACAAATCTCAATGTTTTGTACATTTTAGCGGGTTGTGCTTGCAAAGCGCTCCGCAGGCAGTTTTTCACCTTGCGGCCTGTGGTGAAATCGGACGATGAACGCCCCCCAAAAACTTCTGATCTTCGCCGGCAGCACCCGCCAGAATTCCTACAACCGCAAGCTGGCCCATGTCGCGGCCGCCTTGGCGCGTGCCAGCGGCGCCGAAGTCACCCATATCGAACTGGCGGACTTCGACATTCCCATGTACAACGCCGACCTCGAGGCCAAGGGCACACCGCCCGACGTCATGAAGCTCAAGCAGATCATGTACGAGCACCCGGCCTGGATCATCTGCTCGCCTGAATACAACGGCAGCTACACCGCGCTGCTGAAAAACACCGTCGACTGGGTGTCCAGCCCCGTCAAGAGCGACCCGGCCTGGCACGAGGGCTTCAAGTCCTTCAGCGGCAAGGTGGTGGGCGTGCTTAGCGCCTCGCCCGGCGCGCTGGGCGGCCTGCGTTCGCAAAGCCACCTGGTGCCGCTGCTGCTCAACGCGCAGTGCTGGGTCGCGCCCAAGGCCTTTGCCCTGAGCCGCGCCGGCGACGCCTTTGATGCCGAAGGCAAACTGGTCAACGAGGCCAGCCTCAAGAACGTGCAGGCCGTGATCGACCAGGTGCTGTTCGCCAGCGCCCGGCTGGCGGCCTGACACCACCTCATATATAGAGGGTGCGGCGGCGAGGCCCCTGTGCGCGAGGGCTCATCACGCCGCGCCGTCCAGCAGGCGCAGGCCCACCATGCCGGCCACGACAAATGCCACGCACAGCAGGCGCAGCGGCGTGGCGCTTTCGCCCATCCAGAGGATGCCGATCACGGTCACGCCGACCGAGCCTATGCCGGTCCAGATCGCGTAAGCCGTGCCCACGGGCAAGGTCTTGACGGCATGCGTCAAAAAGAAAATGCTGGCGCCCGCCGCGGCCACGCCCAGCACACTGGGCCAGAGCCGGGTCCAACCCTGGGAAGATTTGAGGAGCAAGGCCATCGCGATTTCGACAATGCTTGCGGCGAGTAGATAAAACCAGGCCATTGGGAGTCTTTCTTGGGAACGGGGTTGAAGGGTTAAAGGTGGAAGAGCCGCCAGCTTAGGTTTACGATTACCCATAGGCAAGTACGCACCTTTTGGTAACCATGACAATTCCCGACACGCCCGACACCGATTCCTCCACTGTGTTTAGCCAGGCCTGCCCTTCGCGCCAGGCGCTGGAGCTGGTCGCCAGCAAATGGGCGCTGCTGGTGATCCCGGCACTGGCCGGCGGCCCGGTGCGCAACAACGAACTGATGCGCAAGATCGAAGGCATCTCGCAAAAAATGCTGACGCAGACCCTCAAGGAACTGGTGCGCAACGGCCTGGTGCTGCGCTTTGACCGCCAGACCGTGCCGCCTCATGTGGAATACCAGCTCAGCGCGCTGGGCGAATCCCTCAGCGAAACCCTGATCCCGCTGGACAACTGGGCCGAGCGCAACCACCAGAAGCTCAAGGCCGCGCGCGAACGTTTCGACGCATCTTTCAACTAGCCCGCGCAGCGCGGCAGGGTTAGCCTCATTAGCGGAATCACGTAGCGCGGCGGCGCGAGTACGGTCCTATATTGGGCCCAAGACAACGACCGGGAGACAGACACATGAAACACACGAACACGCGCCGCGGTGCACTGCAATTCGGCCTCAAGGCCGGCGGCGTCATCGCCGCGGCCTCAGCCTTTCCGGGCTTGCTGCACGCGCAGGCCGGCTGGCCCAGCAAACCGATACGCCTGCTCGTGCCCTTCGCGCCCGGCGGCAGCTCTGAAATCGTCGCGCGCTCGGCCGCCAATGAATTGACCAAAAGCCTGGGCCAGACCGTCTTCGTCGAGAACAAGCCCGGCGCCAGCGGCAACATCGCGATGCAGGAATGCGCGGCCTCCACCGACGGCCACACCATCATCCTGGGCCACATCGGCACCATGGCGGTCAACCCCTTCATCTTCGACAAGCTGCCCTTCGACACCAACAAGGACTTCAAGCCCATCTCGCTGCTGGCCAAGGTGCCCAGCCTCTACGTGATCAATTCCAGCGTGCCCGCCAACAACCTCAAGGAGTTCATCGCGCTGGCCAAGGCCAGGCCCGGCCAGCTCAATTACGGTTCGGCCGGCAACGGCAGCGCCGGCCACCTGGCCTTTGAATACCTGAAGATGGCCACCGGCATCTTCGTGCTGCATGTGCCCTACCGCGGCACCGGCCCGCAGCTCACCGACCTGCTGGCCGGCCGGCTCGAAGCCGCCAGCGTGGGCGCGCCCGCCATCCTGGCCCACATCAAGTCCGGCAAGCTGCGCTGCATCGCCACCGGCACCAAGGAGCGCCTGCCCCAGCTGCCCGACGTGCCCACGGTCGCCGAAAGCGGCTACCCGGGTTTTGAGATGACGCAGTGGTACGGCCTGAACGCGCCCTCCAACATGCCGCAGGCCAACATAGACCGCATCGCCGAAGCTTGCAACAAGGCCATGCGCAACCCGCAGGCCACCGAACGCCTGCGTGGCGACACGGCCCAGCCCGTCGGCGACACGCCGGCGCAGTACGGCGCCTTCATCAAGACCGAGCAGGCGCGCTGGAAGCTGGTCGCCGACCGGGCGAAAATCAAGCCTGATTAAGCCCCCACTTCCCAAGCCCAAACAGAAGCGAGCACCATGAACTGCCGCCCCGGCTGCGGCGCCTGCTGCATCGCGCCCTCCATCAGCTCCGCCATCCCCGGCATGCCGCAAGGCAAACCGGCCGGTGTGCGCTGCGTGCAGCTTGATGAAGGCAACCGCTGCCGGATCTTCGGCCGGCCCGAGCGGCCCGCCGTCTGCGGCCAGCTCATGGCCTCGGCCGAGATGTGCGGCAGCGATGCGGGCGCCGCCATGCTCTGGCTGGGCCGGCTCGAAAGCGATACGCGGCCCGGTCCGCGCTAACCCGCGCTAAGGCGACACATTGCCCAGCGCCTCCAGCCGCGCGGCCGAGACAATCTCTATGCGCCGGTAGCGCAGCGCAATGGCGCCCTGCTCCACCATGGCCTTGAGCTCCACCGACAGCGTCTGCCGGCTGATGCCCAGCATCATGGCCAGCGCCTCCTGCGACACCGGCACCGCCGGCCTGGCCTTGGGCGCCATGGTGGCGTCGCCGCGCGCCAGCAGCAGCAGGCGGCGCGCCACGCGCGCGCGGGTCGAGCGCAGCGCCGCGTCCTCCACCATGCCGTAGAGCGAGCGCACGCGCGCCGCCAGCAGCCCCGCCACCGCCCGCGCGAAGGGCGCGCCCTCCATCAGCGCGGCAAAAGCGGCTTGCGGCACCACCAGCACCTCGGCCGCCGACAGCGCCGTGGCATCGTGGGTGCGCGGCTCGCCGTCCATCAGCGAGATCTCGCCAATCCAGTTGCCCGCCTCCAGCACCACCAGGATGGCCTCGCGCCCGTCCTCGCGCAGCGAGGAGATCTTGAGCTGCCCGCCCAGCAGGCCGTAAAAACCGCCGGGCGCATCACCCTGGCGAAACAGCATCTCGCCGGGCCGCAGGCGCAGCAGTTCGGCCGAGCCGAGCAAGGCCTGCCGGTCGGCCAGCGGCAGCGCGCCAAACCAGGGGTTGGCCGACATGCGGTCCATCAATGAAGAAGGCGAGGCTGTCGCGGGAACGATAGGCATGCGGCCAATTGTCAAATTTTTGACAGTTCGCCGTCAAGCGCGGACGTATCGTGCACCTGAGTTCAGTCAAAGCATTACCCCGGAGACAAACCCCATGCATATCCCCTCCCTCAAGGAAGTCGTCAGCGCCGAAGAATGGCAGCTGCGCTGCGACCTCGCCGCCTGCTACCGCCTGGTCGCGCTCTACGGCTGGAGCGACCTGGTCTTCACCCACATCAGCGTCAAACTGCCCGAGTCGGTGTCGGGCGCCGGCAACCATCACTTCCTGATCAATCCCTACGGCCTGATGTTCGACGAGATCACGGCCTCCAGCCTGGTCAAGGTCGACGGCCAGTGCAACAAGGTGATTGACTCGCCCTTCCCGGTCAACCCGGCCGGCTTTGTGATCCACAGCGCGGTGCATGAGGCGCGCGCCGATGCCGGCTGCGTGCTGCACACCCACACGCGCGCCGGCGTGGCCGTGAGCGCCCAGCAGTGCGGCGTGCTGCCCATCAGCCAGCAATCGACCTTTGTGCTGGCCTCCCTCGCGTACCACGCCTACGAGGGCGTGGCCTTTCGCGACGAGGAAAAGCCGCGCCTGCAGGCGGACCTGGGCAAGGCCAATTTCCTGATGCTGCGCAACCACGGCCTGCTGGTCGTGGGCAAGACGATTGCCGACGCGTTTCTGAGCATGTACACCTTCGAGAACACCTGCCGCATCCAGCTCGATGCCCAGGCGGGCGGCCCGCTGACCGAGGTCAACCCGCTGATCGTCAAAGGCGTGGCCGAAGCCATGCGCGTGCAGACCGGCGGCATGGGCGGGGCCTTTGTCTGGCCCTCGCTGATCCGCAAGCTCGACAAGCTTGACGAAAGCTACAAGTCATGAACGGCTCCCCCATCGTCGCGCAGCTGCTGGTGGCGGCCCTGGCCCTGGTCATGCTGGGCCTGGGCCTGACGCTCAAGGTCGAGGACTTCACCCGCCTGCTCAAATACCCCAAGGCCGTGGTGGTGGCGCTGGTGCTGCAGGTCATCGTGCTGCCCGTGGCCTGCTACGCCATCATCGTGCTGCTCAATGTGCCGCCGCTGTTCGCCGTGGGCCTGATGCTGCTGGCGGCCTCGCCCGGCGGCATCTCGGCCAACCTGTTCAGCCACCTGTTCGGCGGCAACGTCGCGATGAACATCTCGCTGACCGCCATCAACACCCTGCTGTCCATCGTCACCATGCCGCTGATCGCCAACTGGGCCATCAACACCTTCGCCAAGACCGGCCAGGTGGTGCCGCTGCAGTTCGGCAAGGTGGTGGAGGTCATCCTCATCGTGCTGGTGCCCGTGGCCATAGGCATGTGGCTGCGCACCGTCAGGCCCGGCTGGGCCGCGCGCAGCGAGAACCCCACCAAGGTCTTCAGCATCATCGTGCTGGTCGTGGTGGCCGTGGGCGCCATCGTCAAGGAGTGGCAGGCGCTGAGCGGCGGCTTCGCGGCCATAGGCCCGGCCGTGCTGGCCTTCAACCTCGTGAGCCTGCTGGCCGGTTATTACGTATCGCGGGCGACGGGACTGGACAAGCCGATCTCCACCGCCATCAGCTATGAGATCGGCATCCACAACGCAACCCTGGCCATCTTCATCGCGCTGGCCGTGCTGAACAACTTCCAGCTGGCCCTGCCCGCGGCCATCTACTCCTTCAGCATGTATGTCACGGCCACGCTGTTCGGGCTGCTGGTGCTCAAGCGAAAGAGCCGGCCGGTGCCGGCCGTGCAGCCGCAGTGAGCCTGGCGGCCTAGGCGTTCACCACGGTCAGCAGGGGCGGCGCCTGGGACGCGCCGGGCGGGCGCGGCGGCATGTCGCCCTCCTCTACCGTCAGTTCCTTGCGGGTCATGCGCACGTCGCCGAAGATGGTGGCGAAGGCCACGTCCTTGGCGTCGCGCCCCGTGCCCACGCGCACCAGCCGGTCTATGGGTGCCATGCGCGTCGGGTCGAAAATCACCCAGCGGCCCTCCAGCCAGGCTTCAAACACCGCATGGAAATCCTGCGGCGGTTCCTCGAAGTGCACATAGCCCACCACCAGCCGCGCCGGGATGTTCAGGGCCCGGCAGAAGGTGATCCCCAGATGGGCGAAATCGCGGCACACACCCGCGCGCTGCACAAACACCTCCTGCGCCGAGGTCGTGGAGTCGCTGAAGCCTGGGAAGTAGTTGATGGACTCGTGGATCCAGCTCTCGATGGCGCGCACCCGGCCGATGCCGGGCGGCAGCTGGCCGAACAGCTGCTGCGCCGCGCGGCTCATCACGTCGGACTCGCAATAGCGGCTGGGCATCAGGTAGCGCAGCACGTCGTCGGGCACGCCGGTCACCGGCGTTTCTTCCAGGTGCAGCGGGACGGGCGCGGGATGCAGTTCCACGCGCGTGCGGTAGTTGACCGACAGCAGCCCCTTGGGCGCATCCAGGCGTATGAAGCGGTTGCCGCTGCGCTCGTCGCAGAAGTTGCGCACCTTCATGCTGGGCGTGATGGTCAGGCGCTCCTCCACCACATGGTGGCCTTCGTGGAAAGCCGTCTCGATATTGAACAGAAAGTGCGCGGGGCTGCCGACTTCGTATTCCAGCAGGGATTCAATCAGGGCGGTGTGCATGGGTCAACCCTGGGGCCGTCACAGCCGGGTCCGGTGGTCGGGGCTGCCGCGGCGCGGCTGGGCAAACCAGTTCTGGCAGGTCACAAACACAATGCGCGCGGCGCGTTCCAGCACGTCGGCCGAAGGCTGGGCGCGCCGGCGCGCGCGCAGCCGGTTCACCAGCAGGAATTCGGCAATGCTGGCCTGGAAGGTGATTTTGCGTTTCGCGACGGGCTCGGGCGGCTGCGACGGCGCGCGCGCTCCCGACCACGGATGAAACAGCCGCTGCCGAAAGCGCGACGCCAGCGATGCCGGCGGCACGGGGGCGCGATCCACTTTTTGTGGCGTCATCTACTTGAGGACCTTTTTCACCGCGCCCACGCCCAGGGCGGCCAGCAGCAGGAAGATGACCGCCAGGATCAGGAACAGCCCAAACAGGATCTTGGCGATGCCGGCGGCGCCCGCCGCCACGCCGCCGAAGCCGAGGGCGCCGGCAATCAGTGAAATCAGCGCAAAAATAATCGCGTACTTGAGCATCTTGGCCTCCTGTGGAAGGGGTGGCGGCCCGGCACATGCGCGAACGGGCATGCCGGCCGGGGGCCGGGGTCTGTGCGCCGCGACAAAGCGCCGCGGCCAGTCTCCATGCTAAAAGTGCGCCAGTCCCTGCCCCATCAGCAGCACCCGCCAGGCGCTGTAGGACAAGGGCGCGGCGGTACCGGCCTGCTATATTTTCAGCAGCACAATAGCCCCAAGGCACGGGGGCTACGAGGTTTACTTGCCGAACAGGCTGCGGAAGCCCTCACCCACGCGGTCGCCCAGGTTGGCGCCGGCGCCGGTGCCCACGCCGGGCAGCAGCGCCGTGCCTATGGCCGCGCCCAGCAGGGCCGAGCGCGACAGCGTCACTTCGGGGTTGTCCAGCGTGCCGCCCACCGTCAAAGGCACGCCCACCGCGCCGCCTATGGCGCTGCCCAGTTTGCTGTCGCCGGCCACGCTCACGCTGACGCGCCCGCTCAGCGCCTTGGCCGGCGAGATGGCGACATTGCCGGTCGCGCTCAGCGCGCCCGAACTCGCCACCAGGTTGGTCAGCTGCGCCGACTTGCCCTGGGTGCTGACCTGCCCGGCCAGGGTGTCCAGCGCGGTCTGGCCGCCGCGGCTCAGGCCTATGGTCCTCACCGCCTTGGCCAGGTCCAGCCCGTTGAGCACCGCATTGCGCACCGTGAAAGTGGTCTGGGTCTGCAGCGCCTCCACCAGCGCGCCCGTGGTCGCGGCCCGCGCGTGCAGCGTGGTGGAGGCTTCCAGCCGGCCCGTCAGCGATTTGCTGGGCGCGGTCAGCGCCGACACCTCGACGTCTTTTGTCTGCAGCTTGCCCTGCAGCTCCAGTTCCTCCCGCGCGGCCGTCGCGGGCACTTTCTTCAGGCCCAGCTTGCCCTCGACCTTGCCGCCACCCACATCCACGCGCAAGGCCCATTCGTCGCCCACGGCGCCGGCCTTGGGTTCCTCGCGCTTCAAGTTGGCTTCCAGGCCCTGCAGGTTGCCCTTGACCAGTTTGAGCGAGACGCTGTCCGGCAGGCCGTCGTCGCCCAGCGCGGCTTCGGCATTCACCGTGGTGCGCGCGCCCGCGGCGCTGATCCAGGTCACCTCGTCCAGCACGGTGCGGCGCGGCAGCCAGTCCATGGGGGCCTGCCCTGGCGGCGTGGAAGGCGCGGCGGCTGCAGCCTGCGCCGGGGTTTTTTTCTTTTGCAGCAGGAGCAGCACCGCGTCAATGCCCTGCTGCGGCAGCACTGCCTTGCGCACCAGCAGGGTTGCCACAGCCAGTTTTCCCGTCAGCAGCGGCTGCCAGCGCGGCCGCACTTCCAGGCGCTCCAAGGTGATCGGCGGCTTGCTTTTGACGGAGATGCCGCTCAGCGCCACCGCCGGCAGCGGCCAGACGTCCACGGCGACCCGGTCCAGCGCCACCGGCACGCCCAGCGCGGCCGAAGCCTCGCGCTCCATGCGCTGGCGGAAATCATCGGTGCTGACCCAGCGGTGCAGCGTGAAGGCCACCACGGCCAGCAACACCATCAAACCCAGGGCCAGGAACACCAGCCATTTGAAAACTTTTGCCATGCGGCTATTGTGGCGCGCCCATGGCCCGCTCCCCCAGCAAAAATCCGCCGATGCGGCTAGCATCGGATGCTCTGCAACATTCCCGCCACACCCCAAAGGACGAGACACCATGAAGCTTTATTACTCTCCCGGCGCCTGTTCGCTGTCCACCCACATCGCACTGCATGAGTCCGGCCTGAAGTTCGAACACGTGCTGGCGCCCACCAAGACCCACCAGCTCGAAGACGGCACCGACTACTACACCATCAACCCGCTGGGCTATGTGCCCCTGCTGGAGCTCGACGACGGCACGCGCATCGCCGAAGGCCCGGCCATCGTGCAGTACATCGCCGACCAGGTGCCCGAGAAAAAACTCGCGCCGGCCAACGGCACGCTGGAGCGCTACAAGCTGCAGTCCTGGCTGACCTTTATCGGCATGGAGCTGCACCGCGGCTTCACCCCGCTGTTCAACGCCGCCACGCCGGCCGACTACAAGACCATCGTCATCGACAAGCTGATGTCGCGCCTGAAGTGGGTGGACGGCCAGCTCGCCGGCAAGCAGTACCTCATGGGCGACGCCTTCAGCGTGGCGGATCCCTATCTTTTTACCGTCTGCAACTGGGCGCCGCGCGTCGGCGTGGATATTTCGGGCTTTGCCAATCTCGCCGCGTTTCGTGAGCGCATTGCTGCGCGGCCTTCGGTGCAGGTCGCCATGAAGCATGAGGGGTTGACTAAATAGCACCCCCGTCCAGGCTCACTGCGTGTAGCCTGTTCCCCCCTCAAGGGGGCGGCGCCTGCGGCCCGGCAAAGCCGGTTCCGCGGCCCCCGCTGGTTTTGCCCGTGGGCTCCAAATACCACGGATTTAGCAACCCGTGTTGGGCAAGCCAATCGAAACAGGGCCAAACTGGCCCTGTTTTCATTCAGCCCTTCAGGATCCAAGCCATGCCCACCTTATTCGACTCCAACAAAGCCGGTGACCTCGTCCTTGCCAACCGCATCGTCATGGCGCCGCTCACGCGCAACCGCTCGCCCAATGCCGTGCCGCCGGCCATCGCGCGGACTTACTACGCCCAGCGCGCCAGCGCCGGCCTGCTGATCACCGAAGCCACGGCCATCAGCCACCAGGGCCAGGGCTATTCGGATGTGCCGGGCCTCTACGGCAGCGAGCAGCTGGACAGCTGGAAAAAAGTCACCCATGCCGTGCATGACAAAGGCGGCAAGATCGTCGTGCAGCTGTGGCACGTGGGCCGCGTCTCGCACAACAAGCTGCAACCCGACGGCGGCAAGCCGGTCGCGCCCTCGGCCATCACCGCCAAAACAAAAACGGTGCTGATCGAAAACGGCGTGCCGACTTTTGTCGACACCTCGGAGCCGCGCGCGCTCGACCTCGGGGAAATCCCCGGCATCGTGCACACCTTCGCGGCCGCGGCGCGCAACGCGGTCGAGACCGCCGGTTTTGACGGCGTGGAAATCCACGGCGCCAACGGTTACCTGCTGGACCAGTTCCTCAAAGACGGCAGCAACCAGCGCCGCGACGACTACGGCGGCAGCATCGAAAACCGCGCCCGCCTGCTATTGGAAGTCACGCGCGCCGTGACCGACGCGGTCGGCGGCGGCCGCACCGGCATACGCCTGTCGCCCGTCACCCCCGCCAACGACGTGCATGACAGCAAGCCCCAGGCCTTGTTTGAATACGTAGTCAAGCAGCTCGCCAGCCTGAACCTGGCCTATGTCCACATCATCGAGGGCGCCACCGGCGGGCCGCGTGAAATTGACGACCGGCCCTTCGACTACCCGGCGCTCAAGGCGGCCTATCGCAAGGCCGGCGGCAAGGGCGCCTGGATGGTCAACAACGGCTATGACCAGGACCTCGCTGAAAAGGCCGTGGCCGACGGCGCCGACCTGGTGGCCTTCGGCAAGCCCTACATCGCCAACCCCGACCTGGTGGAACGCCTGCGCGCCAGGGCACCGCTCAACACGCCCGACAAGAACACCTTTTACGGCGGCGGCGAAAAAGGCTACACCGACTACCCGACGCTGCCCGCCTGAGTGCCGCGGGCCTGCGCCGCCAGGGCCAGGCCCTGGCGCGCGGCCTCTTGCGGGTCGGCCGCCAGCGTCACCGCGCTGACCACCGCCACCCCGTCCACGCCGCAGGCCAGCACGCCCGGCATCAGCGCCAGCGAAATGCCGCCTATGGCGACCACGGGATAGGGCGCGGCGTCCCGCGCCCATGACTTCAGGCGCTCCAGGCCCACGGGCTCATAAGGCATGACCTTGAGCGTGGTCGGGTAGATCGGGCCTATCGCGAGGTAAGAGGGTTGCACCGCCTTGGCGCGTGCCAGTTCGGCCGGCGTGTGCGTGCTCAGGCCCAGGCGCACGCCGGCTTTGCACAGGGCTGCAATGTCGGCCGTGTCCAGGTCTTCCTGGCCCAGGTGCACGCCGTAAGCGCCGGCCTCCAGCGCCAGCTCCCAGTGGTCGTTGATGAACACCTGCGCGCCCGGCACCTCGCGCCCGGCCGCCACCGCGGTGCGCACCTCCCACGCGATCTCGTCAGCATCGTGGTCCGCCGCCTTGATGCGCAGCTGGATGGTGCGCACGCCCCAGCCCAGCAGGCGCCGCACCCAGGCGGCGTCGGGCACGACAGGGTAAAAACCAATGGGGCCGGTGAGCGGCTTAAAGGAATTCATAACGGCCTCAAGAGGAATGCCAGAAGGGAACACCGACTGTCGGCGTCGAAGCCTGCGCCGCCGCGCGCTCAGGCATGGGTGTGGATTCGTACGCGGCGCGGCCGGCCGCCACGCCGTCGGCAAAAGCGCGCGCCATGCGCACCGGGTCGCCGGCTTGCGCCACCGCGGTGTTCAGCAGCACGGCGTCAAAGCCCAGCTCCATGACCTGCGCGGCATGCGAGGGCCGGCCCAGGCCGGCATCGACCACCAGCACCGCATCGGGCAGGCGCCGCCGCATGGTTTCCAGCGCGTAAGGGTTGAGCGGCCCGCGGCCCGTGCCTATCGGCGCGGCCCAGGGCATCACCGCCGCGCAGCCCGCCGCATGCAGGCGCTGCGCCATCACCAGGTCGTCGGTGGTGTAGGCGAACACGGAAAAGCCCTCTTTCACCAGCGTGGTCGCGGCTTGCAGCGTGGCCACCGTGTCGGGCTGCAGCGTGTAGTCGTCGCCTATGACCTCCAGCTTGATCCAGGGCGTGCCGAAAATCTCGCGCGCCATCTGCGCCAGCGTGACCGCCTCCTCGGCGTTGTGGCAGGCCGCCGTAT
>NZ_AKIV01000051.1 GCF_000282655.1 Polaromonas sp. CF318
GCAGTTTTGAATACGACGCCAGTGGTCTGCTCAGCAAAGAAGTGGTCGAACCCGACAGCCCCAACGACTGCCTGCAGACCAGCTATAGCTACGACACCTTCGGCAACAAGACCGGCGTCACCACCTCGGCTTGCGCCGGCGCAACGGGTTACGCCATCTCCAGCGCCACAACCCCGCGCACCGCCACCAGCAACTTCGGCACCGACGGCCGCTTCCCGCTCAGCACCAGCAATGTCCTGGGCCAGAGCGAAACCAAGGCTTACGACGCCCGCTTCGGCGCCACCTCGAGCCTGACAGGCCCCAACAGCCTGGCCACGCAGTGGGAATACGATGGCTTTGGCCGAAAGAGCAAAGAGACCCGCTCCGATGGCACCTACACCACCTGGGCGTACAAACTCTGCACCGACGCCGGCATCAGCTGCCCCGGCCCCATAGGCGGCGCCACCATCGTCTGGGTCGCGATCGAGCAAAGCTACGCGGCCAACGCCGCCGTCAGCGTGCCTGAGAAACGCAGCTATTACGACACCTTGAACCGCGTCGTGCGCAGCCAGACGGCGGGCTTTGACGGCGCCGGTGCGGCCCCGACCTTGGTGCAGGACATCGAATACGACAGTTTGGGCCGCGTATCCCGCAAGTCCAACCTCTACAAACTCACAGGCGGCACCGCCTACTGGGCGACCTACACCTACGACGTGCTGGGCCGCGTCACCAAAGAAGAGTCCCCAGATCCCGATGCCACAGGCGGCATCGCTGTCACCACTTTCAGCTACAGCGGCCTGACCACGATCACCACCAACAGCAAAGGCCAGACCAAGACCAGCACCAAGAACGCCCAGGGCCAGGTGGCCCAGGTCACCGACACCCAGGGCAATATCCTCACCTACACCTACGACGCCCTGGACCAACTCACCCAGACCAACGCCGCCGGCTCCATCACCACGATGGCTTACAACCAGCGAGGGCAGAAGACCAGCATGGCCGACCCCGCCATGGGTGCGTGGGAGTACCGCTATAACGTCTTTGGCGAGCTGGTCTGGCAGCGCGACAGCCTGGGCCAGAGCGTCACCATGGCCTACGACAGCCTGGGCCGCATGACCCAGCGCACCGAGCCCGATTTGGTCAGTCAATGGAGCTACGACACCAAGTTTGACGGCACTGCCTGCGGCAAGGGTGTCGGCAAGCTTTGCGAAGCCAAGGCCGACAACGGCTACAAGCGCGTGCATACCTATGACAGCCTGGGCCGCCCGAGCGCAACGTCGACTGTGCTGGACAACCCATCAACGCCAGCCGTCGTCAGCATCGCCTATGACGCCGTTACCGGCCGCATGGCCAGCAAGACCTGGCCTACTGGCTACCAGGCCAGCTATGTCTATAGCGCCACCGGCTACCTCAAACAGGTCAACGGCGGCGGGACCAACGGCTTTACCCAGACCGTCAGCTATGAAGTGCTGGCCATGGACGCCCAGGGCCGCATCACCCAGTACAAACAGGGCAACCAGGTCACCACCGTCAAGGCCTACAACGAGGCCACCGGCAAACTCACCGGCCAGACCGCCACCAAAGCGGGGCAGGCCACCGGCAATGTGCTCAACCAGAGTTACACCTATGACTCGCTGGGAAATCTCACGACCCGGGCAGACAACTCGCCCGGCGTCGGTACCCAGGAGAGCTTTAGCTACGACAGCCTGAACCGGCTCACGCTCAACACCTTGCTCGGTGGCGCGGTCAGCCCACCGACCACGACCGAGGTCATGTACGACGCACGCGGCAATATCACCTACAAGAGCGATGTGGGCCGCTACTGGTATGACGGCGCGCGACCCAACCGGCTGACCAATATCACGCTGGAGACGGCCCCGGGTGCGCAGATTGCCTTTACCGGCACGCGCCAGCTGACCTATGCGTTTGACGACTACAAGACAGGCGCGCAAACCGTCAACGGCACGACTTTGGGCAACGGCAATCTTGAATACACGGTGAGCCTGGATGCGGTCAACAGCCGCCACACCTATCGCGGCGAGACCTACACCAGCTTTAACATGCCGGCGACGATTACCTTTGGCAATATGTCGGGCAGCACGGCCGGGCCTGTGGACCGCAACCTGGCTTTTGTGTACGGCCCCGAGCACCAGCGCATCAAGCAGACGGTCACGGGTGGCCCGAACCCAGGCACGACCTGGTACCTGAACGGCGAAGACAGCTTAGGCCTCTCCTACGAGAAAGAGATCAAAGGCACGGGCATTACCGAGAACAAGCACTATGTGAGTGCGGGCGGTGTGGTGTTTGCGCTGTTTGTGAGCCGCACGGGCACTCTGGGTTCAACCCCGGCGACCTCGACGAGTTACTTCCACGGTGATCACTTGGGCAGCATCGTCGCGATCAGTGATGAAACCGGTGCTGTGGTGGAGCGCATGGCGTTTGATGCCTGGGGCAAGCGGCGCTTTGTGAACGGCACGCCTGACGTGCTGGATTCCATCGCCGGCTACAACACTGACCGCGGCTACACCATGCACGAGCACCTCGATGAGATGGGGGTGATTCACATGAATGGGCGGGTGTATGACCCGCTCATCGGCAGGTTTATGAGTGCCGATCCCTTCATCCAAGACCCGGCATTTGCGCAGAGCTATAACCGCTATGCCTATGTGATGAACAATCCGTTGGCGAATATCGATCCAAGCGGGTATTTCAGTTTAAAGAGTCTCTTTAAGGTGGCAGTGGTAATTGCCGTTGGGGTTGTAACTGGCGGTGCCGCTAGCAGCCTCTATTTAAGCAGTGTATTGGGGGGGTCGACCTTTGCAATCGCTGGCTCGGTGGGATTGACTGCCGGGGTTATTGGTGGCGTCGCGGGAGGGTTTGCGGCAGGCATAGTCTCAACCGGAACTTTAAAAGGTGGTGTGCAAGGAGCGCTTACAGGCGCCTTGTTCGGTGCGGCTAGCGTGGTGGGTGGACCAGGTATAGAGGGTGCCAATTCATTCGAGCGTTACGCGGCTCATGCGGCAGCAGGATGTGTTAGCTCCGAGGTTGGCGGTGGCAATTGCGGTTCTGGCGCCGCCAGTGCACTGCTTGGGAAGTTTGCAACCAACTCCACCGAAAGATGGGGCATCGGTGTTGCACAAGGTACTGTGGCAGCAATTGCTGGTGGTGTAGGTTCGGTGATTGCCGGAGGAAAATTCGAAAATGGTGCAGTTACCGCTGCCTTTGGGTACCTATTTAATGCAATGTCAGCGGCATCACGCGCAGCGTTTGTTGGCGGTGGTATGGCTGCAGGCGGCGTGTTGGGCGCAGCCGGCGCAGGTGCCTGTACCGCAGGCACCGGTGGGCTATGCGGCCTAGGAGCTCCAGTAATAATTTCGGGGGGTGCAGCGCTGGGCGCTCTCACTGGTAATGCTTTGGCCAATGCCTACGATCAGTTGGATAACCTGATGTCCAAAGCGACAACTACTGGACCCATGGAAACTCAGTATGCTTTGGTAGCTGAATCTTCAGGAATGTATCCTGATGTTAGAAATGGCGCAGTTTTCTTAAATGCTGGAGAGGTTTGGAAATACGGAACAACAGTCGATCCAGCAAGTAGATATTCCGCATCAACCCTTGCTGCGCTTAAGCTGCAAATGGTTCCTCAAACTGTGGGCACGCATTATCAAGTGCTTACGCAGGAGAAGATAATGCTAATCACGCACTATACGACTCATGGTCAGTTGCCTCCGGGAAACAAAATATTCAAGTGATTTGGCGGCCCGCCATAAGTGAGGAATACCAAGGTCTAACAATGCAAATCCGAGTAAGTAGCATAGCGGCGGAAGGCGTGGCCGCTAAGCTTCGAGACATTACAAATTTTCTTGAAGCAGCAATCCTGAAGGATTTTGAAAGCAAAACCTTCGGGGATTTTGCTCTGTTTATGTTGACTGTGGTTTGCACGGAAGACGACTATGCTGAAAACTTACGTTTGAGCCAGAAGATAAAAAATAGCGGGAAATATAAGGATTTTTTCTCTGGAAAGATGACGAAATTTTTGAATTTGGCGGTGCCCGTTGACGTAAATACAATGAGTAGCTTAAGTATTCCGCAGGGTATTCACTTGATCGTGAATACTTTTAGCGGAATGCTGAAAGATCACGCACTGCCTCAATCCAAGGGATTTGATAGCGAAAAGTTTCGTCTGAATATGCTAGAAACGCTGGACGCCTTGAAGTAGAACAAGCTCGCTGGCACTAACTCTCCCTACGGCTTAGGCTTACTTTAGCTAATCACGGGTGGAGTTTTCAGAGCTGTCCATCTGCATAACCTACAAACCCTGAGCTTCCCGCTGAAGCAATCCCGATCTGCCCTTCGCTGCTAGTTCCCGTCACATTCTCTAGCTGCCAAGGCCGGCTCTTATAACCACACCACTAAGCGTGCGGTCACGATGGATGCGGCGGCATTGCGTCCAGCTCGAATGGCAACTGAGAAGTGGTGTTTGATTTTTGCGCCGCTAGCACATGCGGCAGCGAATGCGACAACTGCATCAAAAACCATAGCTGAAGAGCCATGGTGCCCGGGGGCCGGAATCGAACCGGCACGCTTGCGGGGGATTTTGAGTCCCCTGCGTCTACCAATTTCACCGTTCGAGTTGTGGAATGAGCGAGCACTCTCTAAACAGGTGCCTTTAAAGCTTGCTAATCTCCACAAACCACAAACCCCGAACCATCTGCGCCGAAGCAAACCCAATTTGTCCCCCGCCGCTCCCAGCCCCCGTCACACTCTCCAACTGCCAGGGCCGGCTTTCATAACCGCCATTGAGCGCGGCGGTCACGATGGAGGCAGTAGGCATGGCGTCCAGTTCGAATTCCAGGCGCAGCACACCGGCGGCGCCGTCCAAAGTCAGGCCGCGCAAGCGGACACCTGTTTCCTTGAGGTTTTCGGCTGAAGCAAACACCTTGTTGAGGTCTTGCTGCAGCAGTTGAACGGCCTGTTCCGCGCTGGCTTGCCGTGGGTCCGCCACAACGACTCGCCGTGCATTGAGCTGGGTAATCTGTTGTTGAGTGATGGTAGTGCGGCTCTCGATGTCTTGCAGTGCCCGGTTCGTTTTTTGCCAATACACACCCACCGCGCCTGCCAGGCACACCGCACAGAGCGCGGCCGCGACCCACACCCAGTGCCAGCGCTTGTCGGCCACAAAATCAATGTTGATGGATTTCATGCGCTGTACCAGTGGCCGGCCCAGCGCCTGGGGGCGGTGGCCATGGGTGGGTGGGCGGTGAGGCCAAAGCAGAGCCTGGCAAGCCCGCTTTCCTCGTGTCCGTGCTCCTGCAGCCATTGCTGGCTGTAGGCCTGCAAGGAGGCGGCATCCTGTTCACCCGGCAAAGTGGTGGTTTTGAAACCGTTCTTGCCATCGCTGGCAATCAGGGTGGCCGCATCGGGCTCTATCACCAGCAAGCTCCGGGTGCCACGCTGACGGCTTAGTCTGGATTGAGTGGCAGTCGCCCATAGCGGCGCCACCGACACCAGCCGGCAGCCCATTTGCGAAGCCCAGCGTTCCAGTTCCTCACGCAGGGGCAGGGCAATGGCCGCGGCGGCGCCGGGCGCCGTCGCATCAATTTCACAGGCGATCTGTTCCAGGTCTGTGCCCATGTCCCTCGCGGCAGAGGCCAGGGCAATTTGCCGCCTTTCTTCCCAGCGGGTCACACCTTCGGGAACCGTCACAGCCAGGGCAGGGCACCAGGCACCGCTCAGGCTCACGCGCAGGCGGCTGCCTTTTTTGAGGACGACCTGCGCGGCGGCAGCGCCGTCGACCAGCCTGGCCAGCACGCGTTCCAGCGGCAGTGTGGCCGGGCTGAGCGAGACGACGGTTTCCCGGATGCCGGCCTTGAGCATGGCCACGCCTTGCCCGAGGTAGACGTCCACGGTTTCAGACCAGACCGACCACACGGGCGACCTCCTCGAGCGTTGTCGTGCCTTGTTCGACCCTTGCCACGGCTTGCGCCAGCAACCGTGTGCTGGCATCGCGGTAGACGGTTTCCTTGAGTTCGGTCATCGAGGTTTTTCTCACAATCAGGTCGCGCACGGCGTCGGTCAGTTCATGGACTTCGGCGACCACAAAGCGCCCGCGGTAGCCGGTCTGGCGGCAGTGGGCGCAGCCCTGGGCCTTGGGCAATTGGGCCGGCACGGGGAGGCCCAGCGCGCAGAGCTTGTCGCGCTCGGCGGCGGTGGTGTCTTTCCATTGCACGCAGTGCGGGCACAGCTTGCGCAGCAGGCGCTGCACGACCACGCCGTTCAGGGCTGAGGCCAGCGCGAAGGGGTCTATGCCGAAGTGCTGGAAGCGCCCGAGCACGTCGAACAGGCTGTTGGCGTGCACGGTGGTAAAGACCAGGTGGCCGGTGAGCGAGGACTGGATGGCGATCTCGGCGGTTTCAGCGTCGCGGATTTCACCGACCAGGATTTTGTCGGGGTCGTGGCGCAGGATGGAGCGCAGGCCGGTGGCGAAGGTCAGGCCTTTTTGTTCGTTGACGGGGATCTGCAGCACGCCAGGCAGTTCGTATTCGACCGGGTCTTCGATGGTGACGATTTTTTCCAGGCCGTCGTTGGCTTCTGACAGCGCGGCGTACACCGTGGTGGTCTTGCCGCTGCCGGTGGGCCCGGTGATCAGCAGCATGCCGTGGGGCCGGGTGGCCAGGGCGCGTATGGTGGCGGCCACGGCCGCATCAAAACCCAGCACGTCCAGCGACATGCTTTCCTCGGTGTGTCGCAGCTGGGCCTTGTCGAGCAGGCGCAGCACGGCGTCTTCGCCAAAGATGCTGGGCATGATGGACACGCGCAGGTCTATGCTGTCGCCGTTTTTCTGCTGCCAGTGGATGCGCCCGTCCTGCGGACGGCGGCGCTCGGTGATGTCGAGTTGGGCCAGCACCTTGATGCGCGAGATGACTTCTTCGGCGCGCTGCGGGTCGTCCAGCCTTTCGCCGGGCGCCATCACGCCGTCGAGCCGGTATTTGATGCCGACGCCTTTTCGGTCTTTTTCAAAATGGATGTCGCTGGCGCCTTCCTCGTAGGCCTTGGCGATCGCCTGGTCGACGAATTGGACGACGGGGGAGGCGTCGTTGAGGCTGGCCGGCGTGGCGGCGTCGGCCGGCCTGGCGGGGACGGCCGATTTCTGCTGCTTTTTGAGGAAAGCGATTTGCCCCGGACGGGCCAGGGCCAGCTGCCGGTGCGCCTGGGTGCTGCGGGCCAGCGCCCGTGTGGCCTCGGCGGACCAGGGGTCTTCGCACAGCAGCAGGGTCTTGCCGTCCAGCATCACCCTGATGCACAGGTCAGCCGTGCCGCCTGCAGCGGTGCTTCCAGGTTTGACGCCGGGCCACTGGGCGTCATCAATGACGGCAATGCCATGGCCTTCCAGCAGCGTGGCGCTCAAGGCGGCTTCCGTGGCGCCCAGGGCGACTAGCAAGCCTTGCCACAGGCTCCCGTCCTGGGCCGGCGATTGGCGCAGCGCGGCCAGCGCCAGGTCGAATTCGCCCTGGGCAAGGAGGTGGGTGGGTAGGGGGGTGTTCATCAGTGCAAGGCCTTTTACCTTCTAGCGCAGGCTGGTGGCCATATCAAACACGGGCAGGTACATCATGACCACGATGGTACCCACCATGAGGGCGACTGCCAGCAGCAAAAGAGGCTCGACGATGCGCGTGGTGCGTTCAACGAATAGTTCAAAGCGCTCGCCATGGATGCGCGAGACGACGTCGGCCGCGAGGTGGAAGTCGCCGTTGCGCTCGGCCGCGGCCATCAGTCGCCGCCCGACTTCGTCGCACAGGCGGGCCTGGGCCAGGGCCTGGGACACCAGGCCGCCGCGCTCTATCTGGCCCAGCGCCTGGGCGAGGGCGGTTTTGAGTTCGGGCGACAGGGCCGACTGGCTGGCCACGGCCATGGCGTCGGTCATCGGGTAGCCGCCCTTGAGCAGCAGGGCCAGCGCCTGGTACATCATGGCGAGCTGAAAGTCTTCAATGCGCCGCTGTATCCAGGGAATCGAGCGCGCGGCCCGCACCACCAGCCGCTTGCCGTGGCCGCTCACCACGCCGTAGCCCAGTACAAGCGCCGCGGCCAGCAGGCCGCCCAACACCAGCGCGCGGTTTTTGCCGATAAAGCGGCTGAGTTCTATGGTCAGCGCGGTCGTGCCTTTGGAGGCGCCGCGGAGGTTTTCATACATGCCGGCGAAATTGGGCATGACGACCAGCAGCAAGAACAGCGAGATGCCCAGGCCCAGTGTGGTCACCAGGGCGGGGTAGATGGAGGCACTGACGACCTTGGTGCGCAGCTCTTCGACCAGCTTGTTAAAGCGCAGGTAGTCGTCCAGCGCCTCGACCAGGTTGCTGGTGCGCTCGCCGGCGCGCACGGCCGCGATCAGCACGGCCGGCGTGCCGGGCAATTCGCTGAGGGAGGTTGACAGCGACTGGCCTTGCTCCAGGCGCACCAGCAGGGCTGCGGCGATGCCGTCGTTGCGGCCTTCCAGGCGCTGGCGGGCCGACAGTGTGTCCACGGCCTCGACCACGGTCATGCCGGCGTGGATCAGGGTCCTGATCTCGCGGCAAAACATGGGGAAGGGATTGCCGGCCAGGGGCAGGCGAAAGGACCAGGGTTTGGCGGCGGCGCGCACGCTGAGCACGGTTTGGCCTTGCGCCTGCAGCGAAGCCCTCAAGGCGGGCTCGCTGGCGGCCTCGAGCAATTGCTCGTTGACGGCGGAGTCCCCCAGGCGCAGGCTTCGGACGTGGTACTGCATGGTCGTGGCCTCTAGCGGCGCGGCGCCGTGGGCGCTGTCGGCGCGGTTTGCGGCAAGGGAGGGCGGTAGACAAACTCCCAGTCGGCATAGCGGCCGGCGGCGGGCAGCGACAGCGTGTCCAGTTCCATGGCTGCGCTGCGGATGGGTTGCGCCGTCGAGAGGCTGTGCACGCCCGCGATGCCGCCGTCTCCCGACATCACGAGTCCCCAGTTGGCGGAGCGGGTCATGGGGTCGGGATACGCCTCCCGCATGTGGCGCCGGATCCCGACAAACCGCTTGTCCTCTGTGAGGTCATCGAGCGTGCGCGGCCAGCGCTTGAGGTTGCCGGGCGATGCCTCGTAGTAGGCGCCTATGGCTTGCGCATAAGCCTGCCCTATGCGCAACAGGTCGGCCTCGCGCTCGCGCAAGTCTTGCTGCGAGACGTAGGTCATGACGCTTTGGGTGGCCAGTGCCAGGATCAGCAGGGCCGCCAGCACGGCGGCCATGGTGAAGCCCCGCTGGCGCCTGGCCGCCGCCGGCCGGTTGCGGGCGTTACCAGCTCGCATAGTCGCTGCCATCCCTGGCGCGTTGGGTGGCGCCGCTTTTCACGTCAAAAACGCCTTTGGACGATTCCTTGGGCGGGATCAGCACCCAGCTGTCCAGCCGCTTGGTGATGGGGTCCAGGGGTACGGCGCGGATGTAGCGCTGCGTGACCAGTTCATCGAGGCTCTCGGGGTAGCGTGCCTTGTCGCGGTAGAACTGGTCGATGGCGGTGCGCAGGCCGACCAGGTTTTGCCGCAGCACGGTTTCGCGGGCGTCGTCGACCCGGGACAGGTAGCGCGGCGCCACCATGCTGGCCAGGATGGCCAGCACGGCCATGACCACCAGCAACTCGATCAGGGTGAAGCCGGCGCGCCGGCGCAGGGCCCGCACGGCCGCCGCCCCGCGGGGCAGGGGTGTGTCACCAGCTTGCATAGGGCGAGCCGTCCAGGCCTGTGGCGGGCGAGATGGAGTGGACGTCATAGACGTCGGCGCCGGGCGAGGGCTTGGAGGGCGGTGACGCATAGCTGCGCAGGCTCCAGGTCTGCTCGGCGGGCAGGCGCGCGTCGGCGAAAGGATCGCGCGGTATCTGCCGCAGGAAGTACTGCATCTGGCCCTTGCCCTGGGGCCGGGTGTCCGGCGTGCCTTCCACCAGCGCCTGGAGGCTGGCCGGGTAGCCGTTTCCCGCGGCGGCGCCGGCCACCGCACCACGGTCGGCGGCGCGTTTGTAGTCGTCGATGGCGTCGCGGATTTCGCGCAGGGCCGCCTTCAAGTCGCGCTCTTTTTGCGCGGTGACCAGGGTTTCGCCCAGCGGCATGACGGCCGCGGCGAGCACGCCCAGCACCGCCATTACCACCAGCAACTCGATGATGGTGAAGCCGCGCGAGGGGCGCAGGGCGGTGCGAAGCAGGTGCGGTTTCATTTCACCTCAAGTCGCAGCGAAGGCAGCTCAGCGATGGCCGCCGCGCCGCTCAAGGGAATGGGTTTGAGGCTGGTGATGCCCAGGTCGACAGGGCCGGCCGCCTTGGCTTTCAGGCGCAGCTGCAGCAGGCTGCCCTGGCCGGTCGCGCCGTTGCTGTCGTTGCTCAGGATGCCGGCGCCGATGCGGCCGGTGCCGGTGTTGACCGCCTGCGTGAAGCTGGTGGTGGCGCCCGACTGCTTGAAGAAACTGCCCTCGGAGACGTCCAGCACTTCCAGGGATTGCGCCGGGAAAGAGATCTCCAGGGGCGCACCCCGCAGCGCGGCGCCGGAGGACAGGTTCAGCGTGACCACGAATTCCGTGCCGGCCTTGATGTCTGTTGGGGCCTTCCAGGAGGCGAGGATGGGGCCGCTTGCGGGCGCCGCTTTCGCCGCACCGGCCGCGCCTGGGCCCGCGAGTGCGGCGGTGGCGGCCGCGGCGGGCTGGCTGCCGGCCGCAGTGGGGACGGCTTCCGCGCCCGCCGCCTTGGCCAGGGGCACGCGTGCCGGCGAGGCCCGCAGCCGGGTCGCCATCTCGCTGCCCACCCACATTTCCGCCTGGGAAATATCGGGGTGGGGCGCGCTGCGCAGGATGCGGGGCGTGATGGCCAGGATCAGCTCGGTGCGCTGGTAGTCGTCTTTCTGGCTGGAGAAAAGTCGCCCCAGTACCGGCATGTCGCCCAGGCCGGGGACGCGGTTGGCGCTGGAGCGGTCTTCGTTGCTGATCAGCCCGCCCAGCAGCTGGGTTTCGCCGTCGCGCAGCCTCAGGACCGTGTTCGCGTTGCGGGTGCCGATCTGGTAGGCCAGCGACCCGGCCGCCGTGCGGACTTCCTTGGCGATGCTGCTGACTTCCAGGCCCAGCTTGATGGAGACCTCGTCGTCGGGCGAAACCACCGGTTCGACCTCCAGCTTGATGCCCACGTCCAGGTAGCTGATGCTTTCCGACAGGAAGGTGGCGGTGGAGCTGGTGGTGACGACCGGAACCTTGTCGCCGATCAGGATCTTGGCTTTTTCACGGTTTTTGGCGCGGATACGCGGGTTGGCCAGCACGTTGAAGTCGCCGACCTCGCGCCGCAGGTTAATCAGTGTGTTGCCGATGCCCACGCCGATGCGCTCCGAATTGAGGCTTCGCACGCTGCTGACCGTCAGGCCCGTGGCGCCGGGCAGGGGCAGAGGAGTGAGCGTGAGGGTGTTCGGGAAGTTGATGCCGAGTTCGGTGAGCCGCGTGGTTTTGACTTCGAGGATTTCCACCTCCATCATGACCTCGGCGTCGCCGATGTCGTGCAGCGCGACAAGGCGCTCGGCGAGGGCGATGATTTCCGGGCTTTCGCGCAGGGCGATGAGGTTGGCGCGTTCGTCCACGAAAGGGTCCTTGATGCGCAGCATGTTGCGCAGCAAGGCGGCGGTTGATTTGGCCTCGGCGTTTCCGAGGTGGAACACGCGGATCACCTGTTCCTGGTGTTCGCGCTGCTTCTCAGGCGTGTTGGGGTAGATCAGCACGGTCTGCGGGTCTATGGTGCGCCGCGCCAGCTGGTGGGCGCCCACGACCAGGTCAATGGCGTCGTCGACCTTCGCCGAGCGCAGGTACAGGGTGACGCGGTTGTCCTGCTTGACGTCGCGGTCCAGGATGAAATTGATGCCGCTGCCGCGGGTGATGGCCTCCAGCACCGTGGACAGCGGGGCGTTGCGGAAATCCAGCGTGATGGGGCGGCTTTCCGCCAGGCCGCGCCGGCCGGCGGGCTCGGTTTCAAAGCGCAGTTCGGCCTCCAGCCGGCGCTGCAGGGCCAGAAGCTCGGGCTGCCGCGGCGAATCGCGCAAGCCCGCTTCCACCACGCGCAGGGCCTGCTCCCGGTTTTTGGCGTTCATCAGGGTCAGTGCTTCGTCCAGGCTTTTTTCAGCGCGGCGCTGCGCGGTGATGTCGTTTTGCAGGGCCATGATCCGGTCGTTCTTGGGATCCAGGGCCTGGGCGCGCAGCAGGGTGTTGTCGGCGTCGTCAAAGCGGCCTGTCGCTCGCTGCTGTATGGCCTGGGCGATCAGCCGGGAAATCGCCTCGTTTTGCGCGGAAATCAGGGTCGCCCGCAGAGCCGTGTTGTCGGGGTATTTGGCGATGCCTTCCTGGATCCCCTGGAGCGCGCCTTCATAGTCGCCCTGGCGCATCTTGGCATTGACGTCGTCGCGGACGAATTGCGCGCATCCCGTCAGCACAAAAAAAGAAGCCAGGCTGCTCCAGGTCGCCAGTTGCAGTGTGCGGAGTTTCATCGGATCTCGTAGGTAGGAGGAGCAGGAAGGTCAAAGCGGGTGTTGAAATTCATGGGCAGGTAGCTCAGCTCCACGGCCCGGTCGTGGATGGCGTTGACCCTGTAACCGTTAGGCAGGGTCTGGCCCACCGACAAGGACAGCGTGGTGTCGCCCACGGCCACAAAAACGATCTGGCTGCCGTCCGGCGCGGTCATCCTGCCTGTGAAGCGCAGGTTCAGGGGCGGCGGGGAGGGCGGGGGTGGCGCGGCCTGGACGGGTTTGGGCGCGATGACGGCCGGCGCTGGAGGGGCCACGAGGGCGAAAGGGTCGCGGCTGGCGGCTTCCAAGGCAGGACGCTCAAGAACGGCCGGCAGGGGCGAAGAAGGCCTGGACGAGGCCATTGTGATGCCCTGGGCGCGAGCGTTGCGCGGTGCTTCAAGGGGGGGAGATGCCGGCGCCGGCGCAAAGGCCCAGACGGCAAGCGCGACTACGCCCACGGATGAATAAATCCAGCCCCGGCTTGCCATCTCAATCCCTCACAAAGAGAACCAGTGCCAGCTGGATTTCCTGGCGCAGGGCGTCATTGGGCAGCCCGCGCAGGGAGAGGGTTTGAACGCCCAGAGCGGGATAGCGGCCCAGCATTTCGGCCAGCCAGCTTTTCATGGCCGTGTAGTCGCCGCTGGCGGTCAGGTTGAACTGGACCTTCCGGATGAGCCCGGGCGAGGGATCGGTGACCGCGATGGACAGGGATGCCACCTGGATCTTCAGGGTCTGGGCATGCCGCCCCATGTCGCGCACCACCTCATCGGCGCTGGCCGCGGGGGGCAGGGTTTGGATGAAGTTGCCGGCGGAGCGCTTTTTCTCGTCCTGCGCAAGGATTTGCAGGCGGGTTTCCAATGCCCGCAGTTCGGCACGCTGCTGGTTCGACCTTTCGGCGCCGGCATAGGCCAGCAAGCCTGCCACCCCCGCCACGGCCATCACCGACAGGCACGCCGCTGCCGCATGGAAGCGCAGGGGCCACCTGGACAGGGGGGAGCTGAAAAGGGAACGCATGAAGGGAGGGGTTAACCGGGAAGTTGCAAGCGGATGTGACGAATGTGACAGCCCCTGGATTCTATGTGACCGGTGCCGTCTTGAATCGCCTGTTACGTACCGGGCCAGGCGGCCTCCTTCGAATGGAGGAGCCCCCTATGCGGGCCTGACATGGACGTATGCATGAGGCGCGCTTGGGTATCATGCCCGCATGGCTTCCAAGGGATACGCGCAAAGTCGACTCACGCAAACCGGCCGTGCCGCGCAGCTGTGGGTGATCGAGTGGTGGCGGCTGGTGCACCTGGGGGCTTTGATCCTGGTGTTGACCTTGTCGCCTTCGAGCTACAGCCCGCAAAGCCGCGCGATCCTGGCGCGCCATATTTACCTCAACACCGCGCCGATTCTTTTGTGGTTCACCGTGCTGTGCGCGCTGGTGACGGTGGTGCTGACACGCATCGTGCTGGTGACGGCGCTCAGCTATGGGCTGTCTCAGTATGCGCTGCAGGTGGTGATACGGGTGCTGGTGCTGGAGCTGATCCCGCTGACGGCGGCGCTGTTTGTGGCGCTGCGTTGCACGATTCCCGATGGTGCTGAATTGACGGCCATGCAGGCCAGCGGCGAGCTCGACGAGATGCGGCGCCAGGGGATTGAGCCGGTGCGGCGAGAGGTGCTGCCGCGCGTGGTGGCGGGCATGTTCTCGGGCATCACGCTGGCGGCGCTGAGCTGTGTGGTGGCGCTGGTGGTGGCCTATATCGCGACCTACGGCTTTGCGCTGTCGGGCCTGGCGGCCTATACCCGGCTGTTCGGCCAGGTGTTCAGCCCGGCGGTGACGCTGATTTTTGTGCTCAAGACCTTGTTTTTCTGCCTGGCCGTGTCGCTGATTCCCATGGCTTCAGCGCTGTATGGCATGTCCGAGGCCAGCGTGCGCACCAGCGCCGAGATGCGCGGGCTGGTACGCATGTTCGCGGTGATCCTGCTGATTGAAGTGGCATCGCTGGTCGGCAACTACTATTGACCCCACGAGAACCCAATAAGAAAAAGCACACCCATGAGTTCACCCCACGACAATCCCAACCCACCGCCGGACCGGCCGGACCCGCTGCAGCCGGCGCGCGAGGCCCAGCAGTCCTCGCCCGCGGAAATCGCCAGCCTGGAGTTCAAGGCCAGGCTGCTGCTGCTGTTCATGCTGCTGCTGGTGTGCGGCTCGGCGCTGTATGTGATGTATGCGCGCGGCGCGTTTGAGTCCACCCAACGCCTGGTGCTGATCGCGGACGATTCCGACGGCGTGGTGGTCGGCATGGATTTGACTTTCTCGGGTTTCCCCATAGGCCGGGTCAACCGCGTGGAGCTGGCGCCCGACGGCAAGGCCCGCATCCTGGTCGACGTGGCGGCCAAGGACGCCCACTGGCTGCGCACCAGCAGCGTGTTCACGCTGGTGCGCGGGTTGGTGGGCGGCACCGCCATACGCGCCTACACCGGGCTGCTGAACGACCCGCCGCTGCCCGAGGGCGCGGAGCGCACCGTGCTGCTGGGTGACGCGGCCGCCGAGGTGCCCAAGGTGATTGCCGCGGCCAAGGACCTGATCGAAAACCTCAACACCCTGACCGGCGAGGGCGGCTCGGTGGGCGCCAGCCTGGCCAACCTGAAGACCCTGACCGACAGGCTCAACGGCCCGGGCGGTGCGCTCACGGTGCTGCTGGGCAGCGAGGCCGAGGCGAAAAAATTCGCCGCCACGCTGGACCGCACGAATGCCTTGCTCACCAAGCTGGACGGCCTGGCCGCCAAGACCGACACCCAGGTCTTCGGCGACAAGGGCCTGATGCCCGAAACCCGCGCCACCGTGGTGCAGCTCAACACCATGCTGGGCGAGGCCCGCACCAGCCTCAAAAAGGTCGACGCGCTGCTGCAGGACGCCCAGGCCGTGACACGCAATGCCAAGGACGCCACGGCCGACCTGGGCGCGCTGCGCGCCGACGTGGAGGCCAGCCTGCGCAAGGTGGAAGGCCTGATCAACGAGATCAGCCGCAAATGGCCTTTCGCCAAGGATGCGAGCCAGGCGGAGATGAAACTGCCATGAACACCTTGTTGATGAAATCCGCTGCACCGTTGCTCGCTGCGGCCCTGCTGGCCGCTTGTTCGAGCGGCCCGCGCCCGCCCGACTGGCAGCTGGAAGCCAAGGGGTCCATGGACCGCTCGGTCGCCGCCTATATGGAAGGCAACAGCCGCGTCGAGATGGCCGAGCTGGAGCGCGCGCGCGGCCAGCTCACGCGCTCGGGCCGCGCCGAGCTGCTGGCCACGGCCGAGCTGCTGCATTGCGCGACGCGCGTCGCCAGCCTGGTGCTGGACGAGCCCTGCACAGGCTTTGAAAAGCTGCGGCCCGACGCCACCGAGGCCCAGCGCGCCTATGCCGACTACCTCAGGGGCCAGGCGCTGCCGCCGCAGGCGATTGCGCTGCTGCCCGAAACCCAGCGCGCCGCCGCGGCCGGCAATGCGGGCGCGCTCGCCGGCATCAACGACCCGCTGTCGAAACTCGTGGCGGCCGGCGTGCTGCTGCAAACCGGCAAGGCCAGCCCGGCCGTGATCCGCCAGGCGATAGACACCGCCTCGGCCCAGGGCTGGCGGCGCCCGTTGCTGGCCTGGCTGGGTGCGGAGCTGCGACTGGCGGAGCAGGGCGGCAACACGGCCGAGGCCGACCGCCTGCGCCGCCGTATCGAGCTGACGCAAAACGCGCCCGCGCCCGCCAAGCCGTGAAGGAAACACTGTGAGCTACCGGCTCAGGCTGTACGCCTATGAGGACGCGTCCCAGGGAGAGCTGGAGGCGGCCGAGCAGCGCTTTCGCACAGCGCTGGAGGCCGCGCTGGGCCATGAAAGCCTGGTGCTGCCGGTCTACACCGCCTATATGCGGCTGGTCGCGACCTATGGCGAGTCACCGGTGGAAGATGTGCTGTCGGCCGACGAACTGGAGATCTTCAGCCAGTGGCAGGCGGCGGAGCTGGCCGCCGTGACGGCCGCGCTGGGCCCGCACCGCTATATGGGCGACGCGCAGTTCGAGATTCGCCCGGCGTAACTAAGCGTCTCTCAGGGCGAGCGGCTCAGGCGCGGCGAGGCCAGCGCCTGCAACTGGTCGGAGATCGCCGTCTCCACCCCCGGGAGCTGTTTGAACAACTGCGCTTTTTCAAGCGTGGCGTGCAGCTGCCGCAAATCCTTGCTGCTGGTGGTGGCCTTGATCTGGGCGATTGCCGCCGTTGTGTTGCCGCTTTTGAGCACCGCCAGCATTTTGCTGACCCATTCGCTGGCGGCTGGTCGTTTCTGGTTCATGCGGCATTTTAGGGTTGTCCCGCAAAGCCGCGGGCTTGACCTTGAGTGCACTCCATGATTTTTAATGCCTCCAAGCCCTCGCAGCCTGCCGGGCCCCACGCCCGGTGTGACGGGCATTCCAGGAGATTCCTCATGAGCGCAGCATCCATCGCCGCCACCACGGCGGCCAACAAAAAGCACATCCAGCAAGTCATGGCCGAGCTGGACAAAGGCAATGGCAAGCCCTTTATCGAAGCCATGGCCGACGATGTTTCGTGGACAATCCCGGGCGACACGCCCTGGTCGCGCACCTACGGCGGCAAGCAGGCGGTCCTGCAGGAACTGCTGCGGCCTGTGTATGCCCAATTCGCCACGCCTTACTTCAGCACCACGCGCCGTGTGATGGCGGACGGCGACATGGTCGTCATCGAATTCGACGGGCGGGTCACCACCAAGGCCGGCAAGGCCTACAACAACCGGTATTGCTATGTCTGCCGCATGGAGGGCGGGCGGATCAAGGACCTGGTGGAGTATTTCGACACCGCGCTGGTGAACTCGGCGCTCGAAGCCCCGTCCCCGGCCCATGCATCGGAACTTGCCGCCTGAGGCACAACTTCATACAGTCGGGCATGGCTGAATCCTTTTTGATCGGGCAACTCGCCGCGCGCACAGGGCGCAGCGTGCACACCATACGCTGGTACGAGGCGCAGGGCTTGATCCCCGGCGTGGCCCGCGACGGCGGGCGCCGCCGCGTCTATGGCGAGCTGCACATCAGCTGGCTGGAGCTGATGGATAGGCTGCGGCGCACCGGCATGTCGATTGCCGAAATGCGCGAGTACACCACGCTGGTCAAACAGGGCCGCAGCACCCTCGCCAAGCGGCAGGCGCTGCTGCGGGCGCACCGTGAGCAGGTCAAGGCCATGATTACCGAGTGGCAACTGGCGCTCAGGCTGCTGGACAGCAAGATCGATTTCTACGACGAATGGGTGGCCTCGGGCAAACGGCCGGTGCTGAAGGTGGTGGAGGGCTCTTCCGCGCTCGCATCCCGGCCCAAGGCAAAGCCGCGTCGGACTCTGAAGGCTTAGCCGGCGGGCGCCTCCAGCGCATCGAGCAACAGGCGCAGGCTCACCAGCGCCGCTTCGCCGCCTTCCATCTGCGCCCGCACGATGGCGCCATCCACGGCCAGCGCCGCCGCGCCGGCAATGGCTTGCTGGCGCGGGCCGGCCGGCAGCAGGCCGGCAATGGCCTGGCGCATCTCGTTTTTGTGCTTCTGCACGATCTGCGCGACGCCGGGCAGGGCGCCCGCTTCGGCCGTGGTATTGATGAAAGCGCAGCCGCGAAACTGCGGGTCGGCAAACCATTCGGCCAGCGCGGGCAGCAGCGGCGCCAGGCCGCCGCCGGCCGTTGCGCCGTGCCGCCCCAGGGCATCGACAAACCAGGCCATCCAGCGTTCATGGCGATAGTCCAGGAAGGTGCGGATCAGTTCGTCCTTGCTCGGAAAGCAGCGGTAAAAAGTGAGCTTGGCCACGCCCGACTCGGCAATGATGCGGTCTATGCCGGTGGCGCGCAGGCCGTCACGGTAGAACAGGTCGTGCGCGGTGAGCAGGATGCGCTCGCGCGGGGAAGGGGCTGAAACGTCCATGGCCCGATTGTAGACAAGTCTGTCTACTTATGCCAGAATTCCAGCAGGTAGACAGACTTGTCTACTTTTTTCTGTGACACCTCCACCCCGCCCACATTCAAAGGATCCCTCCATGGAAACCCGTCCGCCGCTCCCGCCCTTCACCCACGACACCGCCGTGCAGAAAGTCCGCGCCGCCGAAGACGGCTGGAACACGCGCGACCCGCAGCGCGTGTCGCTGGCCTATACGGCGCAAAGCCGCTGGCGCAACCGCGCCGAATTCGTCACCGGCCGCGACGACATCGTCGGGCTGCTGTCGCGCAAATGGGCGCGCGAGCTGGACTACCGCCTGATCAAGGAGCTGTGGGCCTTCGGCGGCAACCGCATCGCGGTGCGTTTTGCCTACGAGTGGCATGACGATGCCGGCAACTGGTTCCGCTCCTACGGCAATGAAAATTGGGAGTTTGACGAGATGGGCCTGATGGCGGTGCGCCACGCCAGCATCAACGACCTGCCCATCAAGGCGGCCGATCGCAAGTTTTTCTGGCCGCTGGGCCGTCGCCCGGACGACCACCCAAGCCTGAGCGACCTGGGACTGTGAGGGGTCTCGGGGAAGGGCTGTAGAATCCACGTCCCCCTGCGCACCGTTGAAGGCGCTGCGTGACCTGAATTTGCCCCCGGCCCTTGCCGGGGCGCCCCACCCGAGTGACCGCGTTTTGACTGACTCCCGCACCCCGCCGGCCGGCCCGGACCACGAATCCCTCCACGAAGACCAGCCCGTTCTCCAGGAGCCGCGGCTTTGGCGCGGCGACGGCTGGACGGCCAAGGTCATCAAGAACGAGGACGACGACGGCTGGGCCGTCGCCATGATCAAGGACGGCGAGCCCGAGCCCGCGCTGGTCGGCCCCTGGACCATGGGGCGCGACAAGAAAAATCCCAAGCCGCTGGACGGGCCCGCTTTCAGCACGCTGGTGAAAACCGCCTCGGAATTCGTGCGTAGGCACGAGCAGCAACTGCATGCCACGCTGCACCAGAGCATCACGGTGACTGCCCATGCGGTGCGTGTCACGGTGACGCTGGACATCGTTCCCGACGAGGACAATCCGCACGGCCTGCTCAGCGCCGCCGACGAGGCCGGTGAACCATTGGCGCAGGTGCGCGTGGCGCCGTCCTTCAAGCTCAGCCGCGCCAGCGCCGTGGCCTGGGCTGAAAGCGGCTTTGCCAAGCCGGCCGGCCGGTGAGCGTGCCCAAAGCCTGCGGCATAGACTTCGGCACCTCCAATTCCACGGCGGGCTGGAGCCGGCCCGGCTTGCCCGCGCTGCTGCCGCTCGAAGGCGGCAAACCGACGCTGCCTTCCGTGGTGTTTTTCCATGCCGAGGACGAGCATGTGAGCTACGGCCGCGCGGCGCTGGCCGATTACCTGGCCGGTTACGAAGGGCGCTTGATGCGCTCGCTCAAAAGCCTGCTGGGCACGGCCATGATCGACGACCACACCGAGGTCGGCGGCCGCGCGCTGCCGTTTCGGGTGCTGCTGGCGCAGTTCATCGGTGAGCTCAAGCACCGCGCCGAAAAAGCCGCCGACCAATCTTTCAGCCGGGCGGTGCTGGGCCGCCCGGTGTTCTTTGTGGACGACGACCCGCAAGCCGACAAGAAGGCCGAAAACACCCTGGCCGAGATCGCCCACGCGGTCGGCCTCAAAGACATTGCCTTCCAGTACGAGCCCATCGCGGCGGCCTTCGACTACGAGTCGCAGATCCGCCGCGAAGAGCTGGTGCTGGTGGTGGACATAGGCGGCGGTACCTCGGACTTCGCGCTGGTGCGCCTGTCGCCGGAGCGCGCGAAGAAGGCCGAGCGGCGCGGCGACATCCTGGCCAGCGGCGGCGTGCACATAGGCGGCACCGATTTCGACAAATACCTGAGCCTGGCCAGCGTCATGCCCACGCTGGGGCTGGGCAGCCGGCTGGTGAGCGGGCTGGAGGTGCCCTCGGCCCAGTACTTCAACCTCGCGACCTGGCACACCATCAACCAGGCCTACAGCAAGAAGTCCTGGACGCAGATCAGCGACATACGGCGCGGCGCGGTCGACAAGGACAAGCTGGACCGCCTGCAGAACCTGGTGCGCGAGCGCGCCGGCCACTGGCTGGCGATGCAGGTCGAGGCGGCCAAGATCACGCTGTCCGATGCGCCCGAGGCCGTCATGGACCTGGGGCGCATCGCCCCGGGCGAGACGCTCACCTTGCACCGGCCCGACTTTGACGGCGCCATCAGCGAACTTGTGGGCACGGTGTCGCGCACCGTCCTGGGCCTGCTCAAGGACGCCGGCGTCGACCCGGACGCCATAGACACCGTGTTCTTCACCGGCGGCTCCAGCGGCGTGCCCCTGCTGCGCGAGCAGATTTCCGCCTTGCTGCCGCAGGCGCGCAGCGTGGAGGGCGACCGCTTCGGCAGCATTGGCGCGGGGCTGGCGCTCGATGCGGTGCGCAAGTTCGGCTAGCGGACGGCGGCTGGAAGCTGCCGGCAACAGCCCCTGTTTCAAGCCCGTCGCGCGGCGGACCCGACTGGAGCTGCCTGGCCGGAGCTTGCCCCGTTTTCGGTTTGAGGTATAAAACAATACTTAACTATCTGTTTTCCATAAAAAGATGGTTAAGTATTGTTTTTAAATTTCTGAATAGATAAAATACTATCGTTTTTATCGAAAACGATATTTTTCTATTTATGAAAACATTGTCTGAAATGGCGATCCTCCTTGAAGCGGAGCGGCAGCGCTTGATGCTGGACTACCAGGTCCTGGCCGAAAGGACAGGCCTCACGCCCCTGGCGGTACGCAACGTGCTCCAGGGCCGCAGCGCACCGCGCATCACCACTTTGATGGCGATTGCCGACCAGTTGGGACTGGAGGTGTTGCTGCTGCCCAAAGTGGTGGCCGCCGGCCTGCACGCGCACAGTGTCCAGGAGCCCGCGCCGCCCGCCTTGTCGCGGGTGGACCGCATCGTGGCCGAGACCTCGCTGCTCGCCGCGGCCGCGGCAGGCCCAAGGAAAGCCAAAGGTCCCTGGTAATGAACGTCCTGGCGCTGGATATCTATCTAGGCTCCCTGCGCGCCGGGCTGCTGTTCCAGTACGGCACGGGCAGCACGGCGCTCACGCGTTTCATTCCCGACGAGGCCTTCTGGTCGAATCCGGCATCGCCGGTGTTCTCATGGGCTGCCACGGACGACGACGCGCAGCGCCGCGAGATTTTCTGGCGCAGCTACGTCAACACCCCGTTCTTCAATGCCGAAGGCGGGCGCCTGCCTGCCTTTTTTCAAAATCTGTTGCCCGAGGGGCCGCTGCGCCGCCACCTCGAGCAACTGCGCGGCTGCGGGCCCAACGACCATTTCGACATGCTGGCCGCCTGCGGCACCGACTTGCCGGGCAATGTTTATGCCTACCCGGCACACCTCGATGCCCAGGCGCTGGCCGGCGTGGTCACCCAGCACCATGACGCACTCGAGATGTCCGTCACCGCTGAGCCCTTGCCTGACGCAACCTCGCTGTCCGGCGTGCAGCCCAAGCTCGCGCTGGTGCAGCAGCAGGGCCGCTATGTGGCGCGCACCCGCGACGCCCAGGGCGCCCACATCATCGCCAAGCTGCCCACGGCGGAGTTCGCCCTGCTGCCCGAGGTGGAGGAACTCTCGCTGCGCCTGGCGCGGGCCGCGGGCGTGGACGTCTGCGAAGCCTGGCTGGCGCCCCTGGACGAGGTCGTGGCTGAGCAACCCTTTGTGCTTGGCGAGAGCCGGCATTTCCTGGCCGTCAAACGTTTTGACCGCGGCCCCCAGGGGCATGTCCATTGCGAGGATTTCGCGCAGATCCTGCGCATACAGCCCGAAGAAAAATACACCCACCCGGCCGCGAGTTACGCCGCCATGGCCAGGACGCTGCGCGAAGGCATGAGCCTGCCGGCCCAGGTGGGCGAGGGCGCCGCGGAAGAACTGGTACGCCGCGTCATGGTCAATGAAATGCTGGGCAACTATGACGCCCACGTCAAGAATTTCGGCGTGCTGTACCGCGACGGCCGCACGCCCGAGCTGTCGCCGGCCTACGACGTGGTCGCCTATGCGGCCTACCTGGGCGGGCGCGGCCACGCGCTGCGCTTTGTGCCCGGCGGTGAAAAGCAGGCCAGGCTCACGGCCCAGACCTTGCGCAGCTTTTGCAATGCCACCGGCATGTTCGAAACACGCGTGCGCAGCGTGCTCAATGAGGCGGTGGGCAAGGCCTGCGAGTCTTGGCCGCAGATGATTGCCGACAGCGCCCTGTTGGAGCGGCAAAAGCAGAACCTGCTCAAACACTTCGAGGCGTGCGACGCTGTGAAAAGCTGGCGGGCCCGGCGCGCGGCGGGCGCCAGGCGCAGGGTGGCGTCCGTGCCGCCATGAAACAGCGGCCTTTGCGCAGCCCGCATGACAAAATGCCCCATCGCCAACCCTTGATGCCCGGAGCTCCCGCATGAATTTCGCGCCCGACCTTGCCACGGTCACCCACGGCATCCAGCTGGCCGTGGCGCCGGTGTTTCTGCTCACCGCCGTCTCGGGCATGATCGCCGCCGTGGCCGGCCGCCTGGCGCGCATCATCGACCGCGCGCGCTTCCTGGAAAACCGGCTGGAAGCCGGCGGCGTGGAAGACACCCGCGCGCAGCGCATGTATGCCGAGCTGCGCGAACTTCGCCACCGTGGCTGGCTGGTCAACATCTGCATCGCCTTGCTGACTTTTTGCGCGATCCTGATCGGCAGCACCATCATCCTGCTGTTCCTCGGCGAAACCAGCGAGCTGCCGACGTTGCGGATTGCGACGGTGTGCTTTTTGTCGGGCGTGGTTTGTTTTTTGCTGGCCCTGGTGTGCTTTCTGGCCGAGACCTTGCTGGCGACACGATTGCTGAAATTCGCGGAGCCTTCGAGCTAGGGCCTGAATGTGAGCAAATGTAGGACGCTGCATCAGCTTGTTGCCCTACAGACGTATTCCTTTCACGGTGGCGAGAATGGGCAAAGCCCCGTCAACGGCCGCGCAAGCCTTTCGTTGAACAGTCAGGCATGCGGCCAACGCCCTGTTTGCTGCATGCCCTTATCAAAATCACCGGAGAACCATAATGAAAACCACCACGATGACACGCAGCCTTGCGCTGCTGATGGCGGCCACCCTGGCCTGTTCCACGAGTTTTGCCGAGAAGCCCGAATGGGCGGGCGGCGGCAAAAACAAGGGCAACAAGCATGAGCAGCAGGCGGAGCAGTCCGATCACGGCAACCAGGAGCCGGGCGGTAAAAAAGCCAAGAAAAACAAACAGGCCGCCGAGGTCAAGGTCGGCGGCTATTTTGTGCCGCAGCAGCGTGTGGTGGTCCAGAACTACTACGGCAAGCAGTTCAAGGCCGGCCACTGCCCCCCGGGCCTGGCGAAGAAGAACAACGGCTGCCTGCCGCCAGGCCAGGCCAAGAAATACGCCATCGGCCAGCCGCTGCCGCGCGACATCGTCTATTACCCCGTGCCCGCGGCTGTGGTGGTGCAGCTGGGTGCCCCGCCCGCCGGGCACAAGTATGTGCGGGTTGCCACCGACATTCTGTTGATTGCGGTGGGGACCAGCATGGTGGTGGACGCCATCCAGGATCTGGGTTCTATTTAAATTTGGTTTTTTTCCGGCGGTTGCTTTCTTTGCTGAGGGCGGCTGGCCGGGGGCGGCACCCGGCCAGCAGTCCTTGACAAGGGACGGAGACGAGGGAGTGGGGAGTGTGGGGGAGTGGGGGAGTTGGATGAGGGGTACGCCTCGCCGGGGCAAGACCCGGCCCGGCCAAATCTTGCCCTTACATTTAACCATCCACTCCTCAATTATTTCCAGGAACCCCCTCGATGCTGCTCGACGCCGACGACTCCCAACTGGTGCTGGTGGACTACCAGTCCCGCCTCATGCCCGCCATTTTTGAAAACAGCCTGGTGCTGGCCAATGCCGTGAAGCTGGCCCGCATGGCCAGGCTGCTGGAGGTGCCGGTCTGGGGCACGGCCGAGAACCCCGGCAGCCTGGGCCCCCTGGTGCCCGAGGTCCAGGCCGTCATTGCCGCCGCCGGCGGCCGCACGCTGGACAAGATGTCCTTCAGCGCCGTGGCCGACGGCCTGTCCGATCTGCTGCGCCCGCCGGTACGCCAGCCCAGCCAGGGCCGCAATGCCCGCAGCCTGCCCAAGCATCTGCAAAAATCCGCGCCCGAGCCGGAAGAAGGCAGAAGCACCATCGTGATCGCCGGCTGCGAAGCCCACGGCTGCCTGATGCAGACCGCGCTCGACCTGCTCGAGGAAGAGTTTGAAGTCTGGGTCGTGACCGACGCCTGCAGCTCCCGCAGCGAACGCAACCGCGATGCCGCTTTTGACCGGCTGGCTGGCAACGGCGCCGAACTGGTGACCACCGAGATGGTGGCGTTTGAGTGGCTGCGCACGGCCGAGCATGAGGTGTTCAAGGATGTGCTGGGGCTGGTGAAGTAGGGGGCATATGTTCGGCTCCTTCAAATCCCAGCCTGTGATTGATCCCCAATTTGGTGAGTTGGTGCGTTCGCGCGGATGCTGGCGCGGCACGATGGATCTTGGCTCCATCACCGGCGTTCCTCTGGCCCTGGCGGGCTCGCGCACCGCTCCCGATGCCGGGGCTCTGGCCGCCGCCCGTGATTTGAGTGCCTGCTTTCAGGACTGGCGTCCGGAGATTGAAGTCGCCTTGTTCGGGCACTACGAGCCTTATGCGGAGGCACTGGCCGCGGGCGAACTTCCCGAACCGGGCATGCTGCTTCCGGCACTGAGCCACCCCGCGGATGTCTGGCCGCATGTCTCCCTGGTGTTTGTTTCGGTCCAACCGTTGGGGAGCGTGCTTTGCGTAGAGCTCGGTTACACCACCGTCTGGGATGGTGAACACACACTGGGCGTGCGCTTCCAGCGTGGGAAATTGCTTGAGCTTTGTGGAAGCGCGCTGCCGCCTTGAGGGGCGCCCCTGCGCGGAGATCCCGCCCTGCAACTTCGCCTGAGAACCGTTGAATCTTTTTCACCGGATTGCCGCCGGGATTTGGCGGCATTAAAGTAAGCCCTCCATTTCCGCACCGACCTGCGAGGACCCCATGCCATCCACCGACGTCCTGCTGTTTGCGTTGACCTTGCTCGCGGCCCTGGGCTGCGCGCTGATTGCCGGCATCTTCCTGGCGTTTTCCAACTTTGTGATGGGGGCCCTGGCCCGGGTGGCACCGGCTTCGGGCATTGCGGCCATGCAGTCCATCAATGTGGTGGTGCTCAACCCCGGTTTCCTGGGACTCTTCATGGGTACCGCGCTGGCCTGCGCCGTGCTTCTTGTCTACGCTGTGATGCATTGGCAAGCGGCTGGCGCGCTTTGCCTGGTGGTGGGAAGCCTGTTCTATATCGTGGGCACTTTCGGCGTCACCATGGCCTTCAACGTGCCGCGCAACAACGCTTTGGCGCGGCAAGATCCCGCCAGCGCGGAGGCCGCCGGTTTCTGGCGCGGCTACGTGGCCGGCTGGACGATGTGGAACCATGTGCGTACCCTGGCGGCGGTGCTTGCCGCGGTATTGCTGGTTTATCCGCTGATCCGGTTTCCGGGCGGTGCTTAGCTCAGTATCGACCCCGTTTGCCCGTTTGCCCGTTTGCACCTGACAACCCATGGCAGCTTTAGACACCGGCCCTTTTTTTCACGGCACGAAAGCCGAACTGCAACCAGGCGAGCTACTCAGGTCAGGCTTTACTTCGAATTACGACGAAAGCGTCGTGATGAATCACATCTATTTCACCGCCATCGCCAAAGGCGCCGGGCTTGCCGCGGAAATAGCCAAAGGCAGCGGAAGGCCGCGCGTCTACGTCGTTGAGCCCATAGGGGAATTCGAGAATGATCCCAATGTCACAGACAAGAAATTCCCGGGCAACCCGACGCGCTCCTACCGAAGCAGGCTGCCTTTAAAAGTTGTGGGCGAACTCGAATCCTGGGAACTGTACGACCCGGAGTTCATTCAACAACTGAGAACCCGCGTAGAGAATGGCATGGGCAAAATCATCAATTGATGATGTAAGACGTCCAGTGAAACGAACCCCCGTGGTGGCAATGGGGCGGCCAAGCTCTCTCGGGAACCTGGCTCTTGTAAACCCGCGGACCGGCGAGGCGATCCTGCGCGGCTAGCGCCGTCTTGGGCATCGTCAGCCTCCTGAAAGCCCGTTATCCATAATTAAGAATTCAGTTTTGCCGGTTTCCCCTCGCATTGCTGGCCTTGAGACAACAAACCTCTGGAGACAACGCCGTGTTCAAGTCCCTTTTGCTCACCAAGTCCGAGGCCGGTTTTTCGGCCGCCGTGGCCGACATCGATGAGGCCCAGCTTCCCGCCGGCGACGTGCTGGTGCAGGTCGACTATTCCACCCTCAATTACAAGGACGGCCTGGCCATCACCAACAAGGGGCCGGTGGTGCGCAACTGGCCCATGGTCGCGGGCATTGACGGCGCGGGCACGGTGCTGGAGTCGACCCATGCGGACTGGAAGGCCGGCGACCGTTTTGTGCACAACGGCTGGGGCCTGGGCGAAACGCGCTGGGGCCTGATGGCCGAACGCGCGCGTCTGCAGGGCGACTGGCTGGTCAAGCTGCCGGCGGCCTTTACGCCGCGCCAGGCCATGGCGATCGGCACGGCCGGCTATACCGCCATGCTCAGCGTGCTGGCGCTTGAGCGGCACGGCGTCCAAGCCAAAGACGGCGAGGTGCTGGTCACGGGCGCGACCGGCGGCGTGGGCAGCGTGGCCGTGGCCTTGCTCGGCAAGCTGGGCTACACCGTGGTGGCCGCCACCGGCAAGGCCAGCGAAGAGGCCTATTTGAAACACCTGGGCGCCAGCAGTGTCATCGACAGGGCCGAGCTTTCGGCACCCGGCAAGCCGCTGCAAAAAGAGCGCTGGGCCGCGGTGGTCGATGCCGTGGGTTCGCACACGCTGGCCAATGCCTGTGCGCAGACACGCTACGGCGGCGTGGTCACGGCCTGCGGCCTGGCCCAGGGCGCGGATTTCCCGGCCACGGTGATGCCCTTCATCCTGCGCGGCGTGACCCTGGCCGGCATCGACAGCGTGATGGCGCCGCTGGCGCGCCGGCAACAGGCCTGGGAGCGCCTGGCGCGTGACCTCGATCCGGCCAAACTCGAGGCCATGGTCGAGGAAGTGCCGCTGGCCCGCGCCGCCGAAAAAGCCGCGGACTTGATCTCGGGCAAGGTGCGCGGCCGCATCGTCGTCAAAATCTGAGCCGGCTCAAAACTAAAAAGCAAACGGAGACAAAGAGATGACAAGCTACACAGACTTCTACCGCCAGTCCATAGACCAGCCCGAGGCCTTCTGGACCGAGCAGGCCAAGCTGATTGACTGGCACAAGCCCTTTACCCGCGTCTGCAATGACGACAAGCCGCCTTTTGTCCAGTGGTTTGAAGGCGGGCAAATCAATCTGTGCCACAACGCGGTCGACAGGCACCTCAAGGACAGGCCCGACCAGGCCGCGCTGATTTACGTCTCCAGCGAAACCGGTGTCGAAAAAACCTACAGCTTCAAGGAACTGCACGCCGAGGTACAGCGCATGGCCGCCAGCCTGCTGGCCATGGGCGTGGTCAAGGGCGACCGTGTGCTGATCTACATGCCCATGATCCCCGAGGCCGCCTTTGCCATGCTGGCCTGCGCGCGCATAGGCGCCATCCACTGCGTGGTGTTCGGCGGCTTTGCCAGCGGTTCGCTGGCTTCACGCATCGACGACGCCACGCCGCGGGTCATCATCAGCGCCGACGCCGGCTCGCGCGGCGGCAAGGTGGTGGCCTACAAGCCCCTGCTCGACGAAGCCATACGCCTGGCCGGACACCAGCCTGAGGCCGTGCTGCTGGTGAACCGCGGCCTGGCGCCCATGAACATCGTGGCCGGCCGCGACCTGCACTGGGAAACCCTGCGCGCCAAGTACATGCATGCCCAGGTGCACTGCGAGTGGCTGGATTCCAGCGCCATCAGCTACACCATTTACACCAGCGGTACCACCGGCAAGCCCAAAGGCGTGCAGCGCGACACCGGCGGTTATGCCGTGGCCTTGGCCGCCAGCATGAAGCACATCTTCGACGGCCGCGCCGGCGAAACCTATTTCTCCACCAGTGACATCGGCTGGGTCGTGGGCCACAGCTACATCGTCTACGGCCCGCTGATCGCCGGCATGGCGACCATCATGTACGAGGGCCTGCCCACGCAAGGCATGGACGGCCAGCCCAACGCCGCGATATGGTGGAGGCTGGTCGAGAAATACAAGGTCACCGGCATGTTCAGCGCGCCCACGGCGGTGCGCGTGCTCAAGAAGCAGGACCCGGGCCTGCTTAAAAAGCACGACCTCTCCAGCCTGCGCGCCTTCTACCTGGCCGGCGAGCCGCTGGACGAACCCACGGCGCGCTGGATCAGCGAGGGCCTGAACGTGCCCATCATCGACAACTACTGGCAGACCGAATCGGGCTGGCCCATCATCACCCTCGCCAATGCCGTCGAAAAAAAGCCCAGCCGCTTCGGCAGCCCCGGCGTGCCCATGTACGGCTACAAGGTCAAGATACTGCACGAATCCACCGGCGAAGAGCTCACGCAACCGAATGAGAAAGGCGTGGTCGTCATCGAAGGCCCGACGCCGCCAGGCTTTATGCAAACCATCTGGAAGGACGACGCACGCTTCGTCAACACCTACTGGAAGAGCGTGCCCGGCAAGATGGTGTATTCCACCTTTGACTGGGGCATACGCGACGAGGACGGCTACTTCTTCATCCTGGGCCGCACCGATGACGTCATCAATGTGGCCGGCCACCGCCTGGGCACGCGCGAGATCGAGGAAAGCATTTCAGGCCATGCCGGCGTCGCCGAGGTGGCGGTGATCGGCGTGGCGGACCCGCTCAAGGGCCAGGTCGCCATGGCGTTTGCTGTGCCCAAGGATTCGAGCGTGCTGATGGACACCGCGGCGGCTATGAAGCTCGAAGGCGAGATCATGAAACGCGTGGATGGCGACCTGGGCGCCGTCGCGCGGCCCGCGCGCGTGCACTTTGTGTCGGCCTTGCCCAAGACCCGCAGCGGCAAGATGCTGCGGCGTGCGATTCAGGCGGTATGCGAAGGCAGGGATGCGGGGGATTTGACGACCATGGATGACCCGGCGGCGCTGCAGCAGATTCGGGATCGGGTGGCGGGGTAGCTGGCGATCCGGCGACGGCCGGATGCTGAATTTCGCCGAAATCCGGCCTGGCTAGCGCTCAAAGTTCAGCGCAAATCAAACATCAGGTGCCGCGATGCTGGTTCGGTACATGAACGCAATACTTTAAGTATTGCGGTGCACTACCTTTGGAGGCCTGGAGACGCGAAGCGACGCTCGTGGCTACCATTTCTTCAGCAAGTAGTGCGCAAGCGCCATCGCCTTTTCTCTCCAGCGACAGATTCTTTGCAAAGGAAAGCCATGTCCATTTTTTTCTCACGAATGCTTGTTGTCGCAAGCTGCGTTTTGCCGGCATGGGCCATGATCGGCTGCGCTTCTTCCCCGCCTATGGATTCTGTTGCCACCGTCGAGGTAGCTCAAACAGTACCCCGTACTTTGACCCAACGTGAACGGGAGGCACTGGGTTCCGCTGGTGTAACACCGGACGAACTCGCTTCTGGAAGAGTCGTGCTTGTAAGTTGTGCGGTGATGACAGATGGCTGGTGGGAAAGCCTGGCGATACTGCCGCCCGATCTCCAGGTTTCAGCGGGCTCGACTCTAAGGTTGAAAGTCAATGACATGGGGAGCCATGAGATCGGCAAAGTCAACCCTGCCAATGAACGTCGCCCGGTGAACCGGGTCATTGGGCCAACCAAGCCGCCCCTGCCGTCTGGTGGCGAAGCGCGAAAGTCTGTAGGCAACAGGGACGCCATGTCAATCGAGTTGCCAGGGACGAAGGCAAGGTATCTCTACGTCCAAGGCGGCTACCAGATCAAGTGTGTTCAGTAGCTGGAATCGCCTGTAAGACTAAATTCCGCACTATGCGTGAGCTGCCAGTCTCATCTTGAGAAAACTTATCGACACTTTGTTTCAGCCAAGGGTTTCTACCCGGATACCCCTTTGTGCCCGGTCGTAGCATCAGTCGCGCAAGGCCTTCGGGTAGTAGCTGACTGACTTCTTGGGGGCCCTGCCATATTCCAAAAAAGGGGACTCCAGATGACAACCAAACTCAACGTGAACGGCAAGACCGTTTCCGTCAACGCAGAACCCGACACACCCCTCTTGTGGGTGATACGCGATGAGCTGGGCATGACCGGCACCAAGTTCGGCTGCGGCGCTGCCTTGTGCGGCGCCTGCACCGTGCATCTCAACGGCAAGCCGGTGCGCTCCTGCCAGACGCCGCTGTCGGCGGCGGCGGGGCAGAAGGTGGCCACCATTGAAAGCCTGTCGCGCAACAACACGCACCCGCTGCAGGTGGCGTGGATCAAGCATGACGTGCCGCAGTGCGGTTACTGCCAGTCGGGCCAGCTGATGAGCGCGGCGGCCCTGCTCACGGCCAACAAAAACCCCAGCGACGCCGACATCGACGCCGCGATGAGCGGCAATATCTGCCGCTGCGGCACCTACCCGCGCATCAAGGCGGCGATCAAGGATGCCGCTTCCACCCTGCGCAAAGCCTGAGGAGAACCATCATGACCACCACCTCACTGATTTCTCCGAACCGCCGCACCTTCCTCAAGACCTCGTCGGCCCTGACCGTTGCAGGCAGCGGGCTGATGCTGGGCGTTACGCTGGGCGTCCCCTCGGCCGCGCAGGCCGCGGGCACGCTTTACACCCCGAATGCCTGGGTGCACATCGCCGACGACAACACCATCACGCTGATCTCGGCGCGCTCCGAAATGGGGCAGGGCGTTTACACCTCCATGCCCATGCTGATCGCCGAAGAGCTCAATGTCGACATCCGCAAGGTCAAGGTCGCGATCGCGCCACCGGGCAAGGTCTATACCAATGCCTTGCTGGGCGCGCAGATCACCGGCGGCTCGACCTCGGTGCGCGACGGCTGGGAGAAGCTGCGCATTGCCGGCGCGCAGGTGCGCAGCATGCTGGTCTCAGCGGCGGCCGCGAAATGGAATGTGGATGCGGCCACGCTCAAGGCCGAGAACGGCATGGTCATAGGCCCGAATGGCAAGAAGGCGACCTACGGCTCGCTGGCCGAGGCGGCCTCCAAACTGCCGGTGCCCGAGAAGGTGGCGCTGAAGGACCCGAAAGATTTCACGGTCATCGGCAAGCCCACCAAGCGGCTGGACACGCCCATGAAGGTCAACGGCACGGCCGAGTTCGGCATCGATGTGAAGCTGCCCGGCATGGTGTACGCCAGCCTGCAGCAATGCCCGGTGATTGGTGGCAAGGTCACCAGCTTTGACGCCGCCAAGGCCAAGGCCATGCCCGGCGTGATTGACGTGGTGCAGATTCCCGACGGTGTGGCCGTGGTGGCCGACAGCTACTGGCATGCTTTCAAGGCGCGCCAGGCACTGACGGTGCAGTGGGACGAAGGCCCGGTCGCGGCCATCAGCCATACCAGCATGCTGGAGGGCATACGCAAGGCGGCCGACAGCGGCAAGATGATTCCCATCGTGGCGCCCAAGGGCGACACGGCGGGCGCGATGAAGGGCGCGGCCAAGACGGTCAAGGCCGAGTACGTGTCGCCGCTGCTGGCGCATGCCACGCTGGAGCCCATGAACTTCACGGCCGACTACAGGAACGGCAAGATCCTGCTGATAGGCCCGACGCAGTTCCAGCAGGGCGCCGAGGGCAGTGTGGCGGCGGCGCTGGGCATCAAGCCTGAGGACATCACGCTGAAGACGACCTTCCTGGGCGGCGGCTTCGGCCGGCGGCTGGAGCTGGACTTCATCGTGCAGGCGGCGCAGATCTCCAAGGCCGTGGGCAAGCCCGTCAAGCTGCTCTGGAGCCGCGAGGACGACACCACGCACGACTTCTACCGGCCCATGGCGGTGAATCAGCTCTCGGCCGGCCTGGGGGCCGACGGCAAGCCGGTGGCGCTCAATTTCAAGGTGACCTCGCAGTCCATCACGCAGCGTGCCTTCGGCCTGCCCAAGGACACGCTGGACCCGTTTATGGCGGAGGCCGGCGTGATGCCTTACGACATCCCGAACACGCAGTACGACCTGGTGATCCACGACAGCGGGCTGCGTGTGGGCTACTGGCGCTCGGTGAGCCATGCGCTCAATGCCTTTGCCAATGAGAGTTTTGTCGATGAAATGGCCCTGGCCGCGGGCAAGGACCCCTATGCCTACCGCATGTCTTTGCTGGAAAAGCAGCCGCGCTTTGCCAATGTGCTCAAGATGGCGGCCGACAAGTCCGGCTGGGGCACGCCGGCGCCGGCCGGCCGCAGCCGCGGCATCGCGCTGATGGAGGGCTACGACACCTACATGGCGCAGGTGGCCGAGGTGTCGGTGAAGGACAACCAGGTCACGGTGCACAAGATCACGGTGGTGGCCGACCTGGGCCGCATGGTCAACCCCGACACGGTGCAGGCGCAGATCCAGTCCAGCGTGGTCTTCGGCCTGTCGGCGGCGCTGAACAACCAGATCACGCTGGACAAGGGCCGGGTGCAGCAGACCAATTTCGGCGATTACCCGGTGCTGCGCATGAACGAGTCGCCGGTGATGGACATCACGATCGTGCCCAGCACCGAAAAGCCGGGCGGCATCGGCGAGCCGGCGACGGCACTGGTGGCGCCGGCGGTGGCCAACGCGGTGTTCGCGGCCACCGGCAAGCGGGTGCGCACGCTGCCGCTGAACGACAACCTGGCCAAGGCCTGAGGGGATTGGCCCCGGGCTCGGGCACGGATCAGCGCGGACTGCTAGCATTTGCCGCATGGACAACATAGATCTCGAAGTTCTGAAAACCTCCTCGCAGTGGCTGGCGGCGGGCCTGCGCTGCGAGCTGGTCACCGTGCTCAAGACCTGGGGCTCCAGCCCGCGGCCCGAAGGCTCCATGCTGGCGATCTGCGAGGACGGCCGGGTGGTGGGTTCGGTCTCGGGCGGCTGCATTGAAGACGACATGATTGACCGGGCGCGCCGCGAGGGCCTGGACCGCGCGCGGCCGGCCATCGTCACCTACGGCGTTTCGGCCGACGAGGCGCGCCGCTTCGGCCTGCCTTGCGGCGGCACCATCGAACTGGCGATTGAGCCGCTGTCGGCGGCCAGCCGCGTGGACGAGCTGCTGCAGCGCCTGCAGGCCGGCGAGCTGGTGGCGCGCCGGCTGGATTTGCATACCGGTGCCGTCACCCTGGGCACGGCCCAGCCCAGCCAGTCCATGCAGGTGTCGGAAGCCGCGCTGGTGACCCTGCACGGCCCGCGCTGGCGTTTGCTGATCATTGGCGCGGGACAGCTGTCGCGCTTTGTGGCACAGATCGCCCAGGGCATGGACTACGCCGTGACGGTGTGCGACCCGCGCGAGGAATACCGGGACAGCTGGCAGGTCGAAGGCGTGGAGCTGGCCACCGGCATGCCCGACGACGTGGTGCAGGCCATGAAACTGGACGCGCGCTGCGCGGTGATCGCCCTCACGCACGACCCCAAGCTGGACGACCTGGCGCTGATGGAGGCGCTGCGTTCGCCGGCTTTTTACGTGGGCGCGATCGGCTCGCGGCTCAACAACCAGCGCCGCCGCGAGCGCCTGGCCGAGCACTTCGACATGACGCAGGAAGAACTGGGCAGGCTGCACGGGCCCATAGGCCTGTACATCGGCAGCAAGACGCCGCCTGAGATCGCGATTTCCATCCTGGCCGAACTCACGGCGGTGAAGAACCAGGTGGCCTTGCCGCGCGCCGTGGGCGTCGCCGAAGCCAAGGCCCAGGCCGGCCTGGCGCCCACGGGCGAGGTGTGCGAATTGCCTGTGCCGGCCGCCAAACCCGCCGCCTAAGCCCCAAGCGCCCTAAGCGGCGACCACGTCAAAGGCCGCAGGCGGCAGCCCGGCGCGTGAGCGCTCGGCCATCACGGTCCAGGCCGATTCCCACTCCCGCACGCGTGCCGCGAGGTCAAACAGCGGCGCCGCGGCCTTGCCCGCCTGCAGGCTTTGCCGCAGCTGTTGCAGGGCCCGCGGGTCGCGCCCCAGGCGCAGGGCTTCGGCGATGTAGGCGGGCCGGCTTTGCATCACGCATTGCGGCAAACCGGCCGCGCGAATGATGCTGCCGCCCAGGCGCGAGGCCATGCTCTCGCCCGCGCAGCTCAGGGCCGGAACCCCCATGCGCAAGGCGTCTTCCAGGCCCAGGTTGGCATTGAAGCGCAAGGTGTCCAGGAACAGGTCGGCATGTTTGAGGCAGGCCAGGGACTGGGCGCGCGTGAGCCTGTGGGTAAAGATGAGGCGGCTTTCGTGCACGCCGGCGGCATTGGCCTCGCGCACCAGGTTGGCGGCGATGGCCAGGCTGTAGGCGGGCAGCCACAGCACCGCGTCGGGCAGCGAGCGCAGGATTTTCATCCAGGCGGCGAAGCTGGCCGCATCCAGCATGACCGAGGGCACGGTGGCGCACAGCACCAGGGCGTCGGCCGGCAGGCCGGCTTTTTCACGACTGTCCCAGCCTTCTTCGGGCGCCTCGCCATGGGCCGCCAGCCAGCAGGTGTGCGGCAGGCGCACGATGGCGCCGTAGGGCGCCAGGTCCAGCCCGTCGGGGTGCACAAAACGGTCGGACATGTTGTAGTCGCAGGGTCGCGGCGGGTTGTGGCGGTGCCAGGTGAGCTGGCGCAGCTGCACGGGCGCGACGCGCAGCTCGGGTATCTCGGGCCGACACCAGGCGGTGTCGAATGTCATGTCGACAAACACGTCGAGCTGGTCCAGGCGCATGCGACCGGCGGCTTCCACATCCGACATGTGGGCGATTTCGGTGACGCTGGCGGCATGCGGCTTGAGCATCTCGGCGTGCTCAAGCTCGGGGTGCCGCGTGGGCGAATAAATATGGAGCGCGAAGCGGCTGGTGTCATGCAGCGCGAGCTGGCGTTTGAGCGCGTGGGCGTGGCGTTCGTCGCGCAGGCTTTGCACCGTCATGCCGATCTGTATGCGTTCGTCGCGCCGGCCCACCGGCGCGGCGCGCCGCGCGAAGGGCGGCAGGGCCGACTTCAGGCTTTCGCTGATTTTGGCGACCGAGACGTTGCGCACCTGGGCGAGTTCGTTCTCGTCCATGTCCAGCATCAGGCCGTAGAACTGCGCGTCGCGCCAGTCGCGGTGCCGACCGGTGCGCAGGCATTCATCCAGCATCTGCCGCAAGGTGGCCGTGAGGCGTTCGTTTTCCCGCCAGTCGCAGACCGTCATGGCCTCATAGACCTGGCCGCAGTAAAGCTGCCGGGCGTCGGGGAGTTCGCCTTGCGTCAGGCGCAGCTTGTGGTCCAGGTAGGCCGGCGCGATGGCCCGGCCCAGGAAGTCGCGAAAGTAAGCCAGGGTGTCGGCGTCAAAGCGCAGGCTGGCTTCGCGGGACTTGTCGAAGTCGCCGTTGAAGGCCAGCACGGCCGCGCCGCGTATGCGTACGTCCAGGTCGTGCGGAAAGCGCAGGGCCGCCGCTTCGAGCGCGGCCAGCGCCTCGGTGTAGCGCCTGGCGCCGCACAGGTAGTCGCTCAGGTTGACGTGGTAGGGCGCATGGCCGGGATCCTGCGCCAGGCACTTGCGGGCGCAGTCGAGCGCGGCTTCCCACTGGCCCTGCGCGGCGGCCATCAGCCCGACGTTGTTGAGGGCGCGCGCATGCGAGGGGTCCAGCGCCAGCGCGCGCTGGTAAGCCATGCCGGCGCGGGCCAGGTCGCCGCAGCTTTCGGCGGCGATGGCCAGGTTGGCCGCACCGTCGGCGGTCTGCAGCAGCGAGGCCTCGACCGAGAGCAGTGCCTTGTAGGCGGCCACGGGCCGGGAGAGCGCGGACAGCAGCGTGGCGCAGGCCGAGGCGGCGTTGACGTCATCGGGGGCCAGCGCCAGGGCCTGCTCAAAAGCGATCAGGGCCTGCTCGAGCCGGCCCTGGGCATGCAACTGCGCACCGCGCTGCATCCAGCCTGGGCTGTCCTGCGGAGTGTCCGGGGGCGTGTTGTGCATAGCCCGGATTATGTGGCAGCGGCCCCTGTATCAACAGGGGATCGCAGGGATAATCGGCGCAGCATGAACGCTCCTTCCGTACAGCCCACCACCCTGCACCTGCTCGGGCGTTTCAGCGAGGCCTTTACCGGCGCGGAACGCGAGCTGCTGGACATACGGCGACTGCTGGAGGGGCGCCGGCCGGTCAAGCTTTGGTCCGACGTGCCGCCGCATCCGGTCTACGCGGGGCAGGGGATCGCGACCATACAGCCTTTTGCCCAGCAGTTTCCCCGGGGCGGCACCTTGCTGATCGCCGGTGTGCACATGCGGCCCGGCATCTGGCTCAAGTACGCCGCATTCGAAAAAATCATCCTGTTCTACAACCTGGCCAACCATGCGCAGCTGTTTGCCGCCCTGGAAGCCCTGCGCGACAGCACGGGCCTGGACCCGGAGCTGGTGTTCGTCTCCAGGATGCTGCAGCTCAGCGTGGGCCTGCCCGGCCGCATCGCGCGCAGCCTGATGGATCTGCAGCCTTTTCTCGCGGTGGCGGATGAACGTTTTGCGCATGCCGCAAAGCGGCCTTTCACGGTGGGGCGCGTCAGCCGCGATGCGCCGGACAAACACCACCCGGAAGACCCGGCGCTGTACCGCATGCTGGCCAGCCGCGGCCTGAAAGTGCGCATCATGGGCGGCAGCTGCCTGGCGGCCGCGCTGCAAGGCGTCGAGGGGGTGGAACTGCTGCCGGCCGGCGCCGAGAGCGCGGCCGATTTTTACCGCTCGCTTGACGCCTTCTTCTACCGCACGGGAGCTTCCACGGAGGCCTACGGCCGGGTGGTGGTGGAGGCCATGGCGGCCGGGCTGCCGGTGGTGGCCCATGCCCGCGGCGGTTATGCCGAAGTCATGGCGCACACGGTGTCCGGTCTGCTGGTGCAGTCCCAGGAGGAGGCCTATGACGCGGTGATGCGGCTGGCAGGCGACGCCGGGCTGTGCCGGCAAATGGGCGAGGCGGGCAGGGCACAGGCGCTGGCCGTGCATGGCCCTGAGGCCACGCGGCGCGAGATGGCTTTTTACCTGGAGCCTGGCGCGGCTTCTTGAGGTGGCGGTTTAAGGCGCCTGGAAGATGGCCGAGCCCGAATAAGAGCCCGCCGGCGAGATCGCGCCGGTGTAGATCAGGCCGGCACGGTTGGCGTTCGGGCCGGTGAACATGCCCTTGACGGCGCCGCTGCCGCTGGAAAAACTGGAGCTCGAGAAGTAAACGAAGTTTTCCACCACGTTGCCGAAGGAGGTGTTGATGTTCACGCTGAGCATGGGGCCTCCGGGCTGGACCGGGTCGAAATTGACCGAGAAGGTTGCACTGTTGAGCGTCCCGCTGGTGCCGGTGTAGGTCGTCGGTGCCGAGCCGCCGATCAGGGTGTAGCTGGAAATGCCCACGGTGGTGGGCAGGACCGGCGTGGCCTGGCCGACGATGTAGTGCAACTGGGCCAGGTTGGTGGAACCGTTCTTGGTCGCGGTAGCCCAGTTCCCCCATCCGATGAAGTCGTTGGTGGCCATGGAGCCGAAGGAGCCGGCCGCGGTGTTGACGGTGGGTTTGAAGACGTTGCCCGAGGACTCGAACTCGCTGACCTTGCCGGTGTTCATCACGACGGAGGCGGAGGCCACCGGGCCGGTGAAGCTGCCGTTGGGGTCGGAGGTGACCGGTGGAATGTGGTAATGGGCGACCGCCGTCAGGTTGGTGAAGGTGCCGGTGTTGGGATCGGCCACGGGTGTGGACGCAGGCGGTTTTTCGACGATGGCGGCCCCGCCGTCGCTGTTGACCTTGTCGCCCACGGTGACCGGGTCGCGCTCGGGCGCGGGCGTGGGAACATTGGCCCGTACGTTGGTGCGTACGGGCGCGTCGGTGTTGTTGATCACCCGCACCGATTCGCCGGCCGTCAGGCCCACGCAGCCGCCGGCATTGCAGACCTCGATGGCGTCCAGCTCGGTCGTCACCCCCAGCGAACCGTCGGGGTTGTAGCCCACATTGAAGCCGGAGCCGCGTATGCCTATGGTGGCCGTGGTGGTGGTGACCTTGTAGTTTTCACGGTTGCGCTTGCCGATCAGGCCGGTGATGGCCCGCATGCTGCCGCGCAGCAGGTCGACCAGGAAACGGTCTTCCTTGGGATCGGCCTTGTCGACATAGTTGGCCACCTTGAATTCGGTGTTGGGCTGCAGGGATACCAGGCCGCCGTCGGTGAAGCGCACTTGCGCGCGCCCGCTGGCGCCGGTCAATATGGCCTGGCCGCTCTCGATGTCCTTGCCCTTGACCAATGCCGTGGTGCCGCCGTCCGCGCGGCGCACATTGACATCGCCGGCGATGAACTGGGCCACGCCCGCGGAAGGCGCTGCCAAAGCCTGCAGCGGGTAAATGGCGGCCAGCGCCATGGCCAGGGCGGTGTGTTGGAGCTTGATGTGCGGGGTCATGGTGGTTTCTCCGGGTATTTTTTAAGCGGTGCGCACTGGGCTATTGGGCTGATGTGACGAGCTAAGGGTGGTCCTGCTCAGAGGGGTGGTCTCACGACCAGGTTGGTCTGCTGGAAAACGGCAGCGCCCGAGACCTGGCCGGTACTGGGGCCTGTGCCGGTCACCGATGGCGCGCTGTAGACCAGAGCGGCGCGGCTGGCATTGTTGCCGGTGAAAAAGCCGGTGACATTGGTGCCCGAGGTGTTGGTGATTTTGGAGTTGTTGATGTCGACGTTGCTGCTGATGCCGTAGTCGTTGCCGCCGAAGCGTGTGGTGAGGTCCAGGCTGCCATAGCCCTGGCCTGGGCTGTAGGCACCGAAGTTGGCGACCAGCGAACCGCCGACAAGCTGGCCCGCGCCCAGCAGGCTGGAGAAAGCGGTGCCGCCGGCCAGCTGGTAGGTGCCCTGCATGTTGTCGGCCGGCATCTGGGCCGTCGGCGTCGGCCGGCCCATCACAAAGTGAACCGATTCAATCGCGGTGGTCGAGCCCGCCACGATTTTTTGTCCCGTCACCCAGCTGCCCCAGCCAACGAAGTCGGGATCGGACGGTACGCCCAGCGCGCCCTTTTCCATGGTGGTGAGGCCGGGCGTGCTGCGGAACTGGGTGAGGACGTTGCGGCTGTCCAGGCTGTCGAAGTCGATCGGCTTGCCGCTCAGGAAGCTGGTCAGCACGGCGGTGCCGGCCTCGGGGTAGTAGCTTTCAACCACCGAGCTGGACGCGGCGGGGTCGGTGAACGCGACAGCGGCGGCGAGGTCGGTGAACACCTGCTTGACAGGCGCCGGCGCGGCCGCTGGGACGATGGCGGGCTTGCCGTCCGACGTTGTCTGGTTGCCCGCCACGACCACCTCCTGGGTGGGCGGAGGCGTCGGCACATTGGCCCGCACATTGGTGCGAACCGGCGCTTCGGAACTGTTGATGACCCGCACCGACTCCCCGGCCGTCAGGCCCACGCAGCCGCCGGCATTGCAGACCTCGATGGCGTCCAGCTCCGTCGTGATGCCCAGCGAGCCGTCGGGGTTGTAGCCCACGCTGAAGCCGGAGCCGCGTATGCCTATGGTGGCCGTGGTGGTGGTGACCTTGTAGTTCTCGCGGTTGCGCTTGCCGATCAGGC
>NZ_AKIV01000052.1 GCF_000282655.1 Polaromonas sp. CF318
GCGGAACCGGCTTTGCCGGGCCGCAGGCGCAGCGCCCCCTCGGGGGGCAGCGAAGTACACGAAGTGACGAGCGTGGGGGCCATCGTTTATGCTTTAGAGATGAAACTCCACAACTATTTCCGCTCATCGTCGTCGTTTCGTGTACGCATCGCGATGGAGCTCAAGGGCCTGAGCTACGACTACATTCCCGTGCACATCGCCAAGGGCGAACACAAGCAGCCGCCCTATGCCGCCCTGGCCGCCGACACCCTGGTGCCGCTGCTGGAAGTCGACGGCGAAAAACTCTCGCAGTCCATGGCCATCATCGAATACCTGGACGAAAAACATCCCACACCGGCCCTGCTGCCGGCCGATGCGCTGGGCCGCGCCAAGGTGCGCGCGCTGGCCCAGTCGATCGCCTGTGAAATCCACCCCGTCAACAACCTGCGTGTCCTCAAATACCTGGTCAAGGAACTCAAGCTCGACGAGACCGCCAAAAACGCCTGGTACGTCCACTGGTGCCGCGAAGGGCTGGAAGCCTTTGAGCGCCAGCTGGCGCAATTACCGGCATCGACCTATTGCTACGGCGATACCCCCACACTGGCCGACTGCTGCCTCGTGCCGCAGATCTTCAATGCCAAGCGCTTTAATGTGAGCTTCGACGGCCTGCCGCGCACCATGGCCGCGTTTGACGCCTGCATGGCGCTGCCGGCCTTCCAGAAGGCCCAGCCTTCGGCCTGTCCTGACAACGAGGCTTGACCTGGTTGTGCATGCGGACTGGCTGATTCCCGACTGGCCGGCGCCCGCCGGCGTGCGCGCGGTGTTCACCACTCGGGCCGGTGGCCTGTCGGTCGCGCCTTACGACAGCATGAACCTGGGCGACCACGTCGGCGACCTGCCGGCGAAGGTCGCGGCCAACCGCGCCCTGCTGCGCCAGGCACTGGGCGGCCGCGCGGTTTTCCTGCAGCAGGTGCATGGCAGCGAGGTAATCGCGCTGGACGCCGACACGGAAGACGGGCTGCAGGCCGATGCCTGCGTGGCGAAAGAGGCCGGTGTGGCCTGCGCCATCATGGTGGCCGATTGCCTGCCGGTGCTGCTGGCGATGGACGACGGTGCCGTGGTGGCCGGAGCGCACGCGGGCTGGCGCGGACTGGCGGGGCAGGGCGGGCAAGGCGTTCTGGAAACCGTTCATGCCGCCATGAAGGCAGATGCCCGCACGCTTGCATGGCTGGGGCCCTGCATAGGGCCTTCGGCTTTTGAGGTGGGCCCTGAGGTCAAGGCTGCGTTTGAAGCCAGCCAGCCTGAAGCCGCTCGCCTGTTTGTGCTCACCGGCGCGGGCAAGTACCTGGCCGACCTGCCGGGCCTGGCGCGGCTGCGTTTGCGGGCGCTGGGCATGACCCGCATCTATGGCAATGACGGCAGCGATGCCTGGTGCACCGTGCGCAATCCTTCGCGGTTTTTCTCGCATCGGCGCGATGCCGGGCCGTCGGGCAACGGCCTTGGCACGACAGGGCGCATGGCCGCCTGCATCTGGCGCGACTGAATCCGCCAGCTTGCCCTGTCAGCGCCCGGGCAAGATTTCAAACATAGTGCGCCGGGTATTTGTGAAGCGAGGCCGCATGCGGCTGCTCCACTCGGTGCCACGCACGGCCAGCCAGGGCGGCGAGCCCAGCGTCTCTTCGCTCACCAGGTCATAGCAGGCCAGCGACAGCGGGCCGTGGTCGTGGTTCAGGAAGCGGCTCGCGCGTATGCAGCCGCTCACCGCCGCCAGGCCCGGCATGTGTTCCTGGTCATACCAGGCTGACAGCTCGGGCATCCAGCCGGCTTCGGGGTCCATTTCCACGACATAGTGAAACACCGGCGCGGCGCCTGCCGAGGCGCCGGGCGTATCGAACACGCGCTCCAACCGTGAGATATGCAGCGCCTGCGGGCCCGGCCAGCGTTTGCGCAGCTCGGATTCGAGCATGTGCGCGGCGGGCCCGCCCAGGTGGGTGCGCTGGTCCATGAACACATAGGCGTAGAAAATCCCCTGTGCCTTGTTGAAGGCCGCGTGCGGCGGTTTGGCCGCCAGCCCCGCGGTGATGCGTAATTGTTCCAACAAGGCTGCAAAGTCGCCGGCCTGGCCGGCCGATGCGCCTGCCTGCACCAGCAGGGCGTCGGTGAGCTGTGTCGTTTCGATCACCTCAATGCCCTATCCTGAGTGCGACCAGAAAGCGCGACACCATGTTGTAGGAAGCCACGGTGGCGACCAGGTCGACCCGTTGCTGCTCGTTGAAAAAGGGCTTCAGCGGATCGAAGACGCTGTCGGGCACCTCGATGCCCTGGGTCATCGCATCGGTCAGCGCGATGACGTGGCGCTCCAGCGCCGAGAACATGGCTTCCTTGCGACCGGCTTCAGGATCGCGCAGCGCTTCGATTTTTTCCGGCGGCATGCCGGCGACCAGCGCATGCGGCACATGGGCCTCGAATTCATAGGGTGCGCGGTTCAGCACAGCGACCCGCAGGATCACCAGTTCACGCAGCAGCGCGGGCACGGTGCTGCGGTTTCGCACGGCGGTCAGCAACTGCTCCCAGCCCTGCGCCAGCGGCGGGCTGTTGAGCAGCACCTGGTAGAGCAGCGAGACGCGGCCGCGTTCGGCCGTGATGCCGGCTTCGAGGGCGGCCAGTTCCGGCCGGGTGCCGGGGGTGACGGGTGTGACGCGCATGGCGTGATCGGTGCCGGCCTTCATTCGGGTTTGATCTTTTTCGCGCGTATGACCTTGCCCCACTTGGCCGTGTCGTTCTTCAGCAGCAGGGCCAGCTCCGCGGGGCTGGAGGCTGCCGGCTCGGCGCCGGAGGCCAGCAGCTTGCCGCGCACGCTTTCGTCGGCCAGCGCGCGCCTGACCGCCTGGTTGAGCCGCGCGATCTCGGCGGCCGGCGTGGCTTTGGCGGCGAACAGCGCATACCAGTTGTCGGAGTCGACACCCGCCATGCCCATTTCCTGGAAGGTTTTCACCTCGGGCAGCAAGGGGTGGCGCCGGTTCGAGGCGATGCCTATGGGCTTGAGCTTGCCGGCCTTGATGAAGCCGACCAGGCCCGGGATGTCGCCGAAAAAGCCGTCCACGTGGCCTGCGATGACGTCGGTGATGGCCGGCGCCGCGCCCTTGTAGGGCACGTGCACCAGCGGTGCCTTGGTGGCGTCGGCCAGCAGTTCCATCGCCAGGTGCGGCACGCTGCCGGTGCCCGACGAGGCCATGGTCGCGCCATCCTTGCGTAGCCTGGCGTTGGCGATGAATTCGGCGCCGCTGTTGGCCGGGTTGCCGGCACCCACCACCAGCAGTTCCACGTTGTTCACCACCAGCGAAACCGGCGCGAGGTCGCGCACCGGGTCGTAGGGCAGCTTTTCGTAGAGCGGCGGGTTGATGGCCACCGCGCCCACGCTGGTCAGCCAGAGGGTGCTGCCATCGGGCGCGGCGCGCGACACATATTCGGCCGCGATCGCACCGTTGGCGCCGGCCCGGTTTTCGATGATGACCTGCGAGCCCAGCTCCTTGCCCAGTTGCTCGCCGATGGTGCGCGCCACAAAGTCGACCGGCCCGCCCGGCGGGAAGGCCACCACGAGGCGGGTGATTTTGGCCTGCGCCCAGGCGGGTGGCGCCGCAAAGCCCAGGGCCAGGACGGCGGCTGCCAGCAGCAGGGCGGACCGCCTGCGGGGGATGTCTTTATCTATGTAGGCCATGGTGGTTTCCTTGTCTCCGTGAATCCGAACTTCTGAATTTATTAATCGCAGCGCACCGACATGCCGCCGTCCACCACGATCTCGGCGCCGGTGATGAAGCGGGCTTCGTCGGACGCCAGGAACAGCGCGGCATGGGCCGTGTCGCGGCCGTCGCCCATAAAAGGCAGCGGGATGCGCGACTGGCGCTGCTGCAGCAAGGCCGTCACGTCGCCGCCCGTGCGCTGTTTGGCCAGGCGCACGTCGACCATGGGTGTGTAGAGCTGGCCGGGCACGACGGTGTTCACGCGTATCCCGGCCTTGGCGTACTGCACCGCCACCACGCGCGAAAACTGCATCACGCCGGCCTTGGTCGAGGCGTAGGCGACCTGGGCCGAGCCCGTCCAGCGCAGGCCCGAGGTCGAGGCGATGTTGACGATGGCGCCCGCCGCCTGCGCTTCCATGAGCGGCAACACATGCTTGCAGGCCAGGAAGACGCTCTTGAGGTTGTGGTCTATCTGGGCATCCCAGGTTTCCTCGGCCATTTCCACCGGGCCGCCGGCCGCCGAGCCGCCCACGTTGTTGACCAGCACGTCGATGCGGCCGAAGCGGGCGACGCAGGCCTCCACCACCTGCGCGATGGAGGCCGACTGGGTCACGTCGCATTGCGCGGTGGCGATCTCGCCGCCGGCTTCCTCTACCAGGCGCACGGTTTCCTGCAGGCGTTCGGTGTCGCGGTCCACCGCAAAAACACGTGCGCCTTCCTGGGCAAAGCGCACGGCAATCGCGCGGCCGTTGCCCCAGCCGGGGCCTACCGATCCGGCGCCAGTGACGAAGGCGACCTTGCCGGCAAGGCGACCGGCGGCGAGCGGGGGTGTGTTCAAGGCGGTGGCATTCATGCGGGGAATTGGTAAAGGCGCTGCGGGTTTTGCACCAGCAGCCTGTCCTGGAGTTCGGGTGTGGGGGCGATGGCGGGCAGCAGGTCCACGAGCACGCCGTCGTCCGGCACGTGCGTGTGGTTGGGATGCGGCCAGTCCGTGCCCCAGAGGCAGCGCTCGGGAAAGGACTCGACCAGGTGGCGCGCCAGCGCCACGCCGTGGGCATAGGTATGCGGCGGGTTGGGATCAATGCGGTCCGCGCCGCTGACCTTGACGTAGAACAGCGGGTCTTCCATCAGGCTGCAAAGCGCGCGGAAATCGGCATGGCCCGCGCCCAGGCGCGCATCGACACGGCCCATGTGGTCTATCACCACCGGCACGGCTGAGACCTTGAGCACCGGGGCCAGCTCGTGGATCAGGCTGCTGTCGAAATGCACCTGCAAATGCATGCCCAGCGGCGCCAGCCGGTGGGTGAGGGCGACGGCCTGCTGTGCCGTGGCGCCCTGGCCCAGGTGTTTCATGAAGTTAAAGCGCACGCCGCGAAAACCGGCAGCCATCAGGCGCCTCAGTTCCGCGTCGGGCACGTCGTGCGGCGCCAGCGCCACCCCGAGGTAGCGCCCGCCGCCGGCGGCGATCGCATCCTCCACCGCCGAGTTGTCGAAACCGTGCACGGCCGACTGCACGATCACGCAGCGCGAAATGCCCAGCTTGCGGTGCAGGCTGAACAGCGTTTGCGCCGGTGCGTCGGCCGGCGTGAAATTGCGTGTGGCGGCGAAAGGGAAGCGCGCGGCCGGCCCGAAAACATGGACGTGGCTGTCGCAGGCATGGGGCGGTGGGCGGAAACCGGGCAATGAAGGCTCCGGCAAATAGGTGAGCAGGGGTTCGGTGTTCATGGTGCTGTCCGTATTCTGGGGGCCGCAGGTCGGATCCGGTTCGCCTATTTTTGGATATCAGCTATCGGAAATAGCGATATCACTAGAATGGGTGAACCATGTTTCGGGGAGCCTGCCATCGACCTGCGCCGTCTTGAATATTTCGTGGCCGTGGCTGAAGCCGGCAGTTTCAGCAAGGCCGCCGCCGCGCTGGTGATGTCGCAGCCGGCCTTGAGCCAGCAGATCGCCACGCTGGAGCAGGAAACCGGCCACCGCCTGCTGACCCGCACCGGCCGCGGCGCCGAGCCCACTGACGCGGGGCTGGCCCTGTTGCAGCACGCGCGCGGCATTTTTGACCTCGCCGAGCGCGCCCGCGCCGACATGCGCGAGCGGCAACTGGTTCCCAGCGGGCGCATCACCCTGGGCTTGCCGCCACGCGTCGCGCATGCGATGACGGCCGACCTGGTGGAACGCTTTCGGGCCGAATTTCCGGATGCGGCCATCAGCGTCGAAGAAGGCCTGAGCATCCGCCTGCGCGAAGGCCTGGTCGCGGGGCGGCTTGACGTGGCCGTGCTCTTCGACCCGCCGGCCTCGCCGCTCCTGGACATCGAGACGGTGGCGCGCGAGTCGCTGGTGCTGATGGCGTCCACGCCCTTGCCGGCGCGCATGCGCCTGGCGGACGTGGCGGCGCTGCCCCTGGTGCTGCCGAGCAAACCCAATTCCCTGCGGCAATTGCTGGAAAGCGAGGTCAAGCCCCGCGGTTATCGGCTCAAGGTCGTGGCCGAGGTCGATTCGATCAAGACGGTGCTCTCGCTGGTGGCACGCGGCGTAGCGGCCACGGTACTGCCGGCCAGCGCCGTGCGTGAGTGGACGCATGCGGCGCCGCCCTTCATGGCGGCCATCCATGCGCCGCAAATCCGCAACCGTTTGTGCATTGCCTTGCCCAAGGCCAGGCCGGCCACGCGCGTGAGCCGCTTTTTGGTGCAACTGACGCGGCAATTGTGCCTGCAGCATTACGGTGACGCGGGCAAACCGCGCCAGCCCTGAGCAGGGGGACTGTCAGTCCCTGGGTGCTTCTTGCGCCGCTTTCTCGCGGGCAGCGTCGGCATCTGCAGTTTGCTGCAGGAGCTCCTGCGCCGCGCGTTTTTTGAGGGCCTTGCTGCGCGCGGGCGCGCCCATCAGGTAAACCACCAATGCCACAGGCCCCAGTCCATAGAGTACAAAGGTAAACACCGCCCCGAGGACCGTGCCGTTGCTGTTTGTCGCTTCGGCAACGCTCATCATGAGCACAACGTAAATCCAGGCGATGACAACCAAATACATAAATACTTGAAACTGGGCGTGCAGTCGGAAATTTTTAAAGCAAATCCTACGATACTGGTGGTGTGCTCAAAAGAGTCACCGAGACTCAACATGATCGGGGATATAAATGGATTCTGACGCAAACCGGGCCCAGGCGGCCCGTCAGATGCAAGAGACTTTTGCCGCGGGCCTGCAGCAGGCCATGGGGGCCATGGCAAGCGGCATGCCGCCGGGCTTTGCTTTCCCCAGCGGCGCGAGTGGCGCGAACGGCGCCCAGGGCCAGCCCATGTTGCAGTTCGACCCGGCCAAGCTCCAGGAACTGCAGCAGCGCTACATCGCGGATGCCTCGGCCCTCTGGAACCAGGGCCTGCAGGACGGCGCCGACACTTTGGTCGCCTCGGACCGCCGCTTCTCCAATGAAGCCTGGAAAACCAACCCGGTCTCGAAATTTTCCGCTTCCACCTATCTGCTAAACGCCCGCACGCTGATGGAACTGGCCGACGCGGTCCAGTCCGACGCCAAGACGCGCGCGCGCGTGCGTTTTGCGGTCGAGCAATGGATGGCGGCCACCGCGCCCAGCAATTTCCTGGCGCTCAATGCCGAGGCCCAGCAAAAAGCCATCCAGAGCCAAGGTGAAAGCATTGCCCAGGGCATCACCAACCTGCTGCACGACATGAAGCAGGGCCATGTCTCCATGACCGACGAACGTGTGTTCGAGGTCGGCAAGAACGTCGCCACCACCGAAGGCGCGGTGGTGTTTGAAAACGAATTCTTCCAGCTGCTCGAATACAAGCCGCTCACGGCCAAGGTCTACGAAAAGCCTTTCCTGCTGATCCCGCCCTGCATCAACAAGTTCTACATTCTTGATCTGCAGCCCGAAAACTCGCTGATTCGCTACGCGGTGAGCCAGGGCCACCGCACTTTTGTGGTCAGCTGGCGCAACCCCGACGAGTCCATGGCCGGCAAGACCTGGGACGATTACATCGAGCACGCCGCCATCAAGGCCATCGAAGTGGTGCAGGAAATCACCGGTGCCAGGACACTGAACGCCCTGGGCTTTTGTGTGGGCGGCACCATACTGGGCACGGCGCTGTCGGTGCTGGCCGCACGGGGCAAAAAACCGGTGGCCAGCGCCACCTTGCTGACCTCCTTCCTCGACTTCAGCGACACCGGCATCCTGGACATCTTCATCGACGAGACCTCGGTCAAGTACCGCGAGGCCGAGATGGGGCAGGGCGGTTTGCTCAAGGGCCAGGACCTGGCTTCCACCTTCAGCTTTCTGCGCCCCAACGACCTGGTCTGGAACTACGTGGTGGGCAACTACCTCAAGGGCGAGACGCCGCCGCCCTTTGACCTGCTCTACTGGAACAGCGATTCCACCAACCTGCCCGGGCCTTTTTATGCCTGGTACCTGCGAAACACCTATTTCGAGAACAACCTGATCAAGCCCGGCAAGGCCGTGGTCTGTGGGCAGAAGGTCGATTTGCGCAAGGTCGATATCCCGGTCTATCTCTACGGCTCGCGCGAAGACCACATCGTGCCGATTGGCGGCGCCTACGCTTCCACCCAGCACCTGCCGGGCCCCAAGCGCTTCGTGATGGGGGCTTCAGGCCACATCGCCGGCGTGATCAACCCGCCGGCCAAGAAAAAACGCAGCTACTGGACCCGCGACAAGCTGCCGCAGGGGAAATTTCCGGCCACCCAAACCGAATGGCTCAAGGGCGCGACCGAGCACCCCGGCAGCTGGTGGACCGACTGGTCGGATTGGCTCAAGGGCCATGCCGGCAAACAGGTCGCCGCGCCCAAGGCTTACGGCAGCCGCAAATACCCGGTCATAGAGCCCGCGCCGGGCCGCTACGTCAAGGCCAAGGCTTGAGCACCGGAACGCGCGGCCCCGTCATCACTTTTTAAAAACCACTCCATAAACTTCAAAAAGGGAACACACCATGGAAGACATCGTTATCGTTGCAGCCGGCCGCACCGCGGTGGGCAAATTCGGCGGCTCGCTGGCCAAGATCCCCGCGACCGAACTCGGCGCGGCCGTCATCAAGGGCGTGCTGGAGCGCTCCGGCCTGAGTGCCGACCAGTTGGGCGAAGTCATCCTGGGCCAGGTGCTCACGGCCGGTGTCGGCCAGAACCCGGCGCGCCAGGCTGTCATCAAGGCCGGCTTTCCCAACGGCATCCCGGGCCTGACCATCAACGCGGTTTGCGGCTCGGGCCTCAAGTCGGTCATGCTGGCGGCGCAGGCTGTGGCCACGGGCGACAGCGAAATCGTGATCGCCGGCGGCCAGGAAAACATGAGCGCCGCGCCGCACGTGCTCAACGGCTCGCGCGACGGCCAGCGCATGGGCGACTGGAAGATGGTCGACTCCATGATCGTCGACGGCCTGTGGGACGTCTACAACCAGTACCACATGGGCATCACCGCTGAGAACGTCGCCAAAAAATACGGCATTGAGCGCGCCGCGCAGGACGCGCTGGCCCTGGCCAGCCAGACCAAGGCCGCGGCCGCGCAGGACGCCGGCAAGTTCAAGGACGAGATCATCCCCGTCACCATTCCCCAGAAGAAGGGCGACCCGGTGGTGTTTGCCGCCGACGAATTCATCAACCGCAAGACCAGCGCCGAAGGCCTGGCCGGCCTGCGCCCGGCCTTCGACAAGGCCGGCGGCGTGACGGCCGGCAATGCCTCGGGCCTGAACGACGGTGCCGCCGCCGTGATGGTCATGACGGCCAAAAAAGCCGCCGCGTTGGGCCTGAAGCCCCTGGCGCGCATCGCCAGCTACGCCACCACCGGCCTGGATCCGGCCTACATGGGCATGGGCCCGGTGCCGGCCTCGACCAAGGCGCTGCAGCGCGCGGGCTGGAAGGCCCAGGACCTGGACCTGCTCGAGATCAACGAGGCCTTTGCGGCCCAGGCTTGCGCGGTCAACAAGGAAATGGGCTGGGACACCAGCAAGGTCAACGTCAACGGCGGTGCCATCGCCATCGGCCACCCGATTGGTGCATCCGGTTGCCGCATCCTGGTGACACTGCTGCACGAGATGGCGCGCCGCGACGCGAAAAAAGGCATTGCCAGCCTGTGCATAGGCGGCGGCATGGGGGTAGCCCTGACCCTGGAGCGCTGAGCTTGGGGTCACAATGTTCCAATCGGCACGCATCCTGCATACGCAATGATCGCAGCCATGCCACGCGTTGGGACGTTCAACGGTATTCAGGCAGTTAAAAAGCGTTAAAGACAGTTCACAAAATCAATCAAGGAGATCGCAATGGCAAAAAAAGTAGCGTACGTCACGGGTGGCATGGGCGGCATTGGAACCGCCATCTGCCAGCGCCTGGCTAAAGACGGTTTCACGGTGATCGCGGGCTGCGGCCCCACGCGCGACTATGCCAAGTGGCTCGATGAGCAGAAGGCGCTGGGCCACACCTTTTACGCCTCGGTGGGCAATGTCGGCGACTGGGATTCCACCGTCGCGGCCTTTGACAAGGTCAAGGCCGAGCACGGCCCGGTTTCGGTGCTGGTCAACAACGCCGGTATCACGCGCGACGGCCAGTTCCGCAAAATGAGCAAGGCCGACTGGGACGCGGTGATTTCCACCAACCTCAACAGCATGTTCAACGTGACCAAGCAGGTCATCGAGGGCATGATAGAAGCGGGCTTCGGGCGCATCATCAACATCTCCTCGGTCAACGGCCAGAAAGGCCAGTTCGGCCAGGTGAACTACTCCACCGCCAAGGCCGGCCTGCACGGCTTCACCATGGCGCTGGCGCAGGAGGTCGCGGCCAAGGGCGTGACGGTCAACACGGTGAGCCCCGGCTACATCGGCACCGACATGGTGAAAGCCATCCGCCCCGACGTGCTCGAAAAAATCGTCGCGGGTGTTCCGGCCAAGCGCCTGGGCCAGCCCGAAGAAATCGCCTCCATCATTGCGTGGATCGCGTCCGAAGAGGGCGGCTACGCCACCGGTGCCGACTTCTCGCTCAACGGCGGCCTGCACATGGGCTGATCGCCTTCTGGGCGCTTGTAGGAAAACCCGCTTCGGCGGGTTTTTTTATGGCTCAGCGGAAAGAGGGAAGGACGCGGAAAACTCAGGGCAGGGGCTCGAAAGAAGCATAGCGTCCCTTCACGTCCAGCACGGTGCCGGGCTTCTCGGCCGCTTCCGCCGCTTGTTGTTGAGGGCTTCCACCGAGTCGTTGTACCAGCCGACCCGGCCCATCAGATCGTGCACCCCGCGGGCGCGTGGGGATTTGGCGGCTGGGCGCACAGGCAACTGTAGTAAATTAAACGGACGTGTTCTACGGGGACAGCCCGCCTGCCGGGCTGCGTCGCAGGCCTTCCTTAACCTGATTTTCTGAAGGAATCCCTCCCGCATGCCCCATAGCGTCTCCCTGATCAGCACCATCGCCGCGGGCCTGGGCCTGGCCCTTGTTTTTGGTTTTCTCGCGGTGCGGCTGCGCTTGCCCGCGCTGGTGGGTTACCTGCTGGCGGGCGTGATCATCGGGCCCTTCACGCCCGGTTTTGTGGCCGACGCGGAGATCGCCAGCCAGCTCGCCGAAATCGGCGTGATGCTGCTGATGTTCGGCGTGGGACTGCACTTTTCACTCGACGACCTGCTGGCGGTACGCAAGATCGCCGTGCCCGGCGCCGTCGTGCAGATGACGGTGGCCACGGCCCTGGGCATGGGCTTGGCCCACTGGTGGGGCTGGAACCTGGGCGGCGCGCTGGTGTTCGGCCTGTCGCTCTCGGTGGCCAGCACCGTGGTGCTGCTGCGTGCGCTGGAAAGCCGTGGCATCCTCGATTCGGTCAATGGCCGCATCGCCGTGGGCTGGCTGGTTGTCGAAGACCTGGCCATGGTGCTCGTGCTGGTGTTGCTGCCGCCGCTGGGCGGCTGGCTGTCGGGCAAGGTTGATGCCGACGTCAACGCGTTGTGGCAGACGCTGGGCATCACCTTGCTGCAGGTGGGCGGCTTTGTGGCGCTGATGCTGGTAGTGGGGCGGCGCTTTTTCCCCTGGGTGCTGTGGCAGGTGCAGCGCACCGGTTCGCGCGAGCTGTTCACGCTGTGCGTGGTGGCCGCCGCCGTGAGCATCGCCTTCGGCGCCACGGCGCTGTTTGGCGTGTCTTTTGCGCTGGGCGCGTTCTTCGCCGGCATGGTGATGCGCGAGTCCGAGTTCAGCCACCGGGCCGCCGAAGAGTCGCTGCCCCTGCGCGACGCTTTCGCCGTGCTGTTTTTTGTGTCGGTGGGCATGCTGTTCGATCCCTGGGTGCTGCTGGAGCGGCCGCTGCAGGTGCTGGCCGTGGTGGCCATCATCATCGTCGGCAAGACGCTCGCGGCCGGCGCGCTGGTGCTGGCCTTTCGCTATCCGCTCAACACGGCGCTTACGGTATCGGCCAGCCTGGCGCAGATCGGGGAGTTCTCCTTCATCCTGGTCGGCCTGGGCGCTTCGCTGGGCCTGCTGCCGCCCGAGGGGCAAAGCCTGGTGCTGGCCGGCGCCCTGATCTCCATCGCGCTCAACCAGCTGGTGTTCAAGGCCGTGCAGCCGCTGCAGCAATGGATATTGGCGAAGTCGCCGCTGGCGCGCAAGCTCGAGGCGCGCGACGACCCGACCGCCGAACTGCCGGCCAGCACCGACGAAAAATATCTGTCCAACCACGTGGTGCTGGTGGGCTATGGGCGGGTGGGGCGGCGCATTGCCGAGGCGCTCAGGGCCCACCACGTTCCCTTTGTGGTGGCCGAGCAGAACCGCGAGGCGGTGGAGCGGCTGCGGGCCGAGAGCACGGCCGCCGTGTCGGGCGATGCCGTGGAGGCCGAAGTGATGGTGCAGGCCCACATCGCGCAAGCGCGCATGCTGGTCATCGCCACGCCCGATACGCTGGACGTGCGGCAGATGGTGGCTACGGCGCGGGCGCTCAACCCCGCCATTGAAATCGTGGTGCGTACCCACAACGAGGCCGAAGCGCGGCTGCTCGACAACGAGAAGGCCGGCAAGGTTTTCCTGGGCGAGCATGAACTGGCGCAGTCCATGACGCGCCATGTGCTGGAGCGCTCCGGCGCGGCCGCGTCGGCCGCCAACCATTAGCGTGGCTTAGACGGCGGCCGGCGCCGTGTCCATGAAGGGCGTGATGTTGCGCATCGCGCGCGCGACGTAGTCTTCCTTTTCTCCCACGGGGGCGACGTAATGCATCGCGCCATGCGCCTCCGCCAGGCCCACCAGGCGGGCAATGACCCAGGCGGCCAGGTATTGCGAAGCCAGGCAGCCGCCGGCCGTCGCCACATTGCCCCTGGCCACAAAAGGCTGGTTCAGCACCGTGACGCCGGCTTCCTCGACCCAGGGTTTGGTTGTCAGGTCGGTGCAGGCCGGCACACCGGCAATCAGCCCGAGTTTTGCCAGCACCAGCGTGCCCGAGCACTGCGCGCCCAGCAGCTGCCGCGAGGGGTCCAGCCGCAGTTGCGCCATCAAGGCCGCATCGGCCACCACCTCGCGCGTGCGCATGCCGCTGCCGACGATGACCGCATCGGCGGCGCTCGCCTCGGCCAGCGATGCCTGCGCCTCAAGCACCACGCCGTTCATGGACCGCACGCGCGCCGAAGGGCTGGCGATGGACACGCGCCAGCCCGGCTTCCTGACGCGGTTGAGGATGCCGAGCGCGATCAGCGAGTCGAGTTCGTTAAAGCCTTCAAAGGTGAGGATGGCGATATGCATGGTGGTGGTTGCTCCGTGGTGGATGGATTCAGCGGGGGCCATCGTAGGCAGACGGAGCAATACAATCAAATGATTGTCATGGATACACTGCCCTATGGCGCAGGCCCGCTACAAACAACTGGTTGACGCGTTCGCGGCGGACATTCGCGCGGGGCGACTCCTGCCGGGTACGCGTCTGCCGACCCACCGCAGGCTCGCCGAAGAGCATGGCCTGGCACTGGTGACAGCGACCCGCGTTTATGCGGAGCTCGGGGCCATGGGCCTGGTCAGCGGCGAAACCGGTCGCGGCACTTTTGTCCGGGAGAGCACGCTTGCGCGCGAACTGGGCATAGACCAGCATGTCGTGGCCTCGGGCATGGTGGACCTGAACTTCAACTACCCCTCGCTGCCGGGCCAGGCCGAGTTGCTGCGTGAGGGCTTGCGCCAACTGGCCGCTTCCGGCGACCTGGAGGCCCTGTTGCGCTACCAGCCGCACGGCGGGCGCCCGCATGAGCGTGCGGCCATGGCGCGCCACCTCGCAAGTCGGGGTTTGAGTGTCGGTGCGGACCAGGTGATGATCGTGAACGGCGCCCAGCAGGGCCTGGCCATCACCGCCATGGCGCTGCTGCAGCCGGGCGATGTGGTCGCGGCCGACGCGCTGAGCTATCCGGGTTTCAAAGTGCTGGCCCAGGCGCATCGCCTGGAACTCGCTCCGATTCCAGCAGCCGGCAGCGGCCCCGACCTGGACGCGCTGGAGCGCCTGTGCCGGCGCCGGCGGGTGCGCGCCGTCTACGTAATGCCGACGCTGCACAACCCCCTGGGCTGGGTCATGGGCGCGAGCCGTCGGCGCCAACTGGTGGCCATCGCTAGGCGGCATGGCCTGCTGATCATCGAGGATGCGGCCTATGCCTTTCTCGCCCGGGACCCGCCGGCTCCCGTGGCCGCGCTGGCCGCCGAAATGACTGTTTATGTGTCGGGGCTTTCCAAGAGTGTGGCGACCGGCTTGCGTGTCGGCTTTGTTGCCGCACCGGCTGAATACGTCCCCAGGCTGGAGCGCGCGATCAGGGCGACCACCTGGAATACGCCCGGCGTGATGACGGCGCTGGCCTGTGGCTGGCTGGACGACGGCACGGTCGCCCGGCTCGAATCAGAGAAACGACGGGACGCTGAAGCCCGCCAGGTGATTGCCGCCGAGGTCTTTGCCGGACTGCGATGCGTACGCCATCCGTCCTCTTATTTCGTCTGGCTTCCGATGGCGGAGGAACAGCGGGCCGACAAGCTTGCCGCGGCGCTCATGCGTGATGGGATATCGGTGTCCACGGCCGAGGCTTTCGCGACCATCGCCCAGGCACCGCATGCCATCCGCCTGGCATTGGGCTCGGTCGCGCTGGACGCGCTGCGCGAGGTGCTGCAAAAAGTAAGGCGCGCGATAGATGCGCAGGCCTGGTGAGCGAGCGGCCTTAGTTCTTCGCCCTGGCCCGCAGCACGGCCGAGCGCACCAGTGCCAGCCTGTCGTTGCCGAAGTACATGTCCTCGCCCACAAAAAAGGTGGGCGAGCCGAAGGCGCCGCGGCGTATGGCTTCGTCGGTATTGGCCTTGAGCTGCTCCTTGACGTCGGGCCTGGCGATGCCCGCCAGAAAAGCCTCGGCATTGATGCCTACCTGCCGGCAAATCGCGGCCAGCACCTCGTCCTGCGAGATGTCTTCCTCGCGCGTGAAATAGGCTGCGAAAGTGGCTTCGATGAAGGCGAGGTAATGCGGCTGCGCCGCGGCGTCCTGCGCGATCCACAGGCAGCCTCGCATGGCCTTGACGCTGTTGACCGGGAATATCCTGGGCGGGAAGGCGATCTTCAGGCCGGCTTCACGCGCGTTGTCGCGCAGGTCCTTGAGCATGTAGCGGTTCTTCGGCGTGTCCATGTCTTCGCGCGCCGCGTAAATGCCCTTGTTGACGCTGTTGAAGATGCCGCCCACCAGCACTGGCTTCCAGTTGATGGTCTCCTGGAGTTCGGCCGCCAGCGGCTGGATGTTGCGAAAGGCGATATAAGTCCAGGGGCTGGAGCAGTCGAAGAAAAATTCAATCATGGTTTGTCTCTTGGGGCTGTTTCGTTGTTGGGAAGGTCAGGACATCTTGTGCGCGCCCTCGCGCACGCTTTGCGCGGTCTGGCCGAACAGGGCTTTGCGCGCCTCTTCGGTCAGGGCCGGCGCGCGCAGTTCCTTGCCCAGGTCCAACCCGCGTTTGACGGCCAGCCTCTCGAACAGGGCGTCGTACCAGCGCTGCACATGCGGAAACTTTTGCAGTTCCACCTGTTGCGCCTTGTGGGTGCGCACCCAGGGGAAGATGGCCATGTCGGCAATGGAATAGTCGGCGCCGGCCACAAACGCGCCCGTGCGCGCCAACTGCGCGTCGAGCACACCGTAGAGGCGGTCCACTTCCTTGCCGTAGCGGTCTATGGCGTAGGGAATCTTTTCGGGCGCATACAAAAGAAAGTGGCCGTTTTGCCCGGCCATGGGGCCCAGCCCGCCCATCTGCCACATCAGCCACTGCAGGGCCTGATAGCGCTCGCGCAGGCCCGTGGGCAAAAAGCGGCCGCTTTTTTCGGCCAGGTAAAGCAGGATGGCGCCGCTTTCAAATACCGCCACGGGCGCGCCGCCGCCGGCGGGCGCATGGTCGACGATGGCCGGCATGCGGTTGTTGGGGCTGATGGCCAGGAAGTCCGGCGCGAACTGCTCGCCCTTGCCGATGTTGACGGGGTGCAGGCGGTAGGGCAGGCCGCATTCCTCCAGCATGATGGAAATCTTCCATCCGTTGGGCGTGGGCCAGTAATGCAGGTCAATCATGGGAATCCTCAAAGTGAAGTGCGTCAGATCAGGGGCGCCAGCTGCGGGTGGTCGGCGGCGAGACGCCGCGCTTCGCTGCCGCCCGGCGACATCATGCTGAAGTCCGAAAAATCAAAGCCCGGCCCGACCATGCAGGCCACCAGCGTGAAGCCCGCGGCATCGCCCGGCTTAGGCCTGGCGGCCTGCCAGAGGCCGGCCGCCACGACATGCTGGGGCAGGGTGACGGTGCTCACGGGGCCCAGGACCTCGCTGTGCAGGCGGCCGTCCGCCGCGTCCCAGGTCCAGAGGTCCAGCGCTGCGCCTTCCAGGTGTACCCACACCTCGTCGGACAGCACGCAGTGCCAGCGCGAGTGCTGCGCCGCTTCGAGCAAAAAGTAAATGGAGGTCAGGGCGCTGCGCGCGGGCCTGCCGTCCTGCGGCATGACCTGGCCCGCGGAGCGAAACACCTCGCGGTACCAGCCGCCTTCCGGGTGGGGCTGCAGTTGCAGCTGTTCAATCAGTTGCCGGGTGCGCGGCGTCGGTGTGGATGGCATGAGGCGCAGTTTGCCTCAAAGCCGGGCCGGCTTCCAACCGAGAAGGATTGCCCCTTGGCCTCTGCGGGGCAGGGGCTGCCCCAGGACCTTATTCCAGGTCTTCGATGGCCAGGCTGTGGTACTTCTGTGCGTAGGAGAAAGGCACCTTGCGCACCACCTCCATGATGCGCTCCGTGGCGTCCTTGTTGGGCACGGGAATCATCAGCGCATGGTGGCCTTCGCGGGCCAGGTCCACGTATTTGTGGACGGTGGCCCCTTCGGTGCCGACGCGCGGCAGGCGCACGTCCGAATGGCCGTCGGCTCGGCTGATGTCGGCGATGATGTCTTCCGGCGTCAGCAGCATGACGCCGTCGCTGCCCACTTCCAGCTCATGCGCGACATGCTTGGCATCCTCGGCGTCCGGGAACATGATGAAGGCGTATCCGGTGGGGTAAAACACACCGCCCATACTGAGCATTTTTTTGGTCAGCTCAAAGTGCTTCATGGCGAATCCTTTCATGCTTGCGTTGCATCAACGAATCATTAAGGCGCGGAAACTGGGTATTTCCGGTCAGCCATGACATCCTCTTCCTGTCAGACGCAGACGTCAAGTCAGGCCCGAGGCTCATCTCTTATGCCAGCAGGGGCCGCGGAACCGGCTTTGCCGGGCCGCAGGCGCAGCGCCCCATTACACGAAGTGAAAAGCGTGGGGGCTAAAGGTCTTCAAGCTTGACGCTGGGTTCGGCCATGACACGGACCGTGCTTTGCAGCCCCTGCACGATCTGGTTGGCGAAAAAGCTGCTCTGGGTGTCGGGCTCCAGCGCTGCCATCACGAGGTTGGCCATGGGCTGGTTGAGCGGCACGTAGTAGCTGCCGCGCGCCACGTCGACCACGCCGCGCGCCAGGCTGACCTGAACCTTGATGATGGCATTGCCGTCGGCGATGGCCCCGCGCACATCCTGGCGTTCGCCCGAGGTGCTGGCGATTTCGCGGTAGCTGTCGCCCAGCATGGAGCCCTGCTCGGCAACGCGCATGACCTGCACGCCGTGCAGGCGCAATCTGTCGACGGCCACGGTGGACGCGGCTGACAGCCAGTAGCCGCAGGGGCGGGCTCTGGCCTTCAGGGTGCGCAGCGCCAGCGCGGAATCCCAGTCCACGCTGACGGCCTTGTCGGCGCCGGTGACCGGGTCCAGCATCAGCAGTTCGTACTGGGCGGCGGTGGGGGCGGCTTCGACGATGGCCTGCTCCTTGCAGGCCTGGGCGCTGACTTCCTTGTCGAGGTAGGGGCGCAGCTGCTGCAACTCGCCCGCGCGCTGGGCGGTGCTGGCCAGCACGCTGGTGATGGCCGTGACCTGGGTGTGCACGCGCCGCTGGATGTGCAGCCGCCCTATGCCGACGCCGCGCGTCTCGATCAGCAGGCTGATGGCGTTTTTCAGCCCGCTCACGTTGCGGCCGGTGTCGGGCTGGGTGCCGCCCATGGAGATTTTTTTGTCGGCCAGGTCGCTGGAGGTGGTGTAGTACCACTCGCTGCTGAGGTTCTGGCTCTTGAGCGCGGCCAGCATCGGGCGGCGGTACCACTCCTCGGCGGCCTTGGTCAAAAACTCGGGCAGGTTGGCGGTGGTGGCGTACTGGAACAGCGCGTCGAACTTCTGCACCGTGCCGAATTTCTGCAGGTAGCGGCCCACCACCGTGTATTCATGGGCATCGACCACCACGGTCGGGTTGTAGTCGCGGGCCAGCCGGGCCAGCGCCTGGGCTTCGGGCGTGTTCAGCAGCAGGTGGTCGCGGTTCATGTCCAGCCCGCCGCTGGTGGCGCGCTGGTCGATGGCTGCGCCGTCGGGATTGCCGCGCGGAACGATGACCACATTGATGCGCTCCAGCGCCGGCTGCAGCAAGCCCTGCGCGAGTTCGCGTGCGATCACCAGCAGCGCCTCGCTGCCGGCCGGCTCGTCGCCATGCTGCTGGCCGACCAGCAGCACCGTGGGCTTGCCTGCGGCCTGCATGAGGGCCGGGTCCGTGCCGCCCGCGCGCGTCAGCACCAGCGCCTCCAGCGGTTCGCCGCGCTGCGAGCGGCCTATCGGCAGCACGCTGGCCCGTATGCCCGGCGTGCGCGTGGCGGCGGCCGCCTGTTCGCGCAGCCAAGCCTGGATTTCGGCCTGGGTGGTGAAGCTGCTGCGGCCTGCCTGCAGGCCGGGCGTGTTGTAGGTCACTGAAGGCGCCGGGAAGCGGGCGGCAACGGCGGCGCTGTAAGGCGCGGGCGCCTCGGCCTGGGCGGCAGGCGAGGAGGGTAGCGCGGCCGAGGCGACGGGCGTTACCTGCACGGCGGCCGGTGGGGCAGGGCGCGGCGCGGCGGGTACCGGAGCGACCGCGGCTGGCTGCGCCGAAGGCGGTGTCCATGGCGGCAGCGGGACGGAGGTGCAGGCGGCCAGCAAGGCCAGCGGCGCCAACAAGGCCAGCGGGCGCAGGCGATGAACGGAGGGGGCGGGGCGTTGCGTTGTCTGGATTCGCGGCATGGTGGTCGTCATGGATTTTTGCGTCTCAAGCGTGGCCTGGTGCTACAAAGAATGGAGCGCTCATATTACCCGGCTTGCCGCCCCGGCCGCATGGCAGTTTGACGAAAATCGCGGGTGTTCGGACATGTAACGGCGGCGCCGGCTTCGCGGCAAAACCCTTGCCGCCGCGGGCAGCGGCCTTTCTGGGAAAATGCTGTCATGCCTCTTGCGGTTTCCACCACCTCTTTCTCGCACCCTCCGGGCGCCGGCCATCCATGGCGCCTGAGCGTGGCCCCCATGATGGACTGGACCGACAGGCATTGCCGCCATTTTCACCGGCTGCTGTCGCGCCATGCCTTGCTCTATACCGAGATGGTGACCACGGGCGCGCTGATCCACGGCGACGTGGAGCGCCACCTGCGCTTCAACGCCGAAGAGCATCCCGTGGCCCTGCAACTGGGCGGCAGCGAGCCGGCCGACCTGGCCCAATGCGCCCGGCTGGGCGAGCAATGGGGTTATGACGAAATCAACCTCAACTGCGGCTGCCCCAGCGAGCGCGTGCAGCGCGGCGCCTTCGGCGCCTGCCTGATGGCCGAGCCGCAGCTGGTGGCCGATTGCGTGAAAGCCATGGTCGACGTGGTAGCCGTGCCGGTCACGGTGAAGCACCGCATCGGCATCGACAAGGGCGAGAGCTATGAATTTGTACGCGACTTCGTGGGCACGGTCAGCGAAGCCGGCTGCAAGGTCTTTATCGTGCACGCCCGCAACGCCTGGCTCAAAGGCCTCTCGCCCAAGGAAAACCGCGAGGTCCCGCCGCTGCGCTATGAACTCGTGCACCGCCTCAAGCGGGAATTCCCGCACCTGGGGATTTGCATCAACGGCGGCATCAACACGCAGGAAGAGGTGGCCGGGCACCTGGCCGCGCTTGACGGTGTGATGATAGGCCGCGAGGCCTACCACAACCCCTGGTGGCTTGCCTCCTGGGACAGCGCCTTCTTCGGCGCCGCCGAATCCCCGCTGAGCCGCGAGGCCGTGGAGTCGCAGATGTGCGACTACATGGTGCGCGAGGCCGCCGAGCACGGAACGCCCAGGAGCGCCATCGCGCGCCACATGCTGGGCCTGCGCAACGGCCTGCCCGGTGCGCGGCGCTGGCGCCAGGTCTGGAGCGACCATCGCCTGCGTGACATGCCGCCGCATGCCGTGATGGCGCTGGCGCATGAAATGCCGGCTTCGTCGCCATCGGCGCTCGCCGATGCCACGGCCATGGCCCATGCATGATTCCGCGCAAAAACAGGCGCGCCGGGCGCTGGCCCTGCTTTGGCTGGTGCCGGCGCTCTGGACGGTCAACTACATCGTGGCGCGCAAGGCGCCGGGCGTGATCGGTCCCTATCTGCTGGCCTTTGGCCGCTGGGGCCTGGCGGCCTTGTTGCTGCTGATGCTGACCCGGTCGGAGTTGTGGCGCCAGCGGGAGCACATCGCCAAGGTATGGTGGCAGTATCTGGTATTGGGCACCCTGGGCATGGTGATTTGCGGCGCCTGGGTCTACCAGGGGGCGCGCTCCACGGGCGCGATGAACATCGCACTGATTTATTCGGCCTCACCGGTGCTGATAGGCCTGGGCGCGGTGGTCTGGCTGGGCGAGCGCCTGAGCCTGCGCCAGGGCCTGGGCGTGCTGCTGGCCATCGCCGGGGTGGTGCATGTGGTGGTCAAGGGCCAGTGGACTGCGCTGGCCGGCGTGCAGTTCTCGGCCGGAGACCTGTGGATCGTGGCTGCCACGGTGTCCTGGGCGGGCTATGCCTTGCTGCAGAAGCAGTGGCCCAGCCCGCTGGGCGCCACGGCCCGCCTGGCCGCCATCTGCATAGGCGGCACCCTGGTGCTGCTTCCCCTGACGGTGTGGGAAATGTCACGGCCGGAGGCTTTGCCGCTGAGCGGCTATGGCCTGCTTCTGATTGTGGTGGCCGCGATTGTGCCGGGGCTGGGCGCCTACTGGATTTACGGCTGGGCGCAAAAAATCCTGGGCGCCAGTCGCGTGGCGGTGTCGCTTTATCTCGGGCCTCTGTATGCGGGACTGGCCGCCTGGGGTGTCCTGGGCGAACCGTTGGGCTGGCACCACGCGGTGGGTGCCGCATTGATATTGCCTGGCGTATTTTTTGTAACGGGCGCCGGCAAGGGGCTGACGAAAAAACATTCAAGGCCCATACTGACAGAAGGAACCTGAAATTCCTGACACGCGTTGGCGGCTTCAGCTTGTGTCCTGCTGTTGGTTCGTGCAACGCGTGTGCATGAGTTTTGTCTTTTGAATGCGGCCGGCCTTGAAATCGATCGCAGCCAGCGAATCGCACTCTTCAAGAAAACCTCCCGGAGCTCCCTGATCGCCTGCGCAATCAGCTATTGAAAATATAGCAAGCTCAACGGCCGGCATGACTCGGGTGAGCCACTGCCGGCCTGTGCACAGACGCACACACATCATTCGCATTCGTTAAAAAATACGCTGTACCTATTCGCGCATTTGGAAAATAATGGAGTCGATAGGTCGTTGGAACTTTCCATTGAAGTCGCGATCTATCAGTCACCTGGTGTGAGACAAAAGTTCGATGCATAGCGCGGAATCTGGAGCAGATTTCCATCTCGAGTCGGGGTTCTTCGGTACCCGCGCGCAAAGGAGGATTTATGGATGTGGTCCGTAATTTTCTGACGCGTTATGAACAGACGCGAGAAGAGGAACTGTCCATCGAGGACTACCTCGATGCCTGCAAGCGCAGTCCTCTCGTCTATGCCACCGCGGCCGAGCGCATGCTCGCCGCCATCGGCGAGCCGGAGCTGCTGGACACCCGGCATGACCAGCGCCTGTCGCGCGTGTTCGGCAACAAGGTCATCAAGATCTACCCGGCATTCAAGGACTTCTACGGCCTGGAGGACCCCATCGAGCAGGTGGTCTCCTACTTCCGCCACGCCGCGCAGGGCCTGGAAGAGAAAAAACAAATCCTGTATCTGCTGGGCCCCGTGGGCGGCGGCAAGTCGTCGATCGCCGAGCGGCTCAAACAGCTGATGGAGCAGGTGCCTTTTTATGCGCTGAAAGGCTCGCCGGTCAATGAGTCGCCGCTCAGCCTGTTCAACAACACAGAGGACGCTCCGTTGCTCGAAGCGCAGTACGGCATCGCGCCGCGCTACCTGCAGCGGGTGATGTCGCCGTGGGCGGTCAAGCGCCTTGAGGAGTACGGCGGCGACATCCGGCGCTTTCGCGTGGTCAAGCGCTTTCCTTCCATCCTGAAGCAATGCGCCATTTCCAAGACCGAGCCCGGCGACGAGAACAATCAGGACATTTCCTCGCTGGTCGGCAAGATCGACATCCGCAAGCTGGAAACCTATGCCCAGGACGATCCCGACGCCTACAGCTATTCCGGCGGCCTATGCCTGGCCAACCAGGGTTTGCTGGAGTTTGTCGAGATGTTCAAGGCGCCCATCAAGGTGCTGCACCCCTTGCTGACCGCCACCCAGGAGGGCAACTTCAAGGGCACGGAAGGCTTCGGCGCCATTCCCTTCGACGGCATCGTGATGGCGCACTCCAACGAAAGCGAGTGGAAAGCCTTCAAGAACAACCGGAACAACGAGGCCTTCCTGGACCGGATCTACATTGTCAAGATTCCGTACTGCCTGCGCGTATCGGAGGAAATCCGGATTTATGAAAAGCTGATCCACAACTCCTCGCTGCGCGAGGCCATCTGTGCCCCCGGCACCTTGAAGATGATGGCGCAGTTTGCCGTGCTGACGCGCCTGAAGGAGCCCGAGAGTTCCAGCATCTTCAGCAAGCTGCAGGTGTACGACGGCGAAAACCTCAAGGACACCGACCCGAAAGCCAAGAGCTACCAGGAATACCGCGACTATGCGGGTGTCGACGAGGGCATGAACGGCATCTCGACGCGATTTGCCTTCAAGATTCTCTCCAAGGTGTTCAACTTCGACTCCACCGAAATCGCGGCCAACCCGGTGCACCTGATGTATGTGCTGGAGCAGCAGATAGAGCGCGAGCAGTTCCCGCCGGAGACCGAGCAGAAGTACCTGGCCTACATCAAGGAAATCCTGGCCATGCGTTATGCCGAGTTCATCGGCAAGGAAATCCAGACGGCCTACCTGGAGTCCTATTCGGAATACGGCCAGAATATTTTCGACCGCTACGTGACCTACGCCGACTTCTGGATCCAGGACCAGGAATACCGCGACACCGACACCGGGGAAATTTTCGACCGCTCGGCACTCAACGCCGAGCTCGAAAAAATCGAAAAGCCGGCCGGCATCAGCAACCCGAAAGACTTCCGCAACGAGATTGTCAATTTTGTGCTGCGCGCGCGCGCCAACAACGCCGGCAAGAATCCCTTGTGGACCAGCTATGAAAAGCTGCGGACCGTGATCGAGAAAAAGATGTTCTCGAATACCGAGGATCTGCTGCCGGTGATTTCCTTCAATGCCAAGGCCAGCGCGGACGAGCAGCAAAAGCACGAGGACTTCGTCAACCGCATGGTCGCCAAGGGATACACCACACGCCAGGTCCGCCTGCTGTGCGACTGGTACCTGCGGGTGCGCAAGAGTTCCTGAGTCCATGGCGCGCCGCGGCGGACGCGCCATGTGTCATGTGTATCTGACCGGAGATCACCGTGCTCCAGCAAGTCATTGACAGGCGGTTGTCGGGCAAGAACAAGTCCATAGGCAACCGCGAGCGTTTCCTGCGGCGCTTTCGCGAGCAGATACGCGATACCGTGCGCCGCGCCGTCGCCGGCCGCAGCATCCACGACATCGAACAGGGCGAAGACGTCACCCTGCCGCGGCGCGACGTTTACCAACCGGTGTTCGAACACACCGGCGGCACGCGCGAGAGCGTGCATCCCGGCAACCGCGAGTACGTGCGCGGCGACCGCATCGCAAAGCCGCAGGGCGGCCGCGGCGGCGGCTCGGGCGGCGAGGCCAGCCCCGATGGTGTGGGCGAAGACGACTTTGTCTTTCGCATCACGCGCGAAGAGTTCATGCAGTATTTCTTTGACGACCTTGCGCTGCCCGACCTGATTCGCACCCAGCTCCTGCCCGATGCGCCGGAATGGAAGTCGCGCCGCGCCGGTTTCATCTCGGACGGAACGCCGACCAACCTGCACATCGTGCGTTCGCTGCGGGTTGCGTTGAGCCGGCGTATCGCCATAGGCGGGGAAACCCGGCGGCAGTTGCATGAACTGGAAGCGCAGCTGGCGCTGGCCGAGCGCGGGGCGCCCGGCTTGCCGGGTGAGATTCTGGCCCTGAAAACGCAGATCGACGCGCTTCGCCGGCGGCTCAAGACCATCCCTTTTTTTGATCCCTTCGACCTGCGTTACCGCAACCGGGTCAGGGTGCCGCAGCCCAGCGCCAAGGCGGTCATGTTCTGCCTGATGGACGTCTCGGGTTCCATGGATGAAACACGCAAGGACATCGCCAAACGGTTTTTTATCCTGCTGTACCTGTTCCTCAAAAAGCACTATGAGAGGACCGACGTCGTTTTCATTCGCCACCACACGCAGGCGACCGAGGTGTCCGAAGAGGAGTTCTTCCAGTCGACCGAGACCGGCGGTACCGTGGTGTCCAGCGCCCTGGCCCTGATGCACCAGATCATCCAGGAGCGCTACCCGCCCGGCGACTGGAACATCTATGGCGCCCAGGCCTCGGACGGCGACAACTGGCACCAGGATTCGGCCCGCTGCCGCGAGCTGCTGGTCGGCAAGCTGCTGCCGGTGTCGCGGTATTTCGCCTATGTCCAGGTCGGTGAAGAAGACCAGAACCTCTGGGAGGAGTACACCCAGGTGCAGGAGGAGAACCGGAACTTCGCGATGCGCAAGGTCGGCGCCGCCGACGAGATCTTTCCGGTGTTCAGGGAACTGTTCAAAAAAGGCGTCAAGCCATGACAAAGACCAGCGCGAAAAAGCCTGCCGAAGTCGCGACTCCCGGCTTGTCCGGTTTATCCGGCGCAGGGCGCCGGCGCGCCTGCCTGCCCAGCCCGTCCGACTGGTCCTTCGAGTTGATCGAGCTCTACCACGGCGAGATTGCGCGGACGGCGAAGTCCTTCGGCCTGGATACTTACCCGGTGCAGCTCGAAGTCATCACCGCCGAGCAGATGATTGATGCCTATGCGTCGGTGGGCATGCCCGTCAACTACCGGCACTGGTCTTTCGGCAAGCAGTTCATCTCGACGGAAAAAAATTACCGCCGCGGCCAGATGGGGCTGGCTTACGAAGTCGTGATCAATTCCAATCCCTGCATCGCCTACCTGATGGAAGAAAACACCATGCCCATGCAGGCGCTGGTGATGGCCCATGCCTGCTACGGCCACAATTCCTTCTTCAAGGGCAACTACCTGTTCCAGATGTGGACCGATGCCGCCGCCATCATCGACTACCTGGTGTACGCGCGGGCCTACATCACCGAATGCGAAGAGCGCCACGGCTGGGAGCCCGTCGAGCAGCTGCTGGACTCCTGCCATGCGCTGATGAGCCATGGCGTGGACCGCTACCAGCGCTCGCAGAAGCTGTCGCTGGCGGAGGAAGAGGTCAGGCGCAAGGACCGCGAGGCCTATTTGCAGCAGCAGCTCAACGACCTCTGGCGCACGGTGCCCAGATCAGCCGACAAGCCGGCCGAAAAGCCCAATCGCCGTTTCCCGCCGGAGCCGCAGGAAAACATCCTGTATTTCATCGAAAAAAACGCGCCGCTGCTGGAGCCCTGGCAACGTGAGGTGATCCGCATCGTGCGCAAGATCGGCCAGTATTTTTACCCGCAGCGCCAGACCCAGATCATGAACGAAGGCTGGGCCACGTTCTGGCATTACACGCTGCTCAATACCATGTACGAAGAGGGCTTGCTGACCGACGGTTTCATGATCGAATGCTTGCGATCACACACCAACGTCATTTACCAGCCGCCGGTGACGCACCCGGCCTATAGCGGCGTCAACCCCTATGCGCTGGGTTTTGCCATGTTCACCGACCTCAAGCGTATTTGCCAGTCCCCCACGGATGAAGACCGGCAATGGCTGCCGGACGTCGCGGGCTCGGACTGGCGGGAGACGCTGGATTACGCGATGCGGCATTTCCGCGATGAGAGTTTCATCGGGCAGTACCTGTCGCCCCATTTGATACGCGAGTTCCGCCTTTTTTCCGTGGTGGACGACGCCGGCCAGCCTGAGCTGGAGGTGGCGGCCATCCATGACGCCGATGGTTACCGGCATGTGCGCGAGGCGCTGTCGCGCCAGCATGACCTGAACTACCGTGAACCCAACATCCAGGTCTGGGACGTTGACGTGCGCGGGAACCGCTCACTAACGCTGCGCCACAGCCGCCACAACGACAGGACCCTCACCGACGATGTGCAGGAAGTCATCAAGCATGTCGCGCGCCTGTGGGGTTTCCGCGTGCTGCTCGAAAGCGTGGACAAACACGGCAAGGTGGTGCAGCACTGGGAGGCGCAGCCGCACCCCTGACCCCAGCCTTGGGCCTGTCAGCCCGCCGCTTCCAGCCCGTTCCTGAAATGTTCGCGCATGCGCTGCGCGGTGGCCTCGGCGTCGTGCGCGGCCAACGCCTGCATGATGGCGCGGTGCTCGGCCAGGGATTCCTCGATGCGGCCGCTCTTGAGCAGCGAGTTGTGGCGGTTGAGCTTCATCACCTTGCGCAGGTCGGCCACCATCTGGTCGCGCCAGCGGTTGTTGGCGATTTCCAGCAGCCGCATGTGAAAGGCCTCGTTGATCTCGAAAAAGCGCTCGCGGTTGCCGGCGGCTTTTTCAAGCTCCTCGTGCAGGCCTTGCAGCTCCTTGAGCTGCGACGGCGTCGCCTGGGTGGCCACCACGCCGGCTGCGTCGCTCTCGAGCAGGGCCAGCAGGTGGTAGACGTCGGTCAGGTCGCGTTCGGAGACTTCCGTCACATAAGCGCCGCGCCGCACCTTCATGGTGACCAGGCCCTCGGTGGCCAGCACCTTGAGGGCCTCGCGCAGCGGCGTGCGGCTGATGCCGTATTCCTCGGCCAGCTTGAGCTCGTCTATCCAGCTGCCCGGCGCCAGCTCGCGGCTGAAGATGCGCTGGCGCAAAAGCTCGGCGACTTCTTCATAAAGCGCTCGGGGAGTCAGGGACACGGCGGCCATGGACATAAGGTGTTTTTTGGAGAGGCAAGAGGCTTCAGGCGGCGCTGCTTCCTGTCAGCGCCAACAACTGCATCTTACCTGAAACTGAATTTTGCATCAATAATTATAAATGATGTAAACTTGCCTCCGATTCATGTATTCACCTCGGCTTGAGCCTATGCTGCTTGCATCGCGGCCTCGGCCTGAAGCCCTGTACGGTAACAACATCCCATGTCCAAGCCCCATTCCGAACCTGAATTTCCCGCTGCCAGCCTTGAGGCCTGGGCCAAGGCAGCCGCCAAGTCGGCGCCCGGCGGCGATCTGGGCGCGCTCAACTGGCAAACGCCGGATGGCATCAGCGTCAAGCCGCTGTACACGGCCGAGGACGTCAAAGACCTTCCCCATACCAACACGCTGCCGGGTTTTGAGCCCTTCATTCGCGGCCCGCAGGCCACCATGTATGCGGTGCGGCCATGGACGATTCGCCAGTACGCGGGCTTTTCCACCGCCGAGGAATCCAATGCTTTCTACCGCAAGGCGCTGGCCGCCGGCGGGCAGGGTGTCTCGGTGGCCTTCGACCTGGCCACGCACCGCGGCTACGACAGCGACCATCCGCGCGTGACCGGCGACGTGGGCAAGGCCGGCGTGGCCATCGATTCGGTCGAGGACATGAAAATCCTGTTCGACCAGATCCCGCTGGACAAGGTCAGCGTCTCCATGACCATGAACGGCGCGGTGCTGCCGGTGCTGGCGGGCTATGTGGTGGCGGCCGAAGAGCAGGGCGTGAGCCAGGACAAATTGAGCGGGACCATACAGAACGACATCCTCAAGGAGTTCATGGTCCGCAACACCTATATCTTCCCGCCCCAGCCCAGCATACGCATCATCGGCGACATCATCGAATACACGGCGCAGAACATGCCCAAGTTCAATTCGATCTCGATCTCGGGCTACCACATGCAGGAAGCCGGCGCCAACCAGGCGCTGGAGCTGGCCTTCACTTTGGCCGACGGGAAAGAGTATGTGAAGACCGCGCTGGGCAAGGGCCTGGATGTTGATGAGTTCGCCGGGCGCCTGAGCTTCTTCTGGGCCATAGGCATGAACTTCTACCTGGAAGTCGCCAAGATGCGCGCCGCCCGCCTGCTGTGGTGCCGCATCATGAAGGGCTTTAACGCCAAGAGCCCCAAGAGCCTGATGCTGCGCACGCACTGCCAGACCTCGGGCTGGAGCCTGACCGAGCAGGACCCCTACAACAACGTGGTGCGCACCACCATAGAAGCCATGGCCGCGGTCTTCGGCGGCACGCAAAGCCTGCACACCAATTCCTTTGACGAGGCGATTGCCCTGCCCACCGAATTCAGCGCCCGCATCGCCCGCAATACCCAGCTCATCATCCAGGAAGAAACCCACATTCCCCAGGTGATAGATCCCTGGGCCGGCAGCTACATGATGGAAAAGCTGACCCAGGACATGGCCGACGCCGCCTGGGCCATCATCGAGGAAGTCGAGGCCATGGGCGGCATGACCAAGGCCGTGGACAGCGGCTGGGCCAAGCTCAAGATCGAGGCCGCCGCGGCTGAAAAACAGGCACGCATCGACAGCGGCAAGGACGTCATCGTCGGCGTCAACAAATACAAGCTCAAGAGCGAAGACGCGATCGAGGCGCGCGACATCGACAACGTGGCCGTGCGCGAGGGCCAGATCAAGCGGCTCAAGGCCATCAAGGCAGGCCGCGACAATGCGGCGGTGCAGGCCGCGCTGGATGCCCTGACGGCGGCCGCGGAAAATAACAACGGCAACCTGCTGGACCTCAGCATCAAGGCCGTGCGCCTGCGCGCCACGGTGGGCGAGGTCAGCGATGCCCTCGAGAAAGTCTACGGGCGCCACCGCGCCGATACACAAAAGGTGACCGGTGTGTACGCTGCCGCTTATGACTCTGCCGAAGGCTGGGAAACCCTCAAGACCGAAATCAATGCCTTTGCCGAAGAGCAGGGCCGTCGCCCGCGCGTGATGATCTCCAAGCTGGGCCAGGACGGCCACGACCGCGGCGCCAAGGTGGTGGCCACGGCCTTCGCCGACCTGGGCTTTGACGTGGACATGGGCCCGTTGTTCCAGACGCCCGAGGAGTGCGCCCGCCAGGCGATTGAAAACGACGTGCACGCGGTGGGGGTCTCCACCTTGGCCGCGGGCCACAAGACGCTGGTGCCGGCCATCATCGCCGAGCTCAAGAAGCAGGGCGCCGACGACATCATCGTGTTTGTGGGTGGCGTGATTCCGCGGCAGGACTACGACATGCTTTACGAGGCCGGCGTGAAAGGCATCTACGGTCCAGGCACGCCGATTCCGGCCAGCGCCAAGGATGTGCTGGAACAGATCCGCGCCGCTGTTGCGAAGTGAGCCGGTGGTGACGGACATCAGTTCCCGCCTGTCCTTGCAGCCGGTTATGGCCGGCGACTTCGAGGACATGCTGGCCTTGCGCATAGACGCGATGCGGCCCAGCCTGGAGCGCGTCGGCCGTTTCGATCTTGCGCGCTCGCGCGAGCGGCTGTCGGCGGGTTTTGTGCCCCCTTATATGCAGCACATCCTGCTGGACGGCGGGCGCGTGGGTTTTTTCACGCTCAAGCCAGAAGGCGAAGCAGCCCTGCGGCTCGACCATCTTTACCTGCGCAGCAGCGCCAGCGGCCAGGGCATAGGCTCGTGGGTGCTGCGGCAGGTGCTGGCCCAGGCGCGCGAACGCGGCCTGGCCGTGAGGCTGACCGCGCTCAAGGAAAGCGATGCCAACCGCTTCTACCTGCGCCACGGTTTTGTGCTGCAGGGTGAAGAGGGCGTGGACCTGCACTACGAATGGCCCGCGGTGGAGCGCGTGGCGTGATGGCCGCGCCTGATTTCCTCCAGGCCATCCGGGGCCCGGATGCGATGGCCAAGCGCCGTGCGATCGCCAAGGCCATCACGCTGCTGGAGTCCACGCGTGCCGACCACCGCGCCCAGGGTGACGAGCTGCTCACCGCTTTGCTCCCCTATACCGGCAAGGCTTTGCGCCTGGGCATCAGTGGCGTGCCGGGTGTGGGCAAATCCACCTTTATCGAAGTGCTGGGCCTGCACCTGATTGCGCAGGGCCATCGCGTCGCGGTGCTCACCGTCGACCCTTCTTCCTCCGTCTCGGGCGGCTCCATCCTGGGCGACAAAACCCGCATGGAAAAGCTCTCGATGCATGAGCGTGCCTACATCCGGCCCAGCCCTTCCAGCGGCAACCTGGGCGGCGTGGCCGAAAAAACGCGCGAAGCCATGCTGGTCTGCGAAGCCGCCGGCTACGACGTGGTGATTGTTGAAACCGTAGGCGTGGGCCAGAGCGAAACCGCTGTTGCCAACATGACCGACATGTTTGTGCTGATGCAGCTGCCCAATGCCGGTGACGACCTGCAGGCGATCAAAAAGGGCGTGATGGAGCTGGCCGATCTGGTCATCATCAACAAGGCCGACATTGACGCCGATGCGGCCATGCGGGCCGAAGCCCAGATCACTTCGGCGATGCGCCTGTTCGGCCTGGTGAACAATGCAATGGACAGCACCCAAGCCGCCAATTTCGACAAGAACTGGCACCCGCAGGTGATACAGCTCAGTGCGCTGCACAACAAGGGCGTGGACGTTTTCTGGAAAGCCGTGACGCGGTTCAAGGACTTGCAGACCGCCAACGGCCAATTGGCGGCCCGCCGCCAACAGCAGTCACTCTCGTGGATGTGGGAGCGCATAGACGCCGGCCTCAAGCAGGCCTTTCGCCAGGACCCGCAGGTGCGTGAGCGCCTGCCCGGGCTCATTGCCGAGGTGGCGCGTGGGGAAGTTGCGGCATCGACGGCGGCCCGCAGCTTGCTGGCCCTCGCGGCCAAAGGGTGGAATCAATGAAGAAAATACTCGTTCTTTGCGCGTTGCTCCTGCAGGCTTGCATGGCCTGGGCCGGCGGCCTGGCGGCGGGTGAGCCGGGCAGCTTTGTGTTCACCGACAAAGGCTTTTTCGCGGACAAGCCCGTCACCGTGCATTACTACAAGGCGCGCAGCGCCGGCCCCGATGCCCGGGTGATGGTGGTAGTCCACGGCACGGAACGCCAAGGCTCGCGCATGCGCGACAACTGGATGCCTTTTGCCGAGAAAAACAAGCTCATCGTGCTGGCCCCGGAATTCGACGAGGGGCGCTTCCCCTCCCGGCTGTTCAATATGGGCGGCATCGAGACGCGCGACCGCAGCAAATGGTCGTTCCAGATCGTCGAGCATTTGTTCGACTTTGTGCGTGCGCAGGAGGGGCTTTCGGCATCCGACTACCTGCTGTTCGGCCACTCGGCGGGCGGGCAGTTTGTGCACCGTTTCATGCTGCTGGCCGAGGCACCGCGCGTTTCCGTCGCCGTGGCGGCCAATGCCGGCAGCTACACCATGCCCCTCTATCCGGGCTTGATGGACGACAAGTTTCCTTACGCGCTGGACGAAAGCATCGTCAGCCCCGACAAGCTCAAACAGGTCTTTGCGCGCAAGCTGGTCGTGCTGCTCGGCGAGGCCGACATCCAGACCGACGCGGCCAACCTGCCCAAGGCCCGGCAAGCCACGGCCCAGGGGGCGAATCGCCTGGAGCGCGGCAACAACTTCTTTGCGCAGGCCACGGCGCAGGCGCAGAAGCTGGGAACGCCCCTGGCCTGGGAGCGCGTCACCGTACCGGGCGTGGGACACGACTCGCGCCGCATGAGCCAGGCCGCCGCGCGCCTTTTGTTTGAACCGGTCCGGTAAAATTTTTTTCGTCCAATCGCGGAACACACCATGCAAGAAATCCTTGAACAACTCGAAAAGAAACGCGCCGCTGCCCGTCTGGGCGGCGGGCAAAAGCGCATAGACGCGCAGCACGGTAAAGGCAAGCTCACGGCGCGCGAACGGCTGGAGTTGCTGCTCGATGAAGGCACGTTTGAAGAGTGGGACATGTTTGTCGAACACCGCTGCACCGATTTCGGCATGCAGGACAACAAGATTCCCGGCGACGGCGTCGTCACCGGCTACGGCATGATCAACGGCCGCCTGGTGTTTGTCTTCAGCCAGGACTTCACGGTGTTCGGCGGCGCCTTGAGTGAAGCCCATGCCGAAAAAATCTGCAAGGTGATGGACCAGGCCATGAAGGTGGGCGCGCCCGTCATCGGCCTCAACGACTCGGGTGGTGCCCGCATCCAGGAGGGCGTGGCCTCGCTGGGCGGTTATGCCGACGTGTTCCAGCGCAACGTGATGGCCAGCGGCGTGATTCCGCAGATCAGCATGATCATGGGGCCCAGCGCCGGTGGCGCGGTGTATTCGCCGGCCATGACCGACTTCATCTTCATGGTCAAGGACAGCTCCTACATGTTTGTCACGGGCCCCGAAGTCGTCAAGACCGTGACCCATGAGGAAGTCACGGCCGAGGAACTGGGCGGCGCCACCACTCACACCACACGCAGCGGCGTGGCCGACCTGGCCTTCGAGAACGACGTCGAGGCGCTGCTCATGCTGCGCCGCCTCTACAACTACCTGCCGCTGAACAACCGCGAAAAAGCCCCGGTGCGGCCCAGCGCCGATCCGGCCGGCCGCATGGATCTGAGCCTGGACACGCTGGTGCCTGAGAACCCGAACAAGCCGTACGACATGAAGGAGCTCATCGTCAAGACGGTGGACGACGGCGACTTCTTCGAGATACAGCCCGAATACGCGAAAAACATCATCATCGGCTTCGCCCGCATGGAGGGGCAGACGGTGGGCATCGTGGCCAACCAGCCGCTGGTGCTGGCCGGCTGCCTGGACATCAAGAGTTCCATCAAGGCCGCGCGCTTTGTGCGCTTCTGCGATGCCTTCAATATCCCGGTGATCACCTTTGTCGACGTGCCCGGCTTCATGCCCGGCACCAGCCAGGAATACGGCGGCATCATCAAGCACGGCGCCAAGCTGCTGTACGCGTATGCCGAATGCACCGTGCCCAAGATCACCGTGATCACGCGCAAGGCCTACGGCGGCGCCTACGACGTGATGGCCTCCAAACATTTGCGCGGCGACGTCAATTTCGCCTGGCCCAACGCCGAGATCGCCGTCATGGGCGCCAAGGGCGCGGTGGAAATCATCTTTCGCGAAGACAAGGGAGACCCGGCCAAGCTGGCCGCCAAGGAAGCCGAATACAAGGCCCGCTTCGCCAACCCCTTTGTGGCCGGCGCGCGCGGCTTTATCGACGACGTGATCCTGCCGCACGAAACGCGCAAGCGCATCTGCCGCTCGCTGGTGATGCTGCGCGACAAAAAAATCGAAAACCCGTGGCGCAAGCACGGCAACATTCCGCTGTGAGCGCGCCATGATCAGCCACTATCCCCGATTCCGTGAGGGCGCGGCGCCGGGCCTGGTGCCCAAGCTGGGCGGCCTGCCCTGGGGGCTGCCCGTGCGCCTTTGGCCTGTCTGCAAGGAATGCGGGCGACCCATGAGCCATCTTGCGCAGCTGCCGGCCGCCGCGCCCGAACTGCCGCTCGCGCAGGGTGAAGTGCTGTTTCTTTTTAAATGCGAGTGGGACAGCGTCTGCAGCTTCTGGGAATTCGATGCCGGCGCCAACGCCGCTTTTACGGTGCCGCAAAGCCAGTTGGGCGAGCTTGCCACCGAGCCGCCCGCCGACGCCGGGGACGGGCCGCCGGCCGTGCTGTCCGAACTGGGCGTTGTGAGCTGGCGCACCGACGATGATGGCGCGCCGCCCGAGCTTGAGGACGCGTTCTACGACGACGCCCGCTATTTTGAGTTGCCGCAAGACATTGCACATCCGCACAATTGGGCCAGCGCCTGGCGTACCAAGAGCGGGGGCGTTCCCTATTGGACAGCCAATGGGGTGCAGCAAAGCCCGCCCGGCAGGATGCTGCTGCAAATCGACAACTGGGTGGAACTGGAAGGGGGCGGCTCGGCCGAGGTTGCCAACTTCTGCTCGGACGGCACTGCCTACGTATTTGTCGACCGCTCACAAACTCCACCGGCTTACTCCATGTTTATCAACCGCTGAAGCGGCCAACGACGCCAACGACAACAGGTTCAATGATGTTTACCAAAATACTGATTGCCAACCGCGGCGAGATCGCCTGCCGCGTCATCAAGACAGCCCGCAAGATGGGCATCAAAACCGTCGCGGTCTATTCCGACGCCGACAAGGACGCCCGCCATGTCGAGCTTGCCGATGAAGCCATCAACATCGGCCCGGCGCCCAGCCGTGACAGCTATTTGCAGGCCGACAAGATCATCGCGGCCTGTAAGCAGACGGGCGCACAGGCAGTGCACCCCGGCTACGGCTTTCTGAGCGAGAACGCGGGTTTTGCCAAGCGGGTGGAAGAAGAGGGCATTGTCTTCATAGGTCCCAAGCACTATTCGATTGCCGCCATGGGCGACAAGATCGAGTCCAAAAAGCTGGCCGGCGCGGCGGGCGTTAACTGCATCCCAGGCGTGAACGACGCGATTGACAGCGCTGAGAAGGCCGTGGAGATCGCCAAAGGCATTGGCTACCCGGTGATGATCAAGGCGAGCGCGGGCGGCGGCGGCAAGGGTTTGCGCGTGGCCTTCAACGACAAGGAGGCCCTGGAAGGCTTTACCTCCTGCCGCAACGAGGCGCGCAACAGCTTTGGCGACGACCGCGTTTTTATCGAGAAATTTGTCGAAGAACCCCGTCACATCGAAATCCAGCTGCTGGGCGACAGCCACGGCAATGTGGTGTACCTCAACGAGCGCGAATGTTCCATCCAGCGGCGCCACCAGAAGGTGATTGAAGAGGCGCCGTCGCCCTTCATCAGCGACGCGACGCGCAAGGCCATGGGCGAGCAGGCGGTGGCGCTGGCCAAGGCCGTGAAGTACCAGAGCGCTGGCACGGTGGAGTTTGTGGTCGGCAAAGACCAGAGCTTTTACTTTCTCGAAATGAACACCCGGCTGCAGGTGGAGCACCCGGTGACGGAGTGCATCACCGGGCTGGACCTGGTGGAGCTGATGATCCGCGTGGCGGCCGGCGAGAAGCTGCCGATCGCGCAGAAGGACGTGCAGCGCAACGGCTGGGCGATTGAATGCCGCATCAACGCCGAAGACCCGTTCCGCAGCTTCCTGCCGTCCACCGGCCGGCTGGTGCGCTTCCAGCCACCCAAGGAGACCATGTTCGCGGCCGACACCGCGCAACTGCACGGCGTGCGTGTCGACACCGGCGTGCAGGACGGCGGCGAGATCCCGATGTTTTACGACTCGATGATCGCCAAGCTCATCGTGCACGGCAAGGATCGCAAGGAGGCGATTGCCAAAATGCGGGAGGCGCTCAACGGCTTTGTGATCCGCGGCATCTCCAGCAACATCCCCTTCCAGGCGGCCTTGCTGGCGCATCCCAAATTCGTTTCGGGCGATTTCAACACCGGCTTTATCGCCGAGAACTACGCCAAGGGCTTTCATGCCGAAGATGTGCCGCACGAGGACCCATCCTTCCTGCTGGCGCTGGCGGCCTACGTGAATCGCCGCATGCTGGGCCGCGCGGCCGGCATCAGCGGCCAGTTGCCGGGCCATGGCGTGACGGTGGGCGAGGAGTTCGTCGTCGTCAGCCTGGGCGCGGCGGGGCAGAACACGCCGCACCCGGTGACGGTAGGCAACTATCAGGCGCAAACCGGTTCCGGCACGGTGGAGGTGGGCTCCAGGAGTTATGAAATTTGCAGCAACTGGCACCTGGGCGGTGCGCGCATTCGCGGGACCGTCAACGGCCAGCCCTTTGCCGCGCAGGTGGAGCGCGGCGTGGGCCGCAATCCACTGGCCATCCGCATTGCCCACAACGGCACACGGCTGGACGCTCTGGTGCTGACGCCGCGCGCGGCGCAACTGCACGCGCTGATGCCCTACAAGGCGCCGCCCGACATGAGCCGCTATGTGCTGTCGCCCATGCCCGGCCTATTGGTGGACGTGGCGGTGCAGGTGGGCCAGAAAGTGCAGGCCGGCGAGCGCGTAGCCGTGATTGAGGCGATGAAGATGGAAAACGTGCTGTTTGCCGTCGCCGACGGTGTGGTCGGCAAGGTGCTGGCGGCTAAAGGTGAGTCGCTCAGTGTCGATCAACCGATTGTGGAATTCCAGGCATGAGCGCCGCACGCCCCTTCAAAGTGCTGGGCATCCAGCAGATTGCCATTGGCGCCACCAGCAAGGATCGCCTGCGCACGCTGTGGGTGGACATGCTGGGCCTGGACGTCACGGGCAACTTCGTCAGCGAGCGCGAGAACGTGGACGAAGACATCTGCGCCATCGGCAGCGGCCCCTTCAAGGTCGAGGTTGACCTGATGCAGCCGCTGGATGTGGACAAAAAGCCCGCGGTGCACACCACGCCGCTCAACCACGTGGGCCTGTGGATAGACGACCTGCCCAAAGCCGTGGAATGGCTGACGGCCAAAGGCGTGCGCTTCGCGCCCGGCGGCATACGCAAGGGCGCGGCGGGTTTTGACATTTGCTTTCTGCACCCCAAGGCCAGCGAGGAGTTTCCGATCGCGGGCGAGGGCGTGCTCATCGAGCTGGTGCAGGCGCCGCCTGAGGTGATCCAGGCGTTTTCCGCCCTGGGCTGAAAGCCGGCTACCCGGTTTACTCTTTGGTGCGCTGTGCACGGGCCCGGGCCAGCGCCGCTTCGATCACGGCGCGTTTGCGGTCCACTACGGCGGGGTCGGTTTCAGGCCGTGCGGCGGAGGCCGCAGGTGCTACGGATGTTGAACCGGCGGGCTTGCCTTCTTCTTTCTTGTGCCGGGCCCGATGGCCCTCATAGCGCGCCTTGGCCGTGCCGGCCTCCTGCTGCGACCAGGCGTCCCAGCCGGTGCGCGAGCCGGTGACGTTTTCCAGGCTGATGCAATCGACCGGGCATACCGGGATGCACAGCTCGCAGCCCGTACACCAGGGTTCGATCACGGTGTGCATCATCTTGTTGCTGCCCATGATGGCATCGGTCGGGCAGGCCTTGAGACACAGGGTGCAGCCTATGCACCAGTTCTCGTCGATGACGGCCAGGGCGCGCGGGCCTTCCGTACCGTTGGCGGGATTCAGGGGCAGGGCGGGCAGGCCGGTGATGGCCGCGAGGCGCCTGACGCCTTCGGCGCCGCCCGGCGGGCATTGGTTGATGGCGGCTTCGCCCGAGGCCATGGCCTGCGCGTAGGCCGCGCAGTCAGGGTAGCCGCAGCGGGTGCACTGGGTCTGGGGCAGGGCGGCGTTGAGGCGCTCAAAAAGGCGAAAGTCGGTGGGGGAGCTCACCGGCCTATTGTCCTACCAGTCACGGGCCTCCCGGCCCGGCCGTGCGGCACAGGCTTTCAGGCCTGTTTGCTGCGCGCCGTCTTTTTTGCCACAGGCTTTGCGGCGGGCCTGGCCGCGGATTTTGCGGCGGTTTTCGCGGTGGTTTTTGCCGCTGCCGCCCGTTTGGCCGGAGCCGAAGGCCGGTTGTTCGCCTGGATAAAGTCCTTGACCTGCGGGTAGACGATTTCGCGCCAGCGGCGGCCGCTGAAGATGCCGTAATGGCCCGCGCCCTTGACTTCCAGGTGCTTTTGCAGCCCCTTGGGGATGTTGTGGCAAAGGCTGTGGGCCGCCTCGGTCTGGCCTGAGCCGGAGATGTCGTCCAGCTCGCCTTCGACGGTGAAGTGGGCCGTGGTCTTGATGTCCTGGGGCCGCACGCGCTCAAGTTCCCCGTCCACGCTCTTGACGTCCCAGGTGCCGTTGACCAGCTTGAACTCCTGGAACACCGTCTTGATGGTGTCCAGGTAGTAATCGGCGTCCATGTCGAGCACGGCGTTGTATTCGTCGTAGAACTTGCGGTGCGCCTCGGCGCTGGCGTCGTCGCCCTTGATCAGGTCCTTGAAGTAGTCGTAGTGGCTGCTGGCATGGCGGTCGGGGTTCATCGCGACGAAGCCGGTGTGCTGCAAAAAGCCGGGGTAGACGCGGCGCCCGACGCCCGGGAAGTTGCTGGGCACGCGGTAGATCACATTGTTCTCAAACCACTCGTAGCTCTTGTTCATGGCCAGGTTGTTGACGGCGGTCGGCGACTTGCGCGCGTCGATGGGGCCGCCCATCATGGTCATGCTCAGCGGGGTGGTTTCGCCGCGCGAGGCCATCAGCGACACCGCCGCGAGCACCGGCACGGTGGGCTGGCACACGCTGATGACGTGGCAGTTGCCGTAAATGCCCTGGATGTGGCGGATGAATTCCTGCACGTAGTTGACGTAGTCGTCCAGATGGAAGGAGCCGTCGGACAGCGGCACGGTGCGCGCGTTCTTCCAGTCGGTGATGTAGACCTTGTGGTCCTTGAGCATGGTCTTGACGGTGTCGCGCAGCAAGGTGGCGTAGTGGCCGGACAGCGGCGCCACGATCAGCACCGCGGGCTCGCCCTTCAGGCCTGTCAGCGTGGCCGGGTCGTCGGTGAAACGCTTGAAGCGGCGCAGTTCGCAAAAGGGTTTGTCGATTTCCACGCGTTCGTGGATGCTGACCTCGGTGCCGTTGACGTCGACGGTGCGGATGTCGAAGGCCGGTTTTTCGTAGTCCTTGCCCAGCCGGTAGATCAGGCTGTAGCCGGCCGCCACGCGCTGGGCAAAGGGGTTTTGCCCGAGCGGCGACAGGGGGTTGCCGTAAAGCTTGGCAGCGGCCTGCGCGAAGTCGACAAAGGGCTCCATCAAGGTGCGCTGGGTTTCATAGACTTGGTACAGCATCGGGGGTCAACCTTGGGTTATGTCGTTATGACAGGTAAATCGTAATATGTTGCAGTGCAATATAACAGGGGCTGGCCGCACTGTTTTGAGGAAAACCACCAATTCCGGGCTCTTTTCACGGCTTTGGTGCCAGAGCACCACGAGGCGGCGGCCGGGCTTGCTTTCGCGATAAACCGCCGCCACCTGCGGAATTGAAGGAACACTTACTATTTTGCCTTCCGGCTGGCGGTTTTGCCGCCCTGGTGCCGCTCCCCGAACAGGAAACAACACTATGCTCCCCATGATCGACGCCTCCGCGCTGGACCGAATCGCCTCCCTGAAGAAATCCGACAGGATGCCGGTGCTGTTTGTGGGCCACGGCAGCCCCATGAACGCCATTGGCGACAACGAATACCGGCGCAGCTGGCAGGCGCTGGGTGCTGAATTCGGGAGCAAATACCCCCGGCCGCAGCTGATCCTGTGCATTTCCGCCCATTGGCTGACCGAGGGCTGGTGGCTGACCGCGATGGACAAGCCCAAGACCATCCACGATTTCGGCGGTTTTCCGCAGGAACTGTTTGACCAGCAATACCCCGCGCCGGGCGACCCGGCCGCCGCGCGGGCCATCAGCCAGCTGGTCCGTCAGCGGGCCTCGGCGCCGCTGGGCCTGGACGAAAGCGAATGGGGGCTGGACCACGGCGCCTGGTCGGTGCTCAAGCCCATGTTCCCCGATGCGGACATTCCGGTGATCCAGCTCAGCATGGACTACAGCCGCGCGCCCGAGGACCACTATGCGCTGGCAAAGCAGCTCAAGGCCCTGCGCGACCGCGGCGTGCTGGTCGTGGCCAGCGGCAACATCGTGCACAACCTGCGCCAGATGCAGCGCGGCGCGAGCGGCAGCCAGGCCTATGACTGGGCGCTGGAATTCGACCAGATCACGGGCGGTTATATGCAGCAGGGAAACCTCGACGCGCTGCAGAACTTCCAGAAGCTCGGCCAGGTCGCCAAAATGGCACATCCCACGCACGAGCATTACCTGCCTTTGCTGTATGCGGCCGGCGCCGCCGACGGGAAGGAGCCCATGCGCTTTTTCAACACCAGCTTCCAGGCCGGGTCGATTTCGATGCGTTCGGCGGTCTGGGGCTAGCCCTGGATTTGCAGCCAGGGCCAGCGCTCCTGGTAGGCACGGGCTTTTTGCTCAAAGAGCGGCAGGTGGGGGCACAGCGGGTTCGGGCTGAGCCGGCCCCGGTACAGATCGTCCAGGCCGTTGGGCGCGTAAAGCTCCAGGCCTGAAACACCGGCTTGCAGGCCCACGCAGGTGCAACGGACCAGGAAACGGTCCATGCCGTCCCGGGCGCTGTGCAGGGCAGGGTAGGGAAAACCGAAAAAATCCTCGTACCAGGTGTGGACCCTGGCCTGGTTTTTCGCTTCGACGGTAATGCCCTGGCCGGCAAAGCAGGCCTGGATACGCGCATTCACCTCAGCTTCGGCCGCCTCCGAAAGGTCGGAGGGATCGAAGTAGAACAGGTCGTAGTCCTTGATGCGGGCTTCGGGCGGATGGCCCGAACGCAAATTCCAGGCAGTCTGGAAGAGGCAGCCCGCAACCAGCCACGCATCTGGCAAGCCCAGGGCGGGTAACTGCGCCAGGATGCGCTGGTTGTGGCGGTTTTGCAGGGCGTCCCGGATGAAGCCATCCGGGCTGGGGGCCTCAGAAGGCGTCAGGGGATCAGATGACCTTGGCAATCGACGCGCAGACGTAGTCAATGTTCTTGCTGTTCAGCGCGGCCACGCACATGCGGCCGGTGTCGGTGCCGTAGACGCCGAACTCATTGCGCAGGCGCACCATCTGGTCCTTGCTGAGGCCGGAATAGCTGAACATGCCGATCTGGGCGGTAATGAAGCTCATGTCTTGCTTGACGCCGGCGGCCTTCAGGCCGTCCACGAGCTTCTGGCGCATGGCCTTGATGCGCACGCGCATTTCGCTCAGTTCCTGCTCCCATTGGGTGCGCAGCGCCGGCGTATTGAGCACCGTGGCCACCACCATGCCGCCGTGGATCTGCGGGTTGCTGTAGTTGGTGCGTATGACCAGTTTGAGCTGCGACAACACGCGGTCGGCTTCTTCCTTGGATTCGCAGAGCACCGACAGGGCGCCCACGCGTTCGCCATAGAGGCTGAAGCTCTTGGAAAACGAGGTTGATACGAAAAAGCTGAGGCCGGCAGCCACAAACTTGCCGATGACGGCGCCGTCCTCCGCAATGCCGTGGCCGAAGCCCTGGTAAGCCATGTCAAGGAAGGGCGTCAGCTTGCGCGCCTTGACGGCGGCGATCACCTGGTCCCATTGGGCCGCGGTGATGTCATAGCCGGTCGGGTTGTGGCAGCAGGCGTGCAGCACGACGATGGTGCCTTCGGCCGCGGCATTCAGGGCGGCGAGCATGCCGTCGAAGTTGACGCCGCGTTTGGCGGCATCGTAGTAAGGATAGCTTTCAACGACGAAGCCGGCCTGGCTGAATAGCGCGCGGTGGTTTTCCCAGCTCGGGTCGGAAATCAGCACCTTGGCGTTGGGGCTGAGCTTTTTGAGGAAATCGGCGCCTATCTTCAGGCCGCCCGTGCCGCCAATGCCTTGCGCCGTGGCCACGCGGCCGCTCTTGACGGGCTCGCTGTCGGCGCCGAACACCAGGGCCTTGACGGCCGTATCGTAGGCAGCGATGCCGTCAATCGGCAGGTAGCCGCGGGCCTTGGGGGATTCCATCATGAGTTTTTCGGCCGCCTGCACGCATTGCAGCAGGGGCAGCTTGCCGTTGTCGTCGTAGTACACGCCCACGCCCAGGTTGACCTTGTTGGGATTGGTGTCGGCATTGAACTGCTCATTCAGGCCCAGGATGGGGTCACGCGGGGCCATTTCGACAGCGGTAAACAAAGACATGAAATATCCTCAGAAAAAGTGAAAAAAGGCGAAAGCGACGGTACGGGGATTTAGGTCACAAGTTGACCGAAAAAAGGGCTACAAGAGGTATCAACACGGCGGTCGGAGGGCGATGGGGGATTGCAATTCCCATTTTCGGCCGAATGTCGTATTCTGTTTGGTTGCCCCGAATTTTAACGGGGCTTGATCGAGGTTTTATGCCAGAAGCTATTGAAGTCATAACCGAGGTGGCGGATCCGGCCCCGCGCGAGGGCCAGTTTGTCCGTTTCCCGGATTCGCCGTTCGAGTTGTTCCAGCCCTATCCTCCGGCGGGCGACCAGCCGGTGGCGATTGAGCAACTGGTGGAGGGTGTCAGGGACGGCGAGGTGTTCCAGACCCTGCTGGGCGTGACCGGCTCGGGCAAGACCTTCACCATGGCCAATGTGATCGCCCGTCTGGGCCGCCCGGCCATCGTGTTTGCGCCCAACAAGACGCTGGCGGCGCAGCTGTACAGCGAATTCCGCGAGTTTTTCCCCAAGAACGCGGTCGAGTATTTCGTCAGCTATTACGACTACTACCAGCCCGAGGCCTACGTGCCGCAGCGCGACCTTTTCATCGAAAAGGACTCGGCCATCAACGAGCACATCGAACAGATGCGGCTGTCGGCCACCAAGAGCGTGCTGGAGCGGCGCGACACCATCATCGTCGGCACGGTCAGCGCGATTTACGGCATAGGCGCGCCCGAGGATTACACGCAGATGCGCTTTATTGCCCGCATAGGCGACAAGATGGGCCAGCGCGACGTGATCGCGCGGCTGATCCGCATGCAGTACACGCGCAACGAGCAGGATTTCGCGCGCGGCACTTTCCGGGTGCGCGGCGACGTGATCGACGTCTTCCCGGCCGAGCATTCCGAGCTGGCCATACGCATAGAGCTGTTCGACGACGAGATCGAGTCGCTGCAATTGTTCGACCCGCTGACCGGCCGCATTCGCCAGAAAATCCCGCGTTTTGTGGTCTACCCCAAGAGCCACTACGTCACGCCGCGCGACAAGGTCATGACGGCGGTCGAAACCATCAAGCTGGAGCTTTCCGAGCGTGTGGCCCAGTTCGTCGCCGACGGCAAGCTGGTGGAAGCCCAGCGCATCGAGCAGCGCACCCGCTTCGACCTGGAGATGCTCAGCGAAATCGGGCACTGCAAGGGCATTGAAAACTACACGCGCCACCTGAGCGGGTCGGCGCCGGGCTCGCCGCCCTCGACGTTGTGCGACTACCTGCCCAAGGACGCGCTGATGTTCCTGGACGAAAGCCACGTCATGATCGGCCAGCTCAACGCCATGTACAACGGCGACAGGGCGCGCAAGACCACGCTGGTGGAGTACGGCTTTCGCCTGCCCAGCGCACTGGATAACCGGCCGCTCAAGTTCGAGGAGTTCGAATCCAAGATGCGGCAAGCCATTTTCGTGTCGGCCACGCCGGCGGCCTATGAGCAGGAGCATGCTGGCCAGGTGGTGGAGCAGGTGGTCAGGCCCACGGGCCTGGTCGACCCGCAGGTCGAAGTGCGACCCGCCACCCACCAGGTCGACGACGTGCTGCAGGAAATCCGCATCCGGGTCGAGAAAAACGAGCGGGTGCTGATCACCACGCTGACCAAGCGCATGGCCGAGCAGCTCACCGACTACCTCAGCGACAATGGCGTCAAGGTGCGCTACCTGCACAGCGATGTGGATACGGTGGAGCGCGTGGAAATCCTGCGCGACCTGCGGCTGGGCGCTTTTGACGTGCTGGTGGGGATCAACCTGCTGCGTGAGGGCCTGGATATTCCCGAGGTTTCGCTGGTGGCCATCCTGGACGCCGACAAAGAGGGCTTTTTGCGCGCCGAGCGCAGCCTGATCCAGACCATAGGCCGGGCTGCCCGCAACCTCAATGGCCGCGCCATCCTGTATGCCGACCGCATCACCGACTCCATGAAAAAAGCCATGGGCGAGACCGAGCGGCGGCGCAACAAGCAGATCGCCTTCAACCTTGAGCACGGCATCACGCCGCGCAGTGTGGTCAAGCGCATCCGCGACCTCATCGACGGCGTCTACAGCGAAAAATCCGGCAAGGAAGCCGAAAAGCTCGAGATGCAAAAGGCGCTGGTCGAGGACATGAGCGAAAAAGACATTGCCCGCGAAATCAAGCGCCTGGAAAAGCAGATGATCGAACACGCCAAGAACCTGGAGTTCGAAAAGGCCGCCCGGGTGCGGGACCAGTTGCACAGCCTCAAGGAGCAGGCTTTCGGCGCCCCCGGTACCGACAACGTGCTGCCTTTGCCCGCCACGGGCCAGGCCCGGGCTTGAGCTGAAACGTTTCTCACCGTTCAATGCACCGATATGGTGCGTTTGACGGCTGAGGCTACGGGTTAGTCCTCATGTTTTTGGGGCGCCCAGCGGGAAAACCCCTGCTTGTGTTAAACTTGACGAAAACAGTCAAGAACAATACCAGAACAACAAAAAGCCCCCGCGATACCGGTTGACTGACCTGGGCGGCTGGAGGAAGAGTTCCCTGTAAGCCACAAGTTTGCAGGGTGAAAACGACAGTCAAGCCATTTAAAGGAGCTTGTTATGCGCCTCACAACCAAAGGCCGCTTTGCGGTCACTGCGATGATTGATTTGGGACTGCGCCAGAACAACGGCCCGGTCACCCTGGCCGCTATCAGCCAGCGCCAGCAGATTTCCCTGTCCTATCTCGAACAGCTGTTCGGCAAGCTGCGCCGCCACGAGCTGGTGGAGTCCACCCGCGGTCCCGGCGGCGGTTATACCCTGGGCCGCAAGGCTTCGGAGATCACCGTGGCCGACATCATTGTCTCGGTGGACGAACCGATCGACGCGACCCAGTGCGGCGGCAAGGAAAACTGCCTGGGCGAGGGCGGACGCTGCATGACGCACGAACTGTGGGCATCGCTGAACAGCCGCATGGTGGAGTTCCTGGATTCCGTGACCCTGCAAAAACTGGTGGAAGACCAGCTCGCCAAGGGCGTGGTGATCGAAAACACCCCGCAGGTCAAGAAGGCCATCTTCACGGCGCCGGCCGTCAAGCCGGTACGCGTGAATGCGCCGAACTCGGTCTTCGCACTGGGCAATGCGTTCTCCAAATCCTGATGGAGTCGGGCCGGCATTTGCCCGGCCCCATCCCTTGCGAACTGATTGCATGACCCTGGATCGCGCTGCCAGCCAGCCCGTGAATAAAAAGAGCTAGCCACATGGATACCCCACACTTTCCCATTTACATGGACTACAGCGCCACGAACCCCTGCGACCCGCGGGTGGTGGACGCCATGATTCCCTGGTTGCGCGAACACTTCGGCAACCCCGCTTCGCGCAGCCACGCCTGGGGCTGGGAGGCGGAAGCCGCCGTCGAGAAGGCGCGCGGGCAGATCGCCGACCTGATTGGCGCCGACCCCCGCGAGATCGTCTGGACCAGCGGCGCCACCGAGTCCAACAACCTGGCGCTCAAGGGGGCGGCCCATTTCTACAAGACCAAGGGCAAGCACATCATCACGGTCAAGACCGAGCACAAGGCCGTGCTGGACACCTGCCGCGAGCTGGAGCGCCAGGGTTTTGAGGTGACTTATATGGACGTGCAGGCCGACGGCCTGCTGGACCTCGAAGCGCTCAAGGCTGCCATCCGCCCGGACACCATTCTTGTCAGCGTCATGTTCGTCAACAACGAAATCGGCGTGATCCAGGACATCCCGGCCATTGGCGCCCTGTGCCGTGAAAAAGGCATCATCTTCCATGTGGACGCCGCCCAGGCGACCGGCCGCATCGACATCGACCTGGCCACCTTGCCGGTCGACCTGATGAGCCTGACCTCGCACAAGACCTACGGCCCCAAGGGCATAGGCGCCCTGTATGTGCGCCGCAAGCCGCGCGTGCGGCTGGAAGCGCAGATGCACGGCGGCGGCCATGAGCGCGGCATGCGCTCGGGCACGCTGCCCACCCACCAGTGCGTGGGCATGGGTGAGGCCTACCGCATCGCCAAGGCCGAGATGCACGAAGAGAACAAGCGTATCCGTGCCCTGCACGAGCGCATGCTCAACGGCCTCAAGGACGTTGAAGAGGTGTTCCTCAACGGCCACGCCGACAAGCGCGTGCCGCACAACCTGAACATGAGCTTCAATTTCGTCGAGGGCGAGTCGCTGATCATGGGCATCAAGGGTCTGGCGGTTTCCAGCGGTTCGGCCTGCACCTCGGCCAGCCTGGAGCCCAGCTATGTGCTGCGCGCCCTGGGCCGCAGCGACGAACTGGCGCACAGCAGCCTTCGCATGACGATTGGCCGCTGGAGCACCGAAGAAGAAATTGACTACGCGGTCGCCACCATCAAGGAAAACGTGGCGAAACTGCGCGAATTGTCCCCCCTGTGGGAGATGTTCAAGGATGGTGTTGATTTGTCCACCATCCAGTGGGCTGCACACTGAGCAGCGCGCCCGACAGCTTAAAGAGGTAAACAAAATGGCATACAGCGAAAAAGTGGTGGACCACTACGAAAACCCCCGCAACGTCGGCTCTTTTGAAAAGGGCGACGAATCGGTAGGCACCGGCATGGTCGGCGCGCCGGCTTGCGGCGACGTGATGAAGCTGCAGATCAAGGTCAACCCGGTGACGGGTGTGATCGAAGATGCGCGCTTCAAGACTTATGGCTGCGGTTCCGCGATCGCTTCCAGCTCGCTCGTGACCGAATGGGTCAAGGGCAAGACGCTGGACGAAGCGGCCAGCATCAAGAACAGCGCGATCGCCGAAGAACTGGCCCTGCCGCCGGTCAAGATTCACTGCTCCATCCTGGCGGAAGACGCCATCAAGGCCGCCGTGAACGATTACAAACAAAAGCACGCGCACTGATCAAAACCGCACTACCCGTCACCTGTTTTATTTCCGAGTGATTTAAATGTCCGTAACCCTCACTGATGCAGCCGCAAGGCACGTGACCCGCTACATGATCAAGCGCGGCAAAGGTGTTGGCGTGCGCCTGGGCGTCAAGACCACCGGCTGCTCCGGCCTGGCTTACAAGCTGGAATACGCCGACGAGATCGCGCCGGAAGACGTCGTGTTTGAAGACAACGGCGTCAAGGTGCTGGTGGACCCGAAAAGCATGGCTTACATCGACGGCACCAAGCTGGACTTTGTGCGTGAAGGCTTGAACGAAGGTTTCAAGTTCATCAACCCCAACGAGCGTGACCGTTGCGGCTGCGGCGAAAGTTTTCGGGTTTGACGGGCCAGCGGTATTACGCGTGCCGCACCCTTACCCAAGCCGCCTCCACTGATGGTGCTGGCGGCTTTTTCTCGGCATGAACCTTCAATCCACTGATTTCGAGCTTTTCGGCGTGCCCCAGCGTTTCGCGCAGGATCGCGCCGCGCTGGACGCGCGCTGGAAGGACCTGCAGCGCGAGGCGCATCCCGACAAGTTCGCGGCCCAGGGTCCGGCGGCGCAACGTGTGGCCATGCAGTGGTCGGTGCGCATCAATGAGGCCTACCAGCGCCTGAAGGACCCGCTGAAGCGGGCGAGCTATCTGTGTGAGCTCAATGGCGCGCCCATCGACGCCGAAAAAAACACCGCCATGCCGCACGATTTCCTGGTGCAGCAGATGCAGTGGCGCGAAGCGCTGGATGAGGCCGAGACGGCCGAGGATTTTGAGGAAATCGCCTCGCGGGCCATGTCGAGTGGGCGCGAGAAGCTGTCAAAAATAGCGCAATTGCTGGACGTGGACAGGGACTTTCCCGCCGCCGCCCGGCAGGTCAGAAGCCTTATGTTTATTGAGCGCTTTGCCAGCGAGGTCGATGCGCGCATCGACCTGCTGGGACAATAGGAACCTGTTCAATGTCTTTTTGGAGTCGCACAAGTACCTTTTCGGGATGGGACGCAAGGCGCGGTGCACCGCCAATAGCTAGGCTATTGGCAAGCGCCGCAACGCCGCAGACCGCCCGACAAGGCACTTGCCCGAAGGGTTGGAGTGAAATCGGGCGATTGGACGCCCCGGCCGCTTGCATGGGCATCAGCCCATGCGGCGCATCCGAAGCATCCACTCATCCCGATTGCACTCCAATGCGATCTCCAAAAAGACATTGAACAGGTTCCAAGGCATTACAGAAAAAGTACGACAAGCACGCATGGCACTCCTGCAAATTTCCGAACCCGGCCAGACGCCCGACCCGCACCAGCGGCGCATCGCGATCGGCATCGACCTGGGCACCACGCACTCGCTGGTCGCCAGCGTGCGCAACGGTGTGTCCGAATGCCTGCCGGACGAGCAGGGAAGGGTGCTACTGCCCAGCGTGGTGCGCTATCTGGAGGGCGACAAGCGCCAGATCGGCTATGAGGCCCTGGCGGCGCAGGTCGAAGACCCGCGCAACACCATTTCTTCGGTCAAACGCCTGATGGGCCGCGGCATTGACGACATCGGCAGCCGTGCCCAGTTGCCTTACGAGCTCAACGACAAGCCGGGCATGGTCACGCTGCAGACCGTCGCCGGCGAGAAAAGTCCGGTCGAGATCAGCGCCGAGATCCTGGCCACACTGCGCTACCGCGCCGAAGATACTTTCAACGACGACATCTACGGCGCCGTGATCACTGTGCCGGCCTACTTCGATGACGCCCAGCGCCAGGCCACCAAGGACGCCGCGCAACTGGCGGGCCTCAATGTGCTGCGACTGCTCAACGAACCCACGGCGGCCGCGATTGCCTACGGCCTGGACAACGCCAGCGAAGGCGTTTACGCCGTCTACGACCTGGGCGGCGGTACTTTCGACATCTCCATCCTGCGCCTGACGCAGGGCGTCTTCGAAGTGGTGGCCACCGGCGGTGATTCGGCGCTGGGCGGTGACGACTACGACCGCGCGCTGGTCGATTGGGTGCTGGCCAAGGCCGGCCTGGCGGCCGACACCCTTACGCCTGCGGACAAAGCTGCCCTGCAGCGCACCGCGCGAAACTGTAAGGAAGCACTGTCGGCCGCCGACCCCGTGCCCTTTTCGGTGCAACTGGCCAAGGCCGTCGTCAATTTCGAGATGAAGGCCGAAGACTTCGAAACTGCGACGGCCCACCTGACCCAGCGCACGCTGGCAGCCGTTCGCAAGGCGCTGCGCGATGCCAGGCTCGCCAAGGAAGACATTCAGGGCGCCGTGCTGGTGGGCGGCTCCACGCGCATGCCCCAGGTGCGCAAGGCGGTGGCCAGTTTCTTCGGCCGTGAGCCGCTGGTCAACCTCAACCCCGATGAAGTGGTGGCGCTGGGTGCGGCCATTTCCGCCAATCAGCTGGCCGGCAACAACACCGGTGATGAGTTGCTCTTGCTGGATGTGATTCCGCTGTCGCTGGGTATAGAGACCATGGGCGGGCTGGTCGAACGCATCGTGCCGCGCAACCAGACCATTCCCACGGCCATGGCGCAGGATTTCACCACCTACCAGGACGGCCAGACCGCCCTGGCCCTGCATGTGGTGCAGGGCGAGCGCGACCTTGTGGCCGATTGCCGCAGCCTGGCCCGCTTTGAATTGCGCGGCATTCCGCCCATGGTGGCCGGTGCCGCGCGTATCCGTGTGACTTTTACGGTCGATGCCGACGGCCTGCTCAGCGTCAACGCGAAAGAGCAGGTCAGCGGTGTCGAGGCGCGTATTGACGTGAAGCCTTCCTACGGCCTGTCCGACGAAGACATCGCGCGCATGCTGCAGGACAGTTTTTCGACCGCCCAGCAGGACATGAATGCCCGCGCCCTGGCCGAGGCCAAGGTCGATGCGGACCGCATGATCCTGGCCACACAAAGCGCGCTGGCCGCGGATGCCGATCTGCTGAGCCCCCAAGAACGCGCACAGATCGACAGTCTGATCACCGGCCTGGCCGACACGCGCGCGCACGGCGACGCGGCCGCGATTGAGGCGGCCACGCAGGCCCTGGCCAAAGGCACAGAGGCCTTCGCCGCCCAGCGCATGAACCGGGGCATCAAACAAGCCCTGGCCGGTAAAAACATCGAGGCGGTCTGATCCGACTGACAACCATGCCCATCATCAAAATACTGCCTCACCCCGAATACTGCCCGCAGGGCGCTGAAATCAGCGCGCCGGCTGGCACCTCGATCTGCGAAGCCCTGCTCGACAACAAGATCAACATCGAGCACGCCTGCGACTTGAGCTGCGCCTGCACGACCTGCCACGTTGTTGTGCGAGAGGGCTTCAACTCCCTCAACGAGCTCGACGAAAGCGAGGAAGACCTGCTGGACCGCGCCTGGGGCCTGGAGCCCAATTCGCGCCTGAGCTGCCAGGCCGTGCTGGCCCAGACCGATGTGACGGTGGAAATACCCAAGTATTCGATCAACCACGCCAAGGAAAATCACTAGTCCCCACGCTTGCCACTGCGTGTGCTGCTCTGCTCCCGAGGGGGGCACATTTTTCCTTGGGACGGCCCGGCGGAAAAATATCCACTGACTCAGCGCGGCGATAATCGGGCCATGCGCCAAATCGTTCTTGATACCGAAACCACTGGTCTTTCCGCCGAAAACGGCGACCGCATCATCGAAATCGGCTGTGTGGAGCTGGTGGCCCGCAAGCTCACCGGCAACAACCGCCACTTTTACCTGAACCCCGAGCGCGACAGCCATGAGGACGCGCTCAAGGTCCACGGCATCAGCAACGAGTTCCTGAAGGACAAGCCCAAGTTCGCCGCCGTGGCTGACGAGCTGATGGAATACCTGCAGGACGCCGAGATCATCATCCACAACGCGCCTTTTGACGTGAGCTTCCTCAACAAGGAGCTGGAACTCATAGGCCGGCCGCCCATCAAACACTGCGTGGCCAAGGTCACCGACAGCCTGATGATGGCCAAGGAGCTGTTCCCGGGCAAGCGCAACTCGCTGGACGCCCTGTGCGACCGGCTGGAAGTCGACAATTCCGGCCGTACCCTGCACGGCGCCTTGCTGGACGCTGAATTGCTGGCCGACGTCTACATCAACCTGACCCGCGGGCAGAACGCACTGGTCATGGACGTGGGCGACACCACCCAGGAAGGCGACAACAACGTACCTCAGATAGACCTGAGCGTGTTTGAACTGCCTTTGCTCGCGGCCAATGAGCAGGAAGCCGCCGAACATGAGAAGTTGCTGGCCGGGATCGACAAGGCCAGCAAGGGAAAAACAGTCTGGCGCGCCCTGGCGGCTTGAGCTGAAACGCAATTCCGGGGACGGGCCGGAAAATCGGCCCAAAACACCATATAATCGTAGGCTGACCGATAGGGCGGTTAGCTCAGGGGTAGAGCACTGCATTCACACTGCAGGGGTCGCAAGTTCGAAACTTGCACCGCCCACCAGAATTTGACGAAGAAAAAGGCCAAGTCTTGCGACTTGGCCTTTTTTCATTGGGACGCTGTTTTTTCGTGGGTTCAGAGCACTTCGCTCGCGAAATCAGCCAGGCGCGAACGCTCGCCGCGTGCCAGCGTGATGTGCCCGCCATGCGGCCAGCCCTTGAAGCGGTCGACGGCAAAGGTCATGCCCGAGGAACCTTCGGTCAGGTAAGGCGTGTCAATCTGCGCCAGGTTGCCCATGCAGATGATCTTGGTGCCCGGGCCAGCCCGTGTGATCAGCGTTTTCATCTGTTTGGGCGTCAGGTTTTGCGCTTCGTCGATGATGACGTACTTGTTCAGGAAGGTACGGCCGCGCATGAAGTTCATGCTTTTGACCTTGATGCGTGAGCGGATCAGCTCGTTGGTGGCGGCGCGGCCCCATTCGCCCGAGCCGCTGTCGGTCTTGCCCAGCACTTCCAGGTTGTCGTCCAGCGCGCCCATCCAGGGGCCCATTTTTTCCTCTTCGGTGCCCGGCAGGAAGCCGATGTCCTCGCCAACGCTGACCGTGGCCCGTGTCATGATGATTTCGGTGTAGCGCCGGTCGTCGAGCACCTGCGTGAGGCCGCTGGCCAGCGCCATCAGCGTCTTGCCGGTACCCGCCGTGCCCGCCAGCGTGACGAAGTCCACTTCCGGGTCCATCAGCAGGTTCATGGCGAAATTCTGCTCGCGGTTGCGCGTGGTGACGCCCCAGACGGCATTTTTGAGATGGTTGTAGTCCTTCAGGGTCTTTAGCACCGCGGTTTTGGCCCGGATTTCCGTCACGCGGGCATACAGGGGCGGCTCGCCGGGGGCCTCAAAGAACACGAACTGGTTGATCAGCAGGCTGCCCACGATGGGGCCGGTGATGCGGTAGAAGGTGTGGCTGCCTTGTTGCCAGCTTTCGATGGTCTTGCTCTGGCGCGTCCAGAAGTCCGCCGGCAGGGCCAGCGAACCGGAATACAGCAGGTCGCCGTCTTCCAGGGTTTTGTCGTTCTGGTAGTCGTCGGTGGCCAGGCCCAGGGCGCGTGCCTTGACGCGCATATTGATGTCCTTGGACACCAGGACCACCTCGCGCGGCGCATATTCCTTGCGCAGGGCCTCGACCACGCCCAGGATCTGGTTGTCGGCCTTGCCCTGCGGCAGGCTCATGGGCAGCGTGTAATCGAGCGGTTTGGTCTGGAAAAACAGGCTGCCGCCGGCTTCGGGGTGGCCGGTGGTGTCCAGCTTCAAGCCCTTGCCGATATCGGCGCCCTGGGCGCCCGCCAGCGCGTCCAGCGTGCGGCTGGTCTGGCGGGCGTTGCGCGCCACCTCGGTCATGCCCTTTTTGTGGCCGTCGAGCTCCTCGAGCACGATCATGGGCAGGAAAATGTCATGTTCCTCGAAGCGGAACAGGCACATCGGGTCGTGCATCAGCACGTTGGTGTCGAGCACGAACAGCTTGGCCGGGCCCGTGCGTTTGGGCTTTTTCGGCTTGGCCGGCTCGGGCAGGGCGATGCTCTCTTTTTTGCGGCTGTTCGCGGGGGTTCGGTCAGGGTGGGCGGGCTCCTTGCCCTTGAAGGCCACCGGATGGCTGCCTTCTCCCGCCGCGCGGCTGTCAAACAGGTCCATTACCGGGGGCTTCTGGGCGGATTCGGTGCGCTCCGATTTCCGGGCGACTTTCGAAGGGGAGCGGGCAGGCGCGTCGAGCGCATCAGGCGAGAGCAGGGCGGCACGTTTGGTCGGGGCGGGGGGGAGGGGCATAGTGCTTAAAACTCTCTAAAAAAGAGGGGTTCCAGAAGCGAAAAAGCCGCCTTGAAACCAGGGCGGCTTTTTCTTTTGGCGCAGTTGCGAAGGTCAACAGCATGAGTTCATTATGCACAACTCAAGTGACAGGGCAATCCTTTGTTGCTAACTGGCCTCAGTAGGGTTTCAGGCGGCTTTTTTGAGGGCCTTGACGGCCTTGAGCACGTCGTCCACATGGCCGGGCACTTTCAGGCCGCGCCATTCCTCTTTGAGCAGGCCGTCGGCGCCCACCAGGAAGGTGCTGCGCTCTATGCCTTTGACCTTTTTGCCGTACATGATCTTGTTCTTGACCACACCGAACATGTGGCACATTTTTTCCTCGGTGTCCGCGATCAGTTCGAACGGCAGCTCAAGCTTGGACTTGAACTCGTCATGGGACTTCATGTTGTCGCGGGAGACACCGAAGACCGTCGCGCCGGCCTTCACGAAGTCCTTGTAGCGGTCACGGAACTGCATGGCTTCCGTGGTGCAGCCAGGCGTGTTGTCCTTGGGATAGAAATACAACACCACGACTTTGCCGAGGTGGGACTGGTTGGAAACCTTGATGCCGCCGGTGGCGATCGCTTCAAATTCGGGGAGTGGTTTATTGACGACGACTGCCATACTGAGTAGACCCTGACGAAAGTAGTTGTAATTGGCCGCGCCTTTTGACAACCGACCCGGGACGTCATCCCGGGATGTGGTGCCAAGTGCAACCCTAGATTTTACCCTGAAAGAGAGGTCATTTCAGGCTTCTGTTCCTTCTGTTTCAATCAGCAAGGCGGCAATCACCTGGCGGCCTTCACCCGCGAGGATGTTGTAGGTGCGGCAGGCCGCGAGCGTGTCCATGGTTTCAACGCCGATGCGTTGCTCCATCAGGGCGCGCAGAAACGCGGGGGGCACAAAGCGCAGGCGGGCGCCGCTGCCGAAAATCACAAGTTCGGGCCGGGTTTCGGCCAGCAGGGCGAAATGCGCCGCGGTGAGCTGCTCAAAGCGCGTGCATTGCCAGTCGAATTTTTCGCCGCGCGAGCCGATCACGACGCTGTGTTCGATTTTTTCGGCCACGCCCTCGCGCCCCAAACCCACCCAGCCGGGGCCGTAGCCGAGGATGGACTGGACGTCGAGGCGGTCTGGCTGAAGTTTCATGCGGAAAGGGTCCGGGCGTTGTGAAGGCGTGGCGCGGCTGTGCGCGGGGGCTTGCGTGCGGCTGTTTTGCCAGCGAAAAGCCTCTTTTATGTGGTCAAATTATAGATTCCGCCCGAATTCCACGCCGCAATGTGCCGTATCGCCCCGGTTGCCAGCATGGTGAGCGGCGCGGCCCCCGTCCAAAGTCCTCTTAACGTTTCATGAAACCGATCACCAAATCCGCCAAACTTGCCAATGTGCTGTACGACATCCGCGGCCCGATCATGGACGCCGCCAAGCAGATGGAGGAAGAGGGCCAGAAACTCATCAAGCTCAATATCGGCAACCTGGCGGTGTTCGGTTTTGACGCGCCCGAGGAAGTCCAGCAGGACATGATCCGAAACCTGCCCGCCTCGGCCGGCTATTCGGACAGCAAGGGCATTTTTGCGGCGCGCAAGGCCGTGATGCATGAAACCCAGAAGCAGGGCATCAAGGGCGTCACGCTGGACGACATCTACCTGGGCAACGGCGCGAGCGAGCTGATTTCCATGGCCACCAACGCCTTACTCGACGACGGCGACGAACTGCTGCTGCCGGCGCCCGACTACCCGCTGTGGACCGCCTCCACCAGCCTTTCGGGCGGCACGCCGGTGCACTATCGCTGTGATGAAAGCAATGGCTGGATGCCCAACCTGGACGATATCCGCGCCAGGATCACGCCCAGGACCAAGGCCATCGTGGTCATCAACCCGAACAACCCCACGGGCGCGCTGTATTCCGACGAGCTGCTCAAAGGCATCATCGGTATCGCGCGCGAGCACGGCCTGGTCATCCTCGCCGACGAGGTCTATGACAAGGTGCTGTACGACGGCGCCAGGCACACGGCCATCGCCAGCCTGTCGACCGACGTGCTTACGCTGACCTTCAATTCGCTGTCCAAGAGCTACCGCTCCTGCGGCTACCGCGCGGGCTGGCTGGTGGTGTCCGGACCCAAGAAGCAGGCTCAGGATTACATCGAGGGCCTGAACATGCTGGCCAACATGAAGCTGTGCTCCAACGTGCCGGGCCAGTGGGCCATACAGACCGCGCTGGGCGGCTACCAGAGCATCAACGACCTGACCTGCGAGGGCGGGCGCCTGCGCCGCCAGCGCGACATGGCTTACGACCTCATCACCGCCATCCCCGGCGTCACCTGTGTCAAACCCAGCGCCGCGCTCTACATGTTCCCGCGGCTTGATCCCAAGGTCTACCCGATCAAGGATGATCGCCAGTTCTTCCTGGAGCTCCTCAAGGAGACCAAGGTCATGCTGGTGCAGGGCACCGGCTTTAACTGGGCCGAGCCCGACCACTTCCGCATCGTCTTCCTGCCGCATGAGGAAGACCTGCGCGAAGCCATAGGTCGCATCGCGAAGTTCCTCGAGAACTACCGCAACAACCGAATTTGACCCTGTATTCGGCCCTTCTCTTTTTTCGCACCCCTTGGGGTGCGGGCATCCAAGATCAACGTAAAGCAAGACCTCAGCGACTATGAAACCGACGAATTTGAGCCCCATCCGCGTAGGCCTTCTGGGCATAGGTACCGTCGGCAGCGGCACCTACAACGTATTGCAGCGCAACCAGGAAGAAATCCGCCGCCGCGCCGGCCGCGGCATTGAAATCACCATGGTCGCCGACCTCGACGTGGCGCGCGCCAAGGCGGCCGTCGGTGCGGGCGTGCAGGTGGTGGACGACGCGCGCAAAGTCGTGACCAGCCCCGACGTCGACATCGTGATCGAGCTCATAGGCGGCTATGGCATCGCGAAACAACTGGTGCTGGAAGCGATCGAAGCCGGCAAACATGTGGTCACCGCCAACAAGGCGCTGCTGGCCGTGCACGGCACCGAGATTTTCGCGGCGGCCCACCGCAAGGGCGTGATGGTGGCGTTTGAAGCGGCCGTGGCCGGCGGCATCCCCATCATCAAGGCGCTGCGCGAAGGCCTGACCGCCAACAGCATCCAGTGGATCGCCGGCATCATCAACGGCACCACCAACTTCATCCTCTCCGAGATGCGCGACAAGGGCCTGGACTTCGACGTCGTGCTCAAGGAAGCGCAGCGCCTGGGCTACGCCGAGGCCGATCCCACCTTCGACATCGAGGGCGTGGACGCCGGACACAAGGTCACCCTGATGTCTGCCATCGCCTTCGGCATCCCGGTGCAGTTCGACAAGGCATATGTGGAAGGCATCACCGGCCTGGCCGCGCAGGACATCCGCTACGCCGAGCAGCTCGGCTATCGCATCAAGCTGCTGGGCATCACCAAGCGCGCCGCCAACGGCATCGAGCTGCGCGTGCACCCCAGCCTGGTGCCGGCCAAGCGCCTGATCGCCAATGTGGAAGGCGCGATGAATGCCGTCGTGGTGCAGGGCGACGCCGTCGGCACCACGCTGTACTACGGCAAGGGCGCGGGCAGCGAGCCCACCGCCAGCGCCGTGATCGCCGACCTGGTGGACATCGCCCGCCTGCACACGGCCGACCCGGAACACCGCGTGCCGCACCTGGCCTTCCAGCCCGATGCGATGAGCGACCTGCCCGTGGTGCCCATGTCCGACGTCGTCACCAGCTACTACCTGCGCCTGAAAGTCGCCGACGAGGCCGGCGTACTGGCCAAGGTCACCGGCATCCTGGCCGGCGCGGGCATCAGCATAGACGCCGTGCTGCAGCGCGAGGCCGATGAAGTCGGCGGCGAAGGCTCCACCCACACCGACCTCATCATCCTCACGCACGATTGCGTGGAAGCGAAGATGAACAACGCCCTGGCGCAAATGCAGGCGCTGCCCACGGTACTGGCACCCATCACGCGCATCCGCAAGGAGGAGCTGGCCTGATGCTGTACCTCTCCACGCGCGGCCACGCCGACCGCAAGCGCTTTTGCGAAATCCTGCTTGAAGGCCTGGCGCCCGATGGCGGTTTGTACCTGCCCGAAACTTATCCGCAGGTTGACGAGGCAACCCTGGCCAAATGGCGCGGCCTGGCCTATGCCGACCTGGCCTTCGAAATCCTCTCGCTGTATGTCGACGACATTCCCGCCGCCGACCTCCACGCGATCTGCCGCAAGACCTACACCGAAGCCGTGTTCGGCACAAAGGCGATCGTCCCGCTGAAAAAACTCGAAGACGGCCTTTACCTCGAAGCCCTGTCCAATGGCCCGACGCTGGCCTTCAAGGACATGGCCATGCAACTGCTGGGCAACCTCTTTGAGTACGAGCTGGCGCGCCGTGGCGAAGAGCTCAACATCCTGGGTGCCACCAGCGGCGACACCGGCAGCGCGGCTGAATACGCCATGCGCGGCAAAAAAGGCGTGCGCGTCTTCATGACTTCGCCTAACGGCCGCATGAGCCCCTTCCAGCAGGCGCAGATGTTCAGCTTGCAGGACGAGAACATCCACAACATCGCGGTCGAAGGCGTGTTCGACGACTGCCAGGACATCGTCAAGGCCGTGTCCAACGACCTGGCCTTCAAGCGCCAGTACAAGATCGGCACCGTCAACTCCATCAACTGGGCGCGCCTGATGGCGCAGGTGGTCTACTACTTCGCCGGTTATTTCCAGGCCACCAACAGCAACACGGCCAAGGTTGATTTCACCGTACCCTCGGGCAATTTCGGCAACGTCTGCGCCGGCCATGTGGCCCGCATGATGGGCCTGCCCATAGGCAAGCTGGTGGTGGCCACCAACGAGAACGACGTGCTCGACGAGTTCTTCCGCACCGGCGTCTACCGCGTGCGCAGCAGCGCCGACACGCACGAGACCTCCAGCCCCTCCATGGACATCTCCAAGGCCTCGAACTTCGAGCGCTTTGTGTTTGACCTGCTGGGCCGTGACGGCGCCAAGACCAAGGCCTTGTTCCACGACCAGCTCGGCAGCCAGGGCCGTTTTGACCTCAGCGCCGAGCCGGCCTTCAAGTCGGCCGGGCAGCGCTACGGCTTTGTCAGCGGCAAAAGTACCCATGCGGACCGCCTCGCGACGATTCGCGACACCCACAAGCGCTTCGCCACCACCATAGACACGCACACCGCCGACGGCGTCAAGGTGGCGCGCGAACAGCTCCAGCCCGGCGTGCCCATGGTCGTGCTGGAGACCGCGCTGCCCATCAAGTTCGCGGCCACGATTGAAGAGGCGCTGGGCCATGTACCCGAGCGGCCCGCCAAGTTCGAAGGCATCGAAGACCTGCCCAAGCGCGTCAAGCTGCTGCCCGCCGATGCGGCTGTGGTCAAGCGCTACATCGCCGACCATGTGCATTGATCCGGGCCACGGCCCCGCCTGGAAAGCCCGGCCATGAACGTCGTCGGCTTCGCCGGCTACTCCGGTTCGGGCAAGACCACGCTGGTCGAAAAGCTGATCCCCGCGCTCAAGGCGCGCGGCCTGCGCGTGTCGGTGGTCAAGCATGCCCACCACAAATTCGACATCGACCACCCCGGCAAGGACACCTTCCGCCACCGCGTGGCCGGCGCCTTCGAGGTGGTGGTGGCTTCGCAGAACCGGCTGGCGCTGATGCGCGAGTTTGAAAAACCGGCCGAGATGACGGTGCACCAGCTGATCGCCGAGCTCTATGGCGGTGTGGACTGGGTGCTGGTCGAAGGCTTCAAGAGCAGCGACCTGCTCAAGATCGAGGTCTGGCGCGGCCCCTCGGCCGATTACGCCGGCAAGCCCTGCCTCTACATGGATGACGATTTCATCGTCGCCATTGCCACCGACGCCCCCGGCCAGTTGCCCCAGGCAACCTTGCGCCCTGTGCTGGATTTGAACAGCGGGGATGCCGTGGCCGAGTACCTGGTCAACAATCAGGAACGCTTTGCCTATTCCTTCGAAGACCGCTTCGGCTAGGCTTGGGTGAAGGCCAGCCCCAAGCCAGCTTCGTTCCGTTCCGTTCTGTTCATGCTTTTGTTCCGGACACCTCGCCCATGAGTTTTGCCTCCACCGACACGTCCGCCAGTGCCGCACCCCAGCCCGGCCGCGCGCCCCTGAAACCCCTGGACCAGGCGCTGGCCGAACTGCTGGCCCGCGCGGTGCCGCTACCGGGTGTTGAGGCGGTTTCCACCTTTGACGCGGACGGCCGCGTGCTGGCCCAGGACCTGGTCTCCAGCCTCGACGTGCCAGCGCACGACAACAGCTCCATGGACGGTTATGCCGTGCGCGCGGCCGACTGGGCCGAGGGCGCCGTGCTGCGGGTCGGCCAGCGCATCCCGGCCGGCAGCAGCGGCCATGCGCTGGCGCCGGCCTCGGCGGCGCGCATCTTCACCGGCGCGCCCGTTCCGCCCGGCGCCGATGCCGTGGTCATGCAGGAAGACTGTGAGGCGGTGGATGAGGGTGTGCGCATCAAGGCCCAGCCTCAGCCCGGCCAATGGATCCGCCGCCGCGGCGAGGACGTGGCCGCCGGCGCGGTGGTGCTGCGCCGCGGTGAACGCCTGGCGCCTGCCTCGCTGGGCCTGGCCGCCAGCATAGGCTTTGACATGCTTCAGGTCGCACCCCGCGTTCGTGTGGCCTTGTTCTCGACCGGTGATGAGCTCGTCATGCCCGGCGAAGTCGCACCCGCCGACATGAAGCCCGGCGCCATCTACAACTCCAACCGATTCTTTTTGCGCGCCTTGCTGCTGCGCCTGGGCTGTACGGTGACCGACCTCGGCATCGTGCCCGACCGGCTGGACGCCACCATCGCCGCGCTCAAGGGTGCGAGCCAGGCGCACGACCTGATACTCACCAGCGGCGGCGTGTCCGTCGGCGAGGAAGACCACATCAAGCCGGCCGTGCAGGCGCTGGGCGAACTCGCCCTCTGGCAGATCGCAATGAAGCCGGGCAAGCCCTTTGCCTGCGGCAAGCTAGGCGGTGCGCATTTCATCGGCCTGCCGGGTAACCCGGTGTCCAGCTTTGTGACCTTTCTGATGCTGGTGCGTCCTTTCCTGCTCAAGCTGCAAGGCGCGGCCGAGGTGGCCCCCAGCCCCATCGCATTGCCCGCGCATTTCGACTGGCCCAAGGCCGACAAGCGCCGCGAGTTCCTGCGCGCCAGGCGCAACGCCGCCGGCGGACTGGAGCTGTTCGGCAACCAGAGCTCGGGCGTGCTGACCTCGGCCGTCTGGGGCGATGGCGTGATCGACAACCCGGCCGGCCAGGCGGTTGCCCATGGCGACATGGTGCAGTTCATCCCGTTTTCGGCGCTGATGGCCTGACGCGCCGCATCAAGGCCTTCCCATGAAAGTCACGGTCAAATACTTTGCCTCCATCCGCGAAGCCATAGGGCAGGGCATCGAGTTGCGCGACACCAGCGCCACCACGCTGGCGGCCCTGCGCGACGAGCTGCTCGCGGCCACGCCCGCGCATGCCGCCAGCCTGGCGCGCGGCAGGGCTGTGCGCATGGCGCTCAACCAGGTCATGTGCGATGAAACGGCCGCCCTCAGCGAAGGCTGCGAAGTCGCGTTCTTCCCGCCTGTGACCGGCGGCTGAACCTACCCCTTCAGGCGGCCAGCAGCGCGTCCAGCCCCTGCAGGTGCTCGGCCAGTTCGATGGAGGCTCGTGTCATCGGGCTGCGCAGCTCATTGCGAAGCAGTCCTTGCCCGGCCAGGACGGCCTTGAGCGGCCCCGGATTCGGTTCGGCGAACAGGCCTTCAATCAGCGGCTGCAGCGGCGCCCACAAGGCCTCGGCCCCCGCCAGGTCGCCGGCCTGGATGTGCCGCAGCACTTGCACAAAACGCTCCGTGTGCAGATGGGCCGCCGCCGCGATCGCGCCCCGGCCGCCCTGCGCCACGGTGGCGAAAATATTCACGTCCTCGCCCGCCAGCACCTGCAAGCGCCCATCGGCAATCAGGGCCCGCGTTTTGGCCGGGTCGCCGCCGCAGTCCTTGAGCGCCTGGATGCGTGGGTGATCGGCCAGCGCCAGGATGGTGTCAAGCTCCATGCGGCTGCCCGTGCGGTAGGGAATGTCATAGAGGATGACCGGCACGGCGCTCACGTCGGCCAGGGCGGTGAACCATTCGATCAGCCCGGCCTGCGAAGGCCGGATGTAGCTGGGGGCGGGCAGCAGGATGCCGGCCAGGCCCGGTGTGCCCAGTGCCTTGATGCGATCGGCCGTCTTGCCCAGGTGGTAGCCTGACAGGCCCATGACCACCGGCAGGCCGGGTGCCTGCGCCATCACGGTTTGCAGCGTTGCCAGCTGCTCCTCCTCATCCAGGGCGGCGGCTTCACCGGTGGAGCCGCAGACCACCAGCCCGGCGATGCCGCTGCCCTGGTAGTGCGCCACCAGGCGTTTCAAGGCCGCATGGTCGACCTTGCCCTGGTCAAAAGGCGTGACAAGAGGAATCCACAGTCCTGAGAAATCGGTGGTGACCTGATCGGCCTGATTGGCACTGAGCGCTGTTTGCATGAAGACACATCCCAAAAAACTGACCGGCTTGAAAGGCCGCCATCAGAACAAGAGAAGGGTTTCCGCAAACAGGGTGAGAAGTAACCGGCGGTTCCATCGCTCATTCGACGACGGAACCGCAGCCCCGGTCAAATGAGCAACGGTTTTTTCGATTTGCTGGCGCACACCCCAAGGCCGCGGGCGCTGCTATGCGTCCGGGTGGCGAAGGGGTAGGTGTGACCAGTCATGCGGCAAATCTTACCGTAGGTGGCTGCTTTGAGGGTGGGTGAGTGGCAAAATTGCCACTATGGCTTCACCGCGCGTCCTGATCACCACCGATGACTTCAACCTCGCTGATGAGGTCGCCGCATTGCGCGCCGGCGACAAGCGGGTAGGCGCCGTCTGCACCTTCACAGGCACCGTCAGGGACCGCAATGATGGATTGAACGTCAGCAGCATGGAGCTCGAGCACTACCCCGGCATGACCGAAAAAGCCATAGAGGCCATGATCGACGAAGCCATGGCGCGTTTTGACATCTTCGGCGCGCGCGTAGTCCACCGCGTCGGCCTGCTTCAGCCTTTGGACCAGGTCGTCCTGGTGGCCGTGACCTCCGCACACCGCGGCGAGAGTTTCAAGGCCTGCGAGTTCCTGATGGACTACCTCAAGACCCAGGCGCCCTTCTGGAAGAAAGAGCAAACGCCCGAGGGTGCGCGTTGGGTCGACGCGCGCGTGGCCGATGATGCGGCGCTGGCCAAATGGGGCATTACCGCCTCCAATGCCTGACCCGTTTAGTTCAGGTACCGAGGCCTTTCCGTGGGGTCGGGCGTCTCCGGCGGGTCTGCTGCTTTCTGAAGGTCGGCGAGAGGGGCTGATTTCAGCCACTGGGATTTCTTGAGGCACTTGTTTAGAAGTTGCAGCAATCCCTCGGTGAGCTGGGCGCCCACGGCGATTTGCACCTTGCGCCCCGGTTCGGGAAGTTTTTCGATGAAAACCAGTTGCAGCTTGCCGGATTTCAGCAAGCTTATTTTGACCTCGGTCACCAGCAGTGGCTCCTTGCCCATCGGCAGCGTGGCATCCTGGGCCTGGTAAGGCGTCTTGAAGTCGCTCGCGTAGGTCAGCGCTTCTTTCCTGAAGTTTTCCACGATGCGCTGGCGCTGTATGTCGGGCGGCGCGGCCAGATCGCCGCCTTGCGTTTGCAAGGCCAGCTGATCGGCGGCTGTTTTCGTCAGCCCCGGCACCAGGGCCAGCGTCAGGCGCCGGGTCAGCCACAGGCGAAACTCTTCATTTTCATGGCTGCTGATGCGCACCAGGAGCCTGTCCTCTTCCTGGTGGTAAGTCACCGACAGCTGGTGGATGGTCATAGACGGATTCTAGAACCTGCTTTCGGCGGGTCCCGGTTACGCAGCCACAGGCCTCCTAGTACTTGACCGGATCGCGGTACGCCGCTTCGTCGTGAATGGCCCAGTAGGCGTCGTACAGCCGCGTCGTGATGGGCCCGGGGAATTGCGGCAGGTATACCCCGTCCAGCTTGGCGATCGGCAGAATGCCGCCGCCGGTCGAGGTCAAAAACACCTCGTCGGCGCTGCGCAGCAGCGCGGCGGGGACCGGCCCGGCCTTCAACGGGATGCCCAGGCGCGCGCACAGCTCCATCGCGGTGCGCCGCGAAATGCCTTCGAGCACGCCTTGGTCAGCTGTGTGCACCACGCCATCCTTGGCCATGAACACATTGAAGCCCGGGCCTTCGGTGATGTTCCCGGCCCCGTCCACCACGCAGCTGGTGTCGCGCCCCCGGTCATAGGCGTCGAACATGGACTGCACCATGTCCATCCAGTGGTAGTTCTTGACGGTCGGGTCTACCGAGGCCGCCGGAATGCGCTGGCGGTCGCTGATGTGCAGGTCCAGCCCGGCCAATTGTTTTTCGCGCGAGGCGATCCAGACATAGGGCAGGGCGTAGGCGTAAAAGCGGTTCTGCGCCAGGCGCGGGTCCCGCGCGCCGCGCGGCGGAACACCCCGGGTGCAGACCATGGCGACGTAGGCATCCTGCAGGCCGCCGGCACGCACGCAGGCATGCAGGATGTCCCGCAGCTCGCCGCGGCTGTAGGGAATCGCCAGGTGCATTTTTTCCATGCTGGCGTAAAAGCGGTCGATGTGGTCGCCCAGCCGGAAGAAAGCGCCTTGCCACGTGCTGGCCACGTCGTAGGTCACGTCCGAGCGGGTGAAACCCCAGTCAAAGAGGGAAATCTTGGCCTCGGACAGCGGCACAAATTCACCCTCGACAAAGGCGCAGCCGCCTTCGAATTCACCGGTTTTGACCTCACGCATGGCGGTACCCTTTGCAAAAAAGATGATTAATTGTACGAAGTTCAATATTAATTGAACACTCTTCAATAAATCATAAAATGGCGCATTATTTCCGCTTCTGGAGCCCTCTTGCCCACCAAACCGCCCCCACCCCGTCGCGCCGGGAGGCCGCGCAAAACCGCGGATGACACCCATGGCGCGGCGCTGAGCCGCGAGCGCATCCTGGAAGCGGCGCTGGCCCTGATAGACCGCCAGGGCCCGCAGGCCTTCAACATTCGTGAACTGGCGCAGGTGCTCAAGGTGTTTCCGTCGGCGATCTACTGGCATGTTCCCAGCCGCAACGAACTCATTTCGGGCGCGGTGGCGCTGGCGATGAATGGTGTGGCCGACGATTGGGTCACCGGACGGTGGCAGGACCGCCTGGCTGCCCTGCTGCGCCGCTATCGCGAAGTGCTGCGGCGCCATCCCCGGCTGGCCCCTCTGGTGGCCAGCGAATTGATCTACAACGCCACCTTCGACGCCACCATGCTGGACCATCTGGTGCAATTGCTGGAAGATGCCGGCTTTGAGGGTGACGGCCTGGTCGATGCCTACAACGTGGTGTTCGCCGCCATGTGCGGCTTCGCGACCATGGAGCTTTCCACGGCCCCAACGGAAGGCGCCGAGGCTTGGGAAAACGCCTGCCGCGCCCAGATCGCACGCGTTGACGCCGTCCGCCAGCCCGCGCTCGCCCGGCACCTGGGTGCGATGCAGAACCGGGCTTTTGTGCTGCGCTGGTCCAGCGGCGACGGCCAGCCGCTGGACAGCGGTTTCGAGGCCTGGATTGACGTGATCGTGCGCGGCGTCGAATCACGGGCCAGGGCCTTGCGCCGTGCCGCCAGTGGGTAGGCCTGTGTAGCCGGGGGTGGCCTGGGATGGCGGAAGGCCTTGAAAACACCCGCATACCCCCAATGTCTGTGGGGATCAACCATTGGGAACACTTTCCATGCGACAAGACAAACTCACCACCAAATTCCAGGAAGCCCTGAGCGACGCGCAATCCCTCGCGCTGGGCAATGACAACGCCTATATCGAGCCGGTCCACCTGCTGGCCGCCATGCTGCGCCAGGACGACGGCCCGCGCGCGCTGCTGGAAAAGGCCGGCGTCAACGTGGGTGGCCTCACGCAGGCCGCCGACGCGGCCGTCAAAAAGCTGCCCCAGGTGCAGGGCCAGGACCAGATCCAGGTCGGCTCCGAGCTCGCCAAGCTGCTGCAGGCTACTGAAAAAGAAGCCATCAAACGCAATGACCAGTTCATCGCCGGTGAACTCTTTCTGCTGGCCGTGGCCGACAGCAAGAGCGACGTCGGCCGCCTGGCCAAAGAGAACGGCCTGACCCGCAAGGCGCTCGAGGCGGCGATTGACGCCGTGCGCGGCGGCCAGGGCGTGAACAGCGCCGACGCCGAAGGCCAGCGCGAAGCCCTCAAAAAATACTGCATGGACCTGACCGAGCGCGCCCGCCTGGGCAAGCTCGACCCGGTCATAGGCCGCGACGATGAAATCCGCCGCGCCATCCAGGTGCTGCAGCGCCGCACCAAGAACAACCCCGTACTGATCGGCGAACCTGGTGTCGGCAAGACCGCCATCGTCGAAGGCCTGGCCCAGCGCATTGTGGCCGGCGAAGTGCCCGATTCCCTCAAGGGCAAGCGCGTGCTGTCGCTCGACATGGCCGCATTGCTGGCCGGCGCCAAGTTTCGCGGCGAGTTTGAAGAGCGCCTGAAAACCGTGCTCAATGAACTGGCCAAGGACGAAGGGCAGACCATCGTCTTCATCGATGAACTGCACACCATGGTGGGCGCCGGCAAGGCCGAAGGTGCGATGGACGCGGGCAATATGCTCAAGCCGGCACTGGCGCGCGGCGAACTGCACTGCGTGGGCGCCACCACGCTCGACGAATACCGCAAATACATCGAAAAAGACGCCGCCCTGGAGCGCCGCTTCCAGAAAATCCTGGTCGGCGAGCCCACGGTGGAGGCCACCATCGCCATCCTGCGCGGCCTGCAGGAAAAATATGAAGCGCACCACGGCGTGCAGATCACCGACCCGGCCATCGTGGCCGCGGCCGAGCTGAGCCACCGCTACATCACCGACCGCTTCCTGCCCGACAAGGCCATCGACCTGATCGACGAGGCAGCCGCCAAGATCAAGATCGAGATGGACTCCAAGCCTGAGGTCATGGACAAACTCGACCGCCGCCTGATCCAGCTGCAGATCGAGCGCGAAGCCGTGCGCCGCGAAAAAGACGAAGCCTCGCAAAAACGCTTCGAGCTCATCGAAGAGGAAATCGCCAAGCTGCAAAAAGAGATCTCCGACCTCGACGAAATCTGGCAGGCCGAAAAGGCCCAGGCGCTGGGTTCCAAGGACGTCATGGAGGAGATCGACCGCATCCGCTTCCAGATCGAGGAGTTCACCCGCAAGGGCGACTTCAACAAGGTCGCCGAGCTGCAATACGGCAAGCTGCCCGAGCTTGAAAAGCGCCTGAAGGAAGCGCAGGACAGCGAAGCCAGCAAGGGCAAGTCCAACGCGCCCACGCTGCTGCGCACCCAGGTCGGCGCAGAAGAGATCGCCGAGGTCGTTGCGCGCGCCACCGGCATTCCCGTCAGCAAACTCATGCAGGGCGAGCGCGACAAGCTGCTGCAGATGGAGGGCAAGCTGCATGAGCGTGTGGTGGGCCAGGACGAAGCCATCAGCGCGGTGGCCAATGCCATACGCCGCTCGCGCTCGGGCCTGAGCGACCCTAACCGCCCGACCGGCTCCTTCCTGTTCCTGGGCCCCACGGGCGTGGGCAAGACCGAGCTGTGCAAGGCGCTGGCCGGCTTCCTGTTCGACAGCGAAGACCACCTGATACGCGTCGACATGAGCGAGTTCATGGAAAAGCACTCGGTGGCCCGCCTGATAGGCGCGCCCCCGGGTTATGTGGGCTACGAGGAGGGCGGCTACCTGACCGAAGCCGTGCGCCGCAAGCCTTATAGCGTGCTGCTGCTCGACGAGGTCGAAAAAGCCCATCCCGACGTGTTCAATGTGCTGCTGCAGGTGCTGGACGACGGGCGCCTCACGGACGGGCAAGGCCGCACGGTGGACTTCAAGAACACCGTGATCGTCATGACCAGCAACATCGGCTCGCCCATCATCCAGTCCATGGTCGGCAAGCCGACGGAAGAAATCAAGGACGCGGTGACCGATGAGCTCAAGAACTATTTCCGCCCCGAGTTCCTGAACCGGATCGACGAGACCGTGGTGTTCCACGCCCTGGACGCGAAGAACATCGAGTCCATCGCCCGCATACAGCTCAAGGTGCTCATCGCCCGGCTGCAGAAGATGGATCTCACGCTGGACGTGTCGGAAGCGGCGATCGCCGAGCTGGCCAAGGTCGGCTTCGACCCGGTGTTCGGCGCCAGGCCGCTCAAGCGCGCCATCCAGCAGCGCATCGAGAACCCGCTCAGCAAGCTGCTGCTCGAAGGGCGGTTCCCGCCCAAGAGCACGATACCGGTGGACGTGGACCCCATCCGCGAGCCGGGCGTGTTCAGGTTTGAATCGACCGTTCATTAGCCACCGTTTTCATGGTGAGCCTCACAACCCGCTCCGGTTCATGCCGGGGCGGGTTTTTTTTTGAGCCTGTGCCATTGGGGAAAATGCTGGAATCGTCCTACAGCCCCGCCAGCCTCTGCGGCCTACCATGGTCTCCTGCCCCATCGGATACGCCATGCCAAACCGCCTTGCCCGCGCCGTGCTGCGCACCGCCTGCCTGGCGGCAGGCATGGCTGTTGCCCCGCAGGCCGGTGCCCAGGCGGCTGACACCCCGGAGCCGGGCGTGCGCACCCTGCGGCCGGTGACGATCAGTGCCAAGGCCAACAGCGACCCGGTCGAGAAGTCCTACCGGAAAATGATTCGCGGCATGGACCTCTTCGAGCGCGAAAAAAGCCTGGCGCCCAATGCCTCGCTGCGCTTCAAGCTCTTGCCGCGCCGGCGCGAGACCGACATGAATGCGATTGCCATGGAAGTGATAGGCACGACCATGGACTTTCCCGTGGCCATCGCACCCGACCGGACTTTCAGCCTGCCGCGCGACGCCAAGGCCTTTGCCGAGGATGCGCAGGTCATCCCCAACCGCAAGGCGCAGAGCATGACCTGGCGCACCGAGATCCGCACGCCGGGCCTGCCGCCGGGCACACGGCGCCTGGGCGATTTGCGGCTGGAGTGCAGGGTGGGTATGGAGGCCGGCCTGGTCTCGCGCAGCGGCGGCGTGGTCGACAGGATTGCCGGCGCGATGTTCGACACGCCGGCCTATTGCGACAAGAAGGTGCCGCTCTACCTGTTCTTTTCCGAGCGCCCGCTGTTCAGCGTCTCCCTGGCGGCCGGCGCGCGCCGGGAAATCCTGCCCCTGGCCATGCTGTACGCTGCGGCAAGCGACGACCCCAAGCTGGACAAGGACCTGCCCGACTGCGACTGCGAGGTGCTGGTGGACCGCACCTACTTCCTGCCGCTGGGCGACCGCACCTGGCCCGACGACACGCTGGTCGAGTTTGACTACATGGAGGGCGGGTGATGGCACCGGGCAAGCTGCTGGCCTGCATCAGCCTGGTGCTGGCGGGCTGCGCGGCCACGCCTGAGGAAACGCGTCCTCTTTTCCGCGACAGCCAGCTGTCCATGCAGGGCGCGCAGGTCATGGTGATCCCCGGAAGCAGCACCAAGGCCGAGGTCAGCGCCGCGCTGGGTTCCGCCACCGTGGTCCGCTTTGACAGCGGCTATGAAGTCTGGGCTTACCGGGAGAAGCCCCCCAAAAGCGAAACACCGGGTGCCGAGTTTGTGGTCCTGTTCACGCCGGCAGGCATCGTGCAGAAAACCCGGATACGGCCCCGCTATGAGGCGCCCGCGAAGTAGTTGGCTCAGTCGCCCAAGCCCACAAAGATGTTCTGCACGTCATCGTTGGCATCGACGGCCGCCAGGAAGGCTTCGACTTCTTCGAGTTCGGCGGCGCTCAGGCTGGCCGGGCTGATGGGGTTTTTGGCCTTGTAGCCCAGCTTGGCCGACAGCACGGTAAAGCCTTGCGCGGGCAGGGCGCGGCTAACGATGTCCAGGTCGGCATGGTCGGTCAGAAACGTCGTCGTGCCTTCTTCGTGGCCCGGCTCAAAGTCCTGGGCGCCCGCTTCAATCGCGGCGAGTTCGGGGTCGGCGCCGGCAGCTTGCGGCTCGGCCTCAATCATGCCGACGTGGTCGAAGTCCCAGGAGACCGAGCCCGAAGTGCCCAGATGCCCCTTGCGGAACAGCACACGGATTTCCGAGGCCGTTCGGTTGAGGTTGTCGGTCAGGCATTCAACCATCAGGGGCACGCGATGCGGCGCGAAGCCTTCATAGATCACGTGCTCGAAATGCACGGTGTCGCCGGTCAGCCCCGCGCCTTTCTTGATGGCCCGCTCCAGGGTGTCCTTGGGCATGGAGACCTTGCGGGCCTGCTCCACCACCAGGCGCAGGCGCGCGTTCGAGGCCGGGTCCGCGCCGTTGCGCGCCGCCACCATGATTTCCTTGGCCAGTTTGCCGAACAAGCGGCCCCTGGCATTCGCGGCCAGTTCCTTGCCTTTTGCTTTCCACTGCGCGCCCATGTCTGTTCTTCCTTGCTGTTGTATCCGGGGTGGGTGCTGCGGCATGACACGGAGGACGCGCCGCGGGACCCGGGGGTCTCCGGTTATACACCCATACGGTGCGGCTGGATCAGTAGGACGGCACCGACGCGAATTTCAGTCCCTTTCCGCCGGAACGCCGGCAGCGCGGCGCTAAGTTGGACCTCTGCCAACACGAAAGGAGCTGACATGCCAAGAGGTGATAAATCTGCCTACACCGACAAGCAAAAGCGCAAGGCCGAGCACATCGAGCAAGGCTATGAGGACCGCGGCGTCGGCAAGGAGGAAGCCGAGCGGCGCGCCTGGGCCACGGTGAACAAGGAAACCGGCGGCGGCAAAAAGTCCGGCTCGGGCCGCGGCAAGGTGGAAAACCATGCGCCCTCGCGCAAAGGCGGTCGCCTGGGCGGCGCGGCGGCTGCGTCGCGCCCCGCGGCCGAGCGCTCGGCTTCGGCCAAAAAGGCTGCGGCGACGCGCAAGCGCAACGCCGCCTCGAAGTAGGGCGATTCGACTTACTTGACCGGGATCACGGTGCCGGCCGGCACCGGAACGGCGGTGACGCTGTTTTGCGGTGAGCCTTCAATCACGCGGTCCGAATAGGTCAGGTAGACCAGCGTATTGCGCTTGGTATCAATCATGCGCACCACACGCAGCCTCTTGAAGACCAGCGAAATGCGCTCGCTGAACATCTCTTCCTGCTTGTCCAGCGGCTTGTCGCCAAAGCTGATGACGCCGGTCTGCCGGCAGGCGATGGAGGCCTCGGCCTTGTCCTCGGCCAGGCCGAACGCGCCCTTGAGGCCGCCGGTCTTGGCACGCGACACATAGCAGGTCACGCCGGCAACTTTTGGATCGTCGTAGGCATCGACCACGATCTTGTGGTCGGGGCCTATGAACTTGAACACGGTGTCCACCGCGCCGATTTCCTCGCCGCCGGCGCCGCCGCAGGCGGACACAAGCAACAGCAGGCCGAGCGTGCTGAAGGCTGGGCGCAGGCGCCGGATGTATGGGCTGGTCATGGAATATCCCTCCTGATATGTGTTGGATGCCGTGGGCTCGCACAGCCCAGGTTTCTAATGTACAAAACCCGCGCGCCCTGCAAGCCCCTCCTGTGCAAGAAGGGCAAGCAAATGTCAGTTCAAGGCTTTAAAAGCTCAAAAAAGCCGCTCGCCAGGCGCTCGCCATTGACCATGATGTCCACCTCATGGCGGCCGGCATGGTGCACGCGTGTCGTGAAGTCGCGCACCATCTGGCTGCGTGAAAGTTGCAGGCTTTGGCCCGGCGCCAGGTCCAGTTCCTTGAGCTTGAAGACCTTGGCCGAACTGCTGCCGGCTTTTTTGACGTAGTGGATGGTGTAGTCCACCACCAGGCGCTGGCTCTGGCGCGAGGTGGACTGCAGCGTGAACGACAGCTCCAGCCGCTCGCCCAGGCGGAGTTTTTTCGGGCTGACGGAAAAGCCGCTGATGCTGACGGCCGCTTTTTTTCCCGCGCCAATCACGCCCAGCGCCTGTTTGTCGCCCTGCTTGATCAGCGTGCGCAGTGCGTGCCGCGCGATCCATGCGGTGTGCGGGTTCTCCAGCGGCCAGCTTTTCAGGCGCCCCAGCACCCACGCCGGGTGCAGCTTGGTGATGTCATTGAGGTGGTTGGCCACCGACTTGCGCACATAAAGGCTGCCGTCGGCCTTGAGCGCCTCCAGGATGGGCGCGGCCAGCTCCGGGTCGGCCATCAACGCATCCAGCCTGAAAGACCAGGGCAGGCGCGGGCGGCTGCCTTCGCTGGCCAGGCGGCGCACATGCTCGCTCTCATCCTTGGCCCAGGTCTTCATCACGGCCAGCGTGCGCGCCGGGTCCTGGCGGATGAATTCGCGGATGGCGAACTCCGAGCTGCCGAAGGCGGTGAAAAACTTCAGCGCCTCCATGGAGGTGTCAAAGTCCTCGCGGCCGTACAGGCCCACATAGTCCGGCAGCACCAGGGTCACAAAGCCGCTGTTGATGCGCGGCGCGAGCTTGCGCAGGATGGCGATGCTTTTGCGGTAGTCGGCGGGCAGCGTGGCGTGCAGGCATTCGCTGGTGCGCCGCAGGCGCTGCATCAGCGACAGCCCGTCCAGCCCGGGCAGCGCCAGCGCCAGAAATCGCTTGTCGTCAAAACGCGGGTAAACCGCCGCGGTTTGCGCCGCGATGTGGCGATAGCGCGCGGGATCGAAGATGTTTTTGAGGGCGGGTACGGCGGTGTCGGCCATGGCGACCGATTCTGCCACCGCGCACTTTTTCCCAGGCTGCTTATTGCAAACCGGCCCGCGGGTCGAAGGCTTTGAACGCCTCGGCCATGTCTTCATAGGCCTTTTTGGCGGCCTTGCTGCCGGCCGGCGGCTGCGCCAGTTGCAGCACAAAGTAGAAGTCGCCCGACGGCTTGCCCGGCAGGCCCCGGCCCTTGAGCCTGAGCTTGCTGCCCGGCGACGAACCCGCGGGGATGGTGACCTCGACCCAGCCGGTGGGCGTGGGCGCTTCGACCTGCGCGCCCAGGGCGGCCTCCCAGGGTGCCACGGGCAGGTTCATGGAGACGTCGCGGCCCTCGGCGCGGTAGAGCTTGTGCGGCAGGAATTCCACTTCCAGGTAAAGGTCGCCGGCGCCGCTCTTGCCGGTGCCGGGCGCGCCCTGACCGGCCAGGCGGATTTGCTGGCCGGCGCGTATGCCCTTGGGGATGGTGAATTCAATGCTGCGCGCCTGGCCGCGCTTGCCGGGCACGCTGAGTTGCAGCGTGCGGGTGGCGCCCTGGTAGGCGTCCTCAAGGGTGATCTGTATCTTGGCGTGCTGGTCCTGGCCGCCCGTGTCGAAACCACCGAAGCCGCCTCCCAGGTCGGCGCCCATGCCGCGGAAGATAGCGTCAAAAAAGTCGCTGTGGTCAAACCCCCGGGCCTCGCCGAAAAATCCGCGGCCTTCGGCTTGCTCGCGGGCCTGCCAGCCCGGCGGCGGCCGGAACTCCTGCCCGGCCTGCCAGTTGGCGCCCAGCCTGTCGTAGGCGGCGCGCTTTTCGGGGTCGCGCAGCACCTCGTAGGCTTCAGCAATTTCCTTGAAGCGCGTCTCGGCGTTTTTTTCCTTGCTGACGTCGGGGTGGTATTTGCGCGCCAGTTTGCGATGGGCTTTTTTGAGCTCATCGGGCGTGGCATCGCGCGCCACGCCCATGATCTTGTAATAGTCCTTGTATTCCATGAAATACCTTTACCAGGATGGGTTTAGCTGGCGGCCGCCCTGTCTGGCAGCTGCCGTCAGCCTCCTAAATGGGGACGGCTACCCCAGGGTCAACCCGGAGTAGCGCTGGAGTTGCGCCCCTACTGCGCGGGCCCGGCGGTCCCTATCATGGCCGGATGATTTCCAGCACCTCCCGGACACCGCTTCGCACCCTGTTTGACGCCCAGCACCAGGCCAGCCGCACGCAGGCCGAAGTGCCGCTGGCACTGCGCCGGGACCGCCTGCTGCGCATACGCGGCTTGCTGGATGCGCACGGCGCCGAGCTGGCGCAGGCCGTCAATGCCGACTTCGGTGTGCGCTCGCCGCAGCTGACCGAAATCGCCGACATTTTTGTGCTGCGCTCGCTGCTTTCCAGCACGCTCAAGCACCTGCCCCGCTGGATGCAACCCGTCAAGGTGCGCACTCCGCTGTACCTGCAGCCCGCGCGCGCCTACCTGCAGCGCCAGCCGCTGGGCGTGGTGGGCGTGATCTCGCCGTGGAACTATCCGGTGCAGCTTTCGCTGGGCCCTGTCATCACGGCGCTGGCCGCGGGCAACCGCGTGATGCTCAAGCCCAGCGAACTGACGCCGCGCACCTCGGAGCTGCTGGCTACGCTGCTGGGGCAATCCTTTGCGCCCGACGAGCTGTGCGTGGTGCAGGGCGACGGCCAACTGGCCGCCGAATTCGCCGGCCTGCCGTTTGACCACCTGTTTTTCACCGGCTCCACCGCCGTGGGCCGCAAGGTGGCCGAGGCTGCCGCCGCCAACCTGACGCCGACCACGCTGGAGCTGGGCGGCAAGTCCCCCTGCATCATCGATGCCTCCTGCGACATCGACAAGGCCGCCATCAAGATCGCGCACGGCAAGCTGCTCAACGCCGGCCAGACCTGCATCGCGCCCGACTACGTGTTGCTGCCGCAAGGCAGCGAAACGGCTTTTGGCGAGGCTTTTGCCCGCGCCGTGGCGACCCTGTTTCCCACCATCACCGGCAACCCCGACTATGCGGCCATCATCAGCCCGCGCCATCTGGAGCGGCTGCAGGCGCTGCTGGCGCAGGCCGAAGGCGAGGGCGCGCGCCTGCAGGCCGTCCAGCCCAGCACCGCGGGTATGGCCGGCGTGGCCGCGGCTTCGCGGCAGATGGCACCGGTGCTGGTGTTTGACGTGCCGGCCGGCTCGAAACTGCTCAGCGAGGAAATCTTCGGCCCCATACTGCCGGTGATTCCCTACACGGCCATCGACGAAGCGATCCGCTACGTCAACGCCAGGCCGAGGCCGCTGGCACTGTACTGGTTCGGCACCGACACCGGCTCGCGCGACCATGTGCTGGCGCGCACCGTGAGCGGCGGCGTCACGGTGAACGACACGCTGATGCACATCGCCCACGAAAACCTGCCCTTTGGCGGCGTCGGCGACAGCGGCTGGGGCGCCTACCACGGCGAAACCGGCTTTCTGCGCCTGACGCAGCAAAAGCCGGTGATGCTGCAATCCAAGTGGGCGCGCGGGGATTTGTTCTACCCGCCTTATGGCAAGCGCTTCGAGCAGGTCATGGGCTTGCTCAAGCGCGTGATCTAGCGCTTGGCCGTCAAGGCGCCGTCCCAAACACCTGCGCCCAGTAAATCCCCTGGCTGCTCTGCCTGTTCACCACAAAGGCGGCGCCCATCTCGCTGAAAGCCGGCGACATGATGTTGGCGCAATGGCCTGGGCTGTTCATCCAGCCACGCACGGCCGCGTCGGCGCTCAGCTGGCCGGCGGCGATGTTTTCGCCGATGGCGTCCCAGGCGTAGCCGGCGCGCGTGGCCCGGCCGTCCACCGTGCTGCCGTCGCGGCCGGTGTGGCTGAAATAGTCGTGGCGTGCCATGTCGCCCGCATGGGCGTTCGCAATACTGTGCAGCTTGGGGTTGAGCCGCAGCGGCGGCGCCGGCGCGAAAGCCTTGTCGCCGCAGTGCTGCGGTCGGGAGCGCGCCTGGTTGACCAGCGCCAGCACCCGCACCTGCACCTCTTCGGCCTGCGCGGCGGCCGGCGGCGAAAAGGGCTCGGCCAGCACCACCCAGGTTTGTGTGCCGCGCTGGTGAAAACCCGCCTCCAGCAGCTCAGCGTGCATGGCCGCGCCGCAAGATCTGCCCAGTGCCTTTGGTGTCAGGGCCACGGACCCGCTGGCGCTCCGTATCGTGATCAGCATGGTGCTGAGCGCACGATAATCCACGGCTTTGAGCGCGCCATCAAGTTTGCGGCCGCCCGCGACCAGCGCCGCGGCCTGCGACAGCGCGGCATTTTCACGCAGCGGGGCGGCCGGGCGGCTGCCTTTTGCGCAGCCCTGCTGGCGCAAGGCGTTCAGCGCGCGCAGCAGCGGCGGATGGCCCTGTGCCGCGGATTGCGCTTGCGCCAGGCCGGTGGCGGCCAGCAGAAAGGCCAGCGCTGCGCAGCCGGCGGCGCGCGGCCAAGCGCCCTGTGTTTTCCCCAAGCTGCTCCGGATATGCATGGCCCATGATAGCCAGCCGTGCCGCGCGCCCATCACGGGCTCCAGGCGTCGGCACGGCAAGCCGATAGGATAATTTTGGAAAATCCGAACCCTTTTGGCGCCAGCAGGCCTCTTTGTCAGCATCCACCACAGCCAAGGAGTTCCTGATGTTTTTCCTGCAACGAAATCTTCCCGCCTGGGAGCGGGCCCTACGCCTGGGCGGCGCGCTGCTGCTGGCCTGCGCCGGCCTGCTGTGGCTGCCGGCCGGCTGGCCCATGGCGCTTGCCCTGGCCAGCGCGGCGGGGCTGGGCCTGACGGGTATCGCCGGTTTTTGCCCCGCCTGCGCGCTCGTCGGCCGCAAGCCCACGGCCAAAGGCAAACCATGAAAGCCAGCGCCCAACTGGTCGAAGCCGCGCGCGGCGGCAACACCCAGGCCATCGCCCAACTGCTCACGCAGTGCCAGCCCGACCTCAAGCGTTTCGCGCGCCGCACCTGTTCCAGCGCTGAGGATGCGGAAGATGCGGTGCAGGCCGCGCTGTGGCAGCTTTACCGCAAGATAGGCGCGCTGCGCACCGCGGCGACCTTTGCCGTCTGGCTGTTTCGCATCGTCGAGCGCGAATGCTTTCGCCTGTTTCGCGGCCGCAAGGCCGCGCAGGGCCAGGAGGGCGTCGATGTGGAGGCCGTCGCGGCGCAGGCGCTGCCGCTGGACCTGCGGCTGGATTTGATCCGCGCCATCGCCGCTTTGCCCGAAGCCTACAGGGAGGTGCTGATCCTGCGCGACGTCGATGAACTCACGGCGCCCGAGGTGGCGAAGCAACTGGGCCTGGGCGTGGACGCGGTCAAGAGCCGGCTGCACCGGGCGCGCGCCATGGTGCGGGAGCGCCTGATGGCCAGCGGCTACTGGAACAAGGACACAGGTATCGACGGCCTGCCATGAACGCCGGCTACCGGTCGTCCCCGGAACCCCCACCGGCGGTCGAAAGCATGGGGTACCTGTCCTGGCACCCCCGTAGAATGGCCCCCAAAATAACCTGGAGGGGTGAGCCATGCCTTTTGTCGGATTGGGATTGCATTTCTTTGTGGCGGTGTTCTTCGCCGTCCACGCCCTGCGCAGCGGCCAGCAGCTGTACTGGCTGATCATCCTGTTCTCCTTCCCCCTGCTGGGCAGCATCGTTTATTTCCTGGCGATCTACCTGCCGGACTCGCGGCTCGAACGCGGCGCGCGCAAGGTGGTGGCGGCCGCCGCGAAGACGCTCAATCCCACGCGCGAACTCAAGGAGGCGCATGCCGCCTTCGACTACACGCCGACCGCGCAGAACCAGATGCGGCTGGCCGCGGCACTGCTGGAGGCGGGCCAGCCCCTGGAAGCCGCCCAGAGCTACGACGCCTGCCTCAAGGGTCCGTTCGCATCCGACCTCGAAATCAGGCTGGGCGCGTCGCGCGCGTATTTCGCCTGCGAGCGTTATGCCGAGGCGATCACCCACCTCGAGTTCATCCGCAAGACCGACGCCGGCTTCCGCGCGGAACAGGTTTCGCTGCTGCTGGCCCAGGCGCTGGCGGGCGCCGGCAGGGGCGTCGACGCCAGGGCGGAATTCGAATCCGCGGTGGAGCGTTTCGGCAGTTTCGAAAGCCGCGCCGAATACGCCATCTGGGCCGCGACCGCTGGCGACACCGCCACCAGCGCGCGCCTGCAGGTCGAGCTGCAGCGCTCCATGGACCGCTGGAACCGGCACACCCGCGAGCTCAACAAGCCCTTGCTGCGCCGGCTGAATGCGGCGTTTGACCGCCGCTGAAGGCCGCATGCCCTGGCCTTGTCGCTGACCGGCCTCACATGCGCCTGGGCCGCCCCTCCTTCAAAGTCCGCCTGCTGGTGATGCTGGCGGCGGTTCCCCTGATCACCTGGTTCGCGGTCAAGCCCGTGCGGGTGGTCGCGCCAAGCCTGGTGGGCGTGAGCTGCCTGAACGCGTCGGTCTGCGTTGACGACCCCACCCGGCTGGTGCAGGCCGCCGGCCTGTATGCGGAGGCCGTGGCGTTTGTGCCGGAGCTGCTGGGCCCCTTCAAAGGCAAGCCCCGCGTCATTTTTTGCGCGACGCAAGCCTGCGCCGACGCATTTGGCCTGGGTGCGCGCGCGGCGGTCACCGTGGGCACGATGGGTACGGTGATAGGCCCGCGCGCCTGGGAGTCTTTTTTTGTGCGCCACGAACTGATCCACCATGCGCAGGCCGAGCGCATCGGTACCCTGCGCCTGCTGTTTAAGCCGCAGTGGTTCGTGGAGGGCATGGCCTATGCGCTGAGCCAGGACCCGCGGCAGCCACTGACCGAACCCTTTGAAAGCCAGCGCAGGCGTTTCCTGGCCTGGTATGGCGCCGTCGGCCAGCAGGGACTGTGGCAGGCGGCCCGGGAGCTTTAGGCCAACTGCACTTGTTTCTGGAAATGGCTGGGCGGCTGGCCCATCGCCGCCTTGAACATCGCGGTGAAGGCGCTGTCGCTGGCATAACCGCTGGCCGCCGCCACGGCGCTGACCGACAGCCCGCGCGTGAGCAGGGGCAGGGCGTGGGCCAGGATGGCCTGCTGGCGCCACTGCTGGTAGCTCAGGCCCAGTTCGTCGCGGAACAGCCTGGCCACGGTGCGCTCGCTGGCGCCGGTGTCCGCCGCCCATTCGGCCAGCGTGGCCCGCTCGGACGGGGCATGCAGCACTGCCTCGCACAGGGCGCGCAGCCGCTTGTCGCCGGTTTGCGGGTGCGGCATGGGCACGCCCAGGGCCTGGATGTCGGCATGCGTGAGTTCGTCCAGCACCAGGCCGCTGAGCAGTTGCTCGCGCGTGGAGCTCAGCGGGCGTGTGGGCGAGGCGGCATCGAGGGCGCTGATCGATTCACGCAGCAGGGGCGACACCACCAGCACGCGGCAGCCACTCCAGCCCTTGGGTGTGGCACTGGCGTCGATGTAGAGCGTGCGGAACTCGGCGGCCTCCAGCACGGTGATGTGGTGCAGGGCGCCGGGTGCGATCCACACCGCGCGCGAGGGCGGCACGATGTAGGTGATTTCGCCGCCGGCGCCGTCGCTCTCGGCCGTGACCTGCACGACGCCGGTGGCGCAGTAGGCCAACTGCGCCCAGGCGTGGGAATGCGGCTCGAAGTGGGTGTCGGCCGGCATGGAGCGGGCACGCACGCGCACCGGCCGCTTCGGGGTGGGTGTGAAGCTGTCGGTGTCGCCCACCGGCATCAGGCGAAGGCCGGGGTTACGCGCATGCTCAATGATCACTCGGGTGGTTTTGTCTGAAATTCGATGAATCATGGCTATTTGTCGCATTTCAGCAGGCGAGGCCAATACTACGATAGCGCCATGAATACTTCAAGCACCGTGGCCGCAGCCGCCGGCAACGCGATTTCACTCAAGCAGGACGCCAGCGTGATCGGCCTGGTCGGCACGGCCCACCTGATCAGCCACTTCAGCCAGCTGCTGCTGGCGCCGCTGTTTCCCTGGCTCAAGGAAGCCTTCAACGTCAGCTATGCCGAGCTCGGCTTTCTGATGACCCTCTTTTTTGTCGTGTCGTGCGCGGTGCAGGCGATGTCGGGTTTTGTGGTGGACCGCTTCGGCCCGCGCCCCATCCTGTTCGGCGGCCTGAGCCTGCTGGGCCTGGCGGCCTTCGGTTATTCCATCAGCACCAGCTACTGGATGCTGGCCGGCTTTGCCGTGATCGCCGGCATCGGCAACGGCGTTTTCCATCCGGTCGACTACACGCTGCTCAACCGCAAGGTCAGCGCGCCGCGCCTGGGCCATGCCTACAGCGTGCACGGCATCACCGGCAGCCTGGGCTGGGCGCTGGCCCCGGCCATGCTGGTGCCGCTGACCTTCGCGTTTTCCTGGCGCGTGGCGCTGGCCTGCGCGGGTGTGCTGGCCTTTGTGGTGCTGGCGGTGCTGGTGGCCAACCGCGACAAGCTGACGCTGACCGTGACGGCGCCGGCCAAGGGCGCGCCGGCGGCCGACAGCTCGCTGGGCTTCTTGAAGATTCCCGCGGTCTGGATGTGTTTTGCCTTTTTCTTCTGGTACGCCATCGTGCTCAGCGTGGTGCAGGCCTTCGCGCCCGAGGCCGCGCGCCACCTGCATGAGGTGCCGCTGCCGCTGGTTGCCATCTGCCTCACTATTTACATGGTGTGCAGCGCCGGCGGCATGGTGTTTGGCGGTTTTCTCGCCTCGGACCCGGCGCGCTGCGAGCGTATCGTGGGCGTGGGTTTTGGCGTGGCGGCCGTGTTCGCGCTGCTGCTGGCCCTGGGCAGCTACCCGGCCTGGGTGGTGCCCGTGCTGTTCGGTGTCATGGGTTTTGCCTCGGGCATTGCCGGGCCGTCGCGCGACCTGCTGGTCAAGCGCTCCACGCCCGAAAACGCTTCGGGCCGCGTCTATGGCGTGGTCTATGCGGGCCTGGACATTGGCCAGGCTGTCTCGCCGCTGGTCTTCGGCGCGATGATGGACCACGGCCAGTACCGCGGCGTGCTGCTGGGCCTGGCGCTGATGCAGGGCGTGCTGATCGCCAGCGCCTTCAATGTGCGGCGTGTGCGCCGTACGGCGCTGCCGGTGGCGGGCCAGGTGCCGACGGCCGTCTAGGCGTCGGCCCAAAACCTGGCCAGGCAACGGCCAGTGTGCGCAACAGCAACGGTTTTCGGGTGGAGTTGTGCACGCCCATGGCCTGAAAAGGAGGCCAGGCCTATACTGATTTGCATGACCCACACCCGGTATGCGATGGCCTTTTCAGCTCGTACCCTGTTGGGTGCAGGGAGCCTGCTGCCCCTGCTGGCCGCCGCGCAGATCGCGCCGCTGAAATACGAATTGACCGGCGACCTGGGCGGCGCCGTTTACGGCACACAAAGCGTGATCCGCAGCAAGGGCAGTGAAACCCGTTTGCTGCCCTACGGTTTTTTTGACTACGGCCGCCTTGCCGTGCGTGTGGACACCCTGAGCCTGAAGACCGTGAAGTTCGGCTACGGCTACCTGGAGTTCGCGGGCCGCGTCAGCCAGGACGGCTGGCGCGCCGACACCGCCGCGCTGTCGGGCCTCAAAGACCGCAAGACCCCGATTCCGCTGGGCATAGGCACTTTCCAGGAAACGCCATACGGCGCCTTGTTTCTGAACGCCTTTGTCGACGCCAACAAGTCGCACGGCAGCCTGCTGGAGGCCACGTACGCGGCGGAATTCAAGGTGGGAAGCTGGTCCTTCTTTCCGCAGCTGGGGCTGGAATACAGCAACGCCAAATACAACAACTACCTGTATGGCGTCAGCGCGGCGGAGTCCGCCGCCAGCGGCTTCTCGGTCTACAGCGCCGGCGCCTCGACGTCCCCGGTGCTGGGGCTGGGCGTGGATGTGCCGCTGGGCGAACCCTGGACGCTGACCATGCAACTGCGCCGCAAATGGCTGGATTCCTCGGTGCGCAACAGTCCGCTGCTCAGCCGTCGCACGCAGGATACCGGTTATATCGCCGTGTCCTACCGGTTCAGGTAGGCGGTCCCCGCAAGGGTTGCTTTAAACCGCTGACTTGTGCCGCGCAATGCAGGTGTCCAATACCTCGTCGCTGCCGCGCTGCCACCAGTTGCCCGTCGAAAAAATCTCCACCTCGCTGTAACCCGCGAAGCCCTGGGCTTCCACCCAGCCGCGGATTTTCGGGATGTCGATCACACCGTCGCCCATCATGCCGCGATCGTTGAGCAGATCGGTGGTCGGTGTCAGCCAGTCGCAGACGTGAAAGGCCAATAGCCGTTCCTTGCCGGCGCGCTTGATCTGGGCTTCGAGCTTGGGATCCCACCAGACGTGGTAGACATCCACGGCCACGCCAAGCGCACCCGTGTTGGCTGGGTCCAGCGCATCGCAGACGTCCAGCGCGTGCTCCATCGTGTTGATGCAGGCGCGGTCAGCGGCGTACATAGGGTGCAGCGGTTCGATGGCCAGCGGCATTTTGCAAGCCCTGGCGTAGTCCAGCAAAGCGGCAATGCCGTCATGCACCTGGCTGCGCGACAGCGCGATGTCCTTGTGCGCCGCCTTGCCGGCCAGCGCGCCGGGCAGGCCGCCCACCACCAGCACCAGGCAGGCGGCGTTCAGCTCGCAGGCCTCGTCGACGGCGCGGCGGTTGTCCTCGTGCGCGGCTTTGAGGCCCGCCGCGTCCGCCGCGGGAAACATGCCGCCGCGGCAGTAGCCCGAGAGCTGCATCCCGTGGGTTTTGACCAGCTTTGAAATGAGCGGCAGGCCGGCGGCCGCCACCTGGTCGCGCCAGGGCGACACAGCGCGTATGCCGCGCGCGGCGCAGGCTTGCAGGATGTCCGCCAGAGGCTGCTCGACGCCCCGGTTTTTGCGCACGGTCGCGGTGTTGATGGAGAGCCAGCGGTGGTCTTGCGAAAAGTCTCTCATGGCGAAGTTTGATTCGGGTCGGTTGGAGGAGGCGCGGTTTTGCGCCGGCGCAGTTCGCGGATGATGGCCGCGTTGTCGAGTTCACCGTCGCCGGCGGCGACGGCCGCGCGCAGCAGGGCCGCATGCGCTTGGGACAGGGGCAGTTCCTGCCCGGCGGCCGAGGCACTGTCAATCATCAGGGCCAGGTCCTTGAGGTGCTGGCGTATGCGCGAATGCGGCGCGAAGTCGCCGTCCACCATCATCCGGCCCTTGGCCTGCGCCGCGCCGGAGGTCGCCGGGCTGGCCAGCACCAGCGCCAGGAATTGTTCAGGTGCAATGCCCAGGCTTTCGGCGAAGACCATGCCTTCGGCCAATGCCGCCCGGTTCAGGCCCAGTACCAGGTTGGTGGCCAGCTTGGCCCTGGCCCCCATGCCGGCGCCGCCCACGTGGAAACGCTGGCCGGCCATGGCGGCCAGCACGGCTTCGCATTGCCGCAAGGCCTGGGTTTCGCCGCCCAGCAGCAGCGTGGCCTCGCCCGCGGCGATCTGCTGGCTGGAGCCCGACAGCGGTGCTTCGATGAAGGCAATGCCGCGCGCCGTGAGTCGCGCGGCCAGCGCCTGGAGTTCATGTGGTGTGCCGGTGGAGCAGTCGATGATGCTGCGAACGCCGGGGACGGACAGCAGGCCTTCGGGCCCTTCCACCACGCTGAGCACATCAGCGGTATCAAACACGGCCAGCACCACGCAGGAGGCCGCGCCGGCAACCTCGGCCAGGGATGCGGCCTGGCGTCCTCCCTGGCCTGCCAGCGCGGCACGGGCTTCTTCGCGCAGGTCAAAGCCCGTGACTTCAAAGCCGGCAGCCATCAGGCGCCGCGCGAGCGCCGTGCCGACCAGGCCCAGGCCGACGATGCCTATGGAGTCTTTCGCTGCCATGGTTTCACGCCGCGAGCGACGCGCCTCCGCAGATCTGGATGTCCTGGCCGGTGATGGCCGCGGCATCGGTCGAGAGCAGGAAGGTGACCAGCGCGGCGATCTCTCCCGGCTGGATCAGCCGGCCCAGGGGCGGCAGTTTGGGCGGGACCGCAGCGCGCGCCGGGTCGGCGAGCATGGCGGTTTCGGTGGCCGCCGGGGACACCACGTTGACGGTCACGCCCGAAGCCGCGGTTTCCGCGGCCCAACTGCGCGCCAGGGCCACCAGCGCCGCCTTGGTCGCCGCGTACTGGCTGCGGCCGGCCATGCCGCGCGCCACGCGGCTGCCGACCAGTACCACACGGCCTGCGCCGGCCTGCGCCATGGCGGGGACCACCAGGTTGGCGATGCGCGTGACCGCATCGACATGAAGTTGCCACATCAGTTGCGAATCTTCATTGGACAGCGTGCCCAGCCGGCCCACGCGCAGCACGCCGGCCGCGTGGACCAGGGCCTGCACGGCGCCTGCCGAGCGTACCGCGCGCTCCGTGGCCTCGGTATGGCACAGGTTAACTTCGGTGGAGGAAAACGCCGGATGCACGATGCGCGCAGGCGCCAGGTCCAGTCCGACGACGTCCCAACCCTGGTCAAGCAGTGCTTGCGCAATGGCCAGGCCAATGCCGGAGCTGCTGCCCGTGACCAGCGCGCGTCTCACATCTTCAGTGGCCATGGTTGTGCATGTTATTCGACACGGATGTTGCCGTCGGTGATGATCTTCTGTGAGCGCGCCATGTCGCTGTTCTGGAATTTCGCGAAGTCCTCCGGCGTGCCGGGTGTCAGCACCAGGCCTTGCTGGAGAAGTTTCTCGCGCATGTCGCTTGCCAGCGCCTTGTTGGTTTCGGCGTTGAGTTTCTGCGTGATGTCCGCCGGCAATTTTGCCGGGCCCCACAGGCCGTACCAGCTGTAAAACTCATAGCCGGGAATCGTCTCTGCCACGGTCGGCACGTCAGGCAGGTTGGGCACGCGCTTGTCGCCGGTGATGGCAACGACGCGCAGCAGGCCGCTCTTGTGGTACTGCAGCGAGCCGAGGATGGGGTCGATAAAACCGTCGATCTGGCCGCCGATCAGATCCTGGAACGCGGGCGCCGTTCCCTTGTAGGGCACCACGGTGTATTCGATGCCGCCGGCGCGCTTGAGCAATTCGGTTGACAGGTGGCCGGCAGAGCCGATGGAGCCGACCGCAAACGTCATCTTGCCGGGGTTGGCCTTGGCGTGGGCAATCAGCGACTTCACGTCGGTGATCGGCAGGTTCTTGTTGATGGCAATCGACAAGGGCGCCTTGGCGACCAGCGAGACGGGCGTGAAGTCTTTCACCACACCGTAGGGCACCGACTTCATGGTCATGGGTGCGGTGGTGAAAGTGGAAGCATTGAAGAGCAGGGTGTAGCCGTCTGCAGGCGCCTGCGCGACCACATGCGCACCGATGGTGCCGTTGCCGCCCGCGCGGTTTTCCACCACAAAGGGCTGGCCCATCTGCTCACCGAGCTTCTGCGCCAGCTGCCGGCCCACCGCATCCAGCGTGCCGCCGGGCGGGAAGGGGATGATGACCTTGACGGGGCGGCTGGGATAGGCCTGCGCGGCGGCGCCAAAGGCGGCGGCTGCGAGGCCGACGGCCAGGCCGGCCTTGAGGAAAGTGCGTGTCTTCATGGTTGTCTCCAGAGATCGTAAAAATAGACTCGGGGAAGCTCTTGTGGCTTCTTTTTGGTTACTCGATGCCGTGTAGCGCCAGTAGCGTTTTCATGCGTCTCACGGCCAGTTCAGGTTGCTCCAGCAGGTTGGCCGCATCGGCCAGCCGAAACAGTTCCGCAAAGTGCTGCAGCGAACGCGTGCTCTGCTGCCCGCCCACCATGGTGAAGTGGCTTTGGTGGCCGTTGAGCCAGGCCATGAAGACCACGCCAGTTTTGTAAAACCGCGTGGGCGCGGCAAAGATGTGGCGCGACAGCGGCACGGTGGGGCCCAGGATGGCGTGGAATTTCTCAATATGGCCCTGTGCCAGTTCGCCGAGTGCCACGCTGGCGGCGGGTGCGATGGCGTCGAAGATGCCCAGCAAGGCATCGCTTTGGCCGTGCGTCGTTTCCTTGCCGAAACCGTCGCCGGCAATCAGCTCGGCGTAGTTGAAGTCGTCGCCGGTGTACATGCGCACGCCGGCCGGCAGCCTGCGGCGCATCGCGATTTCCTTGTCCTTGTCGAGCAGCGAGATCTTGATGCCGTCAACCTTGCCGGCGTGGGCGTTGATGATGCCGAGCGCCGTGTCCATGGCTTTTTCCACATCGCCGCTGCCCCAGTAGCCCGCCAGGGCCGGGTCGAACATGTCGCCCAGCCAGTGCAGCACCACGGGCTGCCTGGCCTGGCTCAGGATGCGGTCGTAGACACGTTCGTAGTCGGCCGGGCTTGTGGCCACGCGGGCCAGCGCGCGGCTGGCCATGAGGATCAGCTTGCCGCCGAGTTTTTCAATCGCCGCCATCTGCTCTTCGTAGCCGCGGATGACCTCGTCTACGGTCTTGACGTTTTCCAGCACCAGGTGGTCGGTGCCGCAACCGGAAGCAACGAGCGCGCCCGGCACGTCTTTGGCCGCGTCCAGCGAGCGGCGTACCAGCTCCAGCGAGGTCGGCCAGTCCAGGCCCATGCCGCGCTGGGCGGTGTCCATGGCTTCGGCCACGCCCAGGCCCAGCGACCACAGGTGACGGCGGTAGGCGATGGTGGTGTCCCAGTCGATGGCGCAGGCCAGCCACGGGTCCACCGCCGCCAGCGGATCGGCCACCACATGCGCGGCGGAATAGGCGATGCGGTTGAATTTCAGCCCGGCAGCAGGTTTGACGGGCGCGCTGCCGCGCAGGGTGTAGGGCTTGAGGCCGCCGGCCTGGGGCAAGGTCAGTGTCAGTGCCATGGCGTGCCCCTCAAACCTTCAGCGGCGGCACGTCGATCCAGCGCCGCTCTTTCCAGCTTTGCAGGGCCGCCTCGACCAGCTGCACGCCCTTGGCGCCTTCGGGCAGCGTCCACTTGTAGGGCTCGTTCTCGACCACGTGGCGTATGAAGTGCTCCCACTGGATCTTGAAGCCGTTGTCGTAGGTTTGCGAGTCCGGCACTTCCTGCCATTGGTCGAAGAAATTCATCATCTGCTTCTCGTCGGGGTTCCACACCGGTCGCGGCGTGGTCACGCGCGACTGGGCGCGGCAGCTCGACAGGCCCGCCACGGCCGAGCCGTGCGTGCCGTCGACGTGGAAGGTGACCAGGTCGTCGCGGCGCACGCGGGTGGCCCAGGACATATTCATCTGGGCGATCACGGGCTCGCCGTTGTGGCCGACCAGCTCAGCCGTGGCGTAGGCGGCGTCGTCGGCGGTGGCCTTGTAGGGCTTGCCGGCTTCGTCCCAGCGCTGGGGAATATGGGTGGCGCCTATGCAGGAGACGGACTTGACCTCGCCGAACAGGTTGTCCAGCACATAGCGCCAGTGGCACATCATGTCCAGGATCATCCCGCCGCCGTCTTCGCTGCGGTAGTTCCAGCTGGGGCGCTGGATGGGCTGCAGGTCGCCCTCGAACACCCAGTAACCGAACTCCAGGCGCACCGACAGCATCTTGCCGAAGAAGCCGGCGCGGCGCAGCATGTCGAGCTTGCGCAGGCCGGGCAGGAAGAGCTTGTCCTGCACTGCACCGTGTTTGAGGCCCGATTTTTCAGCCAGGCGGGCGATCTCGACGGCTTCGTTGAGGTTGGTGGCGATGGGCTTTTCGCAGTAGACGTGTTTGCCGGCGCGTATGGCTTTGGCCAGCAGGGTGGGGCGCATCTGCGTGGTGCCGGCATCGAAGAAGATCGTGTCGTCCTTGCTCTTGAGCGCTTCGTCGAGGTCGGTGCCCCAGCGCGAGAGGCCGTGGGCCTTGGCCAGGGCTTCGATCTTTTCAGCGTTGCGGCCGACCAGGATGGGGTCGGGCATGACCTTGTCTCCGTTGGAGAGCGTCACGCCGCCTTGTTTGCGTATCGCGACGATGGAGCGGATCAGGTGCTGGTTCATGCCCATGCGTCCGGTGACGCCGTGCATGATGATTCCTAGTCGTTGGGTGGCCATGGGGTCCTTCTCTCTTGGGCTTGGGGTGACTGGGTTAATGCGGCGGCCGCACCCTGGTCCGGCCAGGGGTGTTGAAAGGGTGCGGGGACGCTGCGGGGAAACTTGCCGGGTGTTACTGGGTGGGCTGCAGTCCGGCGGCCTTGACCAGCACGGCATTGCTCTTGATTTCGTCCCTGATGTAGGCGTCGAACTGCTCGGGCGGGAGCGTCCACGCATCGGCGCCCAGGGCGGCGAAGCGCTCCTTGACTTCGGGGGTGTTCAGGGCCTTGGTCACTTCGTCGTGCAGGCGGTTGACGATGTCGCGCGGCGTCTTGCCGGGGGCCATCATGCCGATCCAGAAGTTGAACTCCGAACCCGGGACGCCGGCTTCCGCCGTGGTGGGAACCTGGGGCAGGGCACTGGCGCGTTTGGGTGAACCGACCGCAAGGGCGACGAGCTGGCCGTTTTTGATCTGGCCGATGACCGGCGCGATGGGCGAGAAGTAGTAGTCGACGCGGCCGGAGATCACTTCGGTCACCGCTTCGCCGGATCCCTTGAAGGGAATGTTGGTGGCTTCGATTTTTGCGGCGAGCTTGAATTTTTCGGCATTCAGGTGGGTGGCGCTGCCCTGGCCGGCCGAGGCGAAGTTCATGCTGCCGGGCTTGGCGCGCGCGGCGGCCAGCAGTTCCTGCAGCGTCTTGATGTTTTTGGCCGGCGACATCACCAGCACGTTGGGCGTGCTGGAAATCGGCGTCACACCCGCGAAGTCGCCCACGGTGTCGAAGGGCAGCTTGGCGAAGGTCGAGGGGCTGACCGTGTGCGAGGACGAGTGGATCATGATGGTGTAGCCGTCCGGCGCGGCAGTGGCCACGGCCTGCTGGCCTATGGTGCCGCTGGCGCCGCCGCGGTTGTCGATCACCAGCGTCTGGCCCATGCTCTGGCTCATCTTGTCGGTGATGGCGCGGGCAATGATGTCGGTGGTGCTGCCCGCGGCAAAAGGCACGATGACACGAATGGGCTTGTTGGGATAGGCTCCCTGGGCGCTGGCCGCCAGGGGTGACAGCGCCGCCAGGCAGGCGAGGCTGGCCAGTGCGGCGCGACGTGTGAACTTCATGGGCTTTGTCTCCTGAAAGGGGGTCATTGAAGGGCTGCGAAAGACCTGTCCATGCCGCCGGTGTTGTTGCGGTACCGGAAAGCAGTTTACGCTTAATTCACCATTAAGTGAATTACGAATTGTAAAAATGGCCTCGCCGCCGCGTCAATGACAAGCCGGGATCAGCTTCTAAGGACATACCCTAGGATGACCTCGCACATGTGCGAGAGCCGCTCGTGGCGGGCTTTGGGCGTCATCAGGTCGCGCCCGAAGATGGCCGACAGCGTGTGGTTGTTCGACAGGTAGAAGTACGACATCCCGGCGATGGAGACGTACAGCTGCACCGGGTCGATGCCACCGCGAAACAGCCCGTCCGCGCGCCCGCGTTCGAGGATTTCCGCCAGGGTCTGGACCAGCGGCGAGTTCATTTCCTGCACGCGGCTGGACATGGCCAGGTGTCGGCCCTGGTGCAGGTTTTCACTGTTGAGAAGCGTCAGGAACTCGGGGTGGGCGATGTAGTACTCCCAGGTGAATTCCGTGAGGCGGCGGATGGCCTGCGCCGGCTCCATGTCGCGCAGGTGCAGTTCTGTTTCCGCCGCGCGGATGTCGGCATAGGCGTTTTCCAGCACCGCCAGGAAGAGCTCGTCCTTGCTCTTGAAGTAGTAGTAGATCAACCGTTTGTTGACGTCCGCCCGCTCGGCGATCCGGTCCACCCGCGCGCCGCCGAGGCCGTGCTGCGCGAACTCGTCGCGGGCGGCCAGCAGGATGGCCAGTTGGGATCGGTCGGCGTCGCGCGAGCGGGGCTCGGTGGTCATTGTTTTGGGGGGCGGCATGGCGAGAATTTAACTGTTTGGTGAATTAAAGCAAGAAATCCCCCGGCGACATGGCCGTGGGATGTACACAGGGTGGAAGCGTACCTCCATAATTGGGCAGGTACCGGCCGTTCGCGCCGGCACCCCAGGCAAAGGAGATGGCCATGAACAATTCAGACACGCCCAAAGACGGCGACTTCGCAAACTGGATAGACCAGAAGGCCGAGGCGCTCAAATTTGAACTGGGTGAAAAATTCCCGGTGCCGCCGTCCGAACTGCATTCTCCCTCGGTGCATGTGGAAACCGGCCGGCAAAAGCTCGAAGAGGTGCTGCTCGAACACGAGGAGCCCACGGAGGAGTTTCTCGAGGAACTCCGGGCCCTGGAAGGGGCACCGCCCTTGAGCGACGAAGAGCTGGCTCGCCAAGCCCTGGAAGCGGGCGGCGGTGACGGCGACGCTGCCACACCAGAATAATTGGCCCACCCCCGTCCAGGCTCACTGCATGTAGCCTGTTCCCTCCTCAAAGGGGGCGGCGCCTGCGGCCC